>NZ_CP060393.1:0-600000 GCF_014274685.1 Edaphobacter sp. 4G125
CCAGTCGATTTCTACCGCAACCCCAATATCGCGCGTGGTTATTCCATCGATTTCTCCGACATGTCGCAGTACGAGCCGCTCGATCTCTACAAACCGGTCTATGGCGCCAATCCTGTGCGCCAGTTGCAGCTCTACACCTCGAACAATACAGTGACGCAGTACACAGGCATCTACCTGCAGGATCACGTCCGACTGCCACAGCACTTTACCGTCACCGCTGGTGGCCGCATCGATTTCGCCAAGAACGAAAGCAAGGGTACGCCGAACCAGAACTCAACAGGTCTTACGCCGCGCATCGGTGTCACCTGGCAGGCCATTCCATCCACGACGCTCTATGCCAGCTTCAGCAAGTCGTTTATGCCACAGTCGGGCATGGTCTATAACGGCTCGACCACCGGGACCTTTGCGGCGCCCGAGCGCGGCCAACAGTGGGAAGGCGGTATGAAGAGCGCTGCATGGGGAGGCCGGCTGATGACGACTCTGGCAGTCTTCCAACTCAATCGTGGAAACGTATTGACCAGCGATCCTGCGCATCCCAATTTTTACCTCGTCACCGGAAAACAGCGCAGCCGCGGAGTCGAGTTGGAGGCGACGCTACATCCGCTGGCAGGTTGGAATCTGACGACCGCCTACTCTTACATCGACGCCGAAGTGACACACGATACGACCCTTCCCGTGGGAACCCCAACCATCAATGCGCCAAAGAATCTGTTCAACATCTGGTCGACGTATGAAATTCCACGCGGATTTGCGAGAGGTCTTGGCTTCGGAGTTGGCGGACGCCGTTATAGCGACCAGTCAGGCGACTTGGCGAATAGCTTCCAGCTTCCCGGATATGGAGTCGCCGATGCGTCAGTTACCTATCGCCGAGGCCCTTCCCAGTGGCAGGTCAATATGAACAACCTGGGCAACACACGCTATTGGGCCGGATCGTATAGCAATGTGTACGTGAAGCCCGGTGAGCCGCGTACGATTCGAGCCACAGTTTCATGGAACTTCTGATTCGGATTTTCGGATAGTTAGAAGAAAGCCCGGCATCGCGCCGGGCTTTTTGTTGAACGGAATAAAACAGCTACTCGGTCCAGCGCTTGAAGATCAGCGAGCCATTCGTTCCTCCGAACCCGAAGGAGTTCGAAAGCGCGTGGTCGATCTTCGCCGGTTGAGGCTTGTTGGGAACGTAGTTCAAACGGCACTCGGGATCGGCCTCGACGAGATTCATCGTCGGAGGAGCAATCTGGTTCTGCATCGCCATAATGGTGATGCCCGCCTCAAGACCACCCGCACCGCCGAGGAGATGGCCGGTCATCGACTTGGTGGAACTGACCAGCAGAGTTCCGTTCTTGGCACGATCGCCAAAGACGTTCTCGATGGCCTTCGATTCGAGAGCATCGCCCAGCGGAGTCGAAGTCGCGTGCGCATTGACGTAGTCGATCTTGTCCGGCGAGAGTCCGGCGGACTTCAGCGCATGATTCATCGAGCGATAGCAGCCTTCGCCCTCGGGAGCCATACCAGTCATGTGGTAGGCATCTGCCGAGAGACCGTAGCCAATCACCTCAGCAAGGATCTTCGCGCCGCGAGCCTTGGCAAACTCCAGTTCTTCCAGAATGAGGATGCCCGCGCCTTCGCCTACGACAAAACCGTCGCGATCCTTGTCGAAGGGTCGGCAGGCGTGCGTGGGATCGTCATTCCGGGTCGAGAGAGCCTTCATCGCGGCGAATCCGCCTACGCCCATGGGAGTGATAGCGGCCTCAGCGCCTCCGGCGATCATCACATCGGCATCGCCACGCTGAATAATGCGGAAGGCATCGCCAATAGAATGCGCACTGGTGGTGCAAGCAGTCGCAGTGGCCTCGTTTGGTCCCTTGGCTTTGAAGCGGATGGAGACATGACCCGCTGCCAGATTGACGATAGAACCCGGAATAAAGAACGGCGAGATCTTGCGGGGGCCGCCAGCAAGCATGGCGCTGTGCTCACGCTCGATGACATCGAAGCCTCCAATGCCGGAGCCGATATGGACTCCGACGCGATCGGCAATCTCGTCTGTGACCTGCAGGCCCGAATGCTTCATCGCCTCTTCCGACGCAGCCAAGGCAAAATGGATGAAGCGGCCCATCTTCCGGGCTTCTTTCTTGTCCACAAACTTCAGTGCGTCGAAATTCTTGACCTCGGCGGCAAAGCGCACGGGATGGCCGGTGAGATCGAATGCGGTGATCTCCGCCATACCGCTCTTGCCGGCCATCAGGCCGTCCCAAACCTCAGACGCAGTGTTGCCGACCCCGCAGATTAATCCGAGGCCGGTTACGACAACGCGACGCTCAAGCATGATTACTTCGCCTTCTGGTTCTTCTCGATGTACTCAATCGCGTCTTTGACGGTCTTGATCTTCTCGGCATCCTCATCGGGAATCTGGATGTCGAAGGCTTCTTCGAACTGCATGACGAGCTCGACTACGTCGAGCGAGTCGGCACCAAGGTCCTCCTGGAAGCTAGCTCCCGGGGTCACTTCGGCCTCATCCACCTGAAGCTGCTCGACAATAATCTGTTTTACCTTTTCATCAACTGCTGCCATGTCGTTCTCCTGTTTATGTTTCCTAGGGTCAAAACCGTTACGATACGCAAGTTTTCATGATCTCACGCAGACCAATCTCAAGCATACTGAGGGCCCAGCAGAGTGTAAAGCAAACCGGGGCTGCGGAAAATCAAAAGATCGAAAGATTTTTTCAATCGTCCTCGCTGGAAGCCGCAAGAAATGTTGTAATTCCGGCAGCCTGGTCGAAGTCAATCGGGATCGCGCCGGGGAGTGTCTTGTCAGTCTCTCCAACCTCGCGCAACGTCCGGTTAATGGCACGGGTCCGCACGCCCAGCTTCTGAATGGTGTTTTGCACAGTCCCAACCTGGGACTCCATCTTGGTCATTAGCGTCTCAAACGTGCCGAACTCCTTCTTGGTGCCTTCCAGCACCTTCCAAACCTCATCGCCTTTCTCCTGAATGGCAAGCATGTGGAAACCCATCTGGAAACTGGTCAGGATGGCCGATAACGTGCTCGGCCCCGCGATCGTGACCCGGCACTTCGATTGCACCTCGGCCTGTAAAGCGTCACGCCGCATCACTTCCGCATAAAGGCCTTCGGTGGGCAAGAACATGATGGCGTGCGGAGTGGTCTTTGGAGGATTGATGTACTTGGAACAGATGCGGTCACCTTCGGTGCGTATTGCCTGCTCGAAGGCTTTTCCAGCAGCGACGATTTGTTCAGCGTTGCCACTCTCATAAGCGACTTCCAAACGCTCCCAGTCTTCCCGGGGAAACTTGGCGTCGATCGGCAGTAATGTCTCACCCGAGTGCCCAGGAAAGCGCACGGCAAATTCGACAACTTCAAGCGAGCCTTCTTTGACACGCGCGTTGCGAATGAACTGGCTCGGCGCAAGCATCTGTTCCAGCAGCATGCCCAGCTGTACCTCAGCAAATCCGCCACGCGACTTCACATTGGTGAAGATACGGCTCAGATCCTGAACACCATCGGAGAGCTTCGTCATCTCGCCCAGGCCGCTGTGGACCTTGTTGAGCTGATCGGTCACCTGCCCAAAGCTCTCGGTCAACCGCGTCTGCAACGTATCGTTCAGCTTCTCGTCGACCGTCTGGCGCATCTTCTCCAGCTCTTTGGAGTTGTCCTCGTTCAGCTTGTTCAAACGGTTTTCGACAGCGGCACGCAACTGCTCCTGCAAGGCAGTATTACTCTGCATCAGATCGTTCAACTTCTTATTCAGCGTTTCGCGTAGTTCGGTGTGCTGCCTGCCCGTTTCAGAGGTAAACGACGTAACACGCTGCGAGATCGCATCCATTTGCTCCAGCACAGCCTTGCGAAGCATGTCGTCTGAGCTCTTATTGTCGGCGCGGAATCCGTTCAGTCCCGTCTGCAGAATCTGACCCAGCTCGGCGATATTTCGTGTGACTTCGCCACGCAGTGATCCAAAGTCAGCCGCGCTGGCCTCACGTGTCCGCTGCGCCTCGGTGGCAATATCGCTGCGCATCTGCGCCATCGATTCACGAATACCGCGGTCGAGCGCCTCGCTGCGTGCGTCCAGTCGCGTGATCTGGTCAGGAAGCTGTGCCAGGCGCTGATCCTGTGTCGGGGCCTGCGGTTTGCGGAGCAGCAGGACCACCACAGCAAGAAGAGTCACGACCTGACAGACAAGCAGAAAGATTAACATTTCGCATTTCCTTCGCCACAGAATAGCACTGGCCTGGGCCTTTTTAGCGGAGCAAAACAGAAGGAGAAAAAGATTCGCAGAATCAACGCAAGCCTTCGAGAAGGCGATCGGCTACAGATGTTGCCTCGATAGCAGCCTGTACATCATGAACCCGCACGATATGCGCTCCCGCAAGAACAGCTGCAACGTTCGCTGCAGTCGTTGTATTGAGTCGCGAGTCTTCCTTTTGAGTTGCAAGCATACGCACAAGGAAGCTCTTGCGGGAAGCCCCGACAAGAATAGGCAATCCAAGCTGATGCATCTCTTCAAGATGAGCGAGGATCGGAAAGTTTTCATCGAGTCGCTTGCCGAAGCCGATTCCAGGGTCAATAACAATGCGGTCGCGCTCTATACCGGTGGCCTCTGCTGCGGCGATTCGGTCACTGAGATTCTTGAGGATCATCGGCATCACCTCATCCTGTGAAAGAGGTGGAAGCGTGCGCCACTCTGAGGGTTTGCCGCGAGCGTGCATCAGAATACTGCCGCAGCGCAGACGGGCACAGGTGTGTGCCATCTCCTGATCCCAGAGATGACCGCTGACATCGTTGACGATCTCTGCTCCTGCTTCGATGGCGCGCTGCGCAGTGCCGGCATGGAAAGTATCGATAGAAAGAATCGCCTGTGGCCGTTCGCGCAGGATGGCTTCGATCACCGGCATCACCCGCGTTTGCTCTTCTTCGGCAGAGAGCGGCGTCGCGCCCGGGCGTGTGGACTCACCGCCGATATCGATGATGTCTGCTCCCTGATCGAGCATGGAGAGTGCGTGTTCGAGCGCCCGTTGCGGAGCCTCCTCCGGCGTGTAAAAGTGCCCGCCATCCGAGAAGGAATCGGGCGTCACGTTGAGAATGCCCATCACCAGCGTGCGACGTCCCAGCTCCAGAGAGCGGGTTTGCAGCTTCCATCGGGCATGAGGACGGGCGACAAAGGGCATAGAAAGATTTTAGTTGTCCCGGACCATCACACGCGCCATGCACTATCCTGAGCGCATGGCTTTCCCAGCCCAAACCCATGCCGTTACCGGCTTTCGGCCCCTCGGGTCCCGTTGGCTCGATGCGCAGGCATGGACCTTGCGCCGACTCTACGCTCTGCACCGTACACGCTCCGCTCAGCACCTTGAGACCGGAGCCCTCGGAGAACGCGAAGCACTCTTCTATCTCCGGCGCGTGGGATACATCATCGTTGCTCGCCGCTGGCGGACAGCCAAGCTACGCGGCGATCTCGACCTCATCGGCTGGCATGGCGAGACGCTTTGCTTCATCGAGATCAAGACCCGCAGCCAGCGCGATACCTTCGCCGCCGAGCTTGCCGTCGACGACGATAAGCAGCGTACCTTGCGGCGTCTTGCACGAGCCTATCTGCATCGCCTTCCCGTTGCGGCTCGCGAGGCTGCTACCCGGTTCGATGTCGTCTCGTTGTACCTTGCTGGCCCGCAATCTCAACCAGAATTCGTCCTCAACCAGGGAGCCTTCGAATGGGAGTGACCTATACCCAGGGAACCGATCCCGAGCTTCTCAATCCCGTGGAGCTCAGTCAGCACCTCTCCGCAACTCTTCGTAACTCCGTCGCATGGCTTGCCACTCTTTCCAATGCCGACGCAAGCGTGTCCGAGCGTGAAGGAAAATGGTGCGCAAAAGAAATCCTCGGCCACCTCACCGACTCCGCCGTTAACAATCTTGGCCGCATCGTGCGCATGCAGATTGCCTTCGAAGAGATGCCCGGATACGCGCAGGATTCATGGGTTCAGCTTCAGGACTACCGTGAGCGGGAATGGGCCGAGGTACTCGCGCTCTGGTTTGCTCTCAACGAACACCTCGTCTGGACGATCGGCCACATCAATCCACACAACCTCTCGAACCCTGGCGTCGTTGCCGGAACCCCACTGACCCTCGGCTTCCTCATTGAGGACTACATCGCCCATATGGAACACCATCTCACCGCTCTCAAAGCCTGGATCCACCCAGGAGAGAACTGAAAAATAGAGCTACTTGAAAAAATTTCTTGCACTTCCTTTTCTATTCATGCAATAACTACGTTATGCGTAGTACGCGTGGCGTAGTATCCAGACAATCCGAAGAACTTGGCCAGTACTCCGACCCTCCTCTGCTGGTTCTGGCAAGCCTCGCCAATGGACCAAAGCATGGCCACGCCATGATCGAGGACATCGTGTATCTCTGCGGCACCCGTCTTGGGCCGGGAACACTCTACGGAGCCATTACACGCCTTGAGCAGCAGAAACTTATCGAGCCTCTGCCTGCTGAGGACCGCCGCCAGCCCTATCGCATCACCGCGCAGGGTCTCCGCACCCTGCGAGCAAAACTCACCACTCTGCATCAGTTCTCAAAGATCGGGCTCAAACGTTTGGAGGCTTTATGAAGCCAATGCTCGCGGCTCTGCTTCTTCGTCTCTATCCGCGCATCTGGAGGGATCGCTATGGCACCGAGTTTAGGGCCGTGCTTGAGTCCTCTCCTTCCGGCCCGCGCGCCATTGCCGACATCCTCTTCAACGCTCTCTCTGAGCGCATCTTTCCTATCTTCGGAGGAACCATGGGACAGCAGACCTATCCCTTCAGCACCCTCGTCAGAAAGCCTACCGCCTTCCTTCCCATCCTCATGTCGCTCACCGCTCTGTCGGTCGTCGTCGTTACGCTCTCCGTCTTTGGTGTTGCGAATCAACCGAAGGATGAAGGAATCGCAGCTCACATCTGGCAGCTGCTTATGGCTGGACAACTTCCTCTGCTGGCATTTTTTGCGATCAAGTGGCTCCGTCGCGCGCGACGCCAGGCTCTTTATGTTCTCGCTTTACAGACAGGGGCTATCGTCGCTTCACTAACCCCTGTTTTTCTTTTTCATCTCTAATCGGGGCTTCCACAAAAAAAGAAGACCCAGCATCAATCGCTGGGTCCTTTCTTCTGTACATTCTTTTGAACTACATCCCGGTATAGGTGATGCGCCAGATCGCGTTATACGCATCATCGCTCACCAGCAACGAGCCGTCCGTTGCAGCCGTCACCGCAACCGGCCTTCCCCATACATCACCTGAAGGAAGAACGAAGCCGGTCATGAAGTCCTCGTACTCGCCCTTGGCGCGGCCGTTCGGCGTCATCGGCACACGAATCAGCTCATAGCCCACGCGAGCCGCGCGGTTCCACGAGCCGTGCTCCGCGGCGAAGAGGTCGCCCTTATACTCCGCTGGAAATTGCTTGCCCTCATAGAAAAGAATGCCGAGCGAAGCGTTATGCGGATTCAGCAGCACGTCGGGCACGATGACCTTGTCCTTCAGTTCCGGATGCTTGCCCGCATGACGAGGGTCCTGGTTTGCCCCCATATACCACCACGGCCAGCCGTAGAAGCCACCGGGCTGGACATGCGTAATATAGTCCGGCACCAGGTTGTCACCCAGCGCATCGCGCTCGTTCACCGAGCACCACAGTTCGCCCGTCTTCGGATGAATCGCTTCGCCAACACAGTTGCGAATGCCGTAGGCATAAACCTTCTGGCCGCTACCGTCCGGGTTGAACTCCAGAACATCGGCGCGGTTCTTCTCTGCCGGAGTCGTATCGGGATCATCGACGTTCGAACCCGAACCGACCGAAACCAGCATCTTCTTGCCGTCTAGCGTGAAACGAATATCGCGCGTCCAATGTCCCTTGCCGTTGGCTGGTAGATCAACGACGTGCTCCGGCTTGCCCGTGGCAACCAGATCGCCATCCTTATAGGCGAAGCGAACCACGGCATCGGTATCGCCGATATAGAGCCACTTCGGATTCGGTCCTGCCGGGTAAAAAGCGATACCGAACGGTCGGCTCAGCCCGGTCGCGTAGACGCTGGCCTTTTCTGCTTTGCCATCCGCGGTCATGCCACGCAAAATCGTAATCTGCCCCTTCATGCTTTCCGCAACCACGATGTCGCCGTTCGGCGCCGTGCGGATCATGCGAGGACCATCAACATCTTTCGAGTACAACTCGACCTTAAAGCCCTGCGGAACCTGCGGCCATACCCCCTCAGGCTTCGCGACGATCGTCGGGCCGTTACCGGCCGATTTCGTCGCATAGGGCTCCGGTAGATCGGCAACCGTGATCTTGCGCGTCAGGCCAGGCTTCTCGAACCGGAAGTCCGTAAACGGGGCCTTCGGTGGGGGAGCATCGAACTTCGCCTCCGATGCCTCGTTCTTCGCCGCAGGTGCCGCTGCGGCACCCGCACCCGAACCGCCGCCCAGTGACTTCAGATAGGTGACAACCTGCCAGCGTTGATCGTCTGTCAGAGTCGTTGCCCACGAAGGCATCCCGTTCGCCAGATCTCCCTTGGTGATGTACCAGAAGAGTTCACCCGGCTTTGCCGTCTGCGCCGGTCCGCTGGCAAGTGCAGGGATGTTGGCGACACCCTTGGCCGTAATGCCATGACAGCCCGCGCAACGCATCTCATAGAGTTTCGAGCCAGCCTCGGCGTCCGCCTTGGTCGTATGGGGATTCTCTTTCGATGCGGCGTCAGCCGGAGCATTATGAAAGCTCTGGGCCGACAATGAGCCAACCGCCGCAAAGACAGCGATGGCCAGGGTTGAGACAGATTTCCTCGGTTTCAAAGCGTCCCTCTCTTGTTGTTGAATGCCGTTTGCGAAGCGGAATGAATGTTTGACGTACGTCCAAACAGTGGCGTCAGGGAAAAACACTGAAAATTTCCACTTGCAACTTTAGCAGGTACAGGTTGCTGCTGGTATCGGGCAGCAAGTCCTGCATATTTTTTGGCGGATGCTGAATATAAGACAGATGACCCACTCAACGCAGCATCTTGCCCCAATCGCCAGATGCTGCGATACTTAATCGTGCACACCACGCACAAATTTCCAATTCAATTCATGAGGTCGCGGAAATGTCTGCAAAGTACATCTTCGTAACGGGCGGTGTTGTGTCTTCGTTAGGAAAAGGGCTCGCAGCGGCCTCGATTGGCTGCCTGCTTGAGGCCCGCGGACTCCGCGTCAACCTGATGAAGTTCGATCCTTATCTCAACGTCGATCCCGGCACGATGTCGCCGTTCCAGCACGGCGAGGTTTTCGTCACCGACGACGGCGCCGAAACCGACCTCGACCTCGGCCATTACGAGCGTTTCACCCACGCCAAGCTCTCCCGCGACAACAACCTGACCACCGGCCGCATCTACGAGCAGATCATTACCAAGGAGCGCCGCGGCGACTATCTCGGTAAGACCGTCCAAGTCATCCCCCACGTTACCAATGAGATCAAGAACGCCATGCGCAAGGTTGCGCAGGACACCGACGTCGCTATCGTCGAGATCGGCGGCACCGTGGGCGATATCGAATCGCTCCCCTTCCTCGAGGCCATCCGCCAGATGCGCCAGGACCTGGGTCGCGAGAACACCTGCTTCGTCCACGTCACCCTGATTCCCTGGATTGCCGCCGCACAGGAGCTGAAGACCAAGCCTACCCAACACTCCGTCAAGGAGATGCTCTCCATCGGAATCCAGCCCGACATCCTGCTTTGCCGCACCGAACGCGCCGTTCCGCGCGAGATGCGCCAGAAGATCGCCCTCTTCTGCAACGTGGAAGAGGCCGCTGTCATCGCCGCCCGTGATGTGCCCAGCATCTACGAGGTTCCCCTGAACTTCGCGCAGGAAGGAGTTGATGAGCTCGCCCTCAAGTACCTCCACATCGATGCGCGCAAGCCCGATCTCTCCCAGTGGCAAGACATCGTTCACCGCGCCTACAACCCCAAAGACGAAGTCTCCATCGGCATCGTCGGTAAGTACGTCGAGTACGAAGACTCCTACAAATCTCTTAAGGAAGCCCTGGTCCATGGCGCACTTGCCCACAACCTGAAGCTTCGCGTCACTTGGATCGAAGCTGAGGGACTGGAGACACAGGACGCCGAGGGCCGCCCCACGCAGGAGTATCGCCAGCAGTTGGAAGGATTCGACGGCATCCTCGTTCCTGGTGGCTTCGGCAAGCGCGGTATCGAGGGCATGCTCAACGCCATCCGTTTCGCCCGAGAGACCAACACTCCCTACTTTGGTATCTGTCTTGGCATGCAGACCGCCTGCATCGAGTATGCCCGCAACGTGGCTGGCCTCAAGGAGGCCAACTCCGGCGAATTCGACCCCGCCACTCCGCATCGCATCATCTATAAACTCCGCGAGCTGACCGGTGTGGAAGAGATGGGCGGAACCATGCGTCTCGGCGCGTGGCCTTGCGTGCTCGAGCCCGGCTCACTTGCTGCCAAGGCCTACGGCACCACCGACATCTCAGAACGCCATCGTCACCGCTACGAGTTCAATCGCGAGTACGAGGCTGTGCTGACAGGGGCAGGTCTGCGTCTTACCGGAACCACTCCCGACGCCACCTACGTCGAGATCGTCGAGATCCCCGGCCACCCCTTCTTCCTCGGCTGCCAGTTCCATCCCGAGTTCAAATCGAAGCCGCTCGAGCCACACCCGCTCTTCCGCGACTTCGTCGCCGCCAGCTACCGCAACCGCGAGCGCCGTGTTACGGAGCCCGCCGAGATTGCCAGCAGTCGCGTTAGCTAGTAGAACAAACGGGGCCCATGCACATCGACCTTGAGCAGACCTCTGCACCCAACAATCTACATAGCACCATCTGCATTATCGGCGCGGGGATTGCCGGTCTGGTGCTGGCGAAGCGTCTGGCGCACCAAGGGATTGATGTCTGCCTGCTGGAAGCTGGTGGACTCAAACCAGAGGAGCGCAGTCAGGCGCTCTACCGCGCTCACATCGCTCCGGGCGCCCAGGAGCATCACGGTGTCAACACCGGTCGCTTCCGCACCTTCGGCGGAACCTCTACCCGTTGGGGAGGGCAACTGCTGCCCTTCACTCCGGACATCTTCTCGCCCGGCCCTGGCCTACCCAATCTGGCGTGGCCCATTCCAGAGCGGGAGCTGACACCCTACTACGACGAGATTCAGCAGCTTCTCGGCGTCGATAGCCTGCCTTATACCTCTGAACTCTCCCAGGCGCTAGGCGCACCTCCGCTTCCCCCATCCGAAAACATCCGCGTGCGCTTCTCTAAATGGATCCCTTTCCAGCGCCGCAATCTTGGCCAGACCCTTGGCGTCGAAGCGCTCTCGCACCCCAAAATCACCGTCATCACCCATGCCAACACTGCCTCGCTCGAGGTCGATCCGACCGCGCCTTCGCGCATTGTTCGGGCCCGGGTACTCACTTACTCAGGACGCGAGCTGAGCTTTACCGCCGATCGCTTCATCGTCGCCTGTGGCACCATCGAGAGCAGCCGCCTTCTGCTGTGCTCTCCCTCTGTCCCAAATCCCTACGATCTGATTGGCCGGTACTTCCACGATCACGTCGTCTGCCATGCCGCCCAATTCCGTTCTCCAACCCGGGAGCGCGTCGCCCGTTTCATTGGCCCCTTCTTCGTCGACGGAACCATGCACACCTGCAAGCTCGAGGCCTCCGACCAGCTTCGCGAGCGCGAGAGACTGCTCTCCGTGATGTCCCACGTTGCTGTGGTCGAACCCGAGGACTCAGGCCCTGCCGCCATCCGCAACCTGATGTGGTCGCTGCAGCAGGGGCGCCTACGCGAAGCGCTCACACGCAATCTTGTCCCCATGATGCGTGGACTGGGCGAGGTCGCGCACCTGGCCTGGTCTCTGAAGTTCCGACGGCGACGTCCCATCAGCAAACGCGCCATACTTTATCTCAATATCGATGTCGAGCAGAACCCCGACCCCAACAACCGCATCACTCTGCACCCCACCGAACGCGACGCCCTCGGGCTCCCGATCACCGTTGTCGACTGGAGAATTGGAGAAGCCGAAAAACGGACGGTACTCGCCTACGCCAGGATCATCCGCGAGTACCTTACCGCGAATGGGCTGGACCCAGTAGACTGGGCCCCCGAATGGGCCGAAGGAAACACCCCTCCGCTGGTAGACACCATCCACGCAATGGGCGGCCTGCGAATGGGCGACGATCCTGCCACAAGTGTCGTCGACCGCAATCTGCGCCTGCATCAGCTGGAGAATCTTTATGTGGCCAGCTGCGCTGTCTTTCCTGCCGGCTCAAGCTCCAACCCAACCTTCACCATGGTTGCGCTTGCCATGCGACTGGCCGACCGGATCGCAAGCGAACTGCGCACGCAATAATCCGGTTCTGGAATCCTTATCCGACCTTTTCGGCCAGTGCCTGCATCCGGTTCCGCAACAGGGCAAGCTCCGCAGGAGTAAAGCGACATTCTGTAACTGCACGCACGTTGCTCTGAATGTGCCTTAGCTGCATCATTGCTGGAACCACAGCGCCCACACCGGTGCCATTGAGGATGCAATTAAGCAACACCTCTGGCAGTACCTGCGGGTCCGCCGGATCCAGCTTCTCTCGAAGCTCCTGCGGAAATCCCGGCGACGCATTGAGCGAGGCAATTAATGCCTTGCCTCCCGCAGCCCCCGTAGGACCGCCGTAGGGATGATTTCCCACCAGTAGAAGATCGTTATTTGCAGTGGTCGTCTTCACCATCTCCATATTTGAAGCATTCAAAGCAAACTGCGCGGTCGTCAGCATGGCCGGACGCTGTTCGAAGTAACGAAGAATCACCTCACTGTCACCCGAAATACCCGCCATTCGTACCTTTCCCTGATCCACCAGCTGCTGCATCGCCTCCAGGAGATCATCCTGTTCCAGCACTGAGATCGGCGCGGCATGCAACAGGAGCATGTCGACATAATCGGTCCTGAGCTCACGAAGGCTGGTCTCAAAGCTCGAATGCAGTGTCTGGACCGAAAACTGCCCCCCGACAAACTGCGTTCCCGCTTGCTTGCGGACCGCCCCGCGTAGCCCTGGAAATGCCTTCACAAGGCCACGCGCCAACGGCTTGAGTCTTTGCTTCCATCCTCCCTGCAATGACGGAAGAATTCCAAACTTGGTGCAGACCACCACCCGGTCACGACGTCCCGCGAGAAACTCCCCCAGGATGCCCTCTGCCTGGCCGTACCCATAGGATCGGGCCGTATCGAAGAAGTTGATTCCCGCGTCAAAAGCCGAACCCAGAGCCGAGAGGGAATCCTTCCGTGAAACCCTTCCCCCCATCGCGGAGCAGCCAAACCCCAGCACAGTCAACGGAAGCATCCCGGTAGCCTTGCTCTCCAGCGTCGGTATCCTATTCATCTCGTTATTCTAATAACCCGTTTTCAGAAAAAGTTCCGAAGCAAATTCTTGGGGCGCTGCGCGTTTCCCGTTTGCAAACGTCGTGTATCGCCCTGAATTCGTCACAAAGTGCGCTCTTTTTCGGCGCAACTCTTTGCACATTAAATGTGCATCAATCCACAGAAGAAACCTCTTTTCCTCTTCAAGAGTGACTTTCTCCTCTTCAAAGCCCTTCTTCTGCGCTCTGTCCGGGCTTCTCCTGCAATCCTCTGCATCCCTGCAGGAAATATTTTTCCCGTTGACGATCTGTAACTCATAGAAATACTTAGGGATATATCTCATTGTTTAGATCGAAAAGGAGAGTCCCTTGTTTCGTATGCGCAATTTTTTTTCTGCATTGGTTCTGATTTTTGGTTTGGCTGTGGCTCCGGTTGCCGCTCATGCGTCGCCTGTCACCTATAACCTCGCGCTCACCAACGTCATCGGAAACCTCTCCGGTGGAACCGGCTCCTTCACCATCGACGATTCACCCAGCGGGTTCTTCGACACCTTCTATCAGAACGGAACCCCCGGCAACGTTCTCGCTGACCTGACCTTCAGCATCGGCGGCAATACCTTTACTCTTGCCGATTCGATCGGGACCGCTTCCGTCAACTTTCTTCTCGGTAACGTTGCCAGCATCAACTATGCAGGCTTTCTCAACGGAAACCTGACCATCTCGCTGGCCTCCGGCTTCATGGGCTACACCTACACCGATTTCTTCGGGCAGGAGACCTCGACCGGTATCATCACCGCTTCGCAGGCAACTCCGGAGCCCTCGACGCTGCTTCTCTTCGGCACCGGAGCTCTCGGGTTCGCTGCCTTCGGTCTCCGCAAAATCGCCGCTTGAAAGAAGAATGTCCTCTCTTTAAAGGGGAGCCCAAATGCTCCCCCTTCATTTTTTACTGATATATCCCTCCTAGAACACCTTTCGCAGCCACTCACCCCAGTGAGATACCATCCCAATCAGGGATGACAACGCAATACAGAACCGCTCGAAGCTCTTGGGGAAGTCTTTTTGCCTTTCTGCTGGCTCTGTTGTTGGGAGCAGCCGCCCTGGCGCTCTTCTTGCGCAACGCGACCAACGGAACCATGGGACACCTTGCCGACCGAGTCCTCGGCCGTGAGACCGCCTACGACACCTCAGTTCCCGCAATCGTGCATCGTATCCAACGCCTCAGCCGGCTTGAGACCGTCGTCTATTCTCTCGACACCATCGTCGAAGGATCGAAATCCAGCGCCGTCCTTCCTGACCTTCTCGCTGGAGACCGCATCTTGCTAGTGGTCCATGGCCAGGCAATCGCTGGCATCGACCTGTCGCAGCTCAAGTCAGAAGACATTCGTATCACGAATGGGAATGGCACACGGACGATTCACGTCACTCTGCCCGCCTCACAGCTCTTCTCCACCACGCTCGACAACCAACATACCCGCGTCTACGCGCGCACCACCGGAATCCTCGTGCCGGTTGATCAGAACCTCGAAAGCGAGACCCGCGCCAAAGCCGAGCTCCAGTTGCAGCAAACTGCGCTCTCCGATGGCATCCTCGATACAGCACGAAAAAATGCGCGATCCACCGTAACGATGTTGCTCTACAGCTTGGGCTTCCAGAAAGTGGACGTCAACTAGACCATTTCGGATCCCGTCAAACGGGAATCTCCTGTGGCTCCTGCCAACGAGCTTCAACCTGCGCTATCATCCTTGCATGAAGTCCGCTTGCACCGAGGATTCCGCAGCCTCTGCCTTGAAGAACCTCCCATTTCCAGAAAACGAGGAGGAATCCGCTCTCTTTAAAACCATCGGCTGGGTTTCTGCCGGTCTTGGAGCGGTTGCTCTTGGTCTGTTTATTGGCCGTGAACTGCGTCAGCGATACAAATTCAATCGCCGCACCCCCTATGACTTCTACTCCCACTCCGGCGACGAAGAAGATGTCGACTTCGGACTTGGGACATAAGCCCTTTAGAACCAGCACGATCCTAAAACAATCTTCCCTGATTCCCAAAATGGGAATCCCCTGGTCGCACTCTTCCTCTTCAAGCGACAGGATATTTCGCGCAACTCTCTCGCCTTGATAAAGTAATAAGACACCCTGGGCTCACAAAATTCCCCCTTCAGATGGGATACACGGTATAGGAAATCTCCGTCTGACCCTTGGTGCTGCGCAGGTGACTCCCGTTGAGCAGGCAGCCTGAACGCAACTCCACACTCTGGTTTCCGGAGTTCCGACGGCTCGGCTGGCTCTTTCTGCGCCTGGCGGTCATGCTCTTCTGCGTTTCGCCTGGAACCACGACCACTTTTGCTCAACAATTCAATTTTTTTCATTACGGTCAGGAACAGGGGCTCAGAAACCTCGATGTTCTCGATCTGATCGAAGATAACTCCGGACTGCTGTGGATCGCCACGGAGAATGGCCTCTATCGTTACGATGGAGCCCAGTTCCATCGCTTTGGACCGGAAGAAGGACTGATGGAATCTCTGATTCTGGGACTCCATAAGGACGTCTCAGGCCGCATCTGGGCCGCTAGCGACGATCACATCTACTTCTTCGACGGCAAGCGCTTCACCGCAGCTCCTGCTGAAGGGCCCCCACTTCGGCTTCTGCCTGGAGAACCGATCCGCTCCATCGATCCCGACCATATTCTCTTTCTTGAGAGCGGCAGCCTGATGCTTCTCTCGCGGTCCGAAGATAAGACTGGTCGCCCATCATGGAAGCTGCAACCGTTCTTTACTGCTGCCGAGATCAGCGCCAAAACTGCGCTTGCGCATCTCCATAGTCTTCTCATCTCTGCCGATGGATTGAATCTCTGGCTGGGATGTGGACAGGCCCTTTGCCGCATCCGGAACCCGCTCGGGGGAGATTCCCGCCAGATCGAAGTATTTGCGAACACCCAGAACATTCCTTCCGACGACTGGGTCTCTCTCTTTGAAGACCGCAATGAAACGCTCTGGGCTCGCAGCAGTCAGCACATTCGTATTCTTGCTCGAAGCGACTCTACCTTTCGTACCCGCGACCTTCCCTCTGTCAATGGCGCGAACGCCTACCAGGACTTCGGCATCCTCACCATGGCCGAGGATCAGCAGGGCCGCGTGTTGACCCAGGCCAACCGTGGACTGGCTCGCTGGGAAGGCTCTTCCTGGAAGATCTTCGACTCCCACAATGGCATCGACTTCAAAGACGTCAGCGCCATCCTGGCAAATCGCAGCGGAATCCCCTGGTTCGGTACGCGCGGTCATGGAATCGTCCGCTGGCAAGGTTACGGAGAAGTCGAGAACTGGACGATCGCACAGGGACTACACGACGATGTCGTTCATTCCATCTTTCGTGACTCTCAACATCGTCTTTGGATTGCAGACCAATTTCAGGTCGAGCAGATGAACGATCTGGCCGGCAGGTTTGATGTTCCCCGCCTCTTCGAGGAGAAGCCGCTCCTGCATGGCATTAACTTCGCAGAATCTCCCGACCACTCGCTTTGGTTCTTTACAAAAGATGGGGAGGTCTATCGGACCGACCCTGCCCTCGAACGCATCGTTTTTTCGGAAAAGCTTCCCCCGCTGGCCAGCACCTTTACCGACTCTTCGCATCGCATCTGGGTTCTCTCACAAAAAGGCCTTTACGTCATCCGTAGACCGGATACTCCTTCGATCGATAAGATCGCCGATCCGCTGATGGCATCCAGCGCATGGGCTGATGCAGCAGAGAGCCCCGATCACTCCCTCTGGTTTCTCGGCGCACAATCTCTTTACCGTTTCACTCCATCGGACCGGCGCTTCTCGCGGATTCCACTCGATATCGCCTCCTCCTTCCAGATGCGCAACATTGCCGCCGCACCGGATGGCACTCTCTGGATCGGCGGGACGGCGGGATTGCTGCATCTGCAGATCGATGGAGATCATGTGACGGTTCTCGATTCCATCTCGAAGCCGCGCATTGCCTCATCCGACGTTCAATTCGTGCGGCTCGACACCCGGGGATGGCTCTGGGTCGGCAGCAGCGCGGGAGTGAATGTCTTCGATGGTTCACGGTGGCGCCTGCTCACCCGACAGGATGGCCTGGTCTCCACCGACACCAACCAGAGTGCCTTCCTCGCAGAAAGCGATGGCTCCGTTTGGATTGGAGCCAATGGCGGGGCAATTCATCTTCTACATCCGGAGCATCTCCTCTCTCCATCGCTCCTCGATGTCCGCTTTACCTCCGCGACCCTGGGAGACATCGCCCTCTCGCAGTACGAGACTCCCGAGCTTCCCTGGAAGAATGCCTCATTCAACGTCCATTTCACCTCGTTGAACTTTGCTCGAGACGGCAGCATCCGGTTTCGTTATCGTCTGGTCGGCAGAGAGAGCCGCTGGAGAGAGACGAAGGACCACCGCCTGCACTATTCAGGGATCGCACCCGGAAACTACCGCTTCGAACTTCAGGCCATCGATCTCGATCGGCAGAAGCAGTCCTCCGTAATCTCGCTGACGTTTATCGTGCAGCCTCCCTGGTGGCAAACTCCTGCCGTTTACATCATGCTGTTCGTCTTTATCCTTCTGGCCCTTGTTCTGGTCTGGCAATGGCGCGAGAGGCACCATCTCCAGCGTCAGCATCTGTTGGGGCAGATGGTGGCGCAACGCACCCAGGAGCTCGAAACCGAAAAGGCCGAGCTGATGGCAGCACGAGAGATTCTCAGCCAGCAGGCGACACGCGATGCTCTTACCGGCATCTGGAACCGTTCCGCCATCATCGACATCCTCGTCCGGGAGATGGACCGCGCGCGCCGCACCAGCGCGCCGCTTGCCGTAGTGCTGGCTGACATCGATCACTTCAAACAGGTCAACGATACGATGGGCCATCTCGCAGGAGACTCCATCCTGCGAGATGCCGCTCGACGCATGTTCCATAACATCCGCCCTTATGACTTCATCGGGCGTTATGGAGGCGAAGAGTTCCTCCTCGTACTGCCGGGACTGCCCTATCGCGATCCCAACGAACGGCTCAACCAGATCCTGCAGTCCATCTCGCACGAGCCATTTCTCTTCGAGGGACGCACCGTTCCCGTCACCTCAAGTTTTGGAGTCGCATGGTTAGCGGCCGAAATCTCCGATGTTGAAGACTTTATTCGTCGCGCCGACGAGGCACTCTATCGCGCCAAATCTTCCGGACGTAATCGCGTCACCTTCCACGAAGAGTCGCCACCCAATAACAAACCTGTAAGCTAACCGGAAACTGGCTCGGAACCGACATCCAATCGTCGGTTCACCAAACAAGAACGTGTCATCCTGAGCGAAGTGACCCAAGGGAACGAAGTCGAAGGATCTGTGGGAAGGATCTGTGATTGGTTAGCCTTCAATTCAACTACTCCCTCGCTCCTTGCCCTAGCCTATTGCACAGTCCTTCGCTCCCGTTCATTTACGATAGTCAGCGATGACAAAACCAGTTTTTCTCTTTCCAGGCCAGGGTTCCCAAACGGTCGGCATGGGCCGCGATCTCTACGACAATTTCCCTTCTGCACGCGCAGTTTTTGAAGAAGCCGACGACGCGCTCGGCTTCCCGCTCTCGAAGCTGATCTTTGAGGGGCCCGAAGACCAGCTCAAACTCACCGAACACACCCAGCCTGCGATCCTCACCGTCTCCGTCGCCGCCGCACGCGTTCTCGCCGAGCGCGGCCTCACCGCTACTCTCGCTGCTGGACACTCGCTAGGCGAGTACTCCGCGCACGTTGCCGCAGGCACCTTCAGCTTCAGCGATGCCGTCCGCACCGTCCGCGCACGAGGACGCTACATGCAGCAGGCCGTCCCCGCAGGCGAAGGAGCCATGGCCGCCATCCTCGGGCTCTCCGCACCGCTCATCCGCGAGATCTGCTCGCAGGTATCGGATCAACTCACCCCGCTCCCCAGAACCCCTGAGGCTCAGGACTTCAACCCCAACAGCGCGGTCGTCTCTCCTGCGAATCTCAATTCGCCTGACCAGACTGTTATCTCCGGCGCCGTTGGCGCTGTCGAACGCGCCGCAGCTCTATGCAAAGAGGCGGGAGCCAAGCGCACCGTCATGCTTCCTGTCAGCGCTCCCTTCCACTGCGCGTTGATGCAACCCGCGCAGGATGCACTCGCAAAAGATCTCGCAGCCCTTACCCTCAATGATCCTGCATTGCCGGTGGCGGCCAATGTGGACGCACGACTCGTCACCACCGCCGATGATGCACGGGACTGCCTCGTGCGTCAGGTCACCGGCTCCGTCCGTTGGGTCGAATGCATCCAGCTTCTCGCCGCACAAGGAACGACACACTTCATCGAAGTCGGCCCAGGCAAAGTCCTCACTGGACTCAACCGCCAGATCCTCGGCAAAGACTCGCCAATTCCTTCGCTCAACGTTGAAGACTCAGCATCACTGGAAAAAACATTGCAAAGCCTGAGCTAACTGAGACTGACATAAATAAAGAAGTGTCATCCTGAGCGAAGTGACCAGGGGGAACGAAGTCGAAGGATCCGCGTCTGTCGCCCCACAGACTTAACATCAGAAAGAAGAGAAGACTGTCGTGATACCTGCCCGTCTCGTTCGAAATCTAATTCCAGCAGTTCTTCTCTTCGGCACGGGCGTCGCTTTAGCGGCGCCCGTCGCCGGATACAAAATCGTCGCCAAATACCCACACTCCACCTCGAGCTACACCGAAGGTTTCTTCTATCTCGATGGACTCTTCTACGAAGGCACAGGGATGAAGGGCCGCTCTGCTCTGATGGTCATCAAGCCCGAAACCGGCAAGCCACTTCAACAACTTGATCTGCCTCCCTCGTATTTTGGAGAGGGCATCGTCGATTGGGGATCAAAAATCTATCAGTGGACCTGGCAATCGCACATCTGCTTCGTTTACGACCGTTTCACCCTCCGCCCGATCAAGCAATTCACTTACGCCGGCGAAGGTTGGGGTATGACTCGCACGAACAAAGAGATCATTACCAGCGACGGCACCGCGATCCTCCGCTTCCGCGATCCCGAGACCTTCAAGGAAATACGCCACATCGTCGTCAAGGACGGATCGACACCTGTGCAGATGCTCAACGAACTGGAGTACGTCAAAGGCGAGATCTATGCCAACATCTGGCACTCCGACCGCATCGCGCGCATCTCACCACAGGACGGCCACGTCATCGGATGGATTGATCTTGCGGGCATCCTTCCCGATAGCCAGAAGGTCGATGCAGAATCCGTCCTGAACGGCATCGCCTACGATGCGCAACATGACCGCCTCTTTGTCACAGGCAAGCAATGGCCGACCATCTTTGAGATTAAAATTGTCAATCAGCCAACCATGCTCATCAAACCATTAAGCCGTTAAGATTGACTACAAACAAGGAAGGAAACATCATGAAACCCGGCGACAAGGTAGAAGATTTCACTCTGCAAAATCAGGACGGTGAAGACGTATCCCTCTCGAACTTCAAGGGCTCGCCTGTCGTGCTCTTCTTCTATCCGCGCGCCGATACTCCCGGCTGCACCATCGAGTCCTGCGGCTTCCGCGACGCCTTCAAGAAGTTCCAGAAGGAAGGTATCGTCGTGCTCGGCATCTCCCGCGACACCGTCAAGGCGCAGAAGAAGTTCAAGGATAAATACGACCTCCCCTACGACCTTCTCGCTGATGACGAGATGACCCTCATCAATCGCTACGATCTCATCAAGCCGAAGAACATGTACGGCAAGCTGGTCAAAGGCGTAAAGCGGACCACCTATCTCATCGGCCCCGACCAGCGTTTGATCCACATCTTCGAAGACGTCAAACCAGAGGGCCACGCCGAAGAAGTCCTCGCCCTGCTCAAAAAGCAGTCGAAGAAGGATTAGTCTCTAACGAGGCTTATACTGTGTCATTTCGACCGGAGGCGGCCTCGCCGTCGAAGTGGAGAAATTCCCATTTCCTCCACGTGGATCATCTGCTGAGTGCCCATTCATGGAGCGATTTCATCGCGATATGAGTGGGTTCATTCGCGCACAACGCGGAACCCTACTCCAGCTCATCCAGCGTATTCGCCCAGCCCAGATCGCGCTCCGAGACGATCTGCCACCGTCCATCTGCACGCTTCAGCTGAAGCAGCGAAGGAACATACCACTGCGACGTCAGTTTGCCGTCCTTGCGAATGGTGAAGTGCTTAATCAGGTGGACAGAAGCTGTATCGTCTTTCTGCTGCACCTTGATCTGCTCCATCACAACAGACCACCCATCCGCTCGCTTTCCGATCTGAGACTGCTTATCCGCCAGAATCGAAGCCCGGCTAACGTCGTGACGAAGAAAATAGCGATCCACCGGATCTGCATAAAATCCCGCCTGCTTCGTGGCATCCGTCGATTGCAGCGCTGCCTCCCAATCCTTCACCATCCCCGTCGGCTCTTGTTCCTTGACCGGAACATCCACGGAAGCAACGGGAGCAGGAGCGGATTCCGCTGCCGCGGCGCCAGTCGGCTGCGTCGTTGGGCCTGGTTGTGTCTGCTGTGGTGCACTGCTATCGCCATGAGAGCCTCTCGGCAGATACAGCCACGCTGCAGGTGCCAGCACGAGCACGATAAATGCAGCTACCCACGCGCTCCACTGCAATAATCGCGACGATTTTTTCTCTTCCTCCACAGACTCTGGCTGACTCACAGGAGCCGCGACGAGCCTGGAGATTTTCGGAACCCCAGGTGAAGTCTTCTCTTTCGAGACCGTGGCCTTCTTCTCTTCCGCAACCTTCGCAGGAACAGCAACAACCGGTTTCGGCAGCAGCGCGCTCGCTTCCTTCTCCTCTTTAGCAACAACAGGCACTGTTACAACTCCATCTTTGATGGCCTTCTCTTCATCGCTCTTGTTTGCAACTCCCGCGATAATCTTTGGCTCTGGTACCTGCACCTCAACCACCATCGCAGGCTTCTCAGATTCCGCCTTAACCTCGGCGCGCTCCACTACGGGAATAGGCTCAGACACAGTAGCCTTCTCATACTTCGTCTCAACCTCGGCTGGCTCTGCTACAGCCGCAGCGGGTTCCAGTACAGCAGGCTTCTCCTCGCGAACTGTTTCCACCTTTACTTCCGGAAACGAAGGTGGTGGTGTGACCGGAACCTCGGCCGCAAATCGCATCTTTGGCAACTCATGGAAAGGTTCCGGATCTGCCGGCGGTGCCTTTGCAATCTCCCTGTGCGCTTCCACTGCTCGCGCCGAAACTGCCTTTACGCCGAGTTCCTCCCGCATCTCTGCGAACACGCGCTCCAATTTGGCCCGCACCACCGCGTCCTGCGGTGCATCCCCCAATAACGATGAGGCCTGATAGGCGATGTCTGCCGCGATCATCGTGAACCCATCCTCGACCTTCACGTCAATCACCGTCCGGTCGCGCCGGTTCATCGCTCGCGGCGAGGGCCCTAGGCCCATCAGCGTAATTCTGTCTCCCTCTCGCACCACTTCACTCGAAACCGTGCGTAACCGGTCTTCCATCGCCCGCAAAACAATTTCCGGATCTGCAACCGGAATCTTCTCGACCCATTGGAATTTCAAGTGATCTCTCCTGGAACCGGCAGTACTTCATCAACAACAACTTCTCTAAACCCAACAAACTGTCTTCTGACGAAAATTCGTATCGAAGTGATTCCCGCCCACTTTAAGCGTAACTCCCTGCGCGGGAATTAAAACTATGACAGCATTAAGACTATGCCTGATGGTGAGAGTCGAAGACCCACTGCGGGGGATGCCTTTCGTTCGCATAATTTTCGCTTGTATCAAAGCGCCCGCCTGATGGCCGTCATCGGAGCCGAGGCACAATCGGTCGCCGTCGCCTGGCAGGTCTACGAAATCACCCACTCCGCGCTTGACCTCGGACTCACCGGTCTCGCACTCTTCCTTCCCGGCCTGCTTCTTATGTTGGCCGCTGGACACGCCGCCGACCGCTTCGACCGCCGCAGAATCATCCTGCTCTGCTATGGCCTTCAGGCCATCTGCACCGCCGTTCTGCTCTGGCTTTCGTTCAGCACCTGGGCACTCGCCAACGGACGCGTCTGGCCCATCTACATTGTTCTGATCGGAATTGGCATCGGTCGCGCTTTCAGCGGACCTGCCTCCAGTGCCTTGCTCCCTTCGCTCGTCCCCAAGGATCACTTCGTGAATGCGGTCACCTGGGGAGCCACCGTTTATCAGATTGCTAATATGTCTGGCCCCGCTCTCGGTGGATTGCTCTACACCCTCCCTCTCTCGAGTCGTTTGGCACACTGGCGAGGAGCTCCCTCTGTCTATCTCCTCACCCTTCTCATGCTCTGTTGCTATCTCCTCCTCGTGGGTATGATCCGGCCCGAGCCAGTCGAAAGAAAGGCCTCCGGATTTAGTGCGCGTACCGTGCTCGCCGGACTCGAATATGTCTGGCGCACCAAGCTCCTGCTCGGCTCTATCTCGCTCGACCTCTTCGCTGTCATGCTCGGCGGAGCCGTAGCTCTGCTCCCCATCTTCGCCACCGACATCCTCCACACCGGTCCTCGTGGACTCGGCCTGCTTCGCGCCATGCCCTCTGTCGGAGCTCTCATCGTCTCGCTCACCCTCGTCGCTCGCCCTATCAAACGTCGCGCCGGGGCCAACATGCTCCTCTGCGTTGCTATCTTCGGAGCCGCCACCATCGTCTTCGGCCTCTCCCGCAATCTATGGCTCTCCCTCGTCGCACTCTTCATCACCGGAGCCGCCGATATGGTCTCCGTCGTTGTGCGCTCCAGCATCCTCCAGCTCGCCACCCCGCCCGAGATGCGAGGCCGTGTTTCCGCCGTGAACTGGCTCTTCGTCGGAGCCTCCAATGAGTTCGGCGAATTCGAAAGCGGCCTCACCGCCCACTGGTGGGGAGCCGTTCCTGCCGTCATCGTTGGCGGCATCGGCTCACTCCTCGTCACCCTCGCTGCGACTGTCCTCTTCCCCAGACTTCGCCGCGCCGACGCCCTCACGACCGAATCCCTCATGGAAGTCGAACGCGAACTCAGCGCCGCTGAACCTCTCCACTAAACTGTCCAATTTTCCCAGACGCGTCATTTAGTCTCTTCGACTACAAGTGTCGGGTACACCATTATCCGGCGGTTTTATCGCCAGATATGAGTTCATGTGCGCACGAGCGAAGCGCGTCGAACGGGGTGAAATCTCCACATCTGTCTCTTTCAGCTTTATCGTTCACAAATAAAACAAGTTTCTTGCAAGCAAAAAATTGTTTGACAGTACGGGTAGCCTCTCCCTACTCTGGTTGACGATTTCCCGATAAATTTTCACAGGCGGAGAAATAAATTCATATGCGAATCACCCACCAAATTTTGAGAGCGCCAGTATTCAGCCTGATCCTTTTTCTCCTTACCCTCCCCGCGGCCCATGCGCAGATCTCCTCGGCGGCCGTCAACGGCACCGTCCGTGATCAGGCAGGAGCGGCCATTCCGAACGCCGCCATCATCCTGCGCAATACCGCCACCTCCGTCGAGAGGACCACTACCGCCAATCAGGGCGGCAACTACTCCTTCCCCAGCGTCACCCCCGGCCGCTACACCCTGACGGTCTCTGCCCCATCCTTCCAGACTGAGCAGGTCAGCGCCTTCGACGTTGCCGTCGATCAGGTCATCGCCATGAACTCAACCCTCAGGCCTGGTGACGTCAAGGTCGCCGTAACGGTGGAGGCCGAAGGCGTTCAGATCGAAAGCTCCACCTCGCAGCTCGGCACTGTCATGGAACAGAAGAAGGTTCAGGATCTTCCCCTGAATGGCCGCAACTTTACTCAGCTGCTTACTCTTACCCCAGGTGCCACCCCCGTAACCGTTGGTCAGGCCAGCAGCAGTACAACTGCCATTACGGCAGGCTCCGCCTATTCGTTTCCGTCCATCAATGGCCAGCCCAATCGGTCGACCCTCTATCTCGTCGATGGCATGAACGACAATAACGCCTGGTTTAACTCCTACGCTGTCTCTCCCGTGATCGATGCCATCCAGGAGTTCAAGGTCAACTCCCACAACGACGCGCAGTACGGCCAGGTCACCGGCGGCGTCGTCAATGTCGCCACCAAATCCGGTACCAACGCCTACCACGGCTCTGCATGGGACTACATCCGCAACAACGCCTTCGATGCCCAGCCCTACTTCTCCGCGCTCTCGAACTATCACCTCAATCAGTTCGGCGGAACCTTCGGCGGCCCGCTCAGCATCCCCCGGCTCTACGACGGACACAACAAGACCTTCGTCTTCCTCTCCTATGAAGGAACGCGCTATAGCAAAGGCAACGGCATCTATTTCCTGCAACCCACCGCGGCACAGCTTGGCGAAAGCACCTGGGGTGGTCCGCAGAATCTCGCGTTCGGCGACTTCAGCACGGGCACGACTGGTGTCCAGGGTTGCTCCGACAAAACCGCAACCAGCACCGCGAAATGCCAGCTCTACAATCCGACCATCGCCAACACCGCCTCGAACCGTCCTGCCTTCGTCGGCAACCAGATTCCTGTCTCCAAAATGGACCCCCGTTCCGTCGCCGTCATTCATAAGATCTTTTCGGCCCCCGTCACCATCCCCAACTTTGCGCCCACACAGTACAACGGCGTCATCACCACGCCAACGCGACAGACCAGCCACAACTACAGCGCACGCCTCGACCAGCACATCGGCGACAGGGACTTTATCTTCTTCCGCTACAGTGGCATTAAGCTCACGACCACCTCGCCGGCAAATCTTCCTCATCTGATCAGCCTGAACGCCATCCCTTCCGAGCAATATGGAGTCAGTTGGCTTCATGTTCTCAATGCAAAGACCAGCATCCAGGTCCAATATGGAAGGACCCACGTTGGTCAGCAGGGCTCAACCCTCTATGACTTTGGCAACTCTGACCTGCTGGGAACATTCGGAATCGACCCATCCTTCTCCAGCTATGTCGGCAGCGTTTCTCTTTTCCCTTCGCTCAATGTCAGCGGCTACTTCAATGCCGGCGAAAGCAACAGCCCCGCCAAGAATCTCTCCAGCATTCATGAGTGGAAAGGACAGGTCATCCATACCCTCGGTCGTCACCAGATCACCTGGGGTGGAGGCTGGGACCAGGTCAACTTCGAACAGTATCAGCGCAATGGCTCCGTCACCTTCAACGGCGCCAGCACAGGAAACTTCGCCGGCAACCCCGGATCGACCGTTGCCTCCGGCCAGTCCACGCAGTCCGGCAACGGTCTCGCCAGCTTTCTGCTGAACTACCCCTCAAACTTCAACTTCCGTAACGTGCTCATCACCGAGCGGCCCGGCGGCATCGCCTCGGCCTTCGTTCAGGATTCCTTCAAGGTCACTCCTACTCTCACAATGAACATCGGCGTTCGTTATGACCGCGGCGTGATCCCGCAATATGGCACCGACGCGACGATAGGCCAGCAGGGTTCTCCCGAAACCGGCACCTTCGACTTCAACACCGGACAATACATCGTCCAGAAGCTGCCGCCGCTTTGCTCCGTGCGCGGACATGCCCCCTGCCTTCCCGGTACAGGAGCGTTGCCTCCCAACGTTGTCGTTTCATCCAACGGCAAACTCTACAAAGGTACGAAAACCAACGTTGGCCCACGCTTCGGTCTCGCCTACAGCGTCAATTCCAAACTCGCCCTCCGCGCCGGCTTCGGCATCAACTATGACAACTGGTCCGCTATCGTCCAGTTCCCGCAGAACCCTCAGGGCTCATGGCCCGACATTGGCACACGCGCCCTCGACAACACCAACACCCCTGGAACCAACTACACCTCCGCGCAAAATCCCTTCGGTTCCAGTTCCGGAAGCCAGCCTGCTCCAACCCCCTTCGACGCGACCAACGTCAACTACTTTGTCGATCCCAATATCAAGAACCCCTACTCCGAGCAGTGGAACCTCGGCATCCAGCAACAGCTCGACAATTCCACCGTCTTCTCGCTTAACTACGTCGGTTCGCAAGGTCACCGCACTGACATCGGTGGCTACACCAACATCGGCCAGCCCGGCCCCGGCACATCCTTCGCCGCCCGCCGCGCAGCAGGAACCGCAGGACAGCCCTTCCCCTATACCGTCCCGAACCGCTGGGACACCTCCAACGGCAACTCCAGCTACAACGGACTTCAGGCGTCTCTTCTGCGCCAGTTCCGCAACGGCTTCGGCTATACCGTCGCCTACACCTGGAGCAAGTCCATGGACTCCGGCCAGTCGGGCTGGTTCGGCGTTGAAGGCAGCCAACTGCAAAACCGCTATGACCTGCGCGGAAGCCGCAGCGTCTCCGCCTATGACATTCCCCACATGCTCGCCGTCGGGCTCAACGGCGATCTCCCCTTCGGCAAAGGCCGCCGTTACTACACCGGCAATCGCTTCGCGGATTTCGTCCTCGGCGGCTGGCAGCTCAACATGATCTTCACCGCGCGCTCCGGTCAGCCCTATAGCGTCACGGCGGCGGGCGACATCGCCAACGTCGGCAACGGCAGCACCTATGAGCGAGCAAACCTGGTCGGCGATCCCGGCCTCGAAAACGCCTCGGCGGCCAAATGGTTCAACACGGCAGCCTTTGCCATTCCCGCCTCGGGAACCTATGGCAACTCCAGCCGCAACATGCTCCGCTCACAACAGCTCTGGAACCTCGACACTTCGGTCTTCCGCAACTTCCCGCTCTATCGCGAGATGCAGCTCAACCTCCGCGTCGAATCCTTCAATGTCGCCAACCACCCCACGCTGTCGACTCCCAACGCAACCATCACCACACCCTCATCCTTCGGAACCGTCACCAGCGTCGTCGGCAACCAGCGCCTTATGCAGTTCGCCGCCAAGATCAACTTCTAGGATTCTGCTGACGCGTTTTCCGGGTTTCTAATAATCGTCGCTGCGGAATTTCTGCTGCTGCATTGCATCGACATATAGTTCTAGGTTGTATCTACATAAGATACCCATAAGGGATCGACAAATTGAGAAAGTTTCATCCTGAGCGAAGCCTCTCGCAGTCTCATCGCGAGCGGCGCAGTCGAAGGACTTGCTGTTGCTGACCTCGCCGATGTTTCTGCACTATTTTTCGCATCGCCAGAACTTGTCATTTCGACCGAAGCAACGGACAACTTTATCGTCCGTAGCTGAGCGGAGAAATCCGCTTCTCTACCCATACATCGGGGTGCCCCGGACCTTTGATGAGCGTTCCACTGCGAAAGACATAGCTTCTCCGAGATTGGCCCGGTTCAGCGGCGGGCTGGTTTAATCTTGATCTGAAGCTAGAAAATGACGATACTTACCTCCGCTGCTGCACTTTCTCCCAGCGAGCTAACTCAAACAACAGATCTCAATGATCGTTGTATTCAGACTTGATTTCCAACGGAGAAATGCCGATGCGTTCAAAATCTGTACTTGCTCTGATTGCTTTCACAGCATTATTACTGTTGCCCGCTCGTCATGCATTCGCGGGAATTTACTGTCAATCGCTTTGGGCTTCGGAACTGGTAAATGTCACAAATTACTGTAATTCAACCGGGCAGTCATATTCCGAGTGCAAAAAGGATCCTGTAACTATAGGTCTGTATGAAGATATGACATGGGATTACGTCGGATGCATGAATATGGTTTCCCACCCCTACAGCTACATCCAGACACCGGCGAGCCCTATACCAGTAGCGTGTTATTGGGCTTCGAACCCGAACACGATATATTGCGAATCGCGAGCGCTGGATCCCCGGCAGCTATTCCCATTTCGGGAATCCAAAGGGCAGGCGAAGGATTGCTCAGTCCCGGCACACCTTTTGTATAAGCGGCGGATGCGAGCAACCTAAATCATCTGATTGCGGCTTTGTAGGCCAATAGAATTGGAGCTATTTGAAACGCCTGGAAAATAAATTCCCAGGCGTTTCAATTTCAAGGCGTTCGGCATGCCGAGTGCCCCATACATGGAGCAGCCTTATAGCGACATGTGTGGGATCATTCGCGCGTCAGCGCGAACCCTTACCAGGATCGTCCTTTTCCAACGTGTCATTCCGACCGAAGCGCGCAGCGCGTAGAGGAGGAATCCCCGCATTTGGCTTCTCCTCGACTCCAGCGGGAACGAACCTCCCCCTTCCCTCGTATCTCGAGCCATGACGCGCCATCTCGCCGCTGTGTGCCTTGCCGCTATTGCGATCCCCTGCCTTGCGCAACACTCCGCTGAACCGGCACTTACCGCCGATGCCATCATGGCACGCGTCGCTGTCAACCAGGACCGGGCCGAAGCCGAGCGCGTTCACTACGTGTACATTCAGTACGCCCGCGTCCTCTCCCGCAGAGGCTCCACCCTGATGTGTGAAGAGATCAACGACTCTCGCGTCACCCCCTCTGCTTCTGGTTCCGACATCCAGCTTCTTCATCTCGATGGACGCCTCCTTCACCAGGACCAGTACGTTACCTACAACACCCTTCTCAACAAAACTAACGAGCCACCGGAAAAAGATCCCGACGAGTTTAAGGGAGAACAAATCGACCGCCACCTCGTCGAGAACATGCGTCGCAATCTCACCAATGACAAGTCCAAGGACGGACTCGCCACGCGACTCTTCCCCTTAACCTCGAAAAACCAGTCTGGATACCTCTTCCATCTCATTGGACGCGAACATAAAAACGGCCGAGACGTCTTCCACATCGACTTCCGTCCAAAAGAAAAAAGCGAATACGCCTGGAAAGGGGATGCCTGGATCGACGCCACCGATTTCCAGCCTGTTGTCGTCAGCACAGCGCTCGCCCGAAAGGTTCCCATCGTCGTCCGCACCCTGCTCGGCACAAATATCTCCGGCCTCGGCTTCACCATCGTCTACGCGTCGCAACCCGACGGAGTCTGGTTCCTCGTCAGCTTTGGCAGAGAATTCAAACTACGCGTCCTGTTTTTCTTCACACGCCAGATCGTCATCGACGCTCAGAATCGCGACTTCGAGAAAACTCACGTCACCTCGACCATCCTCCCCACTACTGCCGAAGCTACTCCTCAATAACGCGAAGTAAAAAAACGCTACTTCCTTTGTTGCCATTCCGTGGCAAAGCGAAGGAATCTGTTTTCGCGGCTCCCTGACCTCTCAAAAATCTCTGTCAAGCTAAAAATCGGATAAGTCATTCATCGACAGCAACATACATTTGCAGATTCATCTCCTTCGCCTCGATACAATAGATATAGAGATATAGGCGGAAAAGTTCGGGTAACTTCGCGTAAGCTGCTTTATTTTCAATATTTTGCGACTATCTCCTTTGTTTGCAATATTTTACGGTTTCGATCCGGAGATAAGTCGCCTGTTTTGAATATTTTGCTCACAATCTACCAGGGGTGAGGCATATTCGGTTGAATCCACTCCGTCCCTTCATTTAGGGTCGATGCGACACAATTCAGCTCTGCGGAGGCACCTTGGAGAACGGCAAAAAGGCGGCAATCGGTGGAACCCTCTTATTTTTCATCGTTGTAGGTGTGCGCGTCGGCATGATCTATCGCGAGCGCAACGCTCCCGAGAAACCCGCCGCCGCTCCTGCCCGCGAGAAGATCGCCGACGATGATCTCGTCTTCCTCAAGAAGAAGCGTCAGGACTCCATGGCCAACGCCCGTGAGCTGAACGGCTCCACCCTCTGGGTCTCCGCCGGCGGACAGATGGACTACTACCCGGTCTCCGGAAAGCGCGTCGACTATGCTAAGACCTCCGGCACACTGCTCGGAGCCCAAAAACTTGAAGTCAAAGACTTTACCGAACAGGTTGCTCCGAAAGCGGCAACGCATCGCATCCCCGGTGGCGACCGTCAGGTTCTGATGCTCTTCACTCTGCCCGATTCCGAAAAGCCGACACAGGTCTACGGCGTCCCCGTCGGGTATCACGAAAACGGACAATACACCTTCTACATCGACGAGATTTTCTTCTACGACGATCCTCATGAGCTCTACAAACACTGGGGGCCCGAAGTCTGGAAAGCCGTCGACTCACACCAGGTCATCCTGGGAATGTCGGAGCGGCAGGTACAGATGGCCCTCGGCCAGGTCTCCAAGAGCCTCTCGAACGACTACGGAAACCGCCTCGTCGTTTATGCGAACTTAGGCAAGCCCATCGCCGTAACCTTTGTTAAGAACAAGGCGACCGCCTTCCGCCCCGACCAGGGCTTCTAGGCAGTCTCCGATAAAAACTCGCGTAGTGAAATTAGGTGCCATTCTGAGCGAAGCTTCTCGCAGCTCCATCGCGAGAAGCGCAGTCGAAGGATTTGAGGTTAACTCCATCAAAAGCCGTTCGCTGTTTCAAGGAAGGTCTCCATGTCGAGAGTTCCAGCAAGCGAATCCCATCAGTCCACCTGGGCGCGGCCTGTCCTCTATATCCTGTGCCTCATCGCAGCCGCGGCTGCCTTGCGCCGGATCGTCGCCCTACTTCTCGTTGGAGCGTCCTCGCTTACGGGTCAGTACGCCAATCTGGACCGTGTCTTTGCAGAACACAAAGGCCTGACGCTGGCGCACATCGTTCCTGCGCTCGTCTTCGTGGTCCTGCTGCCGCTCTGGTTCTCCGCACGCGTGCGTTCCAGCGAACCGTTGCATCGCCGCATCACCGGGGCGCTCTTCGTCCTCGGCTTTATCGTAGGATTGACTGCCATCCCGATGGTGGCTCATCCCGTCGGAGGCGTTACGGAGCTCTCCGCCATCATCGTCTTCGACGGAATCTTTCTCTTCTCCTTCGTCCGAGCACTGATGCTCTTCCGCAAGCATGAGCCTCGCTATCGCGAATGGATGATGCGAGCCATCGCCGTCCTGCTGGGAATAGCAACGACGCGGCCCGTCATGGGAGTCTTCTTCGCGACCGCACGACTCACACACCTCGAGCCGCGACAGTTCTTCGGCATCGCCTTCTGGATCGGCTTCGCCGTAACGTATCTCGCAGGCGAGTGGTATCTGCAGCGGCATCCCGTAGAACTCAACACAGCCGCCTGAAAGATAAAGATCAGCCCGTATTCCGCAGCCCAGCGCTGATACCGTTGATCGTCGCCGAGATCGCCCGGTTCAGCTCAGCTGACTCGGCATCTCCTTTTGCGATAGCAGCGCGCTTCCGGCGGATCAGTTCCACTTGAATGAGGCTCATCGGATCGACGTAAGGATTTCGCAGCCGGATCGAGCGCTCGAGCACAGGATTCGTCTCAAGCAGCCGCTGTTGTCCCGTCACGGCGAGCAGCATCTTTTGAGTCAGCTCGAACTCCGCTTTAAGCATCGTGTAGACGCGCTCACGCAATCCTTGGTCCTCGACCAGCGAGGCATAGAGCTTCGCGATGCCGAAGTCTGACTTCGCCAGAGCCATTTCCACATTGCGAATGATGTCGACAAACAGTGGGAAGTTCCGCGTCATCGATTGCAACTGCTCCAGGCCGTTCGGATTCTCTTTCACGAATGAATCCAGCGCGTAGCCAACACCAAACCATGCAGGGACCAGTTGGCGCGATTGCATCCAGCCGAAGACCCACGGAATCGCGCGCAGATCCGCCATCGTCCGCTTGCCCGTACGTTTGGTGGGTCGCGAGCCGATGCGCGCATTCTCCAACTCTGCCACCGGAGTTGCCTGCTCGAAGTAGGTGAAGGTCTCGGGATTGTCGATGATGTGGCGCCGGTAGAACATGTACGAGGTCTCGGACAGCCGCTCCATCGCGGCCTCCCACTCCGGCGTAATCTCTCCGGTCAGGTGCGGAGTCGACGCCCCCTTCTGCAAGACCGCATCGGGCCGAGCGAGAGCGTCGAGCGAAGCCGCAATCATCAGCTCCAGGTTGCGTTCGGCCAGCACCACGTCGGAGTACTTCCAGTTCAGTACCTCACCTTGCTCCGTCAACCGCAGTTCTCCTGAGAAACTGTCCACCGGCTGCGCAAAGATGGCGCGATGCGTCGGACCGCCACCGCGACCGACCGTTCCTCCACGACCATGGAAGAGGCGTAGCGTCACACCACACTCTGCCGCGACGCGATGCAACTCGCGATGTGCCTTCCATATCTGCCAGGTGCTGGTGATCATGCCGCCGTCTTTGTTGGAATCCGAGTAACCCAGCATGATCTCCTGCCGATGTCCCCACGACTTCAGCAACGGCTGAAAGGCCTCACAGGACCATAACCTGCGCATGATGCCCGGCGCATTCTCCAGGTCTTCGATGGACTCGAACAGCGGAACCGGCTGCAATCCCGGATCTCCGTTCAGTCCCTCATTGTCGGCCTCAACCTTAACTCCGCCCAGTCTGGCCAGCCACAGCACGTTTAGCACATCTTCTGCGCACGTTGCTCCGCTGATCACATACTGGCGAATCGCCTCCGGCGGAAACTTCTGCTTCAGCTCCGCGATGGCGCGGAAGGTTTCCAGCACTTCTGCGGTCTGGGGTGAAAGGGCCGCTGGTAGCCGCAATCCAGAAGAATCAGTGCCCGCCTCCACACGTCCCGCAATCTCTGCGACGGCCGCCGCGTGTACCCGTGCATGCTGACGAATATCCAGCGTCTGCAGGTGCAGACCATAGGTGCGAACCTCAATCAGCAACGGATCGATCAGCATCGCGGCCAGCCGCTTGCCGCGATGCTGCATCAGGCTGTTGCGCAGTACTGTAAGGTCCGCCAAAAGATCGGCAGCCTTCGTATAAGGAGCCAGTGCAGGATTGGGGGGCAGCGGTACCGAACTCTGCGGAGTCGCACCCAGCCGCATCATGATGCAGGCGATCAACAGCCGCAGATATTCGAAGTGGAAACGCTCCTCAAGAGCCGTCTGGCCTGCGGTGCGAAGCTGCGTAAGGTATTGGTTCAGCAGCGTCTGCAGCTCCGGAGAGATTGGCACCTGTTGGGTGGAGCTGCCCAGTTGCTCAAAAACGTTCTGCAGGCGACGACGGTAATGGTTGACCAGTAACCCCTGCGCCATGGTCAACGCTTCGCGCGTTGTCTCCGCCGTTACAAAAGGGTTGCCATCACGATCGCCACCAATCCATGAGCCGAAGTGGACCAGTTGCGGCAGCTCGGTAATCGCCGCCTTCTTCTCTGGGTATTCCGCCTCGATTGCTGCCGCGACCTCGGTATAGAGCACAGGCAACGTATCGAAGAGTGAGGCCTCGTAGTAATCGAGCGCCATGCGAATCTCGTCGCGCACCATCGGCCGAGCACTGCGCACATCATCGGTCTGCCATAATGCTGTGATCTCGCCGGTCACCTCGCGCTCCAGCGCCTCCAGCTCCGCCTCAGGAACAGCGATGCGGTCCAACCGCTCCAGCAGGTCTGAGATCCGTCTGCGCTTGAACATCACCGAGCGCCGAGCCACCTCGGTGGGATGCGCGGTAAAGACCGGAGTAATCGCAATGCGCTCCAGCATCTCCAGAGCGTGTTTCGCATCGAAACCCGCTTCACGTAGCCTGCGCAGAGTTCCGCGCAGGTCGCCACGCAACGGAGCAGCATCGTTCAGCTGACTCGACTGCCGTCTACGCTTGCGATGATTCGTCTCCGCAAGGTTGATGAGTTCGAAGTAGAAGCTAAAGGCGCGGGCTAGCTGGTAAGCGCGCGTAAGGTCGTTGGCGTGGCTGTGAACGCGCTCCAGGGCCTGCTGCAAATTAGAGCTGGCCGCGGCATTCTCTCCAGATCCATCGGCCTCGCGCCGCGCAATGGCGGTGCGGCGAAGCTCTTCGACCGCGTTGTAGAGCTCTTCGCCCGACTGCTCCTTCAGGACCTCGCCCAGCAGCATGCCCAGGGAACGGACATCTCGACGCAGGGGAGCTTCTTTTAGCTCACCGGTTGTAGCCAGAATTTCAGAGAGGCGTTGCGGCCAGTTGGAAGGAGTCCAGAGCGACGGCATATCTTTGATTATGCACTGCGGACTGGACTCTCTGCCTGTTTGTGCCGGAGTTACATCACCATCGCCAGGCGTTCGAACTCCTGCTGCATCTGCTCGACCGGGTAGCGTGTGGATTCCAATCGAGAAGCGGTGGAGCGGGCGGCCGATCCGGAGACGCCATAACCCCGCGTTGCCAGGTACTGAATGATGACATCGGCAGCCTGCCAGGAATCGAGATGGGCGTTCAGCAGCTCTTCGCGCAAACCTGCCAGGTCGGCGGTCGGAAACTTCTCTACTCCGATGATGGATTCTGCTGTTGTCATCGCCCCTCCTCGACGAATGCGACTCCTGTTCCATTAGACGCGGATGAATATCCAAAGATTCGCCTGCGTTCTAAAGAACAATACGAAGAAAATGGGAAGAAAAGTTCCCTGTTTCAATGCAGATCGGCGACGTGTCATTTCTTTGTCATTTTCCGCCGCGATACCATGGAAGAGATATGGCAAATCTTCCTCAAGTACTGGATGGAGTGGCAATCGCCGCCGAGATTAAGGCCGAGGTGGCCCACGAGGTCACTGACCTTACCTCACGTGGAGTGCGTCCCGGTCTCGCAGTTATTCTCGTCGGCGAGGTTCCTGCCTCACAGATCTATGTTCGCAGCAAGGTAAAGACCTGCGGCGAATTGGGCATCTACAGCGAGATGCTGACCCCGCCGGAGAGCATCACCACTGAAGAGATGCTGGAGCTGGTTGCGAAGCTTAACGCCCGCGACGATATCGACGGCATCCTCATCCAGCTTCCTCTGCCGAAGCACGTCGACACCAAGCGACTGCTTGAAGCGGTCTCGCCCGATAAAGACGTCGATGGCTTCCATCCTGTGAATGCAGGTCGCCTGCAGAGCGGTCAGCCGGGACTTGCTCCGTGCACACCGGCAGGCATTATCGAAATCCTTCGCCGCACAGGGCTCCCCATCGCAGGCCAGAATGCCGTTGTTGTCGGGCGTTCGGACATTGTGGGCAAACCTGCCGCGCTGATGCTGCTGAATGAATCGGCGACGGTGACGGTCTGCCATAGCAAAACACGCGATCTTCCCGCGGTCACCCGCAATGCCGACATCCTGGTCGCCGCCATCGGACGACCCGGCTATGTCACCCCTGAGATGGTTAAACCCGGAGCCACGTTGATCGACGTGGGAATCAATCGCCTGACCGATGCAGCAGATGTTGAGAGGTTTTTTCCCAACGATGCCGAGCGCACCGCTACTTTCGCCAAGCGCGGTTCCGTAATCGTCGGCGATATCGACCCCGCAGCGTTTGCAATCTCGGGAGCATACACGCCCGTTCCAGGAGGCGTCGGAGCCCTGACCATTGCGATGCTCATGCACAACACTGTCAAAGCAGCCAAACTTCGCCGCGGCATCCCCACGGAGTCGCGCTAAATCCCATGTTGCGCGTTGGCCTCACCGGCGGGCTTGGCAGCGGAAAATCCACCGCAGCACGTCTCTTTGCGCAATATGGAGCCTACATTCTTGAGGCCGACGCCATCGGCCGCGAGATGATGCAGCCCGACGAAGCCGTTTACGCAGCCATCGTGGAGCACTTCGGCCCTGCGGTGCTGCGTGAAGACCGGCAGCTTGATCGAGCCGCCCTGGCTCGCATCGCCTTTACAGAAGGCCGTGTCGAGGAGCTGAACGCTATTGTCCATCCGGCAGTGATCGCCCGTCAGGCAGAGCTTGCCCAGGAGATCTTCGCCAGCGATCCCAGGGCCATCGTCGTTGTTGAGTCCGCACTCATCTTTGAGACTCGCCATACAGAGGTGAAAGACGGAGAATCCGCGCCCTGGCGCAGCCGCTTCGATTGCATCATCCTTGTGGCAGCCGCGGAAGAGGTCAAGATCGAGCGTTACCTGCAACGCATGGCCGCAGGGGCTCCGCTCACTCCAGAACGTCGCGCCGAACTCACTGCCGACGCCCGCAGCCGTCTTAGCCAGCAGATTCCCGACGCTCGCAAGGCAGAGCTCTGCGACTTTGTGCTCGTGAACGATGGCTCAATCGCCGAGCTGGAAGAACAAGTCGATGAGCTATGGCCTGTGCTCCAGTTTGCGTCGGTCAATACCTAATGACTATTTGATCTTCTCTCGAACCCTTACTCCCTTTAGCTCAATAAGTTGATCGGTCAAACGAGGAATGTGCGCTCGGGATCTCTGCCCTTTTCGGCGCCTGACTCGATACAATCGATTGAAGGTCCTATGGGAATGTCCAGAAATTCTACGATGAAATTTCGTCCCGTTCTTCTTGTACTGCTTCTTCTCTCCGGTTTTTATTATGTGACGACCCATTCATCGTCCACCGGAAAGCTCTTCCCCTGGCTTCAGCGCGCTCCTGCTTTCACAGGCGCAACCAATACCAATACCGCCGCGATCAGTGGCCCCGTGGGGAAGTTTGAGCTGACGGTGGCTTCTGCCGCTCCGGCCTTTGACTCGGAAGAGCAGCAGAACATCGCTGTCTACAAGAAGGTCCTGCCTTCGGTTGTGAATATCACCTCAACCGAGGTTGCTTTCGACTTCTTTTACGGTCCGGTTCCGCAGCAGGGCCAAGGCTCGGGATTCATTCTCACCAAAGATGGCATGATTCTGACCAATAATCACGTCATCGGAGGCAATCCGCAGCGGCTTGAGGTGATGCTTTCGAACAAGCACAAGTACAAGGCTCGTGTGCTTGCAGCGGACAAAAACCACGACCTGGCCCTGATCAAGATCGACGCGCCCGACCTGACTCCGGTTACGCTCTCCGACTCGCGAGGCCTGATGGTGGGACAGAAGGTTTACGCAATCGGCAATCCCTTCGGCCTGAATGGAACCATGACGCGCGGTATCATCTCGGCGATTCGTTCCGTCCGTGGACCACAGGGAAACCCGATTGAAGATGCCATCCAGACCGATGCTGCCGTCAATCCCGGAAACTCCGGTGGACCGCTGCTGAACTCGCATGGCGAGGTCATCGGAATCACCACGATGATCGCCAGCAACGGAGCAGAGCAGAGTTCCGGTATTGGCTTTGCCATCCCGATCAACACGGCACGGGCCATCCTCGATGACTACGCGAAGTATGGCTACATTCGCCGTCCATCGCTCGATATCGTTACGCTGCCCATCGGACCGGATATCGCCGAGCAGATCGGCCTGCCTGCCGATTACGGCGTTCTGATCGAGCGCGTTCTCCCCGGAGGTGCAGCCGACAAAGCCGGCCTGCGTGGCGGAACCCAGCGCGCATACCAGGGCAATATTCCTGTCATGCTGGGCGGAGACCTGATCGTCGGTATGGATGGACAAGATATCACCAGCCCACAGGACCTTTCCGCGGCGATGAACTCGCATCGTGCAGGCGATACAGTGACGATCACCATCTATCGCGGTCGCAAACGCATGGATGTCAAGGTCGTGCTCGGTGATGCTCGCGATCAGCAGGGCCGAGGCGGCCAAAGCGCGTAGAGGGACTACGACTTCGGCAGATATCGGCGATCCACGATATGGTATTTTCCGCTGAGCACTCGCGAGAGCGCTTCGGGATAGGCAAGATGCTCCTGCTCGAGGATGCGTGCCGAGAGCGTCTCTGCCGTATCTTCATCGAGTACAGGAACTGTCTTCTGCAGGATGATGACGCCGTGATCGACAGCCTCATCGACAAAGTGCACCGTACATCCGGCCACTTTGGCTCCATACTCGAAAGCCTGGTGCTGCGCATCGAGCCCAGGGAATGCTGGAAGCAATGAGGGATGCACGTTGAGGATGCGGTTCGGAAAAGCCTCCACAAAGGCAGGCGTAATGATCCGCATGTATCCGGCCAGACAGACCAAATCAACGCCGTAGTCGGTGAGCGCGGCAATCATCTTCGTATCGTGAGCCTCGCGTGCAGCTTGTCCTTTGCCCTCCTGCGGAATCGCCAGCGCATTCAGCCCCAGCGAATGTGCTGCCTCCAGACCTGCGGCATCGGGCTTATTGGAAATCACGACCGCAATCTCCGCGTCGCGAATACGCCCGTCCTCAATTGCCCGATGAATGGCAAGAAAGTTGGAGCCGCGCCCCGAAAGAAGAATTCCTAGCTTGTGCACTGTCGATTTCCTTTCGGCGAAGAAGATCAGTTATAGCTGACCTTTCGTTCGCCGCGAACCGTTCTGCCGATAATGTGGAACCGCTCGTTGGCGCGATTGAGGATCGCCTTGGCCTTCTTCACCTTTTCGGCCGGAACCACGACAATCAGCCCGATTCCCATATTGAAGGTCCGCAGCATCTCATCCTGGTCCACGTTCCCCAGCTTCTGTAGATGCTCAAATAGCGGCGGAACCTGCCAGGACGCCAGGTCGATCTGCGCTCCAATCCCCTTGGGGAAGATTCGCGGAAGGTTCTCGGTAATACCGCCACCGGTGATGTGCGCCATTCCGCTGACGACCTCGCCTGCCACCAGCTTCTTGATGATCGCCAGATAGCTACGGTGCACCTTCATCAGCGCAGCGCCGGTCTTATCCTTCAGCTCGTTCACATACTGTTCGGGGCCATACTTCGCTTCTTCAAACAGCAGCTTCCGCGCCAGCGAATAACCGTTCGTATGCAGGCCATTGGACGGCAAACCCAACAAGATATCGCCGATCTGAATTCCGTCGCCTGTAATGATCTTGTCGCGGCTCACTGCGCCGATAATCGTGCCTGCCAGGTCATACTCACCATCGCCATAGAAACCCGGCATCTGAGCTGTTTCGCCACCGATCAGGGCGCACCCATTCGCGCGGCAAGCATCCGAGATGCCCTGCACCACTGTTTCCACAACGGAGTTCTCGAGTTTGCCCGTCGCCAGATAATCGAGGAAAAACAGCGGAGTCGCGCCCTGCACCGCGATATCGTTCACGCAATGGTTCACCAGGTCCTGGCCTACGGTGTGGTGAATCCCCAGCTCGAAAGCCACCTTCAGCTTGGTTCCTACACCATCAGCCGAAGATACAAGCACCGGGTTGGGATATTTCTCAAGATCGAGTGCAAACAGGCCACCAAAGCCGCCGATCTCGCTCAGCACCTGCTTGTTGAAGGTCTTCCGCGCCAGCATCTTGATGCGGTGCTTCGACTTGTCTGCCGCGGAGATGTCCACGCCTGCGTCCGCGTAGCTGATCGACTTCTTCGAGGCAGCTCCTTTTTGCGCGGTCGCGCCACGCTGCTTCGCCTCCTCCGGCTTTCGCGTTTTGCTGTCTGGGGTGGTCGCGTCGGTCGTGGGGAAGTTCTCCGGCAAAGTACTCTCCAGGGGGAAATTTATGCAGAAAAGCAGAGATTCCAGTCTAGCAGGAGGAGGCGAAGCAGCGTTGAAACGCCCTTAATATCGCTCAATCCAGGGAAATCGGCCTCAGAATCCTCAATCGAACGTCACAAATCTAGCTCTCACCTCGGGCTGCGGAACAGGACAGATCTCGTATTTTCCGAACAACCGGTACCTTACCCTGGCTACAACGCCGTAACCTACCTCGCGCAGGGCATGAGGAATGGCCTTCAGGGTTCGCCCGAGTACTTTCCACCCCAAAAGCAGCAAAGTCTCTGCGACAGCATCCGACCTGCCGTAAATCTTCTGCTTGGGAGTCAGAGTATCGGTTATCAGTACGACCCCATCGCCAGTGGCTCTGCCGCCTGCAAGTTCCTGGGCAACAACACTCTGAAGCGGCGCAAACCGAAACATCCCCTCCCGATCGAAGCGCAAGACGAGCTGCACGATCCCATTACAGAGCGCGCATACGCCGTCGTACAGCAGGACAGGCCGCCCTGCAATCCTCGTCCGCTCTATCTCCGTCACAATCTCATCCTAGTTGCAGATTGTCGGGCAAGCTTCTCAAGCTGTAACCGCCAACCGGCAACTTATACTTAATACGATGTCTCTCTCGCACAGCCGCTCCCATCTTTTGCAGCAAAAAGCCGAAGCCATCTTCCCTGGCGGAGTGAACTCCCCCGTGCGCGCCTTCCGCTCCGTCGGTGGCGAGCCCCCTTTCCTCACTCATGCCGAAGGCGCGTGGCTCTACGACGAGGACGGCAACCGTTATCTTGACTTCTTTGGCTCCTGGGGGCCCATGATCCTCGGCCACGCCTTCCCGCCCGTCGTCGAGGCCATTCGCGAGGCAGCAGGCCGCAGCGCCAGTTTTGGGGCCTCCACCGCCGCCGAGGCTGAACTCGCCGCACTCGTCCAGCAGTGCTTCCCTTCAGTCGAAAAGCTGCGCTTCGTCTCCTCCGGCACCGAGGCCTGCATGACCGCCATCCGTCTGGCCCGCGGATTCACCGGTCGCAACTTCATCATCAAGTTCGAAGGTTGCTATCACGGCCACTCCGACTGCCTCCTCGTCAAAGCCGGCAGCGGAGTCGCTACCCTCGGAATCCCCGGCTCCGCCGGTGTACCTCCCGAAACCGTGATGTACACCTTGGCCCTGCCTTTCAACGATCTCGAGGCCGTTCGCGCAGCTTTTGCGGCTCATCCTGACCAGATCGCCTGCATCATCCTCGAGCCTGTCGTCGGCAATGCCGGAACCATTCCCCCCGCGCCTGGCTATCTTGAAGGTCTGCGCGAGATCACCCGTGAGCACGGCTCCCTGTTGATCATCGACGAAGTGATGACCGGCTTCCGTGTCACGCTTGGCGGAGCCCAACGCCTCTACAACGTCCAGCCCGACCTCACCACCCTGGGCAAGATCATCGGCGGCGGTCTGCCCTGCGGAGCCTTCGGCGGACGTGCCGATGTGATGAACTGCCTCGCCCCACTCGGCCCCGTCTACCAGGCCGGAACTCTCAGCGGAAATCCTCTCGCCATGGCAGCAGGAATCGCCATGCTCAACCACCTGATCGTCAACGAGCAGACGATCTATCCGCAACTTGAGCGCGCCACCGCCCAGATTGCCGAAGGAGTCGCCGCTATCGCTCGTGAGCGCAATATCCCACTGACCACCAACCGCGTCGGCTCGATGTTCACCTGGTTCTTTACCTCGCAGCCCGTTACGGACTTCGCCTCCGCCAGCACCTCAGATACCGCTGCCTTCGGACGCTTCCATCGCGCCATGCTCGATCAGGGAGTCTGGCTGCCGCCCAGCCAGTTCGAAGCTGCCTTCGTCTCCACCGCGCACACGGCGGAAGACGTCGCCTTCACCCTGAATGCCGCACACACAGCGTTGAGCGCATAGTCAGGCGGTTGGATGGATGGAAAACCGGCCCATAGGTCGATCTACCTAAAAGCCTGCTGTACCTGAGTGCTAGAATCCGGCCATCGAAAGGAGTGCAATCCACTCTTCCTATGGCCTCCAGGAGCATGAAATTCCTCCGCGCAGCTGCTTTTCTCCCGTTTCTCTTCGGCGCTTTTCTAACCATCTCTCCTGCTGTATCGGCACAGTCTGCGCCACAGACGAAGCTCTCCGTCCATTGGGAAGAGCTCACCGGCCCTGACTTCATCAAAGCCATCCAGCAGGCGCAAAGAACTTGCATTCTCCCGATTGGCATCCTTGAAAAGCACGGGCCGCACCTGCCGATCGGCTCCGATCTCCTCACCTCGCGCTATACCGCGCTGCACGCAGCCGAACAGCAATACGCCGTCGTCTTTCCCGAATATTACTTCGGCCAGATCGCCGAGGCGCGTCACGAGCCCGGCACCGTCTCCTATCCACGTGAACTACAGCTTGCACTGTTGCAGGCCACAACCGACGAGATGGGACGCAACGGCTGTAAAAAGATCCTGATCGTCAACGGCCACGGTGGCAACAACCACCTTCTGCCTTACTTCGCCCAGACACAGCTGGATAAACCGCATGACTACGTCGTCTACATCTTCGACCAGCGCGTTCCTGCTTCCGGTGGCCCGAAGAAGAAGACCACCAACGACCAGCACGCAGGCGAGAGCGAGACCTCCAAGCTGATGATCATCCGCCCTGACCTCGTGCACCCTGATCGCGCTGCCAACGAATCCGGCGCCGACCAACATCATCTGAACCTTCCCGAGGGTGTCTACACCGGCATCTGGTGGTACGGCCGCTTCCCCGATCACTACGCAGGCGATGGAACCGCCGCCACCCACGAACTGGGCGAGTACCAGATGAAATGGTGGGTCGATTCGGTCGCCAAAGCTTTGGCTGCCATCAAAGCCGACAACGACAGCCTCCGGCTCCAGAAGGAGTTCTTCGAAAAGGCGCAGCACCCGCTCGATACGCCACAGTAAGTCTCCTTCAGGATTACTTTTCCTTCAGCCGTTCAAGCAGACGGCTCAACACCTCGCGCTCCTCTACGGAAGGCTGGAAGGAGAGCGGCTTTCTTCGGATATAGCGCAGGTTCAGGTTTGCAATGTCCGACGCCATCACGATAAACAGATTGCCGGGAACATTGAACCAATACTCCTCGGCAGTCGTCGCAAGGTCTTCGGCCTTGGCCTTACGAAACTCTGCACGCTCAAATCGTCGCGGATTGGCCAGCGTGATGCTCTGCAGGGAGCCGTCTGCGTTCAGCATGCGATCCTGAATTGCTCCCTGATAGAGCCCGCCAGTCTTCGTCAGCACATCGGCCATGATGCGAAAGCTTCCCTCAGGCAGCAGCATGTCGCTGAACAGCAGGTCCCACTCCGAGATGCGTGGCACGATGGTTGCCAGCAGCGTGCGCATCCATCGTTTGTCCAGGTGCCGCCAGATGCGGTTGTAGTTCAGCACCACGAGGATGCGAACCAGGCAGGCAATCATCACAAGGAAGTAGAGCCGCCATAGGATGGCGTAGTTCATCCAGAAAAAAGCGTAGAGGCTCGTGAAGAACTGGGCGTGATGCGTCTGAAAGAAGTTGTCGCTTTGCAGCGCGGAGAAGACGATCTCCACATCGGCCTGCGTGCCGCGCGCCCATAACGCTCCCGTCCATCGTGCCCATGCAATCGCAAGCAACAGTGGAATCGCCGCCGCAAGGATAGAGCGGGCGACTTCTTCGGCATGGCTCTGCGACCTCGTCTTGCGAAAGACAACAAGATCGGCGGCCCAGCGTGCGATCAGGTTGGGGCCAAGCAGATAAACAGCGATGAGGAAGCTGACGAGTAGCGCCAGCAACGTGGTCTCCTAGGCGACAGCTTCGTGAAGGTCGGCGAGGTTCAGCGTAATCTCGCCGAACGAGGTTGGAATCACGGCCGACTCGTGCGCACGGAGCTGTGCCAGCACCGCGTCCTCATGCCGCTGAATAAATTCGATGATCTCGGCGCGCAGCCGCTTCTGGCTGGTGCCAACATTGGCATCCCGCAGCGAAAGCACGTACTCAAGCTCAGAGCTGCTCATATCGAAAAACGCCCTCAAACGCACTGCACGAAAATCAGTGCATCTCAAGATGAAGATACCACGGGATGTGGAAATCTGCGTGTCGAACTTCGGAAGAGCAGTTCAGAAGCTAACGATCAATCTCCACGTCAGAATCAGAACAACCAACAACAGCACCCAAAACACAACGTACAGGAGATAAGCTCTCCTGCCACGGGGCGAATATAAATGTGGCTAGAAGTGCTCCGACGATAACGACTGTAGTCTCACAGGTATCTATAGCAGTTCCTGGGCCTTCAACACCGCCGCCACAGCCTCATCTGCTGTCGCTCCGACCGCAGAAAGATGCCCCATCTTGCGCCCCTTACGCGGACGGTGCTTCTCGTAGAGATGCAGCCTTACCCCCGGAACCGCAAGCACACGGTCAAACCTTGGCTCCTTCGGGGAGCCATCTTCGTTGAGCCACACATCTCCCAGTAGATTCGCAATCGCGCACGGCTGCACGATCTCGACCGCGCCCAGCGGAAGATCGCACACCGCACGCACCAGTTGTTCAAACTGGCTGGTCACGCAGGCGCGTTCACTCGCGTGATAGCTGTTGTGCGGCCGGGGAGCCAGTTCGTTCACCAACACCTTGCCGTCCTTGGTGACAAACATCTCCACCGCAAGAATTCCTTCGAGGGCAAAGGTGTCGGCGATGCTCTCCGCAAGCTGCCGCGCCTCTGCGGCCATCGCATCCGTCAGCGGAGCAGGCATCACGCTCCAGGCCAGAATCTGGTTCTCGTGGTGGTTCCACGCCGCCGGATAGACCTTCACCTCACCCGAAGGCGAACGGGCCACCAGCACCGAGATCTCGCGCTCCAGCTCGATTGCCTTCTCGATGATTCCCTCGCACTCGCCAAGCGCTTCCCAGGCACCGCGCAGCTCCTGCTCCGGGTCCGCGCCAGCACGGAAACCGACCTTGCCCTGACCGCGTCCGTCATAACCTCCGGTCGCGCTCTTGCAGAAACATCGTCCGCCCAGCGCCAGAATCGCCTCGCGCAGTTCGACTATCGAGCGAACCGCGCGATAGTCGCCTACAGGAAAACCGTGCTTCCGCAGCCAGTCTTTCTGCTCGACGCGATTCTGAATCACAGCAAGCACGGCACGCCCTGGCCGCACTGGAGCGAAGTTTGCCGCAGCATCCATGCTGGCCAGCGAGATCTGCTCGATCTCCAGAGTCACAACGTCGCATCCACGCGCCAGATTTGCCGCCTCGCGCGCATCGTCCCAACTGGCCTCGATGCATCCGTCGACGACAAAACGCGCCGCGCACGCCGGATCTGGATCGAGCACCTGAATGCGATATCCCATCGCGCGCGCCGCCATTGCGGTCATGCGGCCGAGTTGGCCACCACCGAAGATGCCAATGGTTGCGCCGGGAAGAATCGGCTTCGCTGCTTTGACTGTTTTAGAATCCGCGCTCACGCCTTGGCTGCCCCTTGCTCTTCGTCGATCCCCTGAGCCAGCACCTCATCGCGTCGCGCCGCACGCCACGCCGCCAGCTTCTTTTGCAGAGCGGCATCGGTCGTCGCAAGAATCTGTGTCGCCAACAAGCCTGCATTAGCCGCTCCTGGAGCACCGATGGCCAGCGTGCCCACAGGCACACCCTTCGGCATCTGCACGATGCTTAGCAGCGAATCCATCCCTTGCAGGGCGGTCGCCGGGATCGGCACACCGAGCACCGGCACCACGGTCTTCGCCGCAACCATGCCCGGCAGATGCGCCGCTCCGCCTGCTCCAGCGATGATGACACGCAAGCCACGATCCGCGGCTGTCTGGGCATATTCGAAGAGAAGATCAGGCGTGCGATGCGCCGAAACCACACGAACCTCATGCGGCACGCCGAACTCGCGAAGCATCTCGACAGCGCCGCGCATCACCGCATAATCGTTGCGGCTTCCCATAATGACTCCAACCAGCGGTGAGGCATCCATGCGCTGATTATACGGGTTTTGCGGATGCTTCCTGCCAGCCCAAAGAGCCTCCAGTCCACTTACTTCGTGCCCACCAGAAACTGGTTGCCATCCGGATCGGCGAAGACCGCCGAAGTTCCCCAGCCGGCCTTTGCAGGCCCCTTCAGGATGGTCACACCTTTTCGCTTCATCTCGCCAACCGTCGCCTCTACATTGTCGGTCCAGAAGGTCATGTTCATCTGGCCACCGGGTTTGATCTCTTCTCCAAAACGGAAGAGCACTACTCGCGTATCCGCTCCGGGGATTCCAAGCTCGATCCAGCGCTGCTCCTCGCTGAAGGGCTGGTCCGTTACCAGCCGAAAGCCAAGCTTTTCGGTATAGAACGCGAGCGCACGGTCCTGGTCCAGGACAGGAATGCTAACGAACTTAACTCCTCGAATCATCGACCCCTCCTATGACAACTACAACATTGTCGGCAGGAGGGATCTTCTCTGGCAAGGTATCTATAAAATTTATTACTATAGTTTTTATGCACCATGTTGCCATCGATGACTACGTGCTTGATGTTCTGTTGCCAGACCTTACTGGACACGATCACTCCCCAGCGGCCTTTCTCGTCTACGTCATCCTCTGGACAAGGCTTTACCGCTCCGAGCAGCGAAGCGTTGCGATCAGCCTGCAGCAGTTTGTCGAATCCACCGGATTGTCGAAGACGGCGGTGCAGCGATCGCTCCAGTTGTTGAAACGCCGCAAACTGATCTCCATTACTAAATCCAACCGCACCGCCGTGCCTCGTTATACGCTGATGCGCCACTGGTTAAAGCGGCGCAGTCGATAGGCAACCTCACGGCTTCGCCCATACACTCGCGTTCAGACATTCCACCACGCCATCAATGATGCCGCTGAGCCCTGCCGTAAAGCGGTCAGCATCGGCGATCTGCTTTGTTGCAATTGCGTCCGTAATGTTGATAGCAGCTCCAACGACCTCAATGGCCGCCTTCTTCTTTTGCTCGCCGCTGCCCTCCCCAAAGAGGGCCTCGGCACCGTGAAGCGCGCCCGGAAGAAATGCCAGCGCGCGCAGAAAGACCTTCATGAAATCCATCGTCATTCTCCAGTTTTGTTTGGTTATCGCCGCAGATAGTTGATTGCCACATGTATCAGCGTCACCAGCGCCCCAATCGCCGTCGTAAATCCCTTCAAGCGCTGCACGCTACGCTCATGCCGTTCGACGCGCTCCTCCAGCTGCGTCAAGCGGCCTGGCTGGCCAATCCCCATCAGTTGGTCCATCTGACTCTTCAACACACGCAGATCGGCCAGCACCTTTCCTTCAAACTCCGTCATCGCACACCTCTTTTTTGTTTTCGTAATCAGCCGACCGGCAGATTGGTAAAGACCGCGCTCGAAAATCGCGAATACACCGGTGGATTCGAGTTGTCGTACATACGCACGTAATAGCGCTCCACCTGGGCTGCTCGCGGAATCGAAAAACTCCGCACTGGCGAACGCAACACGAGGTCCTGGTCAACACCGGCACCGAAGGCCCAGTCGCGTCGCCGCACCTCGAAGCCACCACCCGCGGGCGGATTGATTCCTGCATCCATCTGCAATGCCGTTCCTGTAGCACTGGTCACCTGCAACGACTGGAGGTTGACCAGTACATTTGCAGGCGTGCTGGCCGCTGTCTCGGGCAACAAGGCATCGACAGCGACACCCTCCGCGAGCTTCAAACCCAGGCTCTCAGCCCAATCGTTAGCAAAGCTGATGTGATAGCTCGCGAGCTCGGGGCGGGCATGGCCGTCTTCGACCACCACCTTGCGCACCAGCAGCTTCAACGTGTCGCCACCAGAGCCGATAGCGAGTACATCGCCAGGCCAGATGTCCGCACCGGGATTCATCATCGTGTACGTGCCTGCTATTGCAGCCGACCGGCTGGAAGCAAAGCGCAGAACGGCTAACGCAGCGGTCTCACAGTCCACCGAACTCCGTGCGAGTGGCTTGGCCACATGGCCCATCCACTGCGCCATGCCGGGCACTCCACCCGCGCTCTCTCGCGCAATGCTGGCTGCATCGCTCAGTCGAGCTACCGATCGCCTGCGTCCGCGATAGAAGACTGTGAACTGCTCACCCGCGACTGGAATCCTTCCCGCAAAGAAGGTGATCCTTCCCGCAGGCGAGACCATGCAGTCCACGCCCTCTCCAGCGGCTCCTGTCATCCGTACTGTCTGTGAGCCGCCCGGCAGAGTGCTGACGATCCACACCGATCCCGCCTGTGTAATGCGGCAGTACCCCACCGAGCCAGACAATGCCACGCTGTTCACAACAGCAAAGTTGCAGCTTGCCGGAGAGATCGCAACCGCGCCGGAGTAAAGCACCATTGCCGGAGTATTCGAGGCCGTGCCCTCATCCACCAACTCGAAGAGCAACGACATTGGTGCTGCAACTGCACCACCACCGTAGCTCTCGAGCACACCATCGACCATCGTCGACCAGGTCTGCAACACACGCTCGGTCTCTACGCAGTGCAGCCGCATCCGCAGAGTGTATTTGTGGCCGTTCTGGATCGTGAATGGCGTTCCCACCTCTGCGCCATTGATGAATGGAACCACAACGGTCGTGCCAGCGCTCTGCCGCACGTTGTATCCGGCAAAGCAGTTCCCGCTGACAACCTCGCCGTTATAAAGCCCGCACACGATTCCAGTGCTCGGGCTTGCAAGCTGCACGTTGCCTGCCTCGACCACCAGCGTTCCTCCCATCTCGATGGGATCGATGGCGGTAAGCGTCGTCTGACCGTCGAGCCCGTTGCCTCCAGTCATCGTCAATCCCGCTGACGTGAGCTTTAGAAACGAGCCAGGATCGGCGATCTGCCATATGCGCGGATTCAGCACGCCCTGGTTGAAGCTGTCTAAGAGCGCCTGCGAAGAACTGGCACTCGCAGCTGAATGTGTAAACCGTGTTGGACGATACGGTGCTTCAGCAAGATTGAAGACACTCGTTGTTCCATCACCTGCGAAGCTCTCAGCGATATACGCTGCAGGCTCCATTTCGCCGCTCAGCGTTACGTCATTGGCCAACTCGCGCACCGCTACCGTATTCAGCGCGGCAGGATTGAGCGAGCCATCGCCATCGCTCAGCACGTGCGTTACTGCACCCGCTGTTGCCAGGCTGACGGCTCCATTCAGCACACGGTACGAGGCATACGCTGCATTGGCAATCTCGCCTGCATTAGTCGACCACGACGATGTCTGCTTCGGAGCGAAGACCCCGACCTTCGCTCCTGCAACAACTGCATCGGTTGAGAACAACCCGGCATCGACTCGGTCCGTTAGGGTGCGGAGCAGATCTCCTGCCGTTTGACTCAACCCTGTGCCTCCGGGCGAGAGGCTCTGCTTATCAAGCAGCCATTCGTCGCTCACCGCATTGAACACAAGCCGATGCACTGGTCCCATCGTTGCCACACCTGCGTAGATGCGCGCTGGCTCCGTTGCAAGATAGCCGGTGAACAACACTGCGCCTGCATCCGAAGCCACAACCACACGAGCGCGCCGCGATGGAACCGGAAGACTCAATGCGCTTAGGTCAAGTAACCCCGTGCATCGCGAGGGAGCGTTCAGCGTACGCTCGATCTTCAATGGGCCATCGGCGGCGACGGCAGCGCTATAGTCGCGCGCGCCTGTTCCGTCCAGATTGTCGATCGTGATCCTCACAGACGTCCTCCCTCGTTGGCCTGCGTAAGCGGCGGAAGCCCGCGCATGGCCCGCACTTCATCCACAGTCATGACTCCCGTTTCGATCAGCGTCTTCTGGATCGCCGCCTCGCTCGCCTCGTCACGCCCCTCCAGCTCGTTGAAACAGAACTCGAACTCGCGCCAGCCCAGCTTCTTGCTGACCAGGTCGCGCGTGATGTGCTCGGCAACCAGCTTCGCTACTGGAACCACCGCGCTCTGAAAGGCCTCGTTCGCCAGCTCTGCTGCCGTAGAACGGTTCACATCGCCGGGAACACCCAGCAGCATCGGCGGAAGCTCAAATGCATTCGCGATCAGACGGATCAACATCTCCTGCCACTGAAGCCGAAGATCCGCGTCCGTACCTCCCGCAAAGCGCAGCACCTCGGGCTTGTTTTTGCTGCTCAGTACCGGGACGCGGCCAGTGCCTTCAATCTCGTCCTGCCACCAGCGAATCAGCCGGTCATGCTGCTCGGGAGTCACCTCGTTCAGCCACAGCGCATATTGCACCACGGAGTTCGAAGCCAGCCGCCCCGCATAGCGATTCGCACTCAGAAACTGGTTCACCGTCTCGAAGGCCACCTCCAGCCGGCCTAGACCGAACGGCGTATGTGTGCGCGGATTCAGCCGCACATACATCAGCTCGTCATCACGCAACGGAATCAGCGCATCGGTGCCCAATCTTCCCGTCGCCTGCGCATAACGAGGGCGTGCAGGATCACCATCCCAGCGCGTATCGATCTGGATGGTCGCGCCATCAACGGCCCACAGATGAAAAGGCCGCTCCGGATCGCCAGTGGTTTCCATCTCCACCGCACCGAATCCACCGACCAGCAGGTCTTCGATCACCTGCTCCCACAGCACGCGGAAGCTGTCGGAGACGTTTGGTTCTTCGAGACCGCTCCGCAGAATCAGCAGCCGCTCCTTAGCGTTCGCCACATCACTCATCTTGTAACCGCGACGGATACGAACCTGCCAGTCCATACTGGCGACTTTATCCTTCACCACATTGATGGCGCGACGCACCACGGGTGTCTCGGCAAACCGGCGAAGATTCGCCGGGGTCGGCTTAGGCAACGCATTCTGCCCAACGCGCGCTCCCTGATATGGGGAGAGAATCGCAGGCAGCGCCTTGGTCTTTCTGTCTCCCTGGCTGGCATTGATCTCAGCGGCATCGACGCTCGCAACCTTTTGCCAGATATCCTTTACTGTCTCTCGAATTCTCATTTCGCGTTCACCTCATTCAAGTTCAAAACAAAGCGGCATGGCCCGAAGGCCATGCCGCTTCTCTTTTCTCCTGCTCTCTGGCGCTTACACTCTCAACTCCAACCTTGCGGTCTCGGCCACGCGAGCCAGATCGCTCAACGTAACCACTCGAATCTGCTCGCGCTCCATCGCCTCTACGCCGAAGCGATAGCGTTCTGCTGATTCAACCTCTTCTTCCTTACCCTTTTTGACCGCTTCAACCACTGCGGTCAGCTCCAGGCGTGCGTTCTCCACGCGCTCTACTCCTTCGCGAAGCTGGGGCGCCGACCACGCCAGACTCTTGGCTGCTTCGACATCGCCTTCAAGCGACACTGCCTGGAACATTCGGATCAACCCGCCCTGCACGGCGCGATATCCACAATCGATCTTCATCGGATCACCAGGCCGTGTATAAGTCGAAGCCGCGATCCGCTTGCGCATCAATCCCCATACTCTCGCACGCTCAAACTCGTCGCGCATCACTTCTGCAATGGCTGCTCTGCCTGATTTCCTGCGTTCCTGCTTCACCTTCAGGGGCTCGACATACATCCGCATCAATTGCTCAAGCTCGGCAGTCATGTTCACAGCCAGCGAGGCCCGCGCTTCTGTGATCTGCACGGAGTTCGAAAGCGCGTCTTCAAGCAGTTGCATCACTGGTTTGGTATCCGCAGCGCCCAGCAGCAGGCGCTCGGCAATCTCGCTCTCCAGCGACTCCAGCAACCCGACATCTGCGTCAGCATCCATGCAGCGCACGCGGCTCCAGTCACGCGTAAAGCGCACCACGGTATTCGGCTCACGACTTGCAGGAGAATTCACTTCACGCAGCACCACGCCGATGTTGGTGAACTCGCCCTTCACCACATCCGGCACGTACCGGATGAGGAAGAATTCGCATTGAATACGATCAGGCATACCTCTACATCACCCATCCTCTCTCATTTGCCACCGTAGCAAATTGTTGAGAGACCACAACCTTCGCGGTCTGGTTCCACATCGGGAAAGGCTCACGGTTCGAATCGCGAAACGACGTGATCAGCTCGCGCACTCGTGATCTACGCATCAGCAGTTGCTCCATCAGGCGTTCCAGCACTAACGTATCGCCGCCGTACCATTCTGGCGGAACCTGCTCGGCAATCCTCCACAGCGTATCGGCCTCCATCGCTTCTATCTTGCTCAGCCAAGGCTCAAAGCTCTGCCATCCAGTCACACCTGCATAGACGCGATTGCGCTGGTAGACGCCGCGCAGCGGCGAATCGGGAAAGCTCCACTCGCCCGCATTAAAGCAAAATCCCTGATCGATGAAGCTGGCGCGGTATCTGCGCTCTCGTGGCCTTCGCTCGAAGACCGCCTGACGGCCGTTACAATTGCCGGTCCATTTATCGATGCACAACATCCCGGCGAACTCGCGCAGGTTCTTCACCTCGTCGAGCTGCGGATCTGGAAGATAGTCAACTACCTGTCCAGGCATCAATCCGCCGACAAACTGTGAGCCGAACTGTAGCCCCGGACTGTATCGTTCCCGCAGTCCACGAGGAAGCTCGACCGTCATCTCCGGAGTGTTCGCGACCAGCCACTCCGTCACCTCGACCACATCGCAGTCCGGAACAGTAAGCCCTGCGGCGGCAGCCAAGCGCGTGACGATGAACTCGTTCGCCAGCACACGGCGGTGCTGTGGGTTGTTCTGGAACTTCACCACCCACAGCTTGCTGTCCGAGCCCAGCATAAGCTGGCTCTGTGCCCCCCCGCGCATTCTTCGGATTGCCTGTACTGCCTGAATCGCCAACCGAACTTCTCCCCCGCTAAGAATACAAGTTGCGAGTTTGCTGTTGCTATACAACTACCTGAGCATCTCTGCTCTTACGGACTGCGCAATTGCCATAGCCATCACGCAATCGTCGTGCGCTCCATTTGCCGCACCGGTGCGGCCATTCGCCATCCGAACAAACGTCCTGCACTCCTCGAGCAGACGGCGACTCATGAACCGCCAGGGCGAGTCGACCAGCAGCGATCCGAGCTGCGCGATCATGTTCGGCTTATTGCCTGCCGTCGTCAGCCATCCTGCTACACCATCCATCTCATATACATTCGCATAGTGCTCAACGGTGCTTAGATAGGCCAGCACGGCCGCTCCGTGGTTATTGCGCTCCACAGCGATCTGCGCGTTGTTGTACTCCCGAGCCAATGAGGCCACGGCTTGTGCCAGTTCCAGCGGGCCGAGCCGCTGCTGCAACTCCGCGCATTGCAGCCCTGTGCTAATCTCGACCACTTGTACAGCAGCGAAGTCCCCTTCCGATCCCCCTCCCGCCGTATCCGCAGCAACGATATAACGACGATCGCTCTGGGGAGGCAGCCAGATATGGAGAGCACCGCCGCGACGTATTTCCAGTGGCTTCGGAGCCAGCTCAATCCGCTTCTCAATCGGCCCTACTTCGAAATAGCAATCACCTGTTGCACGAAAGCAACTTACAGCATCTTCCGCGAATTCCTGCGAACGCAGCCCCTGATAGCTGGCCTCGAGCGCGCGACGGAAGCCGATTTGTTCGTCCTTCAATCCATGCGCCAGCACTAGCACCTTCTCCTCATCGGTGAAGTCTGTAACCGGATCGGATACATAGACCTCCTCCATCCACCAGGGAAAGAAGTGACGCCTGGTCCCGTTGGCCTCGGCGCGATTCCACTCGTTGTAGAAGCAGCCATAGGCACCATTTGGAGTGGACTCGATCACCATCTCACCACTCGGGGAGAGCGCAGCGCGCAGCCCGGCCAGAGTCTCCTGCGCATCGCCGGGCCAGCGGCTTACCTCGCTCAGGTGCAGGTTCTGGATCGAGAGTCCACGGCCTGCTCCGGTCGCGTCCGCGCTCAGAATACGAAACTCGCTGTCGAGTTCGGGAAAGCACATCTGCCCGACATTGGCACGACTACGGCGCAGCGGACCTTCGCGTGCATCCTTGGGCAGATGCTCCCAGAAACGCTGCACCATACGGAAGATTCCCTCGGCAGCTTCGCGGGTCTGCGCCACCTGCACAGTCAGCGTGCCGCTTGTTGTGATCGTCTTCATAAACATTCGCGCTGCCACCCAGGTGGTGATGCCCATCTGCCGCGCCTTCAGCACAATGTTTCGTCGTTCTTTCTTCTGCTCGAATGTGCGTTGCACCGTGTTGGCCTTCAGCGGAATTACCTTGCCATTGCGGTTGCGCACCTTCATATGTGCTTCAATCGCGGTAATCATCCTCTCCGGGCTGGACTGGATCTCCTCGCCCAGCTTCAAGACTCCTGCTACATCCCAGATCATCTCTTCCCACCATTTCTTCTTTGTTCTCCCTGTCCACCCCAAAACGATGGCCGGTGCGCCGCAAATTAATCTGCGGCACCACCGGCCACACCGATACGATCGCGTTCAAGACTCTGAATGGAGAACAAAATATTCTCCATTCAGAGCAATTACATCTCCCAGTGGCAGCCGCTCACGTTCTTAGGGTTAGGTACATCCCGCAGCGTTAGCGTGCTATTTGCCGGAACAGTAACGACGCTCGCGAACTCCAGCCCGTTGATCAACTGACTGGAGTTCAGAGGAGCCACCGTTACCGTGTAGGTCGATTGAGGATTATTGATGCGATAGATCGCGCCGCTCTGTCCTGTGCAGTCCGGCAGCGTCATCACACCTGCATTTGCCAATCCGGAGAGCGATACCGCGCCGTCGGCTGCCGTCATGCTGTAAGGCAGTGCGGCAACAACATGTGGATTCGTCTCGTTGTAACCAAAGGTGTAGTTCAGCACGTTGCTGACGGCGTTCGCCAATAGCTGCTGACCTGCCTGGTTGGGATGCACTCCATCGGCATTGAATACCGAGGTGTTTGCATAAGCACCGTCTGCCCCGAGTTGAGGATTCGCAGCAAAGTCGACGATGCCATCCGCCCCGGCCTGACGTGCCTTACCCAGGACCAGCGCGTTATAGGCGTTCTTGTCGCTGTCGAGCAGCACGCTGCGGCCATCGACTCCAGTACGTGAAAGCATCGTCCCCACAAAGACCTTGCAGCCGGCTTGTTTCAGCGTTTGAATTTCCCCGGCCAACGCCGCAAAGGTCGTCGGCGCGTCGAAGCCGAAGCTTAGGTCGTTGGTTCCTGCGAAGACTACTGCTACCGAAGGTCCGCTGCTGGCCAGGCAGCGTTGTCCCACGCGGTTTGCCTCCGATCCGTTGAGCGCCTGAAGTAGAACACCATAGATGCCCCAGTTCTTCGTGGTATACGCTGGCTGATTGCTCAGCGAGAGCAGTGACGGCCACGGCGTTGAAGCGCCTGTGCCGAAGGTGATCGAGTCCCCGATTGCATGGAGTTGCGGAGTCGCCGAAACGATGGATTGCGGCGTTACCACCACTCCACGGTTGGCGACCTCATTGCGAATCGCCGCGCTGATCGTCTGCACATCAACCGCCGCCAGTTGCGTAGGATACGTGCGCAGGCGATAGAAGACACCGTTCAAGCCAGAGGTCGTCCATGGACTGACTCCGCTTGAGCCGAGATACAGATTGCCCGTCGTCTGCGCTCCGGCAGAGGTTCCTTCCTTGATGTATGAGGCCACCTCAACGCCATCGATGTAAAGACGGTCCAGCGATCCGCTGCCTGAGCCGAGGGTCACAGCCAGCACGTGGAAACCACTGATGAAGTTTGCCGCGCTGGTCACCGGATAGCCGTTGGTGTACACCCGCGGAGCATAAGTCTGCGGAATCAGATTATTGCCATCGGGAGTCGCGGACTGGTACATGAAGTTGAATCCGTTACCTCCCATCGAACTGGAGATCAACACCGGATAGCTATTGCCGGGCTGATTCCCTGCGGTCAACGGATTGATATAGACGGCCAGAAAAAACGTCCTGGTCGCGTTGAGTGCGGAAGGAAGCACGACTCCCTGTGCCGTTGCGAAGGAGAGTCCTGTCGAGGTCCACGTGGGCGTGGCGGCACCAGTCAACAGTGTGGCGTTGTTTCCATTCGTGGTGCTGTCGGCAACGGTTGTGCCTGCGCCTTGCAGGAAGTTGTAATCCGCCGTGGCGCCTGCAAGCAACGTACCTCCTGTGCCGTTTCCTGGCGGAACGGCCCAGGTTCCATCTTCGCGAAGGAAGCGCGTCGTGCCTGCGGTTGCGCCGGGATCGGGAACGGCCCCCTGCGCATGGCTCGCTCCCGACGCATTGAAGACAGGGATCTGCGAGGCAGCGATCGAACCGTTTAATGTTGTAGCGTTCACGGTTGTAGCGGTGATGGTCCCGGCGGCAAATCCCTGTGGCGTGAAGCTGTACCCTGTCCCGCGCAAACTAAAGTTGAGCGAGCTCGTGTTCGGAGCGAAGCTGATCGTATCCGTTCCAACCGATGAGTTCATCTCGAAGAGGTTGTAGCCGGAGTTCCAGCGCCCGCATCCGTGCGAATTACATCGGATGGCGAAGACGGCCCGCTCACCCGCATCGAGAATCATCGAGCGCTGCCAGACGCCTTTGGTTACCAAGGCTGCGTCGGGAGCCGTATGAGTGCCTCCGTTGCCGAAGTAGTTCGATGCCGGCACTGCATTGTTGATGAACCATCCCTGAAGACCTGGCCCGTTGTTCCCTTCGTACTGTATGCCGGTCATCTGGTAGGACGAAGGACGTGGAGTCGTCTGACCGATATATTCAACGTCTCCGCCCACCTTCTGCTGGTAATAATGTGGCTGCTCCACTGGATCGTTCGCAGCCCAGCTCACGTTGTTCGGCGCAAGTGTCATCTGCCCATCGACAAGTTTGGTCGAAGGATTCATGACGCTTAACACTTCAGCCATGGGATACAGCGCATAGCCACCCGTGAGCAGAGCAACCGTTCCACCGGAGCTTGTGCCATCCGCCCCATTCTGCGTATACGTCAGCTTATTGGACGCCGTTGTCGTCACAACATAGCTGCCGTTGAAGCTGGAGTCTGCAATTCCAGAGATGACAAGTGTCAACCCATTGAGGTCCGCAGGAAGATTGCCTGCCGTCGTAAGCGTTACTGTATTTCCGCTGCGCACGGCAGACGTAATCGGTAGCGCAATATTCGCGAAGGCTGAAGTACTGCTGTTGGCTCCCACGATGGGAGTTGAGCCTCCGGCATAGTAAAGCCCGGTGGAAGAATACGAACCGATTACAGGAAAGACCTGGCGGATTCCATTCGCTGTATCGACGGTCTGTTCCAGACCGTAGCCGCACAGGCCTCCAATCGCAACCGTTGCCTGCGCCGCATGCGCGCGTTTGAAGGTGAACTGCAGGTGCGTCGCATCGACGACACTGTAGTTCGCCATCTCATAGTCTTCAAAACCAAAGTTTGGCGCTGAGGGATCAGCCACGCAGGCCACTCCTGTTTGCGTGGGCGCTGACGAGGTGCTGGCAGAAAATCCTGCGGGCAGGCCCGTCGTATTGATGGCCAGGGTCACGGTTCCCGGAGCAATATCGTGGGCCTGTGATGGGGCGGCCTGCGCAAGCTGAAGGAAGATGCTAACCGGAAAGCTGGTTCCACTGAAGGACGCCGAGGCATTCGCTCCACTTGTTCCTGTTCCGATAAGCAAGCCTGCATTGAGAACGTTCGCCGGATTTGTGTTGATGAGATAACGGCCGTCTCCCTGGGTTCCTCCATTCGTCAGTGGAGCAATCGCGACAGAGGTTGAGCCTGGTGTACAGCCGGAGATACAACTTCCCGTGAAGACCCGCGGATCCTCACGGATCTGCAAATCCATTGGATGTGCTCCTTCATCGGCATTATCGCGGAAGCCACCAAAGGAACGGATGAATTGTGCTCCGGCCAGACAGTCGCCCACGCCGAAGCAACTGACATCCAGTGGTGCAAGCACATGCTGGCCCTGAGTGTTGTAGCGTCCATTGACCATCAAGGCACTGTAGCCCATCTTGAAGTAGGGCACCGTAGCATCGATGTTCTCTGGGAAATGATTGGAGCCGCCCGCAATGGCCTGGTGATCGATCTCGAGTCCAACTGAACCTGGAGTCTGCGTTCGTGTCGTCTGATGGATCATGGCAGTAGGACGAGTAGCTGTAACATTGATGACCTGTCCAGCCTCGAGGCCTGGAACCATGACGCTCTCGGGGTTCAGATAGCTGTCGCGTCGCTGCCCTCCGCGCATGTCCTCGATGTGAGTTCCGTCGTTCCACCGCGAAGGATAGTAGAGCTCCGGAGAGGAATAGTTCTGCTCTGCCTTCAACTCACAGCCACTGGCGCAGTCCGGGCTGGCCAACGCATTCGCGATTCCGTTCGCTCCACGACCATCCTGATACTGGCTGGCGTATTGCACGCCATTCAGCCGGTTCACTGACACCTGTGTTCCCGCAGGCTGCGCAATGGTCTGGTTTCCCGGAGGAAAAACACTGAGCTTTTGCGAAAGACCGCTTGCCACCGATGCGACGTTGACGTCCACATAGTTCTTGGTGGAGGCCTGCGAAGGAGTTGAAGGATCTCCGGCGAGCGTCAAGGCGCCGGTCATGGCATCGCCGGTCTTCTGGATATAGGGTGTTGAATCCAGTGGCTGACCTGCGACAGCGTTGGCGATTGCAGTATCGACATAGCTCTTGCTGACTGTCTGCATCGCCACAGCGGTAGGCAGAACAGCATTCCGTACTGCGCTGATGTGTACTGGAGCCGGGCTGACCGGAACCACCCAGTACTCGCGATCAGCCTTTCCGTCGTCAAGATGATAAATGACGGTGTAGTACGTCCCTACAGGATTGGCACCTGCATTGGGAGCGAGTTGGGTGTTCAGTACACCGGCCGAAGTCAACGTCACTGACGTACTGCCGCTGGTCACCGGTTGGCCATTGGCCGTGGTGAAGGTAGGCCAACTGATCAGAACTGTGCCCTTCGCGGGAGTCCCATCGGCACGATAGATTGTATCTGTAACTTGCGTGGTTACAACCTGAGCCACTGCGGTAACATTCGCGCCCACCAGCACAAGGATCGCAGGCACAGCCAGCAGGATGGAAACCAATATCCTTCCTCGTCTTCGTAAATTCATCGTCGTTCTCTTTCTTTGTTGGCAGAATCGAATTCAATTCGTTTTCAAGCAGGCAGATAGCTGCGGAAGCACAAAGCGCGTTCGCCATCGCTCGAATCGATAACAGGAAGCGCGCGAAACGCCCCGGCGAGCTTGATCCGCTCGAGTGGAGCGGCGATCGTCTCCATCGTTTCGGCAGCACTCTGCATGGTTTGCAGGCGCGGATAGTGATAGATCACACGGTCGCCTTGTTCGCCCTCATGGACAAAGAGCGCAGACCACTCCTGGAAGAAGCTGCTGCCTTCGCGATCGACAAACCCCGCCAGCCGCGAGACCTGCATGCCAGCAACGGGATCTCCTGCCAACAAAGACGACTCCAGCGCGAGTGTTCCGTTCTGGATCGATGCGATGCGACCCACGTTCAGCGAGATTCGCCGGATGTAGTTCACATCGCCATTCACCTCGGCAGAGTTAAGGAGATAAGCTCCGCTGATGCCGCTACCGAGATAGCCGGTCTGCCCGGTGTAGTCCAGATCGACAACAACGAGATCTCCCACAGAGAACTGGGGTGCGGCAGCACCAATCAAAAGCGACGACGCCGTCGATCCAGGCTGGACAGGAACAGCCACAGGCGCGCTTCCATTGCTGGCCAGCAGGTTCATCTGCTGTGACCCACAGGTGAGCGCCATCTGCAACTTGCCCCAGCACGTGAATTCAATCTGGACAGCTGCCTCGAATTCGGTGCGTACCTGCGTCGCAGTGAACGAAGGTGCGCCGGTACGCAGGGCAACGATGCCGTTCTTTGCGCCGTTGTTGCTGCGGCGAAAGTTCTCGCACCATCCCAGATCGATCCAAGGCGCCGGAGGAACATCGAGCGCAAACCGTCCATTCTGCGCAGCATCAAAGAGCGTTGGCGTTCCAGTGGCTCTGTTGACTGGAGCGAAGTAAGCGCGGATGCGTCGCGCTACAGGGGCAATCGAATGTGTAAGCGTACTCATTGCAGCCCCGCTTCCTGATAGCTGAAGACTTCGATAGTCGCTATCTGTTCCAGCTGTTCGCCGTTGACCGTAATCGCGCCAAAGTTGACGTCGTTCCAAAATATGTTCGTCCGCATAGGAGCGGGCGGAGTCGCGGTGTAGTCGGTCTTGATGGTGTTCTGTGGGCTCTTGTTAAGAGCCGCCGCAAGCTCGGCATCCATCGCTGCCATCAACCTGCCTCGATCCATGCTTCCGTTGTCCGCGTTTCCTGCGGTAGCGTAACGGATCTCGCAGCGCATGGAGACCAGCGGCATCGTCTGCTGTGTGTTCATGGAAGTCTCATTCCAGCGCAAGCGGAAGATATCGGTCAGTGGAACCGCTGTGACGAGCTCGTTCTCTTCGACCAGGACACCGGGCCGCGTAACACCACGCACCAGCACCGTGCGCGCTGGATTCAGCGCAGCGATGCGATCGCGCAGCGCGATATAAAACGTGTCCTTCGCACGTTGCATAAGATGGAATCCTTTCTATGGAGAGTTGGGCAGAGAACTACACCGTGTTCTTCGGCGGTTCGCGCAGAACGAGCTTGTAGGCATAGATCAGACCGCCAGCCTCAAGCTCGCTAACGTTGGTGATCGCAAGCAGAAGATCGTCGACCACAACGCCCGCGGCAGAGGCGAAAAATGTATTCGCTGAGCCATAGCTCAACAAACCGGCAAGTGCTTCCACCGCTGTTGCGGAGACCAGTAGCTCGCGGCGCTTTGCTTTGTCCCCGACCATCGTTGCAGTCGATGAGCGGAAGACGACAGGAGTCAGCTCAACATCCTGAAACTGTGGTGCAGCAAAGCCAAGCTGCTCTCCGGGATCGACAGCGTTCGCTGGCGCAGGAATGCGTAACAGAACAGAACGCGCGCCGGAGCCATAAAACATCGCATCGGTCATGCGGCGCAGCGCAACTACATGCAAGGGAGTGGTCATCGCAATCACCCCATCCTTTCCGCAACGTAAGGACGCAGAAGCTGCTGCACCTGATCATCGAGGAGCGAGCCGCTAAAGTACTCCATCTGCATGGTGTCGATGCGGCTGCTCTTCACGTTGACCGCAGGTGTTGCCTGAGCATTCTTAACAATCTGCGCACAGGCCACCTTGATCGCCGGTGGAATGACATCGAACCCGGAGGTATAAGTCACCTCGACTTCGTTGTAGTTAAGGCCGAAGAAGTTCGACGGAAAGGTAAGTTCGGCTGCGGCCAAATCGATATCGACACTCGCGGGATCGAGCATGCTCCAGCTTCCCGGCACCGCGAAGGCATAGGCCACCTGTTCACGAAAAAGATCGGGCATCTCTCCACGCCGTGGCCGCGTATAACGCACGCGCACCTGAGTCAGAGGAGAGCTTGCTCCATCCGCTGCGGCGAGCGGACGATAACTGAGACGCACACTCTGCGCTCCAGGCGCGAGGCGCATCCTCTCGACATATTGTGTAATCAGCAGGCTGGGCCGACGGCAATGAGCTTCCATCAGCGCCGAAGCCGCGGTAACCAGGTCGTCTGGTGTTTCGGCGCTCAGCCCGTACTGCACGTACTCTGTTGGCGACAAGTACCCCACAACACCTCCTTAGAAAAAGAGACAGGAACCGGACAAATGCTCCGGCTCCTGTCTGCCCTCAAAACCATCGAACGACTGCCTCGATTTAGCGGTCGACGAGAACTTCGCAGTGAGCGTAGCTGGCGCCCTTGACGACAAGTCCACCGAACTTGACCACGACATACTGCGAGGCCAGTGAGCCGGGAACCCCGAGCTGGAAGACGCGTGGGTTCGGATCGCCCAGCCAGTGGTACTCGATGAGGTCTTCGGTGACGATGTATGCGGGCAACACCGCTGTGCCTGAACCTGGTGTTCCGCTGTAGCCGAGTGTCCACTCTGGAATCAGAGGCAAATCGCCAGCCTGGGTCGAAAGCGTCTTGACGCTGAGCCCTGCAGCGATCTCCTTAGTGGAGAGAACAACGTTGAACTCCTGCTTCATCTCGCGATCGATCAGATCGAGCAACACAGGATTGGCATAGATTGCCGTAGGACGAACACCATACGACGTGTTCGAAAGCATCTTCGCAACTGTGGATTTCAATTTATCGACGATGCTATCGGAGGCCGCAACGGTGATGCTGTTGCCGCCAGCGGAGATCTGCGCAGTGGCGCCGAAGTATTGCGGCGTGGTTGGCGTGCTGAGGCTATTGTCGGTACCGTTCCACAGTGCAATGTCGTGCGTGCGCAGAACGCCGTCAACCGTGTCGGCAAGGTCCTTGGCCTGCAGATAAGCAAACTGCGACTGCTGCTGACCTAGCTCAAGATCGAAGAGGTTGTAATTGATCTGCGAGACCAGTGCCTTGAGAGGAACGCTGCGCTCGACGCGGGTTGGCGTAACAAGCGGTGCGACAATGTTGCGCGGATCGACGAAGCCGGAGGCAGCGGTCGGGGCCGGGATCGCCGTCTCCTCGAAGAAGCGCGAGGGATGACCCGTTGCTGGAACCTGCTTGATGCGACGGCCGAAGATGCCGCGACGCTGCACCAGATCGGTGATCTCGGACTGGTAGGCAGGAACCTCAATCGCTCCTGGCCCGAGGAAGTCGGCGGCGGCATAGATCTCAGTAAACTTCGCGTTCATGATTCTCCTTTTCAAAAACGAAAGGCGTGGCTCGTGGCCAACGCCTTTGGGTAATGTGGTGCGGTTCAGAATGATGGAAGACTTCTGTCGTTAGCTGAGCAGTCCAGCTCGAAGCAACCGCGCCTTCACGGCGATACGCTGCTCCAGGCTGAGGCTACCGAGCGCGGTATCGAGCGCGCCGGCATCGAGCGAGCTTACGGCGACTCCCTGCTTGGTGAGTAGTGTGGCCATCTCGGCAGGGATCGTCTTCCTGCGATTTATAACTTGTTCTGGAGCTTTTTCTGTTGCTGCGGCTTCCAGCTCGGCAATCCTTGCCTCAGCGGCAGCCAGACGCTCTTCGAGAGCGGCCTCGACCGTGGCAGAGATGCGCCCAATGGTCGTCTCAGCTGCATTCTGACGTTCGGCCAGGCGCTCCATTGCCTGCTCCAGCAACACCGCAGCGGCTGACAAACGAGCTACAGTCGATTCAAGCTCAACACTCTGTTCCAATTTCTCCATCTCCATTGGTTCCTCACTTGATTTGATTGTGTCCACCCACTGATAATCCTGATCTACGCCTTGATGGCGGATGCCTGCATCTGCTGCACGTTCAAAATGGCGACGACAGCAGAAACGATACTGGCGATGTAATTTGAATCGGCAATGATACCGGCTTTTGCGAGAAGCGTGGCCACGGTCCGTTCGGTGAGAAGCAGCACCTCAGCCAGCTTCTGAGGGCCGGTTCCACTTTGCGCTCCGCTGGCAGCGTACTTCTGCTCGATCAACAGAACAGCGTTCTGGATCAGCGTGGTCGCGTCGAGAATTTCAACGGCGATAGGCGCTGCTGAGGGAAACAGCAGCATGACCAGTTTTTCGACCGGCACTGCGTAGGCCAGCGCCCACTTCAATCCCTTGGCGAAGCCCTTGCCGATGGCTTCGAGTACACCGATAAAGCTCATGAGTTCTCCTTTGGTGTTTGTCATAACTAAATGCGAGGATTTCTCCACTTCGCTGCCGCCTAATGGCGTTCTCTTCGGTCGAAATGACGCTCTTCTAAGCCGTCGCTAATTTTCTTCGGGCCACGGGACGCCTCACACGAAAGCTGGTGTTGCGGTAAGCAGCCTTCTCGCGCAGCAAAATCGCGGCTCCGGTGAAGGTGGCGCGAGTCACAGTCCAGACGGAGGAGTGCATGTCGGCAACATGCGCGTCAGCGAGCTCGTAGCTCATCCCCATGGAGTCGGAGGCATGAAGTTTCTCTTCCAACTCAGGAAAGTCGCGCGCAAAGAGATAGCCGGAGACCGTGAGGCGATTGCCTTCGATCTCAGCGGAAGTGATGATGCCGCACTTCTGGCGAGCATTGTGGCCGTCCCATCCGGCCTTGTAATCGACTGCCATGCCGAGCAGACTGGGAAGCGCCTTCTCCGCCGCGCCGCGTGTCAGAATGACCCGGTGACCTCGCGCTCCATTGGGAGCCTTATCGCTGGCAACATCGAGCAGCGTGAGGACTCCTTCAAAGGGCAGCCGGTTGGGATGGCCGTGCACGACTGGAAACTCGACGGCCATCGCGTGAAGCTCCATCGCTGTACTGCGCTGCGCACTGGCTGCACGGCGATGGCGAAGTGTTGGATGCATGGGTTCTCTTCTCCCTTCCTGTTGGTAAGGATTCGTTCCTTAAAGCAAAACGGGAGAAGCCCGTTGGCCTCTCCCGTCTTCAGTCTTGATTACCTTTCCAGAATATCAAGTTGCACAGAGTAAATCCGCAACTTGGAGGGCAGAAAAAACTTCAATCACAACAAGGGTTTAGGGCCTATGGGCGGATTTCCACCTCTTGACAAGCCACGAAGGGTTCCAGCAGTTTGCGTTCGAGGAAGAGCGTCGTCAGCAGATCAAGTGTGCGCTCGTAACGACGCACCAGGGTCCAGACCGGCAGATGAAACATCTCGGCGGCTTCGCCCTGCGTGTACTCCTGCAAGGCAATGCGGGTGATAAGGGCGTTCTGTTCCAGGTCGAGCTGCTGAAGACATCGGCTGACGTCGTGAACAAAGATGACCACATCGTCGAAGCACTGCACGCGATACTGCGTGACTTTGCCGCGAAACATCTCCCGCCCCAGGAGAGAAGGAGCGCGTCCCGCCTCCATGGAGAGCTTCATGTAACGGCGCAGCAGGCCCTCGGTGTACTTCCGATAGAAAGCCACCTGAGGCAGAGTTTTGGGAGCAGGCTTCTTTTTGGCGGGTGCGGGTGTTTTCTTTCGTTGAACCGCTGCGGCTTCGATGCGTGGCAGAACAACAACGGCTGCGCTCATCGTGCACCTCCTGCGGCAGGTTGGATTTTGCAACGCGAAGCTCGTCGTACACCTGGTTTCGATCCGCGACGATTTCTTTCCCTGGGAGCTGGGAATTCGGCCAGGCGAGAGGCGCAGTGCCGGCAGTAGATTCCCTTCGTTGAGGCGCTCCGGAGCCACAGGGCTCCGCAGCCTTCACATACTTTCAGATCCAAACGCAAGTACTTCATGTAAGTCCCTTTCAAAGCGTACGTCTCCCCTGGCGGGCCTTGTGGTTTCAGTGGTCGAAAGGGCTCGCCCAGGATGCTATGGAGTGACGGCGTCTAATGGGAAGAGGAACTCTTCACCAGGCGCCTGGCCTCAATTGGTTTGGTTTCTTCATACAGCAACAACCGACCTTGGGATTCTTGACCTGTTTCCTCTTCCCCTGGCGAGCCAAAAAGGCACGGTTACGCGTTCCCCGGAGAAGATTTCTCCGTTGCAAGGGCGCCTTTCGGCTTTCCGGCGAAGAAGGAAAGTTTCAAGGTTATAGCTTTCGACAAAGTTAAAGTCAACTGGAATCTTTCCTCAGAGAAGCAAGAAAGATAAATCCATATTTCCTCTAGGATTAGAAGAGATACTGGTTGCACAAAGCTAAATTTTCGCCTAATCTTCGTCTTGCGAAATGATATTTAATTCCAGGAAAGTGATCTGAACATGAATTTCCAGGACCTTCACGAGCTCGTCCGGCAGGAGCTGTTACGACGCATCGAGCGTGGCACACTCACAGGCAGCCGCCTGGCGCAGCAGGCCGGGTTTCAACAGGCCCATATATCCAATTTTCTTAACAAGAAGAGAGCGCTTTCGCTGGAGGGTCTGGACCGCGTAATGGAAGCGCAGCGGCTGACGGTGGAGCAGGTCCTTCCGCTGGAGCTGGCTGGAACTTCAATGCCCGGAATTGAAGAGCAACGCGAGGAGCAGATGGAGGTGCCGATCGTCTCGTCATCAGCGGCAATGGACGATATGCAGATTGCGGCCTCGGAGGTGATCGAAACGGTGCCCATTTTGGCGGCGCGGCTGAGGGAGAACAGAGCCAAGCCCGCTCCACGACGAGGACAGTGGGAACGCTTCGTTGCAGTGCGCGTGGACGCACAACAGGCTGCCGCGATGGCGCCGGTCCTGGCCTTAGGGGCCTTGGCAATTGTAGATCGGCACTGGAACTCCCTGGCGCCGTATCGCGCGAACCAGCCGAACCTCTACGCAATCCGGTCGGGCTCAATGCTGATGTTGCGGTATGTGGACTTCGATGAGCGACACCTGATCCTGCGACCCTTCCTGCGAGAGTTTCCGGTGCAGCTGATAGGACTGAAAGAGGGAGAGAGTCCGGCGGATTACGTGGTGGGAAGAATCTGCATGGTGTTGGCGGAGGTGTGAGAGCCTGCATCGTGTAATTTATGAGCGTAAGGATCATGACTTAGCGCGGATCCACCGATCACATCGATTGGAAACGAATAGAGGGTTACCCGTGCAATCCTTGGGAATTCGCGGCCGTTTCTGCCCAACTTGGTAAACTTAATTAATGCTTGGAAAGTTTTATGCGAAGTGGATGTACGCCTGGGAGACGGCGCTGACCACTCGCGATACGAACCGCATTGTGCGGCCCCTGGAGTGGGGAGAGGACTGGCTCGAAGAGTTTGTTGCCAGCGCAGGATTAAGTGAGGCGGACTCAGAATTTGAACGCATGGTCCGGCTTAATGAAGCCATCGTTGGGCGATGCGAAGAGTTCTTCGGATACGAGACGCCGACAGACTACAGGCTGGAGCTTCGCTACCCGCAGCTCTTTCCTACGAATGTACGACCGGAGACCCTGGAGCAGGAAGCTGAGTACATCCGTCAGGAGGAGACGGGCGAGGGTGTACGGGCAGAGTTTCTGCGCTTCACCTCACCGCTACGGACGCGCTATCCAGAGAACGATATCGTGAACGCGCGGTGGTATCCGGCTCCTGCCCATAAACAACCTGGCAGGCCAAAACAGGCGATTATTGTCATGCCACAGTGGAACGCCGATGCCTTCAGCCACAATGCGCTCTGCACATTGTTCAACCGCTTCGGCATTTCGGCGCTACGGCTCTCGAAGCCGTATCACGATATTCGCCGGCCTGCGGAGCTGGAGCGCTCGGACTACGCAGTAAGCTCCAACATCGGCCGCACTATCGCTGCGTGCAGACAGGCCGTAATCGACATTCGTTGCTGCATCGACTGGCTGCAGCAACAGGGTTATGAGCAGTTTGGCGTGTTGGGAACAAGTTTAGGAAGCTGCTACGCCTTCATTGCCGCGGCGTTCGATCCGCGCCTGCAGGTGTGCGCCTTCAACCACGCCTCAACATGGTTTGGCGATGTGGTGTGGACGGGACAGAGCACGCGCCACATCCGCGCAGCGTTTGAGCAGGAAGAACTGACGCAGGCCGATGTGCGGAAGGTGTTCACTTCGATCAGCCCCATGTCGTACATGGATCGATTCGCCGCACATCGCAAGCAGGTCCTGGTGATTCACGCGACATACGACCTGACGTTCATCCGCGAATTTTCGCTCGATGTGCTGAAGAACTTCGATCGGCTGGGAATCGACTATGTCTCGAAGGTTCTGCCGTGTGGGCACTATACGACCGGCGAGACGCCATACAAGTACATGGATGGGTGGTTCCTGGGATCGTTTGTCTATAACGCCTTCAAGCGGCTTCGCGAGGAAAAGACCGAGGTAAACCAACCCGTATCGAGCCGGGTGGGTGAGCTTCGGTAGCTCACAGCAAGCCTAGCGCACGGCAAGACGAGAAGGTGGCGGCTGCGTCTCACTATGTCCTTCGCGAGCCCGAGCCAGTAAGGCCATCGTGCACGCAATGGGGAGTCCCATCACGTTGAAGAAGCAGCCTTCGATGCGCGGAATCCATCGAGCAGCATATCCTTGGATTCCGTAAGCTCCAGCTTTATCCATCGGTTCGCCGCTCGCAATGTACTGATTCAGTTCATCCTCGTGAATCAGATCGAAGTAGACCTGCGTAATTTCAACCTCGCTGAAGAGCCCTCGCAGCGAAACGGCAGCGATCCCTGTAAGAACCTGGTGCGTACGTCCGGCCAGCATACGCAACATACGGCGCGCATCAGCAGGATCGATAGGCTTACCGAGAATCTCGCCATCGCAGACGACGGTAGTATCGGCCCCTAAGACGACGAGATCCTGCGACTGTTCTGCTTTATGGTGCTCCCATACGGCCTGAGCCTTTTCGAGCGCGAGTCGCTGGACGTAGGTCGCCGGAGCCTCACCAGGCTGGGCGCTCTCATCGACGTCGGAAGATTCGACAGTGAAATCGAGCCCTGCGAGTTGAAGAAGCTGGCGGCGACGCGGCGAAGATGAGGCGAGGATCAGCATGGCATTCGAAAAAAATGAACTACACTCGATGCGTGCGTCGAGAACAAGTCTTGACGTATCGAATCAAACCACATGATATCTCAGGCAGCAAAACAACAGTTTTTCGTGAAGATACAGCGCGGCATGTGCAGGATCGCATTCCTTCTATGTGTTGGCCTGCTGCTTTCTCCACATCACGCCATTGCGGATACCTCTGCTGCGGCGTTGTTTGCAAATGGGACCGATAGCTATGCATGTTTTCGCATTCCAGCGATTGTAAGAACGCCAAAAGGAACCCTGCTCGCCTTCGCAGAAGCACGTCGGCATAACTGCGGAGACTTCGGCGAAGTTCGTATCGTGATGCGCAGCAGCCGCGACGAGGGAAAATCCTGGAGCCCTTTGACGACCGTAGCGACAAATGGCGAGTTACAGGCGGGCAATCTGGTACCCGTCGTGGACACCAGAGATCGGCGCTATCCCCGCGGCCGCATCTTCCTCGTCTACTGCACTGGGAACGCTTCAGAAGCTTCCATCCTCAAAGGAGAGGGCGCGCGGCGTATCTGGTATAGAACAAGTACCGATGAGGGCCTTACATGGGGCACTCCTGTGGAGATTACAGCCAACGTGAAACTCCCTTCGTGGCGTGGCTATGCGACGGGCCCTGGCCATGGACTCCAGTTGATGCACGGGCAACACGCCGGACGCATCCTGATTGCCGCAAATCACTCCGAAGGGAATCCGCAACCGCATGACCACTCCTATGACGCACACGCGTTCTATAGCGACGACCACGGCCAAACCTGGCACCTTAGCGATTCCATCCAATGGCCGGGAAGCAACGAAAGCACCGCCGCAGAAGCCGCTGACGGCGTTGTTGTCATGAACAGTCGCGACCAGAGTAAAGAGACTAGCACGCGCATTCTCGCCATCTCAAACGATGGCGGTGCACATTGGGCATCAACCTTTGTCGCAAAGGAACTGATCGATCCCGCCTGCGAAGGCAGCATGCTCAGTTATCGCTACGGCAAACGACAGGTACTCCTCTTCAGCAATGCGAGTGATCAAACCCAACGCATCAACCTGACGATCAGCGCTAGCTTCGACAACGGGAAAACGTGGCCAAAGCGCACCGTCATCGAGGAAGGCCCAGCGGCATACTCCGACATCGTCGCGCTAAAAGGCAAACAACTAGGCGTGCTTTGGGAACGCGGCAACGACGGTGGAATCTTCTTCACCGCGCAGCCAATTGATCCTCTTCTGCGCTGAGAGCCTACTTCGTTTTGGCGACAGTAACGTGCGCCTCCATCACATGCGTGGAACGCGGCGCAAGTGTGACGGTGTTGGGAGCAGCATTGACGGTCTCCACACAGATCAGCTTCTCCCACTCATCGGGCCCGAGGTCGGGTAGCTCACGCCAGGGATTGAAGACGACGGTCGTGTTGGAGTTCTTCTTTTCAATGGCGATCGAACGCTTGCCAGCCTTGTCATGAATCGTGCAGGTGGCGGTGGTGTTGGGATAGACACGATCCGTAAAACCAGTGGGAGTAAACGGAGCGTTCGCAGCTGGCTTGAAGCGGAAGTTGTCTGTCTTATCGATGTAGCCGGTGGGCTCAAGGCCCGTGACCATGACCTCACGGACATCAGCCACTTCAAAATAAGTATGCAGCGCCTCTTCAAAGACCAGGGGAGTTTCAGCTTCATTCGCAACGGCAAGACGCATCGTCAGTGTCCGGCCGAGGATCAGTTCAAAAGCAAGGCGAAAGTGATCGAAGCCCATCTGTCGGCTCAACTCCGTTGGACCGAGTGTGAAGGTCAGGTGAAGATCATCGCCTGCAAGCGCGGCAAAGCTCAGTGCCCAGTCCTGTATGCGCGCAAAGCCGTGTGAAGGACCCGGCTTGCCTTCGAAACGATCAGCCTTCGAATCCGTCGCGAACCATGGGAAAGCAATCGGCACGCCTCCACGCATGGGCTTCCCAGGGGCCATGTCGCTCTTCTGGCTCATGTAGAGCACAGGTTGTTCGCCGACAGGCTGCCAGTGGGCGAGATGAGCGCCCTGCAGATAGATTGTGGCGCTGGCGGCAGGCGCGGTAACGATGGCCCGGGTAAGTCCTTCGTGTTGGTCGAAGCGGAGGACGCCCGCAATTCCGAAGTGATCGTTGAGCTGATTCAAATCCATATCTGAACCAGTGTAGCTGCTTATGAAGAACTCAGAAGAAAAGCTCTACTTTTGCACTTGGGTTAAGGTTTTCAAGCGCTCTTTATCCAGCTTCAACACTAGATTCACGTTACGGTCAGCCACCTCGGCAACCTTATACTGTGACGCCGTGCCCAGCACCTGTGCGATCTCCGAAGGAGTCAGCTTGTAATCATCCTCAAGCCATGAAGCCATGTTCGATGTTGCGGCCCGAAAAGCATCATCGAGCGACCCTGCGATTCCGGTGGCGATGATCGTGGACCCATTCTCCACCCGAGGCTGTGGCGGACGCTTTCCGGGAATAACATCGACCGTGACCTCAACGTCCATCGAGGTCTCGAGAGCATTGCCATTCAACTCGCCATCGCCCTGCGCAGCGTGGCCATCGCCAAAGTAAAGCAGGGCCCCGGGATTGGACACAGGCAGGTAGACCGTCGCGCCTTCCGTGATCTCGTTGAAGTCCATATTGCCGCCATAGTAGCCGGAGTCTCCCGTAGGCGGAGGAGCCTGCGCAGGCCCTACTGCAGTGGCGACACAACCCAGCATGGGGCGCAGCGGAATCGTGTACTTCGCAAGATGCTCTGAAGGTTTCTCTGGAGTGGCCGTTCCTGCTGCCGTATCGAGATGCCAGCGGATTCCTTTGCCGTTGCCCTTTACTTTTACTGCAAGATTGCTATCGGTCGCGCGGTCCACAAGGGCGTCGTCGCTTCCTGCCCAGTCGCGATTCAGACGAAGGCGATTGATATGGACCACCAACGTATCTCCAGGCATCGCCGTTTCAACGTAGAAAGGGCCAGTCTGCGGATTGCCGCCAAGCACGCGTCGAACATTGTTGCCATCGACTCCCCCGGCATCGACCGTTGTCGTATGGATCGTATCGCCAGGATTGATGCGGAGGACAGGCTTGTTCAAAGGAGAAAACTGGCGATAGAAGATTGTAGGCGCGAACTCATGGCGTTGCGGCGCAGCCGTAGAACGCGCCGGGGCCAGCACCGCCGTGAAGGTGTACTTGAAGGGATGCGCCAAATCGTCTCCTCTGGTTTCAACCACATCGCCATAGAGTGTCCCGTTCTCAAGCCGGCCTGTAGCTTCCTCTGTGCCTCCATTCCTGTCCTTTGCAAGGAAGTGATACTGGCTGCCATTCACCTTACCTTCCAGGGGATCGCCGCCAAAGGTTCCCTTGAGCCCCTCCTCTTGTTGATTGAGATCTACTTTCAAATAGAGCGGCGTGCCAAAGAAATCAAGGGTCGCGAGCCATTTGCCTGCAAATGGAGTCTTCGTCGCTGGCACCTGCGCATAGACAAGGTTCGCAGAAAACAAAAAGCTGAACAGGATGAGACATCGTTTCATAAGAAACCCTCCGATGGTCACGTTATACGAATAATTTCGTATAACACAAGACGAATCGTCACTTTTCTGCTCATCGATCTAATAGATCAGGCTTTCGGGAGCTGGCTCGATTGCTCGTCTAACTTGTCGCTGCGGCAATTCCGGTCATCACGATCAGACCGAACAACCACCATCCCACGACGACCGCAGCGGCTTTTCCGCGTGAAACCTTGGCCACAATTGCCGTTCCGATGACGAGCAGTGCGAGTACCCACAAACCGATCACATCGAAGAAGCTGAGCAGGCTGCGCAGCCACGGAGCCGCATCGGGCACGTAGTAGGCGAGGTTTGTGCCCACCGGGTTCTGCATGTTGTAGCTGTCGATATTAACGCCGGCCATTAACAGCACAATCGCCAGCAGACCGCTGATGAGCTTTGGCAGCGAGGCATACATCCACACGGCGAACATCTGGCCGTAGGTTGTCTGCGCACCCAGGCCGAAGTTAAAACTCACCCAATAGAGAAGCGCGGCAGCAGCAACGAAGATGAGGATAAAGACAAACGAGTAGTAGCTGGTATAGCGATATCCCTTCTCCATTCGAAGCAACTGCGCTGCTTTCTGCTCTGGAGCGAGATTGTTGAACCGGTCTTCCTGCTTCGGGCTCTGGTGGATCTGGTTTTCGGCGACACGCACGAAGCCAACCTGCTTATCAACAGCGAACGTTGCGCCCACTGTAATCAACAGCATCAGGATAAACGGGAGCCACCAACTCGCGTTGCGCAGAATGTCGGTAAAGGTCTTTGAGGGTGCAACGAAGACATCGACAACGCGTTCGACTTCACTCAGCCCTGCATCCTGGCTACCTGCCACCGTTTCCACAGTCATCTGCACACGCCTTCCTGGAACTAGGATCTCAGCTGGAAAACATCGCTGGAGGATTTTAGCTCGAAAACCCGCGCAGAGTCAGCGATTTATTCGCTGCGAAGTGTTACCGCTGGGTCCACGCTGATCGCTGACCGGGCTGGGATAAGTGTCGCCATCAGGCCAACAAAGATCAACAGAAGGATCACCAGGCTGTAACTCAACGGATCATACGGACCAACGCTGAACAACAGATGTGACAACATTCGCGAGACCATCAGTGAGAGCGCCAACCCCACCAGAGTTCCACTTGCAATCAGCCGCAGACTTCTCCCCATCACCAACCGAAGAATATTGCTCCGCGTCGCGCCTAGAGCCATCCGTACTCCAATCTCCCGTTCGCGTTGCGCAACAAGGAAGGAGAGCAGGCCATAGAGCCCGATAATGGCCATCGCCAATCCTGTGATGGCAAAAAGGCTTACCAGCACGGTCTGGAATCGCGGCTGATCTTCCAGGCTGCTTACCCGCTCTTTCATTGTTGCGATATCGATCGGCAGGGTTGGATCCACCGCAGTAATGCGAGAGTGAACCCACTGCACTGTCGTTTCAATCGGTGCTGAACTACGGACAACAAAAATCACCGTCCGGCTCCAGACGCCATGCGTGTCCCAATGGTCGGAGCCGTAACGCCGGAGAAGATAATATTCGGGAACAGTCTTATCGGTTAGACCGCTGTTCCTTACATTGCCTGCAATTCCAATCACCGTATACCAAGGGGAATCCGGATCAAGCTTACCGAACCGCATTCGCTCTCCCAAAGGGCTCTGCCCTGGAAAGAGACGTTCTGCAAGAATCTGGTTCAGAATGACGGGGCGTTCACTTGAGGTCACCTCATCTTGGCTAAAGCCCCTGCCCTGCAGAATAGGAATCTCCAGTGTAGGAAAGTATCCAGGGGATACCCATCGGGATGTAATCACTTCACCTGCTCCTGCTGTCACAGGCGGCTTGCCCGCGACCACAACCTGATTGAGGCGCCCTCCGTTTTGATTCGGCGCAGGAGGGAGAGAATCGGTCACAGCAACAGCACTCACACCCGGACCGTATCTCAGTTGATCTTCAACGGCTTCAGAAAAATGCGCTTGGCCTGCAAGTTCCGGATATTTGTGTACTCCAAGCGTTACCCTTGCCGTAACGGTGTTATCCACGCGAATCCCCATCTGTTGATGGTCGAGGTTTCGGAAACTTCGCACCAGCAGCATCGCCACTGTCAGCAAAATCATGCCTGCAGCAATTTGACCTGCCACCAACAATTGCCTCACAGAGGCATGCGTCATTCTCTTCTCCGCGCGCCCGGTCAGCAGCTCTGCATTCGGCCGCTGCAATGCCGGTATCAGACCAGAGAAGATTCCACAAAGCATCGAAACCGCAAGGGTAAAACCAATCACCCTGAGATCGAGTTGAGCCTTATGTACAAACGAAAGTCTGGCAGGAGCAAGGGCAAGAAACAACCGCAACAACCCCTTAGCAAACAGATAACCTGCTACAGCACCGGCGATCGACAATAGCATCGTCTCCGTCAACGTTTGCCAGAACAATCTTGCTTTGCTGGCCCCCAAAGCCACCCTTACCGCCAGTTCTCTTTGCCGCGACGTGCCTCGCGCCATCAATAGACTCGCCACATTGGCACACGCGATCAGCAATACCGAGATGACGGAACCGAACAGGACCCAGGCCATCAACCGTACATTCTGTGTCTGTATGTCACGCAACGAACGTACGCTCAGATGGATATCCTTTCGAATGTCTGCGGGGATCTGTTTGTTTGCGTCATGAAACAGTGGTTCCATTGCAGACCACGCCTGTTCCAGACTGACTCCAGGCTTCAAGCGAGCAAATACTCTCCTTGGAGATCCATACCCGCCATTTGCACTATGATCGGCAACCTCGTCGATCATAATGGCGCGGAGTACATCCACGTTCTGTAGACGAGGCATCTCAAACGATTGGGGAAGAACACCGATCACACGAACCGGTTTGCCATCGATCTGGATCGTCTTGTTCAGGATCTTCGGATCAAGGTTGTAATGCGTGAGCCACAAGCGATACGAAATCAGTGCGACATCGGGACCGCCTGGACGAGCTTCCTCCGGTAAAAAATTGCGCCCGAGAACGGGCGTTATGCCGAGCGTGGAAAGGAAATTCCCTTCCACAGGCTCGCAGTCCAATTGCACGGGAGTGCCTTCTGTAAGGTCGCACTCGTGCGGCCCCGTCGCTTCGGAAGTTATCTCCTCAAATGGCTTCTGATTATCGCGCCAGATGTAGTAAGTATTCCCCATCAGAAATCCTTGGGTTTCAAGCGAATGCACCATTCCGACGGACACGAGCTGATCCGCATGTTCATACGGCAGGCTGCGAAACAGAATTCTGTCTACTACGCTGAAAACCGCGGTCGTCGTTCCAATGCCAAGCATCAGCGTGGCCACAATAGTCAGCGCAAATACCGGATTCCTCCGAAAACCACGAAGAGCATACCGCACGTCTTGAAATAATCTTTCGACCCAAAAGCCAGGGCGGCTCTCGCGACATTCATCTCTGGCTCGTCCCATCGCACCGAATGCGATTCGAGCTTGCCGACGCGCCTCTTCCGACTCCATACCTTGGGCAAGGTTTTCTTGCGTCTGCCGTTCCAGGTGAAATTGAAGCTCTTCATCCAGCTCAACCTCTTCGTTGCGCCGGATGATACGGCGGAGTAAAGCTTTCCATGCGCTGAACATCTCCATGGTCAGGCTCCCTTCAGAACCAGGGCGATGGCCGAGGAGAGACGCTCCCAGTTTTCCAGTTCCGCCTCAAGCTGCTTCTTGCCTGACTTGGTGAGCGAATAGAACTTAGCGCGACGATTATTCTCGGACTCTCCCCACTCCGCCTGAATCCAACCCCTGTACTCCAGTCGATGCAGCGCTGGATAAAGCGACCCCTGACCAATCTGCAGCACATCTCGCGAAATCTGCTGGATGCGTTGCGCAATTCCCCATCCATGCATCGGTTCCAGAGCAAGAGATCGAAGAATCAGCAGATCAAGCGTGCCTTGCAGAAGATCAGAAGACGGCGGCATGATGACTCCCCTTGATGATCGACAAGAATGCTCTTGCCTCCTGTCGAATGTCAAGGGGAACTTTAGCCTACTCGATGATGACGAGAACTTCTCCCGCATTGACCGTCGTATCCGCTAAGGCTGCGACCTTCACAACGCGACCTTCCTTGGGAGACTTCAGCTCGTTCTGCATCTTCATGGCTTCAATTACGATGATGCCCTGCTGCTCGGTAACCTCGTCTCCCTCTTTGACGAGCACGCGAACAACACGCCCAGGCATAGGAGCCTTTACAGAGCGCACTCCCATAGCTCCTTCATTCCTATTGCGGCGGCTTCGCAACGACCGCGGATCGTTCACTGCGAACTCTATTCGGCGGCCTGCAACGATTACAGCATCCCCGTCGAGGACGCATCGATACTGTTTCCCTTCGATCGCCAGCGAGAGCACTCCTGGACGAACCGCACAAACATCCGCATTGATAGGTTTTCCATCCAGCGTGCACGAGATCGAACCTTGATTCGGGAGCTGTGCAGGAAGATCAATACGCTTTTGACGCCCCTCAATCTCAAGCCAAAGAGTCATGCACGTACCCCTTCGCATCGGCCTGCAGTAATCCAACGGCTCTCCGCTGCCCCAGCGGTCGGAACAGAGACCTCACGCTGTTGTGCAGCAAACAGCGCTGCTGCAAGTACAACGACCTCTTCAGGCACAGCCGCTCCCTCCGAGACAGGGGCAGAGGCCAAAAGGCGTTCTAGGTAACTAGTATCGATACGCGCCGCACGGAAGTCTTCGTCAAGCAGGATGCGCTGGAAAAACGCAATGTTCGTTCGAATCCCCCCGACGACGTACTCATCAAGCGCACGAAGCATTCGCCTAATCGCAACCTCGCGCGTAGCCCCATAGCTGATCAGCTTCGAGAGCATCGGATCGTAATCCAGAGGAACGTTCCATCCTTCATATACACCACAGTCTTCGCGAATCCCCGGACCTGAAGGCTGCAAGAGACGCGTGATCCGCCCCGGCGAGGGAAGAAAGTTGTTCTCTGGATCCTCTGCATAGAGCCGGCATTCGATCGCATGGCCGCGAAGATGAATGTCCTCCTGCCGCAGGTCGAGCGGTTCACCCATCGCTACACGAAGCTGCATCTGGACGAGATCGAGCCCGGTGACCATCTCCGTGACCGGATGCTCCACCTGAAGGCGCGTATTCATCTCGAGGAAATAGAAGTTCTGCTCGGCATCGACCAGGAACTCCACCGTGCCTGCGCTCACATATCCCGCCGTGCGAGCGAGTCGAACCGCCGCTTCGCCCATCCTCCTGCGCAGGTCCTCACCCACAACGGCCGAGGGAGCCTCTTCGATGACCTTCTGATGGCGCCGCTGCACCGAGCACTCACGCTCACCCAGATACAGACAATTACCGTGCTGGTCGGCCATTACCTGGATCTCGATATGGCGAGGTCGCTCGATCAACTTTTCGAGATAGACCTCGCCCGAACCGAAGCTACGTTCGGCCTCACTGGAAGCAGTTGCATATGCTGAAGGAAGATCCGCGGCAGAAGTGACTGCGCGCATTCCTTTCCCCCCGCCCCCGGCGGCCGCCTTCAGCATAACCGGATAACCAATCTCTGCCGCAACCTGTAACGCTTCTTCTACATTGGCTAAACCAGTCACACTGCCAGGAACGCGCGGCATCCGAGCAGCATCCGCCGCCTGACGCGCTTTGGTCTTCGAGCCAAGCGCACGCATCGCACTGGCGGGAGGCCCAATGAATGTGATCCCCGCTGACTCACAGGCCTCCGCAAACGATGCATTCTCCGAGAGGAACCCATAACCAGGGTGGATTGCATCCGCCCCGACCTTCTTAGCAATCTCGAGGATTCGGTCGCCGCGCAGATAACTCTCCGCTGCAGGAGCTGGCCCAAGACGATAGGCTTCATCGGCATAAGTCACATGGAGTGCCGCCCGGTCCACATCGGAGTAGACGGCTACCGTCGCCAATCCCATCTCACAACAGCTCCGCATCACGCGCAGCGCAATTTCACCACGATTGGCAATCAGCACCTTTTTCATGCGGGCATTGTAGCGAGATTGAGCAATCGAATCTATGGCAACGAAAAAGGCCCCGCGAAGGGCCTTTTTCATTTCGAAACGATAAGACTACTGGAGAGTAACGCCACCCTGCGTCTTCTCTTCCTTCTTCTTCTCGTTCTCCTTGCGAGCGCCCATGGCCTTCTGGCTCCAGTCGTCGGCCTTCGCCAAATCATCCTTGCGGGCGCTGTCGTTGCCACACTCAAGGTTCGCCTTCTGACGATAGGAGAGATTCAGGTAGGACATAGCATCGTCGTAGGTCGGATTCAATTCGACGGCCTTGTTGAGATACTCAAGCCCTTCGGCAACCAAAGCCGTATTGCTATCCTGCAGCTTCTGGCAGGCAGCTTTGCTCTTCTTTACGTTGCCGTTGCCATCGTCGGTCATCCCCTCACCAGCAAGCACGGTACGAACGTTCTGATAGGCCTGCATCCAGTCCACGACACCAACGGTGTAATAAGCTTCAGCATCTTTAGGATCCAGAGCGATGACCTTCTTCTGGTATTCCTTCGCCGGCTCAAACTTCTTGGTGTTGAAGTTGATGGAGGCGATCTGCTTGAGCGCTGTTATGTCGTTCGGGTTGTTGGCCAGAACCTCTTGAAATCCTTTGAGCGCCTTATCCGCAAGGGCAAGATTCTCCGGAGTATCCAGGTTCGGAACGACCTGGTAGGAGTAGGCAGTTGCCAGATAAAGTTTTGCATCCGCGGAAGTGGGATCCAGGCTGATTGCGTTCTGGAAATGATTCACCGCTTCTTCATAGCGCGCATTTTTGAATGCCTGTACACCTTTTACCAGCTGGTCGCGTGACTTCAAGCGGTTGCACCCGGTTACAGAACCAAGCATCAGCGCCAGCAAAGCAGCCGTAACCGGAATCCGTGCGGTCAATTTCATGGGACGTGATATCTCCTTCAAATGGGCGCGTGTCGTCTGTGGACGGTAAAAATGATAAAACAAACGAGATTAATGCTTGCCGGTTGATTGTAAAGGTATACCGCTATCTGTGACTAGAGGCGGATGCCCTATTCCGACGATTCTTTCGAATATTCTCAGTACCAAACCTGAAGCGCAAACTCAACGGGGGCACTCAGGAAAAAGTAAATCTCTTCTCCACCGAAAATGCAAACGAATCGGGCGGCCGCTTTTATAGCCGGACCGCCCGAACAAAACTGGCGCGAGACCTGACTATTTACTGTCCTGCTTCGACTCGCGGAGTAATCAGACCGATATTGTCTACTCCAGCCTGATGGCCATAGTCAATCACTTCGGCAATCTTGCTGAAGTCTAGGTCCTTATCGCCCTTCACAAACATGACCTTTTCCTGGCGGGCCGAGAAGATCTCGACGAGCTTCGGTTCGATATCCTGTTTGTTGAAGGATGTCTCATTGATCTTGTACGAAGGAGCACCAGCGCCATTCGACAGGACCTGAACCACGATCGTCCGATCATTCGGCTGATCTTGGGTCTTATTCTTCGGAGGCTGCGGCACGAGCGTATCTAGTCCCTTCGGGGTCACCGGAACGATAACCATGAAGATGATCAGTAGCACCAGCAGCACGTCGATCAGCGGGGTGACGTTAATCTCGGAGACTGCTCCGCCTGAACTTCCAGCTGACATTCCCATAACAAACTCTCCTGATACTTCATCCTGGAGATTCCAGGCATCAAACCTTTAATTTCCTGTCGTACTGACAGTCTCTTCACGCTTTTCAGTCAGCAGCCCTAGCTGGGATACTCCCGCAGAGCGGATGCCATCCACAGCATCCATCACCTTGCCGTAATTGGCACGTGCGTCGGCCCGCATGTAGACCTCTTTTTGAGTCTTGTTTTCGAGCTTCGCCGAGATCTTCGGTCCCAAATCATCGACGGTGACCTGATCACCGCCGAGGAAAATATGGCCATCGCGGGTCACTGCGATCGTTACAGCATCTTCCTTGTTGGCATCTTCCATCACCACGGCCGAATCGGTCTTGGGAAGATCGACGTTCACCTTGTTGTTCAGCATGGGAGTGATCACCATAAAGATGATCAGCAGCACCAGCATCACGTCCACCATCGGGGTGACGTTAATGTTGGAGTTTACCTTGCTCCCCTCGTTTCGCGTTGCCATCGCCATAGCTTCTATACTCCGTCCGGATTCGCCGCGTTCCTGCTTCAGCGATCAAACCAGCGGAACAACCTTTTCTCTTGGTTTCCCTGGATACATTCAGTATCCAGGGAAACTTTCGAGCTGTGTCGTTCTCGCAGGGTATCTCAGTGTTTACCGGTGGCTCTGCTTGATGAAGTAGTCCACCAGCTCAGAGGAGCTGTTGTCCATCTCCACGTCAAAGGCCTCGACCTTGCCGGTGAAGTAGTTGAAGGTCATAACAGCCGGGATGGCGACGAGCAGACCGAAAGCGGTCGTTACGAGAGCTTCCGAAATACCGCCGGCAACCGCTCCGATACCAGAGGTCTTCTGCGTAGCGATCTGCTGGAAGGCGTTTAAGATACCGACGACGGTTCCGAACAGTCCGATAAAGGGGGCCGTCGAACCGATGGTCGCCAGACCACCCAAACCGCGCTTCAGCTTCGCATGAACGATCGCCTCAGAACGCTCGAGTGCACGCTTGGAGCTCTCGATCTGCTCGTCGGTGATTGCTCCGCCCGAACCGAAGCTGCGAAACTCTTGCAGACCGGCGGTGACCACCTCGGCGAGGTGCGATTTCTTGGAGCGATCGGCAACCTTGATCGCCTCATCCAGACGCCCATCCTTCAGTGCGCCGGCAACCTTCGGCGCAAACTCGCGGGACTGCTTGCGGGCGGCCGAAAAGTACAGCGCACGATCGATGATGACAGCCAGCGACCAGATCGACATGATGAAGAGAATGATGACGACCGCGCGGGCCAGATTACCCATGTTGCCCCAGAGCTGCAGAGGGCTGAATCCTACCTGCTGCTCTTGGAAGAAGAGGGCAAGCGAGGTGGGCACATGAGCCAGATTTGTGAGATGAGCGAGAATCACAGAATATTCCTCCTGGTTGGAACTCTAACCTTCGTACTGCACGCTCGAAAACTCCTCTGATGAGGTGTTCACGAGGAAAACATTGTCGTCTCGAACCGCCCAAACCGCAGGCGGCCCGCATGAAAGAACCTAGCCGCCAAAGTTGAAGTTGACGGTAATCGTGGTTTCCACCTCAGTGGGCTCCCCATTCAGAACGTAGGGCTTGTATCTCCAGTTCCGAACGGCATCGAGAGCGGCAGCCCGCAACATCTCAGGACCGCTGATCACCTGAAGGTTCTGGATCGTTCCCGCCTTCGAGATCACCGCATGAAGCACCACGGCGCCTGAAACGTGAGCGGCCTTTGCAATCGGGGGGTAGATCGGCTTCGGCTGAGAGATTGCCATACCGGCAACAACACCGCTCGAAACGCGAACCGGGCCCTTGGGCTTCTCAACCGCCTTGACGACGGGAACAGGAGCCGTTCCGATTCCACCCATTACTCCGCCAGGAACACCAGAACCGGATCCCATACCGCTCATACCGGCAACACCGGCCATCGTCGGAGGAGGCGCAGCCTCTTCCTTCAACATCTTGATGTCCTTCGGAATCTTGGTTGGAGCATGCAGGCCCTGGTCGATCTCCGAAACCATCTTGATTGGCTTAACAATCTGCTGCGGAGGGGGTGGGGGCGGAGGGGGCGGGGGTGGGGGCGGAGCCGTAAGCATGGCGGTCATCGCCGTCTTCGGCAGCGCCTCGGGATACAGCAGCGGGATCAGGATCAGCGTTCCAAGGATCGCTCCATTAAAAGCAAAGGTTGCGATCATCCAATACTTGGACTTGGTCTTGATCCTGCCACCGGATTCCATCAATGCGTCTTCAAACATATCCAGCCTCGCGAGGAAGAGCTATTTGTCTATAGACACCACAGCTTTTCCGTTTGTTCCCGATTTAAAGACTTCTTTCAGGAAAAAATTCTTAAGCCTTTACGCGCCGGCCCGTGGGGAGCGTCGCGCCCTTGCCATGCTTCGTCCGCCACTCCTGGTAAGCCACCAGCATCGGTGATGCCACCGCGATCGACGAGTAAGTTCCGATCAGGATTCCTACCACCAGGGCAAAAGAAAACCCATGAAGGACTTCGCCGCCGAACAGATACAGACTCAAAACCGTAAGGAATGTCAGCCCCGATGTCAGCACCGTTCGGCTCAGGGTTTGATTGATTGACTTATTCACAACATCACCCAGCGACTCCCGGCGAGATGTTGCCAGATTCTCGCGAATCCGATCGAAGATCACGATCGTGTCGTTCATTGAATAACCGATCAGCGTCAGGAGAGCCGCGATCACTGTCAGAGTGATCTCCTTGTTCGTCAGACTGAAGGCGCCCACCGTAATCAACGTGTCGTGGAAGACCGCAATGACCGCCGCCACACCATAGATCAGCTCAAACCTGAACCACAGGTAGATCAGCATCCCGATCAACGAGTAGAGTGTGGCCAGCAAGGCCTGCTTCTGCAACTGCTTACCCGCCGTGGGCCCGACGATCTCAACCTGCTCCACGGTCGCCTTCGAGTCGTGGTAGTCCTTTGCCAGCGCGCCCTCGACAGCCTGACGCCCCGCATCGTGGGCCTGGTCGGTCGCCGAAGAGATCGGCAACGAGATGATGACCTTGTTCGCCGCATGGCCGCTAGGATCGCTGACGCGTTGGATAGTTGCATTGTGCACTCCACCCTTATCCATCGCCGCGCGGATGTGGTTCTCATCCGGCGTCTTGTCGAAGGACACGCGAATCTGTGTGCCGCCCGTGAAGTCTACCCCCTTGGGAATTCCATGCCAGAACAGGATGCTCAGCACCCCGACAATAGAAAAGATCAGAGAAAACCCAAGGAAATACCACTTCTTCCCCAGCCAGTCGATATTCGTATTGCGAAATAATTCCACGTTGCTTTTCCTTATTACTTCCAAAAACCTGTCATTCCGGCCGGAGTGAAGCGGGGTGTAGGAATCTGCTTCTCCACCTCAGCCTCTTCCATCCAAAGCTGCCTAAATCGAGATCACCGCTCCGCGCTCCTTACCCTTCAGGTGGGAGTCGAAGATCACGCGCGAGACATACACCGCTGTAAACAGGTTCGCCAACAGACCGAACGCCAGCGTCACCGCAAACCCGCGAACGGGGCCCGTGCCGAAGAGGAACAGGATCAAGGCCGAAACGATAGTCGTAACGTGCGTGTCGATAATCGTAACCCAGGCGTGAGCGAATCCCTGCTGCACCGCAATCGCAGCCGACTTACCCGCGCGTAGCTCTTCGCGGATACGTTCGAAGATCAGCACGTTCGAGTCCACGCCCATACCGATCGTCAAAATCACACCGGCAATTCCCGGCAGCGTCAGCACCGACCCGGCAAATCCCATAAACCCGAGCAGGATCACGAGGTTGAGAATCAGCGCGAGGCAGGCGTTGATGCCGGCGCCGCGATAGTAAATCAGCATGAAGACCATCACGGCCAGAAGTCCGGCGACTGCCGCAACAATGCCCTGGCGGATCGAAGCCGCTCCCAGGCTTGGTCCAACGGTTCGTGTCTCAAGGAACGAGATCGACGCAGGCAGAGCTCCGGTGCGGAGCATCAGGGAAAGGTCCTGCGCCTGCTGCTTAGTAAATCCACCCTCAATCTCGCCGCGGTCGCTAATGGCCGAGTTGATGCTGGCCACCTCACGAACTTTGTTATCCAACACAATCGCCATCGAACCAGGGCTTGAGCTCGTCGCCGAGTGCGCACTCGTGTACGCGTAGAAGCGCTTGCCTGCCTCCGTTGTCAGCGTAAACGTAATGTTCGGACGGCCATTCTGGTCCGTCGATGGCTGGGCATCGCGGAAGTCCGTTCCCTCGACCTCGCTCACCCGCTTCAACAGCCATACCTGGTCAGGCGCGCCTGCAGAGGACGAACCATGTACCAGAATTGCGTCCGCAGGAATCATCCCGCCGTTCGACTGCAAAGCATCCTGGTCACTCGCAAAAGGACCGCCCACCACCGCATGAATCTCCAGCTTGGCCGTGGATTGGATCACCTCTTCCACGCGGGCCGGATCATCCAGACCGGGTAACTCCACCAGGATCTGGTTATCGCCCAAACCATACTTCTGGATCACCGGCTCGGTTACGCCCAGCTTGTCGATACGGTCACGGATCGTCTCGACGGAGGTCTCTACCGTTCGGTTGGTCAGGTCAGTAGCGGCAGACTGTTTCATCGTCAGCGTCTGGCTGCCGTCCGGATTCGTTCCCAGGTCATACGAGGAGTAGTTCAACCCGTTGAAGATCGTCCGGGCATCGCTGATCTTGTCGGTCGGAATCCCGGTCACGATGATCGTCTGGGGACGAGCCGAATCGGACCGCGCAGCCGTCACCCCCGAGATGCCGGCTGCCTGCAGATCGGTCTGCAAACGGGCCGCGTCGCGATCTACAGCCGAAGCAACGGCCTCATTCGTATGAACCTGGAGGACCAGGTGGGTTCCACCCTTGAGGTCCAGTCCCAGATTGATGCGCCGGGTGATCGATTCCTTCAGACCACCCTTCGGGATTCCTACAATGCCGTAGCAGAAGACCAACAGCACTGCAACGATGAATGCCGTTTTACCGGCCAGATTCTTTCCCATTGTCTCTCTTCACAGCGATACGGCAAGATCGCTTACAGCTTCTGCCGCATCCATTTCCTTATCAAATCTTTGTTTCTTCTTTTAAGCTGCCGATTCGTCTGTCGTCACGGCAGCGATCGCGCTCTTTACAAACTCCAGCTTCACGCCATCAGGCTGCACCCGAAGAATAACCGAATCGTCCTTAACCGACAGCACCGTGCCGCGGATTCCGCCATTCGTGGTCACGCGGTCTCCGGACTTGATCTTTCCCAGCATCTCCTGCCATTTTTTTTGCTTCCGCTGGTTTGGGACGATCATCAAAAAATACAGCACGATAAAGAACAGAATCGGCAGAGCTAGACCGCCAAGACTTCCCAGACCGCTCGTCGCGCTCTGCAACCACATTGCAACCATTCTTAAAAACTCCGTCCCTTGGGTGACATCAGGCACCGCGCTCAAAAGACGCGAAAATGCAGCCCTCCGCGGTTGAGGCTGTAATTTTGATGCCTAGCCCCTAAGCATCGCTGCTCATGCACCCCGGTGTCAAGAAAACCCCGGCCGTTCCTCAATCAAAATTCCCCCCGAAACCCTACTCTCCATCACCCAGCGAACGGAACGGACCAACGCTGAAATGGTCGAACGTTACCGAAAAATCCTCCTTACCCGGCGCTGCCGCCATCATGCCGATCCTGACCGGAACCTCCGGAGGAAAATACGCCTGACGCACCATCGTCCACGTTGCGTCGTCCAACGAGTAATCGATCTGCACCGTGTCCTTATGTCGTTGAAGACGCAGCCAGATCGACCCCGGGCGATTCACTTGCGGGATCACCGACCAATCCGAGGCTTCCCGCGTCACCACCGCACTGACATTCTGCTGCCCGTTCGCAAACTCAATCCCTGTCTTGATCCAGTTCTTCTCATCGATCCGGATCATCAGGCCGGCATGATGGTAGAGCTCGCGGTAGGTTCCTGCAATGCGGACTTTCGCCTCAAAATCGCCGATCTGTTCCACATATCGAAACGGCCCATTGTCCCGAATCGCCCCACTGTGCGTCACTCTCCAATAGTCTGTGCCCGCGGGGACCGTCACGGTCAATACACCGGACGACTCGCTCCATTGAGCAGGCTCATGTTCCCAGGTAAGTTGAATAGTCTGCCCGTTTAGTTCGAGAGCCAAGATGATCCCTCCAGCAGTTAGTCTATGCCACCAGAAAATCTCCGATCTTCTTTACTGAGAGCAGGAAGTATTGGTTGCCGTATCTCTTATCGCCTCTATTAAATGAGTCCTTTCCGGGAGCAGCATACTCCCATAGCCAAGAGGTCGCCCATGACTCCTTTGTCATCTTCTTCCATTGAGCGTTTCGCGGCCCTCCGGGCCTCCTTCCGCCGTCTTCACGAGTCTGGATTTTTCATAATCCCCAATCCCTGGGATGTCGGGACGGCCCGTTATCTTCGCTCGCTAGGGTTCAAGGCATTGGCCACGACCAGTTCCGGATTCGCCATGTCCAACGGTCTTCCGGATGCAGACTGGGCTGTACCCCGCGATGCCATGCTCGGACACATCCGCTCCATCGTCACCTCCGTGGACCTCCCCGTGAATGCAGACTTCGAGTCCGGCTACGCCCACTCCCCCGAAGATGTCGCCGCCAACGTCCGTCTCTGCGTCGCTACCGGAGTCGCCGGGCTTTCCATCGAAGACGCCACCGGCGACCCGAACCGCCCTCACTACGACCTGTCTTTGGCGACCGAACGCATCCGTGCGGCTAAGGAGGCAATCGGCAAATCGGGAGTCCTGTTGACCGCGCGCGCCGAGTGCTTCCTGACCGGTCACCCCGATCCCTTGCGGGAATCCCTCCGCCGCCTCGAGGCCTATGCCGTCGCCGGAGCCGACGTGCTCTACGCCCCTGGCGCCCGCACTCGGCCCGAAATCGAGGCCATCGTTAAAGTCGCGAATCCTCTTCCCGTCAATGTGCTGGTCACCTCCAGCGCGCCGCTCTCACTCCCCCAGCTTGAGCAGCTTGGCGTCCGCCGCGTCAGCACAGGCTCTGCCCTGGCACGCGCCGCCTGGACCGGCTTTATCGCCGCCGCCCGCGGAATGGCCCGCGAGCACACCATGGCGGGGCTGGATCACATCACATCTTTCGACGAACTGAATAGCTTCTTCCGCAAGGACCGCGCCGAACTCGCCATCGCCGAGGCCGATTCCACGCCGCCTGCAAAACCGTTGGGCTGATCGCTGGATATCATTTTGCTAGGGACTGAATAAACCCAGCATGTGTGGGGCATTCGCGCGTTAGCGCGAACCGCATTGTTAAGGGCATGGCTTCAGCCATGGCGTAAGAACCGCCGCGAAAGCGGCGACCGCTCTGCCGAAGGCCCCGGGTTCAAAACGAGTTTGCTCGTTGGGGTGGGAGATCGAAGCGCAGTCCGAAGGGACGGAGTGACAGGGTGTCATATGCGGTAAACACGCCACAAACCTCTGCACCACGAAATCCCCAATCCCCACGCGCCTTTCACCCGCCTTCCACCGCAAAAATTTGACACATCCTGCTATTCTTAAATCAGGAAGTACAACAGCGCCCGGCCAGTTGGCCGGGCGCTGCATTTAACTCATCTCATATGACACCCCTGAAGTTCGTCACGGAGAAAGTGTCATCCTGAGCGAAGTGACCAACGGGAACGAAGTCGAAGGATCTGCGGTTTCACTCCCATCAACCGAAGTACGCACCTAACTTATCTATTTCGAATACTTTGCACCAAAAATATGGGGGGGGAGCGTAACCCTCTTGGAGAGACAACTAAAAACACGCCTCTGCATACGGCACGAGGACTCGTTGCGAGGCATAAAGAACGATCTCCGTCGGATCCGATTTCAGTACTCCAGCACGGATAGCCTCGTACTCCAGAGGAAGGTATGCACTGATCAGCGTCTCCGGAATCTCCACCGAGTTCAGATTCCGAATCAGCGCTTCAACCGCCTGTGAAATCTCCGGAACGTTCCAGTAGTAGCGAATCCGGTCGCTATAGCTGTAAGTCCGCAAAATCCGCTGCTGTTCAGGACTTCCGTGATAGTGCCCCTCCCAGTCTTTGGGAGAAGCCAGCATCACCCTTTCGACGACATTGCGCAGATTGGACCGCTTTCCGTCGGGGACCAATTCATCCTCAATCCGCGTCAGTGCGAAGATCGCCTCTCGCATCGCAAAGGTGACCGCAGGCCCAACCTTCAGGATGGCGAATCCATCGCGAACCAGTTCGCGATAGGCCTCCGGCAGTTGATAGTCCGTGGAGTGTGCCTCGAAAACAAGGGGCCGACGCCTGTCGATCCATGCACTCAGCTCCCGTGCCTTGCCCGCGTCGTAGTGCGAGACGGAATCGTGATTGAACTCCACCCCAGGCTGCACCACCATCGCAACAACACGCGACCATGCATCTTCCAGGCCGTGTTTCGCGAAGACGCGGCGATGCACCTCATATGTCTGCTCCGCGTCGCTGGTAGCAGTGGCGTGAACACCGGAGATCGACTCCGTCGCTCCTCCCGGCGTAGGGACCTCGGTCCCGATGACATAGACCGGATGAACTTTCGCAGCAGCCGCAGCCTCTTCCGCTGCCAGACACAGTTGGGCCGATCGCTCTGCAACCGTTTCTACCGGAAGCGCCTCAGGATCTCCCGTGCAGGCCATGCTCGCATCGAGGTGAATCTTGGTGAATCCTGCAGCGGCGTACTCACGCACCATCGCTTCGGCAAGAGCCATCGCCTCCGTAGCGGGCTTCTTTCTCCACGGATTCGGCCCCAGATGGTCGCCCCCGAGAATGATGCGCGCCTCCGGGACACCCTCCTCCTTCGCGAGATTAAAAACCAGCTCTCGGAAGTCCTTGGGCCGCATCCCGGTGTAACCACCCTCCTGGTTCACCTGATTCGAAGTTGCTTCGATCAGAACCGGAGAACCGTCTTGGACAGCCTGTCGCAAAGCGGCGCGCAACGCCCAGGGATGCGAGGAACAAACAGAGTAGATTCCGCGGGAAGCTCCCTCCCCGGACCGGTTCTTAAGCAGATTCCTCAGGAGTTCGGACATTCAGATCACCAGCCAAAACGAAGTTTCGTGCGCTGGTTACCAATGATAACGAATAATATCTTTTCCTTTCTATTTCTCTTCTAACCCTGAAGAAGCCCGAGATCGATCTCGCCCATCTGTCCGGGCTCTGCAACGGCATCGATAGAGGCAATCTTTCCTCCGGAGAAGCCGAACTTCAGCACACGGAAGAGGCGGCCCTGCGGAGCAACCACCACTCCCACCGCACCTTCCACCAGCGCTGGAGCGGCAAATCGCGCCCCCTTGAACAGCGTGACTGCTTCCTGGGCCCACGTGCGAGCTCCATGTACCTCCATTGTGCCTCCGGAGAAGGAAGCGAATTTGTCAGCTCGAAGGACAAAGTCAGGATCAAGTACCGCAACCAATCCTTCAACATCTCCGGCACGAAGCGCCGCCAAAAAACGGCTAACGAGATCGCGCTGACGATTTAACTCGGTCTCATCGATCGCTGGAGCTCCCTGCACCCTTCTCCGTGCCCGGCTGGCAAGCTGCCGGACCGCCATCGCAGAGCGATCCAGAATGCCTCCAATTTCCTCAAAGGGCACAGCAAACAGATCGTGCAACACAAATGCGAGTCGCTCAGCAGGCGTGAGCCGATCAAGCACGACCATCAGAGCGAGCCCCACCGAATCGGCCAGCAAGGCCTCCCGCTCGGGATCACCACCGGCATCAGGCTTCGCGACCGGCTCCCGCACGCCCGGCTCAATCGGTTCCTCATGACGTGCCTTGCGAGAGCGCAGCATGTCGAGACATACACGAGAGACAACCGTCGTCAGCCATCCGCCAAGATTTTCAATCGCATTCGCATCCGAACGGCTGAGCCGGAGCCATGCCTCCTGCACCGCGTCGTCGGCCTCACTCGCCGAGCCAAGCATCCTGTAGGCCACCGCCCGCAGATGCCCGCGGTTCTCTTCAAATTGCCCCGCTAGCCACTCCTGTTCCATCGTCTTCTACTCCTTAGCCTTGTCCTGAACCATTAACGAATAAAGTTGTACGGATGTGACAAGTCGCGAAAAGAAAATTTCTCTCTGCTGTCACACTTCACCGAAACCCTTCGTCAGGGTGGTGACGGGAAGAACCCGAACCAACGCGAAGGAGAACAACCATGCAACCCCGAATCCCGAATATCACCATGCTTCTGCCCGAAGTCACACAATCCCTGATGGCACTGGGCGCAGCGGTCAAGAAAGAAACTGGCGTTCCATCCAAGACCCTGGGTATGGTGCATCTGCGCGCCAGCCAGATCAACGGTTGCAGCGTCTGCGTGGACATGCACGCCCGCGCTCTCAGGAATGAAGGTGAAACCGACGAACGGCTTATCTCCATCTCCGCCTGGCGCGACGCCCCCTACTTTACCGATGCAGAGCGTGCTGCGCTTGCGCTGACGGAAGAAGGCACCCGTATCGCCGATAAATCGGAAGCAGTATCTGACGAGATCTGGCGTGAGGCTGCACGGCACTATGACGATCGCGCTCTCTCCGTTCTCACGCTGCACATCGGAATGATTAATCTGTGGAATCGCCTCAACATCATCACTCGTCAAGTGGCGGGAGAGTGGCTGAAATCTGACGCAGCCAAAAAATGGCAGCAGGAGAACGCTGCTGCACTAGCGGCTCGATAAACCTCTGATGGCCAGCGCAGCTGACGCGCTGGCCTGTCTTTTTTATCCGACATGGGTGCTGGTCGTATCCAGCGCCTCCAGAAGTTCCCGCGTCTCGCTGAGAACATCTTCGGCCTTTGCACTGGTCAGAGGCCAACGCAGAACGCCCTGCGGAGTGAACTGTGCTCCGCGCTTCGTATTGCGGCTGACCAGCTTCATCAACACTCCGGGATCGACCGCATTTCCATTCGACGCCTCGCCATCGCGTTCGGCGAACTTCACGTGCAGCATCTCGACGAAGGTCTTAACCTTGTTCAACTCAAGCTGAGCGCGCTTGCGATCGATCTGCGCAATTCCGAGCAGTTGTGCGTGCAGACGAATCTCGCCAGCGCCAAGCAGGTTCTCCACCGATTCGGGCAGAGCGCCGTACCGGTCCTTCAGCTCTGCCCGAATCTCTTCGAGCTCCTGCAGAGTCTCTGCGCCAGCGATCTTCTTGTACATACGCAGCCGCTGGTTCTCTTCCGGAATATAGTCGGCATCGATGCGAACCGACACGCCCAGATTGACCACCGTAGTAGCGTGTGCGGGCATCTCCTCCTCACCCTTGATCTTGCGCACCGCCTCTTCGAGCATCGAGGTGTACATCTCGAACCCGATGGCCTCGATGTGTCCGCTCTGCTCGCCACCCAGCATGTTACCCGCGCCACGTAGCTCGAGATCGAGCGCAGCGATCTTGAAGCCTGCTCCGAGGTCCGAGAACTCTTTAAGAGCAGCCAAACGGCGGCGAGCAATCTCAGTCAGTTCCTTCTCAGGAGGAATCAGAAGATACGCATAGGCGCGACGATTGGAACGGCCAACGCGACCACGAAGCTGGTAAAGCTCACTGAGCCCATGACGATCTGCGCGATTGATGACGATCGTGTTCGCTAACGGAATGTCGAGGCCGTTCTCGATGATAGAGGTGGCGACCAGCACATCGTACTCGTGGTTCATGAAGGCGAGCATTACGCGCTCCAGCTCAGCCTCGGGAAGCTGACCATGACCGATGACGATGCGTGCCTGCGGAACCAGTTCGCGAATCTTCGATGCGATGTCGTAGATCGACTCGACGCGATTGTGCACGAAGTAAACCTGCCCTCCGCGCTCCAGCTCCATCTCAACAGCCGTACGGATGAGCTTGTCATCGAACTTCGCCACAATGGTCTGGATGGCCATACGGTCCTTCGGCGGCGTTTCGATCACACTCATGTCGCGCAAGCCGATCATCGACATATGAAGTGTGCGAGGAATCGGTGTAGCCGACATGCTCAAGACGTCAATCGCTGCCCGCATCTGCTTCAGCCGCTCCTTGTGGCGCACACCGAAGCGTTGCTCTTCGTCGACGACTAGTAAGCCGAGGTCCTGAAACTTCAGGTCCTTTGAGAGAAGGCGATGCGTACCAATGAGGACATCGACCTTGCCGTCTGCGACTTTCTCGAGAATCTCCTTTTGCTCCTTCGCGGTACGGAAGCGGGAGATCATCTCGATATTGACCGGAAAGTTGGCGAACCGGCGCTTGAAAGATTCGAAGTGTTGAAAGCTGAGGACGGTCGTCGGCGTCAGCACCGCGACCTGTTTGCTGTCCTGCACAGCCTTGAATGCGGCTCGCATGGCGACTTCGGTTTTGCCGTAACCCACGTCTCCGCACAGCAGACGGTCCATTGGACGCGTCGACTCCATGTCAGTCTTGATGTCCGCAATGGCACTGAGTTGATCGTCGGTCTCATTGAAGTCAAAGGCGTCCTCAAACTCGCGCTGCATATTATTGTCGGGCGAGAAAGGCGTGCCCTGGGCGGCTTCGCGCTGCGCGTAGAGCTTCAGCAGCTCGGCCGTCATATCGGCCATCGCCTTCTTGACCCGAGCCTTGGTCTTCTGCCAGCTCTGCGAGCCCAACTTATTAAGCTGTGGTGCAGGACCGGTCTCCGTCGAGCGATACTTCTGAATCAGGTCAAGCCGCGTAAGAGGAACGTAGAGCTTGGCCTCGTCGGCAAACTCCAGAATCATCAGCTCCAGCGGCGGTTGATCATTTTCTTCGATGACACGTAGCCCCATATAACGGGCGATACCGTGCTCAACGTGAACAACGTAATCGCCAACTTTGAGGTCGCGAAAATCGGAGATAAACGCAGATGACTTGGAGCGCCCGCGCCGCACAGTGCGCGGAGCGACATCGACCTCATCAGAAAGGTCCTGTGCACCGAAGAAGACGATCTGCTTCGCGGTCGCTTTGTCGAGATCGAGAATCTGCACACCCGCTGCGATCGGCGTCTTCACAATCACGGGAGTACGCAGGTCACCTGCCAGATAGCTCGACTCGGAGTAAACCGTCGATGAACCATGCTGGTCCGCGCGCGAACCCAGACGGTATGGGACCTGGTACTCCTGCAACAACGTAACCATCCGTTCGACCTCGCCCTGGTTGGCGGCGGCCAGCAGGATGCGCGCTTCCTGTCGCATGAGGTTGTTGATTGCCTCAATCAGTGCAGGAATGGAGCCATGAAACCGCTGCGTGGGTCGTGTAGCGAACTCAATCTCCGAGAGCTCGTTGCGCTCCGCATCAAGGACATCGACTGCGCCGAGTTGATCGAGATCGCATCCCGTCGTTCGGCGTAAACGATCTTCCAGGTCCCACGGCGAAAGATAGATGTCCTCAGGACGCACCAACGAGCCGATGCCAGAGCGATCGTGTCTCTGCTCGACCTTGTTCCACCAGCGCTCACCCTGGTTCTTGACCATTGCAGGCTCTTCGACAAAGACGCGTGTGGCCGTTCCCATCAGGTCGAGCAGGGTTTTGTTGGCTCCTGCAACCGGCGCAAAGAATTCCCATCCGGGAAATACGGTGGCCTCTCCCGTGCGCGTGGCCACGTGGGTCTGCAACTCTACAGGCTCTTCGCCACCTTCGAGCGCTGCACCGGCTGCTCCTGCGCGGGTCAGACGAGCGTTGATCGCGGAGAGAAGTTTTTCTGTAACCGGCGTCTCTGTAAGCGGAAGTAACAGGACGTGCTCCAAGGAAGCACTGGAGCGCTGCGTATCCGGATCGAAGCGCCGAATGGACTCAATCTCATCGCCAAAGAAATCAACGCGAACCGGACGCTCCTGCTCCGGAGGATAGACATCGACGATACCGCCGCGAATCGTCACCTGCCCGGGCATCTCGACCACATCCACGCGTGTGTAGCCCACTGAAAGCAGGTGCTCCAGCAGCATCTCAGGAATGTGTTCTTCTCCGACGCGGAGATGCAGGGCCAGCGCGGCATAGTAATCGCGGCCAAAGAGACGCATGCAGGCCGACTCGATGGGAGCGATTACCAGGCAAGGGGCATGGCCGGAGCAGATCTTCCACAGCGCAGCTGCACGCGTCTCCTGAATCTCAGAGTGCGGCGAGAGGTTTTCAAAGGGCAACACATCATGCGCCGGAAGCCGCAACACCTCTGACGGATCGAGTGCTCCGGTTAGCTCACAGGCAGCCAGCACCGTGGCATGGAGAGCCTCGGCGGCCTTGTTGTCAGCGACGACGACAAGCGCAGGAGCCTGCGCCGCACGAATAAAGTAAGGAAGATAGAGTGCGCGGGCAGTTGCCGTCAGCCCAGAGACACGACGACGCCCCGATCCGACGCTCAGGTGACGCCGTACACGCTCAAAGGCTTCAGAGTGTTCCAGGTCCGCAAGCAGTTCACGGACAAAGGGTAAAACCATGCTCTTCTGATTTTAGAAGAACCTTTCGGTTGCAGTATTTTTGTCCATCCCGTCTGCCAAAGTCGCCGGAACAGGCGTATCATCCACTGCGCCGCGGTTTCGCGACGCTGCCCGATGAATCGGGTTGTGCGAGAGTCGGACAGCATGTCTCATGCGGAGGTCTTCCAGATGAGCGTGTGGATCAAGGGCATCATTGTTGCGTTGGTATGCGTGCTTCCGCTGCTCGAGGGATGCACCCGGCACTCGAAGAAGGAACATTATTACCTCATCACCGTCAATGTCGACCTTCCTTACTGGAAATCAGCGAATGAAGGCTTCCAGAAAGCGGCGTCGGACTATGGCGTCTCGGCTGAGATGCGAGGCCCTTCTAGATTCGATCCACAGGCCGAAGTCCAGGAGTTCCGCACCGTCGTAGCGCGAAAGCCCGCCGGGATCCTGGTCTCGGTTACCAATCTCGACCTGCTTCGACCGGAGATCGACGAGGCAATTGCAGCAGGAATCCCCGTCATCACCATGGACTCCGACGCTCCGGCAAGTAAACGGCTCTACTTCATCGGGACCAATAACCTCGAGGCTGGCAGACTTGGTGGACAGCGCGTAGCTGCCCAGTTGAATGGTAAAGGTAACGTCGTCTTCTTCACCATGCCCGGCCAGCCAAACCTCGACGAACGTTTAAAGGGATATAAAGACGTCTTCTCCGGCTATCCCGAGATCAAGATCGTCGAGATCTTCGATATGAAGGGAGATTCCGGTCTCGCCATGGATAAGGCCCAGCAATATCTTGGCCTCAAGGGAAAGGACAGGATCGACGCATTGATCTGCCTGCAATCTTCTTCAGGAAGTGGCGTGGGTGAGGCGCTACGCCGTGCAAAGGCTGAGGGCGACCCCGGCCGTCTGCTGGTTGCGATGGACACAGATGATTCCACCCTGCAACTGATCAAAGACGGAGTGATCGATTCAACCATCGCGCAGAAACCTTACACGATGGCACTGATCGGCCTCAAAGCACTGGATCAGGTACACCATGACCCAGTCAAGCAAATGGGGGGCGACTACGCGCTGGATCCCTTCTCTCCCTTCCCGGCTTTCGTCGATACCGGCGTTGCCCTGGTCGATAAAAGCAACGTAGAGACGATCCTCACCCGCAAAGAAGCAGCCGGGCCATAACCACTGAAGGTGGATGGGCTTTCAAAAATAATTCGATAGCTAATTTATAGCCATGTGCTGTATCAGTAACAGATATGCGTTCGACTGTTGTTTTGCTTGCCTTTGCCCTGGTGATGTCCGTCATTCCGAGTTCCGGTCAAGAGACCCGACATACAGACTCCGCACTTCCCAATAAAACAGCCTCTTCTGTCCCTCCTGAATCGGCGTCAGCCGCGAAGCCGGATTATTCGGCTGAGTCGATCATCGTGGAACGGATGGACTCGATCTACCGATACACCGCAGATGGAACCGGAACACGCGAGACCACCGCTGTCGTTCTGATTCAATCGGATGCCGCTGCGCGTCAGTATGGAGTTCTGACGTTTCCATTCGCCGGCGACAACCAGCGCGTTGAGATTGATTACGTTCGCGTAAGGAAGCCTGATAACAGCCTGGTTGAGACTCCCGCCACAGACGCCCAGGAGATGCCGCAGGAAGTCACACGTCAAGCTCCTTTCTATAGCGATTTGAAAGAGAAGCAGGTTCCGGTGCGTAATCTCCGTCTCGGCGATCGATTGGAGTACAAAGTTCGCATCATTGACTCCAAACCGGAGATTGCCAATCACTTCTGGGGGCAGGACACTTTTGGAAGTTGGGCGGTCATCCTAAGTCAGAACATCGAACTCCATGTTCCAAAAGCGATCTATGTCAAAGTCTGGAGCCCAGAGCATGCTCCAGCCAAGACTGAGACGGGGGATGAGATCATCTACCGCTGGGCGGGATCGCATACGGAACCCACGGTTGGCAAAGACGGCAAAGCCATTCAGCGGGAGATCGACCCCAACGGAGAACTTCCAGATATCGCATGGACCACCTTCAAGAGTTGGGACGCCATAGGTAACTGGTATCAGGGGCTTGAAGCCGATCGCGTCGTGCCCGACGCGGCAGTAAAGGCAAAGGTAGCCGAACTCCTTGCGGGTAAATCAACGGATACCGAAAAAGCCCAAACACTCTACAGCTTTGTCGCCACACAGATTCGCTATATTGGCGTGGCCTTCGGGATTGGGCGCTATCAGCCACACCCAGCAGGCGAAGTGTTACGCAATCAATATGGCGATTGCAAAGACAAACACACTTTATTGGCTGCCATGCTGACTGCAGCAGGACTGCATCCTGAAGCATTCCTGATTGGCGCAGGAATTCGGCTGAACGAAGAAGTCCCCTCGCCCGCAGCTTTTAATCACATGATTACCTTTGTTTCGATTGGTGGATCTCCAGTGTGGCTGGATACTACATCGGAACTTGCGCCATATCGGATGCTGCTGCAAGTAATCCGAGATAAGCAAGCTCTGGTTGTCCCGGAAACAGGCGTGTCAAAGCTGGAGAAAACTCCTGCCGGCCTGCCCTTCACGCCTTTTACGAATTTCACCGCGAAAGGAACGCTGACGAAAGACGGCACCATGAAGGCGCAGATGGAATACGTGACCCGTGGAGACGACGAGATCGTCATGCGTACACTTCTACGTCAGGTTCCCCGCGGCCAATGGAAATTCAAAGAATTTCGCAGGGGTACGGTTTCGGTGGCACGACAAGCAATCCCGATGCAACCCGCCCTGAAATAACCAGCGATCCCATAAAGATCACGTATGACTACGAGCGAGAGAAGACAGGCGATTGGGAAAATCACAGGATCGTACCGCTGTTTCCTCTGATCTTTCTACCAACGGTCGATGAGAAAAAACCTCCAAAAAAATTCCCTATCCAGCTTGGGGAACCCAGAGTGGAGACATCTTTTACAACCATCAAACTCCCTGCCGGATGGGGAGCGGATCTACCAGCGGCTGTCCATCAAAAGACCTCGTTCGCCAACTTCGATAAGACATACAAAATCGAAGGAGACACGCTCACCATAGAGCGAAAAATTCAAATCCTGACCAAAGACGTTCCGGCAGCGAATTGGAAGGACTACAAGAAGTGGTGCGATGCCAGCTTCTCCGACGGCGAACCCTTCATCAGCCTCATCAGCACGGAAACCGATAAGAAGACTTCCACGACTTCTGACTCTGTTAACGCGCGCTCTGCAAATTTGCTCAGGCAGGCCTACGAACAGATTCAGCGTGGAGAGATGAATGCTGCAGAACAAACTCTAAACCAGGTGCAGCAGATCGATCCGAATTCGATCTGGTATTACCGTGCTCTATTGCCGTTACAAAGTATGAGAGGTAAGCAGGAAGAAGCAGCGGATACGATGCGGCATATCTTGAAGATGAAAGATGTAACAGAAATCGAAAAGAAGGCGGCCGCACAGATCTTCTACAGCCTCGGCCATTATGATGAGGCGCTCCCGTTATTGGAGGCGCAAATAGCGACGGAACCGGAAAACGAGAAGTTGCAGTTAGAGCTGGCCACTTCTCAGATGAGAACAGGAGCCGTAACAACAGGCAGCAAGTCGCTTCTGCCCCTGCTGGCAAAATCCAGCGACGAAAACACAATCAACAACGCTGCCTATGAGCTGGCTCTCGCAAACGTTGAGCTCGGAACGGCAGAAAAAGCTACCCGCGGCGTCGTAGATACGCTTACAACGGAGTCAAACTCTTGGGTAGTGAGTGCTTCAACAAAAGGCCAACAAATGAGGCAGTCCCTTTTAGTGGCAACATGGGACACGCTCGGCTGGATTCTTTACCGGGAAGGCAGGATTGAAGAAGGAGAGAATTACGTTCGAGCATCCTGGAACAATCAACAAGGGGGAGAATCCGGCCTTCATCTAGGTGAGATCGAAGAAAAACTGGGCCATAAAGCCGCAGCGATGGGCATCTATCAGATCGCGATGGGGACCTTCCCTCCAGAGACGCTGGTAAAACCCTCTGTCCAGATGAAGGAACAGAAAAGTAAGCTCGAAGAACATATCGCTGCTTTGAAAAAGCAAGGCATCGCTCCTCAGGTCCAGAATCCGCCGGTTGCCCTGCAGAAGCTTATGACAATGCCGCTCGGCCCCTGGAAGGGACGGAACAGCATGGTTGAATATACCTTTGTCCTCCAACAAGACAAGATCGGCGATCTGCAGCAAAGCGATCCAGAGGCTACAGCCATCACTGGAGGTAACGCAATGTTAAGGAAGGCGACCTTCAATCATTGGATTCCCAATGGCTCTGAAGCTCGGCTACTTCTCAAGGGAACATTGAACTGCCACGGCGCGGTTTGCGAGCTGGTTGTTCATCGCCACTAACCCGGCCATGGCACGTTCAATCGCTTCCATTCCTACGACGTTCGCTTGCGAAGATCGACTGCGCCCACTGCGGCGTGTTTTTCAATCTCAGCCAGCTCTGCTTCGGTAAAGGAGAGATTCTTCACTGCATCCAGCGAGTTCTCAAGCTGTTCCAAGTTACGGGCTCCGATCAACGCTGACGTAACGCGCGCATCGCGCAGAACCCAGGCAAGCGCCATCTGCGCCAGTGTCTGTCCGCGGCCTTGAGCAATCTCGTTAAGAGCCCGCACACGCTGTAGGTTGTCTTCGCTGAGAATCTCTTTCCTGAGCGAAATTCCTCGAACTGCGCGAGAGTCCTGCGGAATACCGTCGAGATACTTGTTCGTCAGAAGCCCTTGCGCCAGCGGCGAGAAGGCAATACAGCCTGCGCCGATCTCGTCCAGGGTGTCAAGCAGCTGCTCTTCGATCCATCGGTTGAACAGGGAATACGACGGCTGATGAATAAACAACGGGACACCTTCACTGCGCAGGATTGCCGCCGCCTCTCGTGTACGGTCCGGTGGGTACTGCGAAATCCCCACATAAAGCGCCTTACCCTGGCGTACGGCCTGGACCAGCGCTCCCATCGTCTCTTCCAGCGGAGTGTCCGGATCGGGACGATGCGAATAAAAGATATCGACATACTCCAGCCCCATGCGTCGCAGACTGTCATCCAGCGAAGCAAGAAGATACTTGCGCGAACCACCAATCCCGTATGGTCCCGGCCACATGTCCCAGCCAGCCTTGGTAGAAACAATCAGCTCATTACGATAAGGGCGAAGGTCCTTCTCAAAAATCCGTCCGAAGGTCTCCTCAGCCGAACCGTAAGGAGGGCCATAGTTATTGGCAAGATCAAAGTGCGTAACTCCACGATCGAAAGCGCGAAGGACCATAGCGCGGCCCGTCTCAAAGACATCGACGCCTCCAAAGTTCTGCCACAGACCGAGAGAGATCAGCGGAAGAACGATACCGGACCGCCCACAACGACGAAACTGTGCATCTTCATATCGCTTCTCATTCGCTACATAACTCATCAGACAAATCTCCTGGGATTAACTGCGCAAGACTGTCCTGCCACCCACTATTTCCACCATCCAGTCAGCCAGTTTCCCTTAGCTTACTGAAAAGTTGGATGACCTGGCATCTCACACCTGAATCATCTTCAGGACCTCCGCCGGAGAGAGCCCTCGCTGCCGCAGACTACGGATCGCGAGAGCATGGTGACGCTTTGCGAGTCGAATACCCTGTTCGTCACGCAATAACGGAGCGTGGAAGTAGGCCGGAGTTTGCAGACCGAGTGCGCGTTGCAGAAGAATCTGGCGCGCAGTGGATTTGAGCAGGTCGGCTCCGCGTACAACCTCGGTGATCTGCATCTCGGCATCGTCGACGACACAGGACAGCTGATAGCTCGGCAGAGAATCTTTACGCCAGATCAGAAAGTCGCCAAAGTCTTGGCCTGCGATAAAACTCTGCGAACCGAGGTTGCGGTCGATAAAGGTGATTGCCTCGCCGTCAGGAACGCGAAAGCGGTAGTTGGTGTTCTCTTGAAGAGATTGTGCAGGGGAGTTTGTCGCTGGCCGACACTTTCTGTTGTACACGGGTTCATCATCTACATTTCCAGGCTGATCTGCTTGCGTTTCTTCATGCGGTGCCTGCGTCATCTGTGCAAGATCTCTGCGCGAGCAGGTGCAGGCATAAGCATGGCCCGAGGCGAGCAGACGTTCGAAGGCTGCACGATAGAGCGCGATGCGCTCGGATTGCACGATCATCGGAAGTGTCCACTCTATGCCCAGCCATGCGAGATCTTCGATCATTGCATCGACGTACTCTTGCCTGGATCGTTGTGGGTCGAGATCTTCATTGCGAAGCAGAAGTGTACCGTTGTGCTGAAGTGCGCGCTGATAGGCTGTCCAGAAAGTAGCCGCATGGCCAAGATGGAGAAGGCCCGTGGGGGATGGTGCTAGGCGGCCGATGTAACGTTCAACACTCACTAAAGCAAGCGTACCTTACATATAGTCCACGCCATACTGCACTGGAATCTGCGTAAACGCGATGCGCGTCGGCGCGGATTCGCGTGCCGGCAACATACTGCCGAAGTGCAGCGTAGTGTGTCCGTATTTCAGGTTGAGCTTGTCCATTGTGGCCGAGAGTTGTGTGCGATTGTTGGGATCGCCGAAGAGCTCTTCCTGATGCCTGTTCTCGGGTACAAGATTGTGCAGAGTAATGCCAACAAAAAAGGGCCGCTGAAACTCCTGCCCTGTAGGACGCTGTGCCCAGATGCCACGCATCGCCTCGAGCAACGTGAGGGTGTCCTGAGATTCGCGGAAGCGCGCCTCCATCCCCCAGCCGGAGTGTCGGATTCCGCTGTTGTGGCGCTTCGAGCGGAGCTGCTCGGCCTGTTCGCGCGTCAGCTGGTAGCGGATGACGAACGACATGGAGCCTGCATAGAACTTCTCCATGCGCAGCCGCATCGCAGCCTTGTGGAGCAGCTTGTTGGCGACGGCCCATGCTCCTTCATCGCTGCGGAACTCGGGAGCCATCACATGCGAGTGGCCAAGCGATTTCTGTACGTCGCTGGAGACGGGAGCGCCATCGTCACCAGTGTTGCCTCCCCGCAACCAATGGTAGATGCGGTCACCCCATACGCTGTTCCATAGCTTGTGCATGCCATTCAGATCGAGCGCGAGCAACTGCTCCATCGTGCGGATACCCTTGGCATGGAGCCGTGCCTCAGTACGAGCACCTACGCCGGGAAGATCGCGCAGATCCAGATGAGCAATTGCCTTTGGCAATTGCGATGGCAGAAGCCCGATGAGGCCATCGGGCTTCTGCATGTCGCTGGCGATCTTTGCGAGGTAGCGATTCGGAGCCATACCGATAGAGCAGCGCAACGCCTCGCCGACATTTTTGTAGATCGATTGCTTGATCTCGAGCGCGATCTTGCGCGCGCGAGGAGGCTCCTGCTCACGGCCCATGAGTTCGCAACACATCTCATCGATGGAGGGATTATGTGAAACATGGCAGGCGAGCTCGACCGCGTCGTTGATTGCCTGTGAGTACTTTGCATACTCGGTGTGGCTGCCCTCAATAAGGATGATGCCGGGACACATCTTCTTCGCCTCGCCCACCTGCGTACCTGTCTTCACTCCGAGGGCCTTCGCCTCGTAGCTGGCGGCGATACAGCAGGTGGTGTCGGTCATCGTAGGAACAACAGCGACGGGCTTACCGCGATATTCCGGATGCAACTGCTGTTCGACCGAAGCGAAGAAGGAGTTCAAGTCGATGTGCAGATGGGTAAAGCGATCGGGATGGGGCGCGAAGGACATGGAAAGCGAATCTTCAAGAATTGTATTCGCTTTTTATTTGCCTTCATGAATTCTGTTTAATGGCTAGCCGTAGCAATTTCCGCAAAGCACTCTGCAAAGCTATTGGGCACTGAAGAGTCCAGCTTTTTCACCCATTGCACAATCGACGGCTTTTCATCGGGCGTGGCATAGCCTCCCCAAACATCGTGAAACTTTAAACCACTCGCATTCTGTGAATAGAAGAAGACACCTTGCTCAGCGCCAGATGGAGTGGCCCAGACCGCTGTCCAACTGCCGACCGTAATTGCTCTATCGATCCTGATCTTTGTAGGAGGTTGCCATTGGGTGAGATTGCTAGAGATCGAGCGAGCATACATCTTCTTTTCCGCTGTCGTCAGCGTCTTCTTCGCCGTCGCACAGGGATCGGCCGCAGCCGCCGTCAGTGTTGAAACCGCAAGAATCAATAACCCAATCCGCCTCATGTCTTTCCCTCCAGTCCATTGAAATCAATCCATAAAATTCTCTGTCAAGTACTGTTCGCGGGACAAAGCTCTGTAAGTTCCTGGAAAGAGATAGCTTACGCCGCATGGCCAGTTTGCCGATTAATGAGCCCCATTGGCTAAAATAGAAATATAAGCGGCAATAAAGATGAACCGGGCCAGGGGGGTCGGTTTTTAGCAAGTACAAAGAGATGAATACTTTACGTCTCTTTCTGATCTGTAGCGCAGTAAAATCAATACTTTACGAAGAGCCTCAACGGAAGTACCAGGCTAAGTCTAAACTATTGAATACTTTGCGTGAAAATTGAGGGAGGGGTAGGGTGCAGATCAGGTTGCACCCGAGCTTGCTAAAATCGCTGCCTATGGCGGCAACGGAACATCCCCCAACTTCTAAGAAGCCCGCAGCACACCAGATTCGCCTGACCGAGCTGGCTGCTCGTCATGCCATCGCCGAAGAAGGTGGTGGGCCGGAGCGACGCGCACGTGAGACAGCTGCAGGAAAGCTTTCCGCGCGCGAACGCATCGACCTGCTGCTCGACGAGGGCAGCTTCGAGGAAACAGATAAATTCGTCACGCATCGCGCATCAGATTTCGGCATGGACGAGCAGCGTGTCCCCGGCGATGGCTTCGTCACCGGTCATGGGCGCATCGATGGGCGCGTTGTCTTCGTCTTCGCGCAGGACTTCACCGTCTTCGGCGGATCACTCTCCGAGGCGAATGCAGCAAAGATCGTGAAGATCATGGACCTCGCCATGAAAGTCGGCGCTCCCGTCATCGGGCTCAACGATTCGGGAGGCGCGCGGATTCAGGAAGGCGTGCTTTCGCTCGCCGGTTATACCGATATCTTTCTGCGCAACACTCTGGCCAGTGGAGTCGTGCCACAGATCTCGGCGATCCTTGGGCCATGCGCAGGCGGAGCGGTTTACTCCCCAGCGATTACCGACTTCACCCTGATGACAGAGCGCACCAGCTACATGTTCGTCACCGGCCCGGACGTCATTAAAACCGTGCTGCACGAAGACGTCACGAAAGATGCGCTGGGCGGTGCGGCGACACATAACGAAATCTCAGGCGTGGCTCATTTCATGGCGCACGACGATCGCGAGTGCCTCGCAATGATTCGTGAGCTGGTTAGTTTCATCCCTTCGAACAACCTCGACGATCCGCCGCGTCGACCAACCAGTGATGATCCTGCGCGTGCCGATGCCGCGCTCGATACGATCATTCCTGACGAGTCGAACCAACCTTACGACATGGTCGATGTGATTACTCGCATCGTCGATGACGGCTATCTCTTCCAGGTACACGAGCACTTCGCGCGCAACCTCGTCGTTGGATTCGCCCGCATGAACGGTCGTCCTGTAGGCATTGTGGCAAATCAGCCAGCGGTGCTCGCCGGTGTGCTCGATATCGATGCGTCTGTAAAAGGTGCACGATTCGTGCGGTTCTGCGATGCCTTCAATATCCCGCTCATCACGTTTGAGGATGTTCCGGGCTTCATGCCGGGAACACGGCAGGAACATGGCGGCATCATTCGTCACGGAGCCAAGCTGCTCTATGCCTTTGCCGAAGCCACCGTTCCCAAGCTGACGGTCATCACTCGCAAAGCCTATGGCGGAGCCTACTGCGTGATGAGCTCCAAGCATCTGCGCACCGATGTAAACCTGGCATGGCCCACGGCAGAGATCGCCGTAATGGGCCCGGAGGGCGCGGTCAACATCGTTTACAAACGCGAGCTCGATGAAGTGCTGCGTCGCTCGCAGGCTGTGATGCCACAGGGAGTATCGCTCAGCGAAGAGCAGAAGCTGGAGATTCTAGCTGAAGCACGCACCGTGAAAGTCGAAGAGTTCCGCGAACGTTTCGCCAATCCATATGTGGCTGCGGAGCGTGGCTATGTCGATGCGGTAATCCGTCCCAGCGAAACGCGCCGACGCCTGAACACAGCGCTCGATATGCTGGCGACCAAGCGCGAAAAAAATCCGCCAAAGAAACACGGCAATATTCCGCTGTAGAACATCAACTCAAAAAGCGGAGAAACGCGGGTACTGGTTCTTACCTTCCGTTCCTTGTTCCCTGTACCCTGCTTTTATGTCTGCCCAAATCATTTCAACTGCCAACGCGGATCACTACACTTGGGGAAACCGCTGCGACGGCTGGTTTCTGGTTCGCACGCCCGAGCTGAATATCATCGAAGAGCGGATGCCTCCCGGAACCAGCGAGACGCGGCATCATCATGTGCGTGCGCGACAGTTCTTCTTCGTGCTCGAAGGTGAGTTGACCATGGAGATCGAGCAGCACAGGTTAACGGTGCACGCAGGCCAGGGAATCGAAGTCGCTCCCGGTCAACAGCACCAAGCCATCAACCGCGGTCCAACGCCGCTGCGGATTGTGGTGACAAGCCAGCCTCCAAGTCATGGCGACCGCATCGAAGAGACACCATAGGCGCTCTACCCCACTCGCCCTGCCGGAACCGCAGCCCTCTACTTGCCTAGCTTCAGATCGATGTAGAAGTGGTTTTTACTGTCGAAGGAGCTGATGGACTTCACAGCGCTCTTCTTGCCGTTGGATTCGGCCCAGATCTCATAATCGGTGTTCTGCGTCAGTTGGCCAAAACGGTACTCTCCCTGATCGTCGGCGATAAAGCTCTTCACAGAGAGCGTCCGCCCATCCTTCAGGTAAACCACAGCCCCCTTGATCGGAGCATTGTCGTGATCGGTAACTTTGCCTTCGACGACACGCTGTACGGGCCCACGTTGCTGCGCGATAGCCTGCGACCCTGAAATCACAGGGACAGCAGCCACAACTCCAAGAGAAGACATGACCAGAGCAGCTTTACCAAGACGGGAACGAAGCGACAGGAAATCCTTCATACGCCCAGTATACGGGGATTCCATTTAGGGGTGAGCAGAATCATTCCTCGTCTTCGCCCGACAATAGAGCTGAGTCTTCTTCGTCGTAGCCAGCCTCTTCTACCGCGACCAGTTCGAGAGGATCGGTAGAGACGACCTCGAGCTCGGTGCCGCATTCTTCGCATTGCACCGTCTCGCCCGCATCCAGGTCATCGTCGAGATCGATCGGGTAATCGCATTCCGGACATACCACAGCCATCACAAGCCTCCGCACTGGAGCGGGTGCGGCGAGCCAAATCGGTAAAACGGGCCCGCAGAACGCTCCGCTAATCATTAAGCGATTCCTCTCGATGGATCGTCAAGGGTTAGGATGGTAACAATTTCACCCGCTCCTTCAAAGGAGAATTGACGTGAACGTAACCTCCTGCTTGCGCCCGATTTACCTTGCCGGGCTTCTTCTTGCGCCTCTCGCTCCAGCGCAACAACCTGTGTCCCCTGCGCCGGTTGATCCTGCCATCGAAACCGCCCTTCGTCAGGTTTCCCCTGAACATGTTCAGGCCACAATCGAGAAGCTGGTGAGCTTCAACAATCGCAATACGCTCTCCAGCATGGAGGCTAACCTGAAGTCCGGCACCGGAATCAATGCTGCCGCGGACTGGATTGAGTCTGAGTTCACGCGCATCTCCGCGGATTGTGGCAATTGTCTCGATGTACGAAGAGATGAATTTATCGAGCAGCCACAACCCGGACCCCGCTCACGCATCCTGAAACCGACAAAGCTGACGAATGTATACGCCATCCTGCACGGCTCGGACCCTGCACAAGCAAACCGCATGGTTCTGGTCACGGGTCATTACGACTCGCGCAATACCGATGTGATGGACACACATAACCCCGCTCCGGGAGCCAATGATGATGCCAGCGGCGTTGCTGTCTCGCTCGAATGCGCTCGAGTGCTCTCAAAGCTGAAACCACCCTCTAGCATCGTGTTCGTTGCGGTTGCCGGCGAAGAGCAGGGACTGAATGGAAGTCATCATCTTGCAAAGCTGGCGAAATCGCAGAGCTGGCAGCTTGAGGCCGCGCTGAACAACGACATCGTCGGAGGCGACACTACGCCCGGCGATACCCAACAAAATAAGAATGTCGTCCGCGTCTTCTCTGAAGGCATCCCCTCGGCAGCCACGCCAGAACAGGCCACTGCACTGATCAACCTGGGTGCCGAAAACGACTCTCCCTCACGCGAGGTGGCACGCTCCATCGCCGAGATCGCCTCCACGTACTTCCCTCTAACGATGCAGCGCGCACAAGCCGGCAATCCGCCGCGCATCGCGAGAAGTAATTTGGTCCGGGCTGTCGAAAACTTTCACCCTGTGCTCATCTTCCGTCGTGATCGTTATCTTCGCGGAGGCGATCATTCAAGCTTCAACGCCGAAGGATTCCCTGCTGTTCGTTTTACCGAGTGGCGCGAAAACTTCAACCATCAGCACCAGAACCTGCGCACAGAGAACGGCATCCAGTATGGCGATCTTCTACAGTATGTCGATTACAACTATGTTGCCAACGTCGCGCGTCTCAATGCCGCAACTCTCGCCACACTCGCGTTCGCTCCCGGTATACCGCGGGAGGTTCACGTGGAAACCAACAATCTGGACAACAACACCGTTTTGACTTGGAGCGCTCCCGCTGGAGCCCCACAGGGAACAGCCTACGAGATTGTCTGGCGCCCCACAGACCAGCCGCTGTGGACGATGGTCCAAAACGTCGGAACAGCAACCAGAATCGAACTGCCGATCTCGAAAGACAATGTCATCTTCGGGGTTCGTGCAATGGATGCCGCTGGACATCGCAGTCCGGCCGTTATGCCAAACCCCTCCCGGCCCACGCGCAATTTTACGCAACCTGCTCAAAGCCCTAAGTCCTAAAATCTCTGCCGCCCTGCACGGAAGTCTTCCCTGTGATGAAATAAAGGTCAGGCTACGATGCGCCGTACAGGAAACATCTCGTTTGCCATGCCGTCCTTTGGAGGGGCCGTTCGCAGCCTCATCCTGCTCAATGTCGGTGCGTTCTTCGCCCTCGCCATTTTGTCGTGGATTTCTTCGGACCTCAGCCGCTTTCTTGGGACATATCTCCCGCTGGAGCCGCTGTCCGTCGTTCATGGACAGATCTGGCAGCTTTTTACTTACTCCCTGGTTAACCCTGGGATTCTTTCGTTCGCCTTCGCCATGCTGACGCTGTGGTTTACCGGCGCGCTGCTTGAAGGAAGTTACGGTAGACGGTGGTTTACAGAGTTGTACTGGACCTCGGTCGCCGGCGGCGCCCTCATCGCAACCGCGCTCTCGTTTACACACCTCTTCGGTCTTCGCCCGGACGTGATTGCCGTAGGAGCATGGGCCGGCATCTTCGGACTGCTCGTCGCGATCGCCATGCTCTTCGGCGATCAGGAGTTTCTTCTGTGGTTCGTGCTTCGCATCAAGGCGAAGTACATGGTTGCAATCTATATCTTGATCGCGGTCGCTGTTCTTTTGAAGGAAAAAGACAACTTCGGAGCATTAGTACAACTCGCCGGGGCTCTTTCAGGCTTTTTGTTTGTTCGCTTTGCACCGCGCCGTGGCCTTGCCTTTGGACTGACGGAACGCTTCTACGGGATACGCAACACCTATTACCGATACAAGCGCCGCCGCGCCGCGCGCAAGTTCGAGGTCTATATGCGCAAGCAGAATCGCGAAGTCCACTTCGACAAAGACGGACGCTACATCGACCCCGATGAGCTGCGGCGCGACCCAAATGACAAGCGCTGGATGAATTAACCCGTTTTCCAAATCCTTTCCACAGGAATTGGTTGAGGAATCGTCTTCTTCCCCTATAATTGCCTCAATTCGTTCTGACCTTACAGGTCGCCGTAATGCAGAGTTCCTCCCCGGTCCTTAGTCAGTAACCTTCCGTAAAAAACTGCCCTTGGCGTGTCAACCGTTAACGATAGCTCTGTGCCAGAGTAACGACAAATAACTCTGTGCTCAAAGCTGTAAGGAGTATTGTGTTCATGCCACGTAACCTCCCCATGGTGGCTCTACTTGTTTTGTCCGTAGGTGCATATGCATTCGGACAAGGTGCGTCTTCTTCGAATACACGCTACAGGATCGTGAAGCTCAAGGCACCTAAACCTGTCACGCCTCCCACAACGACACCAACCGATCCATCGACTCCTCCTACAACAACGCCGACCGATCCATCGACTCCTCCTACAACAACGCCTCCAACCGCCACTCCCACTGCCTGCAGTGGAATGGATCTGGGAGCAGGGGCAAACCTCAATGGATTTGTGCCATTTGAGACAACAAATCCATGGCGGCAGAACATCGCGAATGCCGCTATAGATCCGAATTCAAGTAACTACATCAACTTCATCGGATCATCGAATCTCTACGCTAACTTCGGCGCAGGAACCTATGACGGAAACATCATCGGCATCCCCTATACCGTCGTCAGCGGCTCACCCTTCACCAACATTGCCTATACGGACTACGGCGACGAGAGCGATCCCGGCCCCATGCCCATCTCCACCTCGACCCTGATAGAAGGTTCTCCGAATCCCGGCGACGGTGATCGTCACGTGCTCGTTTTGGATCGTGACAACTGCTGGCTCTATGAGATCGGCGGTGCCTATCCGCAGGGAGATGGGACCTGGCAGGCGATGGCCGGGGCCGTGTGGGATCTGACGAATCAGAACGCTCGCCCTCTCCGCTGGACCTCCACCGATGCCGCTGGTCTCCCGGTCTTTCCCGGCCTGGTGCGGTACGACGAGGTGGCAGCTGGCCACATCGATCACGCCATCCGCGTGACACTGCGGCGCAGCAAGGCAGCCTTCGTGGCTCCAGCTACACACTGGGCAGCGAACTCATCTGATCCGAATGCCGCTCCCATGGGCATGCGGATGCGGCTTAAAGCCAACTATGACATCTCGTCGTTCCCGCCACAGGCAAAGGTCATCCTGACAGCGTTGAAGAACTACGGTTTGATCATGGCCGACAACGGCAGCAACATGTTCATGATCGGCGCCCCGGACGATCGCTGGGACAACAACGACCTCACCTCGCTCAAGCAGGTTCCTGCCTCAGCGTTCGAGGTCATACAGTCGCCCGCGGTATATACGGCGGCAAATATTCCACAAGGGTCTGCTCCCAACATCACCAGTTTCACTGCAGATCATCTAACAGTTTCGTCTGGAACAGCAGTCACTCTAAGCTGGGCGGCCGATGGCGCAAGCTACTACGTTGTTTCGCCAGAGGTAGGGGCCGTGCGCGGAAACTCCGTAGCGGTTCATCCCACAACGACAACAACCTACACGCTGTATTCCACCAACCAGTTTGGTCAAAGCACAAGCACCATTACGATCACCGTGCAGTAAGCCAACTGTCATAAACCAGGCCGCGTTGGATCGACCTCCAGCGCGGCTTTTCTGCGTAACCGACTAAATGGCAGGGTGGCGTGTCCGATGGATATCGTCAACCACGGGCATGATCGCCAGAAGCATGAGAATCGCGGCAAGCGGCAAGGTAAACAGAAAGCCAACATACTTAAAGCCGAGCGCACCAGTAACGCCGCCAACAAAAAAGAGAACGATCAGCGAACCCAGCAGGCGCAGCTTCGACCATTCCTCTTGACCGTCGATCCCCCCGGGATCGTCCTTGTACTGCCTGCTGAAGATACGGCCCAGCGCAATACCGATATCCGTAACCATACCGGTAAGGTGAGTGGTCCGAATCACCGAGTCGGAGATCTTGGAGATGATAGCGTTCTGCAAGCCCATCGTGAAGCAAAGAAGAACGATGATGCCCAGCACATGGCCGCCGGTAAAGATTCTGCCTTTCGTCCCGAAGACAATCAGCATGCCAGCTTCGATAATGAGTGGCAAAGCATACTCGCTCTCAAATTGGCGCGCACGCGCCCAGCGCACCAGTAGCGTCGTTAGAAATGCTCCCGCGAGAAAAGAGAGCACCGAGACAAAACCATCGAACACAAGCCGCATCTGGGTGAGCGCAAAGTCGTCAGCCATCGTAGAGATGATTCCAGACATATGCGACGTGTAATGCCCCACAGCCAGCAGGCCCCCTGCATTCGTCGCACCCGCAATGAACGCCAGGTATCGTGCGAGGTGGCGGTTCGCCTTTTCGCTACGCTGGCTTCCGGTAAGACGACGCAGATAAAAGAGAGGCATAGGTTCGTCAGCTTCGTGGAGAAGTCTTCAGATGCAGCTCCTTCAACTGCTGCTCTGTCGCTGGACTGGGGGCATCGACCATCAGATCGATCGCCTTCGCAGTCTTCGGAAATGCAATGACCTCGCGCAGGCTCGTAGCTCCGGCAAGGATCATCACGATGCGGTCGAGGCCGAGCGCGATGCCGCCATGCGGAGGCGTACCGTATTCCAGTGCATCGAGGAAGAATCCAAAGCGCTCCTTAGCTTCTTCGTCGCTCATGCCCAACGAGCGGAAGATCTCGGCCTGCACATCCTGCCGGTGAATACGGATCGAGCCCGACCCCAGCTCCGTTCCATTGAGCACAATGTCATAGGCCAGAGCGCGCACAGATCCCTTGTCGTTGAACAGTGCGCCTGACTTGATGTCGTCCTCGTGAGGTGAGGTGAAGGGATGATGCGCTGCATTCCAGGTCTTCGCCTCTTCGTCCCACTCATACATCGGGAAGTCCGTAACCCAGAGAAACTTGTAGTCCTCTGCGGTCCCCGTCTGGGTAAAGCGCCCATGCTTGTCGGCGAACTTCTGTGCCAATTGCAGACGCAGTGCGCCCACACGCTTGTAGATCCACTGCGGATCGTAGTTCCACTTCTCTGGCGTTCCCAGCTTCGGCGTAACGACGACAACCAAGTCCTCTGCGGTTGCTTCCAGCTTCTGCGTAATCGTCGCTGCCAGTGGAGCAAAGGCTTCGTTCGTCTTCAGCCGTTCAGTGTCGAGCAGATCCAACCCTGTCTCACCAAAACCCGCGCGGACCTCGCTCAGCAGCTTCTTGCGCTCCGTTCCGCTCAGCCCACCGGACTTCGGAATGATGAATCCGAGGATCGGCAGCTTCTGCTCGATCTTCAGCGTTGTGCGCAGCTCGGGAGTCAACTCTTCCGTCAGCTCCATCATCGCAGGCAGACGCATGTCCGGCTTATCGATGCCGTACTTACGAATCGCATCGTCATAAGTCATCTGAATAAAAGGGGCCTTCAGCTCGATGCCTGCGGTCTTGAACGCCGCCGTCAGGAAGCCTTCCACCACCCGGAAGACCATATCCTGTTGCGGGAAGGTCATCTCCAGGTCGATCTGGGTAAACTCAGGTTGACGATCTGCGCGCAGGTCCTCATCGCGGAAGCACCGCGCCACCTGGAAGTAGCGGTCGAAGCCCGAGATCATCAGGATCTGTTTGAAGATCTGCGGCGACTGCGGCAACGCATAAAAGTCCCCGGGATGCACGCGACTCGGCACCAGATAATCGCGCGCCCCCTCTGGCGTTGAGCGCGTCATAAACGGCGTCTCGATCTCCAGAAATCCATTCTCTGAGAGATACTCCCGAATCGCGCGCGTCACGTTGTGGCGCGTCAGAAAGTTCTTCTGCATCTGCTCGCGGCGCAGATCGAGGTAGCGATACTTCAACCGCACCTCTTCGTTCGTAATCGCATCCTCGGCAGGAGAGAACGGAGGTGTCTTCGCCTCATTCAGCAGCAACAGCTCTTTGGCGACCACTTCAATGGCGCCGGTGTCCATATTCGGATTCTCGAGACCGGCTGCGCGACGGCGCACCTTGCCCTTCGCCGCCACCACATACTCCGGGCGGGCAGCTTCAGCCTTCGCATGGGCATCGCCGGAGATCTCCTTGTCCATCACGATCTGAGTAATGCCGGTGCGATCGCGAAGGTCCAGAAAGATGAGATTGCCGTGGTCGCGGCGCCGGTTCACCCAGCCCATCAAAACCACGTCTTGTCCATCCTGCTCCACACGGAGCTCGCCGCACCGATGGGTGCGCTGCAAGTTGCCTAAAAAGTCGAGTTTCACGATCTTTCTATTGTACGAAGCATTGGGCTGAATCGCTAAATTCCGCCCAATCCGGTCCCGGGTTGCCACTGGAATCGCCAGCGTTCGTCAATCACCGGGAATTGTCGTAACCTTTTGAGGCACCATCAGGGGGGACAACCGCATGCCGATGACTCGACGTAACTTCCTTCAGCAGGGCACTGTTGCCGCAATCGCACTCACCGCGGCTCCATCGCTGATGGCCGATCCGCTGGGCCTGCCCATCGGCTGCCAGACGTACCCCGTCCGCGCCTCCATCAATACCGACTTTTCCGGAACAATGAAGGGGCTCTCCGCGGCTGGCTTTCAAACCATCGAGCTTTGTTCGCCCTTCGCCTACAAGGATTTCTCCAGCCTCACGCAGTACAAGCCGCAGGAACTGCGCAAAATGCTGAACGATTACGGCCTTACCTGCATCAGCGCTCACTTCGGCACGGATGAACTGTTCAATCACGCTGAGGAACGGATCGCATGGGCCAAGGAGCTTGGGCTCACGCAGATGGCAACCGCCAGCCTCGGCTTCGGCACGCTGCGAAAGGGAGTTCCGCCCACCATAGACGACGTAAAACGTATCACCGATCTCTTCAATACCTTTGCCGCCAAGGCTCACAATTCGGGGATCGTTGCCGTGCTCCACAACGAAGGCTTTGAAGTGACCAGCATCGATGGCAAACGTGTCTACGATATGGAGATTGGATATCTCGACCCGAAGACCGTGAAGCTGCAGTTTCAAATCTCCACCATGCAGAATGGATTTGATCCACTGGATTACTTTGCTCGCTTTCCAGACCGTTACATCTCCATGCACTGCCAGGACTGGATCGTCGAACCCGATGGCAAGGCAAAGCAGGTCCCGCTGGGCAAGGGTGTCGTCGATTGGAAGAAGGTCTTCACCGCCGCAAAGAAGACTGGCATCAAGAACTACTTTGTTGAGTTGGAACAGGACCCCTCGCTGATGCCGCTAAGCATTCCTTACCTGAGGAGCTTGACCGTTTAGAAAAACATCTCTTCGTCAAAGATCGAGGGCAGCCTCTTGTGATGTGTCATTTCGACCGAAGGCGGCATAGACGCCGAAGTGGAGAAACCCGCTTCTCAACCACATGGCCCCCTCTAACCACCGTGTCATTTCGAGCGAAGCACGTTAGCGCGAGCCGAGAAATCCCCTCATTTTCCTTACAGCCACCCTCAAATCCGCTCCGCATGGGCCTTCACATACTCATCCAGCGAGTGGTCCGGGCCAATGTAGTGGAACTCCTCGGCATACTCTAGGCCGTACTTTGCCCCGATCTGCTTATCTCGTTCGACAAAGGCCGCCTGGATATATGCATCGATCGCTGCGTCTGAGTTCCCCGCAAAGGCAGGCACCCGCAGGCCACGCGCCGCCAGCGAATCATTCTCACTGCGCACCATATTGCCGATCATCGTCTTGCATGAGGCGATATACGCTGCCTTCTGCTTGATAGTGGGAGCGATATCGACCACCCGGTTGACCAACTGCGGACCGCGCGCGAAGTAATATTTCTCGCTCACGGAGTGTGGCTTAACCCCCACCTCAAACTGCTCCGGAAAATCCAGGTGGTCAGCGGACATCCAGCAGGCGGCCTCAACCGCCTGGGCAGTCACGTAATGGTCCGGATTCTCCTCATAGTGGCCCCACGGGTCATAACTCAATATGGTATCGACCTTCAGCAGTCGGAACAGAAAGATCAGCCGTACCCGAATCTCCATGCGGGAGATGTCATCGAGACCATGATTGCGGTATTGCAGGTCGTACCGTTTCTTCAGCCCAGCGACCTCAACGAAACGCGCGGCGTCCTTCTCATTCGCCAGAACAGTCTCACCCAGCGTCAGGTTGTACGAGTCCTTTTCATCATTGCTCACGCGGATAAAGTAGCCGGTGTATCCCTCGTTCAGCAGCTTCGCAACCGTACCGCCCGCGAAGATTGGGCCATCATCCAGATGAGGAGTAATCAGGGCGAAGACCTTGCCTCGCCCTGGTTGATTGAGATTGGAGCGCTCAATAACAGGAGGTTGCGGTGAGGGAAGTACCTGGGCACCGGATTGTGCAGTAGCGCCCGCAAAACCAGCGGCCGCAGCCATCTTGAAGAACCCTCTACGCTCCATCCAGTCGCTCCTTAGAATCCCCGTTCGGCTGCCGTATCGATATCCAGGAATACTAATAGAAGAGTGTCATCCTGAGCGGAGCAACTCGCGCTTTTTGCGAATTGCGAAGTCGAAGGATCTGCTTTCTTGCCTATGCGACCACAACCTTCTCCTGACAAGGATCAGAGCCCAATCACGGATTGGCCGATACAGCTTGCGACTTCAGCTTCGCCACCAGCTCCGCACGCGGAACCTTCTCCTGCTCACCTAGAACAAGATTCTTGACCGTCAGGATGTCGCTCTTTGCCTCATCCTCTCCATAGATCACCATGATCGGGGCCAACTTGTCGGCGGTATCAAACGCTTTTCGCAGCCTCCAGATTCCGTCGCCAATTTCAACTCTCAGTCCTGCGCGGCGTAGCTCCTGGGCCAGTTTCAAAGCGCCGGGATTCTGTGCTGCTCCCATAGGAGAAATAAAGGCATCCATCTTTCTGACGGCTTGCTCCCCAGCCTGTGCTTGAAGCGTCAGAATCAACCGGTCTTCGCCAATTGCAAAGCCAATTCCTGGGGCCTTTGGACCACCCAGCATCTCGCTCAACCCGTCGTACCGTCCACCGCCCAGCAGTGCGTTCTGTGTCCCCAGGCCGCTGCCATCCGGCACGGTGAACTCGAAGGTCGTGCGTGTGTAGTAATCCAGCCCACGCACCAAACGCGGTTCGAGGGTGTAAGGAACCCCACAGGCATCGAGCGCGGCCTTCACCTGCTCAAAGTGAGCACGCGAATCTTCATCAAGAAAATCGGCAATCTTCGGCAGGCGGTCGATGATCTCCTGATCATTGGGGTCTTTGGAATCGAGCACCCGCAAAGGATTCGTCTCCGCTCTCCGTTGATTGTCCTCGCATAGCTGATGCTTAACCGGGGCCAGCGCCTCGCGCAGGGCTTGGCCGTATCGCTTTCTGTCCTCCGCCGAACCCACAGAGTTCAGCGCCAGCCGCCAGCCTTTTACGCCCAACTCATCCAGCAGGGTCGCCAGCATCTCCAGCACTTCAGCATCGCGCAAAGCCGAGTCCGACCCCGAAAACGGCGGCCCCAATACCTCCGCACCAATCTGCCAGAACTGCCGATATCGTCCGCGCTGCGGACGCTCCCGCCGAAACTGCGGGCCAATATAGAAGAGCTTCTGCAACAGACCGCTTTCATCGAGGTGATGCTCAATGTAGGAACGCACTACTCCAGCCGTATTCTCAGGCCGCAGCGTCAGCGATTGCCCCTTATCGCTCTCTGCGCGTCCGCGATCATCCCATGTGTACATCTCCTTGGAGACAATATCGGTCTCCTCGCCAACGCCACGCGCAAACAACTCCGTGGCCTCAAACACCGGCGTACGAATCTCGCCGAACCCATACCGGGTAAAAACGCTCCGCGCCGTCGACTCAACTCGATTCCATAACTCTGTTTCGGGAGGCAGAAGGTCCCGCGTCCCCCGCACTGCTTTAATCGTTGCCATTACTCCTCCAGTGTAGCGAACGGGTTTCGATCGACTGAACGCTCACACTCGAAAATCTGGGTTGCTTTCGCAACGCGCCTCAGCTTCGGGCAGTGTCAAGCCCAATATGCACCTAAACCAAACAGATAGAGTAAGTTGCAGATTGCAGATTACCTGGTTCCTATTCGATACACTGTTAAGTAGCGCGAATCAGGAAAAGACCCTCGAGATCTTTGAGGCTCTTTTTTGAGGCCAATAAACCTTTTGTTTCAATACTTTACCTGTAAGTCTTTTATCTGGAATACTTTACACAGATATACCCTTATAAGTATTTCAAATCAGATACTTTAGCTTAGAACAAGGGGGAGGGGGTCCTCCCCTCGATCTCTAGACCAGGGTGGCGTCCAGCGTGATCTGGGCAGCCTTAAGCACCTTCGAAACCGGGCAACCGAGCTCAGCCTTATGAGCCAACTCATCGAACTTCGCCTTATCGATATTCGGGATCTTCGAGGTATTGGTCAGATGAATCTTGGTGATCGTAGGACCTTCGCCGTGCAGATCGAGCGTCACCACAGCCTTGGTCTCGATCGACTCAGGCTTGAATCCCGCTTCGGTCAGCTGTGCGCTCAGAGCCATCGTGAAACATCCCGCATGGGCTGCCGCGATCAGTTCTTCCGGGTTGGTGCCTACGCCCTCGGCAAAGCGTGCCGCAAAGCTGTACTGCGTCTCCTTGAGCGTGCCGCTCTGGGTGGTAATCGTGCCTTTCCCCTCTTTCAGGGTGCCATGCCAGATAGCGCTTGCGAAGCGATCCATGGAAGTCTCTCCTTTGGTTTCAAAAACACCGTGTTCTCGACAGTACATGATTCGATGCATTTTCCGCTGAACAGCAATGTTGAAAATTCTGGAAAAGCATAAGGACGATATCACCAACCTGGTTCTGGCAATAAAAAGGAAGGCTGCCTCATAGAGAGCAGCCTTCTCGATCTGGAATCACATCTCTGTATCGATTCGTGAGCCTATGCCTCCACACGGTCGGCAACCTTAAACTTCAGGCTGCCGTCCTTTCCGGCATCGACCACCACATGATCACCATGCAGCACCGTACCGTCGAGGATCTTCACCGCCAGCGGATCCTGCACCAGCCGCTGGATCGCTCTCTTCAGCGGACGTGCTCCATAAGCTCGGTCGTAACCGGCCTTGAAGATCGCCTTTCGTGCCGCATCGGTCAGCTCCAGCGAGATGCGACGATCAGCCAGCAACTTCTCCAGGTCCTTCAGTCGCAGATCGACAATATGCGTCAATTCCTTGTCGTCCAGAGGATGGAAGACCACGATATCGTCCACGCGGTTCAGGAACTCGGGCCGGAAGGTCTGCTTCAGAGCGTCAATCACACGCTCCTTCGCCTCCTCGAAACCCTCTTCACCCTGCGCCCAGGCGCTGGTCAGCTTGTCGGCACCGGTGTTCGAGGTCATAATCAGCACCGTGTTCTTGAAGTCCACCGTGCGGCCCTTCGAGTCCGTCAACCGTCCGTCATCCAACACCTGCAACAGCAGATTGAAGACATCTGGATGAGCCTTCTCGATCTCGTCGAACAGGATCACCGAGTACGGACGACGACGCACGGCCTCAGTTAACTGACCGCCTTCGTCATAGCCCACGTATCCCGGAGGCGCCCCGATCAACCGTGACACGGCATGCTTCTCCATGTACTCGCTCATGTCGATCCGGATCATCGCCTGTTCATCATCGAACAGGAATTCCGCCAACGCACGAGCAGTCTCGGTCTTACCAACACCCGTCGGCCCAAGAAAGATAAACGAGCCAATCGGACGCTTCGGATCGGACAATCCTGCACGCGAACGACGAATCGCATTCGCCACCACAGTCAAGGCAAGGTCCTGGCCAATCACGCGCTCGCGCAGACGATCCTCCATCTGCACCAGCTTCTGCGTCTCGCCCTCGAGCATCTTCGAGACAGGAATCCCCGTCCACTTGGAGACGATCGCCGCAATATCCTCCTCGTCGACCTCCTCCTTCAACATGCGTGAAGGCTTTTTGCCAACACCCTTCTTCGCATCGGCCTTGTCCTCACGAACAGCCTCTTCCTGCAGCGCGGTCAGCGCGGTCAGCTCGGCTTCCTTCTTCGGAATCTCGCCATACTGCAACTCGGCAGCACGCTGCAGGTTGCCCTTGCGCGTCTCCTCCTGCATCTGGAAGCGCAGCCCTTCAAGCTCTTCCTTCAGCTCAGCAATACGACCAATTGCACCACGCTCTTTTTGCCAGCGAGCACGCAGAGCAGCCGACTGTTCCTTGATCTCGGCCAGCTCCTTTTCAACTTCTTCCAGACGCTCCTGCGAATTCGGATCCTTCTCACGCTGCAACGCGGCACGCTCGATCTCGAGCGAAGTTGCACGACGCTCCAAATCATCGATCTCCACCGGCACTGAACCAATCTGAATCGCCAGCGCAGACGCTGCCTCGTCAACAAGGTCGATGGCCTTGTCTGGCAAAAAGCGATCCGATATGTAACGATGCGACAACGTCGCCGCAGCCACGATGGCCGAGTCCTTGATGCGCACCTTGTGGTGCGCCTCATACTTCTCCTTCAGGCCGCGAAGGATCGCAATGGTATCCTCCACGTTCGGCTCGCCAACATATACCTGCTGGAAGCGCCGTTCCAGCGCCGCATCCTTCTCGATGTACTTGCGATACTCGTTCAGCGTCGTCGCGCCAATGGCACGCAGCTCACCACGAGCCAGCGCAGGCTTGAGCATATTGCTCGCGTCCATTGCGCCTTCGGCGGCTCCTGCTCCAACAAGCGTGTGTAGCTCATCGATGAAGAGGATGATCTCTCCGTTTGAGGCTTCGATGTCCTTCAGCAACGCCTTCAGGCGCTCCTCAAACTCGCCGCGGAACTTCGCACCCGCTACCATCGAGGCCAGGTCCAGCGCCACCACTCGCTTGTTCTTCAGAATCTCCGGTACGTCGCCCTGCACGATTCGACGCGCCAGCCCTTCAACAATGGCCGTCTTACCGACGCCGGGCTCGCCGATCAGCACCGGATTGTTCTTTGTACGGCGCGAGAGCACCTGGATCACTCGACGAATCTCTTCATCACGCCCGATCACCGGGTCCAGTTTGCCCTTGCGTGCAAGATCCGTCAGGTCCTTGGCATACTTCTCGAGCGCCTGGAACTTACCCTCAGGATTCTGGTCAGTCACGCGCTGAGATCCTCGAACATCGGCCAATGCCTTCAGAATGGCGTCATACGTTGCACCAAACGAAGCCAATGCGCTCGCTACAGCATCGCCCTTCTGCTTGGCCAACGCCAACAGAAGATGTTCCGTCGAGACATAATCGTCCTTGAAGTTGTCCGCTTCTTTAAAGGCCTGCTCCAGCACCTTCTGGGTCGCCTGCGCCAATCCTGGCTGCGCCCCTCCCTGCACCTTCGGCAGCTTGCCGATTGCAGAGTTGATCCCGCTTAGAAGTTGCTCTACTGGCACACCCAGCTTGTCGAGCACCGGAATCACCACGCCTTCGCGGTCCTCAAGCAGTGCCGCCATCAGGTGCAGCGGCAGCACCTCAGGATTGCCGTTCTCCGCAGCATGCGATACCGCGCCCTGCACAGCTTCCTGAGATTTAACCGTCAGCTTTTCCCACTTAATCGCCATTCAAAACTCTCCTCAAAATCCATGTGGAGAACTCTGTCTCCAAATCCTATTCCTCACCCATAAACTTCTGCGCTCTATGCCTCATACGAAAAGACGGGAGACTGATTTGTCTCCCGCCATATCTATCCTGCATACAGCAGAGATCCACCATCCTTACGCCGCCTCAACCTGCTTGGCCGCCTGTTCACTCGCAGAAGACGATCCAACCTTGATCTTGACCTGCTTCGGCTTGGCCTCTGCCTTCTTGTTTAACGTGATCGTCAGAACTCCGGTGTTGTAATCCGCCGCAACAGACTCCGTATCGACTGTTTGCGGAACCGTAAAGCTGCGAACAAAGCTCCCATAACGGCGCTCAATGCGATGGAAGTTTTCCTCTTTCTCCTCTTTCTCGAACTTCCGATCGCCCTTTACGGTCAGGATCTGGTCCTCAAGCCGTACATCGAGATCGTCCTGCTTGATTCCGGGAACCTCGAGCTTCAGAATGACCTTCTGGGAGTCCTCATAGACATCAACCGGAGGAACGAAATTACCGGTTGTAAGTGCCTCATTCTGTTCGGCAGACCACTCAAAGTCTTGAAACATCGAGTCCAGGCGATTCTGCAACAGCGAGAGATCGCTGAACGGACTGCGGAAAGGGGTGAAACGAATAATCGCCATAATTGAACTCCTTCAATGAAATCAGTTACTTGGACTAAACCACTCGCTTGGGCTACATACATAAGACGTTTCAAGAGGTAAGGAGGTTGCAAAATATTATTATAACACACTCATATTTTATGAGTGTGTTATAATATATGACTAAATGCCCTAGGAACGGCATTCAACTTTGCTGTGCTAGCCTTGAATGGCTATGCACGAAGTCACCGTCTTTGTCGGTGGTTCAACGGGCTCTGAACCCTACTCTCCCCGAACATGGTCCGGTTCCTCCCCGTTTCTTCTCCGCGCCATGGAGTCAGCAGACCTGCTTAACAAGGCAGTTGGAATTCGCGTTCCTAGCCTTTCCAACAACTTACTGTTGGCCAAGAACTTCTCGCGGAACCGTGCCGTGTGGCGAAAGCACTTCTATTTCGATCCCGCATATCGGAAAGCGCTGACTCAGGCTGCCTCCCGTGTCTCAGACACCAGCCCGATCCTGATGCAGATCGGACATATGTTTTCCCTTCCTGAGGTTTTTCCTGCCCATAAAACGGTCTCCTACCACGATGGAAATCTGGCGGAACTATTAGCCAGCGGCTTTGGAATGGAAGGAGTCTCACGCACGAGAATTGATCAGGCGTTGCGCTACGAAGAGCAGGCGGCAAAGCAAATGACCGCAGTCTTCACCTTCAGCGAATATCTTCGTCAATCCTTTATCAAAAACTATGGTGTTCCTTCTGACCGGGTGTTCAACGTGGGCGGCGGAATTAATCTTGAAGAGCTGCCAGAGCTGACCCTAGAAAAGGACTATCACGCAGCTCGTATTCTATTTATCGGGACCGAATTCACGAGAAAGGGTGGCCCCCAACTCCTTAAGGCCTTCCGCATCGTCCGGCAGTCCATTCCTTCGGCGGAACTGCACATCGTCGGCCCGATGCAGCTCAACGACCTTCCTGCTGGCGCGGTCCTGCATGGGCATCTCTCAAAATCTGATCCGGAACAGCGTCGCAAGCTCGATTCGCTATTCCGCGAGGCAACGCTCTTTGTTCTGCCCTCGCTTTATGAACCCTTTGGAATCGCTCCCCTGGAGGCGATGCTCTATCGGCTTCCGGCTGTGGTCACCGATGCCTGGGCCCTACGCGAGTTTGTAATACCTGGGGTGAATGGAGCGCTGGTCGAGAAGGGCTCGGTCGAGGACTTGGCTACAAAGCTCATTCAACTGCTCTCCAACCCAGACAGCCTGGCCGAGATGGGACAGCGAGGACGCGAGACCGTGTTGTCCCGCTACACCTGGCCTTCCGTGGTCGATCGCATGGCTGCCATCGTTCGATCGCCAGCAGGATGCTTCTCCTCGTGATACTCCTGCTCGGTGTTGATCTCCCACAGCGCCGATTTATCGACTTTGCCAGCAACTAATCCATCCACTACAGCCATTGCAGTCAACATGCTGTGGTCCTGGTTGTTGTACTTATGCATGCCGTTTCTGCCGACCAGGAACAGATTCTCGAAGGAGTCCGTAAACTGACGCAGTTCGTCAAAGCGGTCGTATGTACCGAAGTACGCAGGATAGGTCTTGGGCACTCTTACAACATGGCCGTCGCTCACATCTTCGGCTCGCAGAATCCCAATCTTCGCGACCTCGTCAATGGCAAAGCGCTTCAGCTCCTCATCCGGCATCTTCCATAGTGGATCGGTGTCGTAACAGAAGTACTCCAGGCCAATCCACACCTTGTTTGGGTCAGCTACGAGATAAGGACTCCAGTTGTTGAAGATCTGTAACCGTCCCAGGAGCACGTCCGGTTCCTGCACATAGATCCATGTATCTTTCAACAAGCCGCCATCGGGTTCCTTAACCTTCAATCGGTCGGCCAGCAGGCCCACGGTAATGAAATCGCGATACTGCAACCCGTCACTGACCTCACGCACATTGGCGGGAACAGGAACATCCATAGCGCGAATCAACTCTTTCATCGGCATCGTGGAGAAGAAGTAATCCCCGGCGAAGCTTCTTCTCTCGCCAACCTCGTTCACAGCTTCGATCAAAATGACCTTGCTTCCCTCGCAGTGGATGCGGTCAACCTTCCATCCCATCAGGATCTCTCCGCCTCCCTCGCAAACGAGATCGGCGACATGTTCCCAAAGCTGTCCGGGTCCGAACTTCGGATACATGAATCTCTCGATTAAGCTGGTGTCTGTCTTCTTCTGTTGCAGATCGCCAGACTGCCGTTGAAAGGATTTTTTGACGAAGTGCTTCACAGCAGTCGTAAGGCTGAGCCCTTTGATTCTCTGCGCGCCCCATTCCGAAGAAATCTGATTGCAAGGAGTTCCCCAGACCTTCTCGGTATAGCTTTTGAAGAAGGTCAGATAGAGTTCCCGGCCAAAGCGATTGATCAGAAAATCTTCAAGGCTCTTCTCGGGCCTGACCTGCGTGATCTGAGATTTCAGATAGCTCAACCCAACGCGGAGAGTTCGCCATGCACCCAGGTTCTTCAATGTCGTCGCAGTTAATGTGATGGGATAGTCGAAGAACTTGCGCAGATAGTAAATGCGGCTCTTGCGTGGCCGGATCAACATGACCAGGTCTGGACTCTCCGGATCATGCGTAACCACAGTTTCAGTGTGGCCATGAGCTTTAAGATCTTCGATACCGAACCCGTCCACCTCTTCGGTTTCGGTATCGACTTCAAGCGGCCCCATGCCACGCAACGGTGGATGCTGTGGAGAATCTGCGGGGATCTCGACGACGCGTTGTTTGCCCTGATAGCTGATGATCGCATCGGGGTCCGCTTGCGGGGGCATCAAGTCGATCCACCACTGCATCACTCGATCGCTCTTCGAGAAAAACCGATGGCCGCCGATGTCCATCCGGTTTCCTTTGTAGCGAATCGTGCGCGAGATACCGCCGATCTCGTGGCTCGCCTCAAGAACAATAGGTTTGATCCCGGTACGGCGGAGAAGCTCGAGTGCAGCCGTCAACCCGGCTGGCCCGGCTCCGATGATAACTGCTTGTTGCATGAAATTCCTTTTAGAGATGTAAGGAGTGCAACTGTGCATCTCTGACGTTCTCAAAAATCTGGGTTCGAGAGGCAATTCTTATCCAATCTCTCAATGCCACAGTCTACCCCGCTGCAAGGCGGCGAAGACACAATTCATGGTGAGACTCTCTCAATGAGAATTGGGTGGTAGGAGAGTGGAAGATTTCCTCCCTTTTCTTTGCAAGAGATTGCTAACATCAGGAACATGCAGAGGGAAGAGACCTTAGCGCAAAACCAGGATAAAGGGGAAAAACTGGAATGTTCCCTGGATTGGGAACACCATCAGGTCTATTGCCCCACGTGTTCCTCCCGGCTTGAGGATAGCCGGTGCAAGCTGGTCTGTCGCACCTGCGGATACTTTCTAAGCTGCGCCGACTTCTACTGAAAGATCGGCTTGAAAGGCCCTACAAATCTATTCTTCCAGCTTGTCCTCGATTGCTTCGATAGCCTCTTTCCAACCTGCTTCCGTGCTTTCCGCAAACTCATCCAAGGCCTCGACAGCCGAAAGCCCCTTGCTGCGAATGAACTTCTTCAGTGCAGCAAGCTCTCCTTGCAGATGGTCCAGGATGGAATGCCCTGTTTCTTCGATACGTTCACGGATCGCTTCAACATCCATCTTCGGCTTTGGAGGTTCCTTGGGTTTACGCGGAACTCGACCCTCAAAGTTGAGATCGTCAATAGGGACGCGGAATCGCTCAAGATTCGTTCCGGGAATGCTGAGATTCACCTCGCGTCCGCTGTAGCTCACCGAACTGACGGTCCAAACTGTAGTACTGCCGTCAACAGTGACGCGATCGCCCACCTGTGGAGTTTCCGCCGCGGAGTGTTTTTCTGACTTCGAGCGTTCGCTCAGCGACTCAGCCAGCCTGGCGCTGATGTCGATGGGTTCGGCCTTCTTCTGTGATTTCTTTCTTGTTGCCATCGCTTCTCAACACTCCAGTCGCTCAGGCGATCTCGAACTTCCAGTTAGCTCGGGTTACATCGGCTTTCGTGCGTAACTGCACTCGATAAACTGCTGGCCCCCATGATCTCCGCATTCCCGCATCCTGCAGCTCCATCTTTTCCATGTTGAAGGCGAGCGCAGCCGCATCATACCGAAGCGAGACATCCTTAACACCTGCCTTCTCCGAATGAAGCACAAAGGCTCCTGAGCCACTCTCGGAGGGGATTCGCGATGTCATAAACGACAACGCGACAGAGCCGCTCTTCGTCAGCTCGAAGTCTTCCGCCAGACGCACGATACCAGCTTTGCGATCGAGCCGAATCTCGCGCATCCAGCGCTCCACACCAGCTTCTGGCGGATACGCTATAGCGAGATTTGCCGTCATGCCCGCGCCATCATCGCTGGTTGTGTACTTCACCTCACTGGCTGCATAAGGATTGCCTTCGTGCTGCATCACACCATTAATCGTTGGAAGGTTGTGGAATGCCGACTGCATCGTCCAGATGGTGTACCGTTCGGGGCTAAATGTCTTCGCGGTGTATGCCTCTACACCTACATCGATAAATACTGGCTCACCATCATGGAAGAGGATGAAGCTTCCTGAATCATTGTGTCCATGGCTGCGACCATTGCTAGCGGCCTGCACCGCGAGATAGAACCCGTCGGTCGTGCCAGCCTTCTCTCGTGCCGTCATCAGATGCAGTGCCGGATACCAGGAATCGCGGCCTAGAGCATCCACCTTTTGCGAGGTACGAATCTCACTGGCGCACAAAACATCCGGTAGTATGCGCGCCAGCGAAGGTAGCCCTGCGCCCAACGCGCGCTCCAACACAGTGGAGTTACCTGCGGCTCCGAGGCTGTCCTTTGCGGAATAGAATGCACCAAATTCACTCAGTGTAGGCAGCTTCGCGGCCATACCGTACCGGTACACCAGCTCTGGCGTGGGAGCATCTTCCATATGCGCATCGCCATAGTTCACATACGCGTGGCCTGCGATGTGTACGTCGGCGATGTACTGCCCCATCTTCCGTACAAACGGATGCGTCATCACATCTGCTGCCCCACCGGTCGCAGAAGCCAGTGTCCGGCAGCAATCGAAATACGAGCCCGGCGAGCGCTGCCAGTAAACAGGCCCCTCTTCACAGCCACCATCTGGCGAATAGTCACTTAGGAACTCATCCAGGCTGCGACAGCTCCTCTCGATCGCTTGCTGACGGCGTTCGGCATCTTCCTCCAACAGCAGATTCGTCATCAACCAATTGGAGTTAATCCAGGGATTCCAGTTATTCAGATGTCCCCGCTTTGGCTTCAAACCCATCCATCCAAAATCGTCTCGCATCAGCAGAGGATCAAGTACACGCCGTTTCGCTTCCAGGCGAATGCGCGGAACAATTCGCGGCGATACGCTATTGAGTCTCTCCGCGAGTAGGTACTCCACTAAGGCCATCGTTGAGGCCGTCTCTGCCGCGAAGAGATCGACGATGGGCTCTGCTACATCCGGCAACCCAATGCCCGCACGCTGCGCGCCGAGATGCGCTGGAGCTCCCCAGAAACTCTCCTCGCAGATCAGCCACGCACCATTGGTGATATCGTCCAGAAAACGTCCCTTGCCTTCGGCGCACTCTCCCAACACCAGATCGATCAAGCGATGCCGCCGCCCAAACTGCTGATCTTCGTAGCGAGAGCGATTTCCATTGCGTTTGTAATCGAGCGCAGTTGTCGCCAGCAGGGAAGGCCAGTCCTTGCCGTGCCACATCTCTGCACGCTTTACCATCGCGGCACGCAGATCTTCAGGCATCTGCATCCAGGCATCGCGTTCTGTCGCGCGCGGATAAGGATGCCATTGCCCCGGCAGTACCAGCTTGGTGCGCAGAAGCTCGGCGGTGAAGGTTGAAATCAGCAGATGCTTCGGCGGACCCGCAAGCTGATCTACGTCTTGCACAACTTCGCTCCAACCCGAGAGCGGTGAAAAGTATCCAGCTCCCCATAGAGCGGCTGAGCCACGCAGAAGATCGCGTCGATTCATGCCAACCACTATCGCATCTTGCAGGTAAAAAACGCTATCCCGCCAATTCTGTCCTGACTCGCTCCATCGTCGCAAGATAAAAATGGAGGTTGTGGATCGAATTGAGCGTCAGCCCCAACGGTTCGCCAGCAGTAAACAGATGCCGAAGGTAGGCCCGTGAGTACCGTGCGCAGACCATACAACTGCATGATGCATCAATAGGCCCATGATCCTCGGCGTACTCTTTACGTTTGATGTTCATGCGCACGATACTGCCATTTTCAGCGCGCGTAAACAACAAGCCATGACGCCCTGCTCGAGTGGGCAGGACGCAATCCATCATGTCGACGCCCATCTTGGCGTACTCTTCGATCTCGTCGGGATAGCCAACCCCCATCACGTAACGAGGCTTGTCCTTCGGCAACCATTCCAGCGTTCGCGCAATCATCTCGCGCGTCACTTCGCGCGGCTCGCCTACGGCCAAACCACCAATCGCGTAACCGGGAAACTCCATCTCGACCAATCGCTCAGCCGATTCCTTGCGTAGATCGACATACATGCCGCCCTGCACGATGCCAAAGAGGTTCTGCGTCGCTCCATTCAACTCTGCGTGCCACGGCACCTTGTGCTGGTTCGCTTCGAAGTGCTGCTTCGAACGTTCGGCCCACGCATGCGTCAGCCCCATGGACTCCTTCGTGCGCTCCCAGCTAGCCGGTGTCTCCACGCACTCGTCGAAGACCATCGCAATGTCTGCTCCGAGTGCGATCTGCACATCCATCGAGTGTTCCGGAGAAAAGAAGTGCCGCGAGCCATCGAGGTGCGAGCGGAACTCCACTCCATCGGGAGTGACCTTGCGCAGGCTGCTGAGGCTGAAGACCTGGAAGCCACCAGAGTCGGTCAGCATCGGCCGCTGCCAGCTCATGAAGCGATGCACTCCACCGAGTCGCGCGATTAACTCATGTCCTGGCCGCAGATAAAGATGGTAGGTGTTCGCGAGGATGATCTCTGCACCACGTTCTCCCGGGCCGATCTTCTCCAGCACACCTTGCTCTACTGTCTTCACGCTAGCCGCCGTGCCTACTGGCATGAACACTGGCGTCTGCACCACTCCATGCGGCAGCGTAAGCGCGCCACGCCGTCCGCCGCTCTCTGTAGTCCTGCTGATCTCGAACTTTAAAGCCATCTCTTTGATTGTAGAAGCATCCTTGCATGGCCGGGTTATAGTGGATGTCCCATGAACAAGCCTCTTCTGCTTGCGCTCTGCCTCACGCTCCCCGCAGCTGCACAAAACTTCTCTGGCCCCGCACCGCCTCCGCCGCCCCTGACCGGCAACTCACTCCAGAATCCCAACGTACCCGTCGGTACCCTCTCTGAAAAGCTGACGATCTCTAGCCATATCTACGATGGGATGACCAGCAACTACTGGATCTATGCCCCCGCCCAGTACGATCCCAAAACTCCTGCCGCCGTGATGGTCTTCAACGATGGTGGAGGATATATCAACCGCAAAGGGAATCACCCCGCCCTCAATGTGATCGACAATCTCATTGCACAACATAAGATTCCAGTGATGATCGCCATCTTCACGGATCCCGGCGATATCTCCGGTGCTCTCGGCACACCGACCTACAAATTCGTCGACGCTTACTCGAAAAAGTGGTCACGCACTCTAAAAGATTCGATGCGCTCCACCGAGTACGACACCGTTTCCGATCGCTATGCTCGCTTCCTGCGTGACGAGTTGTTGCCTGCAGTCGCCGCAAAGTACAACCTCCGCAAAGATGCCTACAGCCATGCCATCACCGGCATGTCCTCGGGAGGTATCGCATCCTTCAATGCAGCGTGGCAGATGCCTGATGAATTCAGCCGCGTCATCTCCTGGATTGGCAGCTTCACCGCCATTCAGTGGCATGAAGACCCTGCCGTAGCAGACGGTGGGCAGAACTATCCCGAGAAGGTGTTGCGTGAGCCGCATCGCAATATCCGCGTCTGGTTGCAGGATGGCGCTAACGATCAGGAGAACCCTCGCTACGGAAGCTGGCCGCTCGCGAATATTCGTCTGGCCAACGCTCTCAAGCTGAAGTCCTACGATTCTCACTTCAGCTTCGGAACCGGCCCGCACAGCCCAGGCGAAGGGGCAGCCGAATTCCCCGAAGAGATGATCTGGCTCTGGCGCGACTACGATCCCAGCCGCACCGACCAAACCTATACGCAAGATCCCGCAGAGGCTACGAAGCCGCCTTTCCGCGTTTCTATCTCCAACCGCGAAACGCACTAAATCCTAAAGCTATAGGCCACCAAAATGGTGGCCCATAGCTTGTGACAGTAGCAGTTAGGAGCTTTAGAACAATACCTTCGCACCGAACTGGATGATGCGCGGATCAAAGGTGCTGGTAATCGTTCCACCACTCTGTACGGTTACATTGTTACCGTTGGAATCCTTCGCAGTTGTATTTGCGATGGTTCCACCAGGCTGGGTAAAGTTTGTGTGATTGAAGGTGTTGTAAAGCTCTCCACGAAATTCGACCTTCATCCGCTCTACCGGAGTATCAAAGCGCTTATTGAAGGCGAGGTTTAGCGTCGTAAAGATTGGGCTTCGGCCTGGATCCCGTGACAGATTTCCGAAAGGACTATTTAGCACATTGTTGATCGTGCTTGAAGGGATCGCTATTGCTCCACCATTGGGATTACTCGCCGTATTGATGTTGATATATTGCAGCGAGGTCCCGTTTGATTTCGACTTATCCAGCGAATTCAGTTTCACTCCCGAAACACGATTCGGGCGATAAAGGTTCGATCCACGATAGCTGGCAGAGATGCCCGACACCTGATTGCCTGTTGGAGGGTTGTAGTTGATCTGGTAGGGGAAACCCGACATCGCCTGGTTGACCGCCGAAACCTGCCACTGACCAAAGACTTGATTTAGAACGCCGCCCCGATCCATATAGTGGCGACCACGACCAAAGGGAAGCTCGTAGACCAGCGAGGTCGTATTGACAATCGGCTGGTTGTACTCCGATTGTCCGTAATCGGCTGCCGGATTGCGATAGTCCTGCAATGACGGCGTATTGGCCTCGAGCGAAGCCCCTGAATTATCCAGTGCATGCGACCAGCTGAACGAGTTCAGCAACGTCAGACCTGCCACCATGCGCTGCTCATATCGCACCTGCAGAGCGTTGTAGTTGGAGTACGCTTCGTGCATCGCAATTGTGATATCGCCATAGGTTGAAAGAGGACGGGTAAATTTTCCGTTCGTAATCACCCTCGGATCAGCCTGATTGTAATTGGCGAATTGCAGCAACTTCAGACCGTGATTGCCCACATACGCGATGTCGAGCATCGTGTTCTTCATCAGCGTACGCTGCACATCCAGGTAGTAGTTATGCACGTAGCTGTCGCGGTATCGATTGGAATCGATATAAGCGACATTGGCCGTAATCGGATTGAAGTTCAACGTCGAGGCCGGGAAGCCCTGATCCATCGGCACATAGCTCGCGCTTCCACCCGCATTGGGAGCGCTCTGCGTCACCGTCACGAACAGCGCATTGGGAGGATTGATGGCAAGAATATTGCCTGAACCTGCGCGATCGTAGTGCGAATAGCTGATGCCGTAACCGCCACGGATCGCCGTCTTGTCATCCACTGCATAAGCAAAACCAAAGCGCGGAGCGAAATCGTTGCGATCCGGTTCATAGCCATATTTGTTCCCAGTGGATGACACCGGAACCATCGCCGTGCGTGGGTCCGAGGCATTTGCAAGCGACGGATTGAAGTTCGCCTGGCGGTTCTTCTCTTCCCAGTACGGCGTCGTGTACTCATAACGGAGACCAATGTTCAACGTCAGCTTGGGAGAGACCTTCCAGTCATCTTGCAAGTAAGCGAAGTTAGAACGGTTGCGAAGCTGCGCTACAAAGTAGCTCGACAGCGAGTAGGCGCTCGATGCTCCCCAAAGAAAGTCGGCAAAGCTGTTGTCGTTCGTCAATGTCTCCGAGGTCTTGCCTCCCACATAGTTGCGGCTGTAGCCGCCAGCAAAGGTGAAGCCGCCATAAAGAGGGTTCGTGTCCTGCACATCCATCCAGATCTGCTGGTACTCATAACCAGCCTTCAGAGAATGGTTCTTAACCACCCACGAGTAATTGACCTTGGGATTGAGCAGTGAAGGATTCTGGAACTGCGGGTTCGTCGTTTGACGCCCCAGTGCAGAGAAGCCCGTGATCGAGATGCCTGGAATGCCTCCGGCGACGAGTGGATCTGTCGGCAATCCCGGAAAGCTGAAACCCGGATTCGTACCGATCGAAAGCGAATACTTCCCTGCTCGCGTGCGCGAGAAGCCGAGACGTACATCCAGCAGCTGGTTCGAGCCAATCACGCGTGTATATCCGCCGGCGATCTGCTGGTCGAGAATCCGCTGCTTACCATTCGAGCTGCCGTCCAGCGGAAGACCGAAGATCGGGAAGTCTGTCGCATTCGTCTTCAGGTGTGAGGCCCGCACAAACACGGAGTTCTTAGAGTTGATGGAGTAATCCAGGCGAAGATCACCCTTATCGGTATAGTTGTTCGAGCGCTGAAAAGTAGTGAAGTTGCTGTTCGCCGCCGACGTCGGATTTAGCTGACCAATCAACCCTGCCATCGTTCTGGCAGAAGGTGAGATATCCGGTGCATTCAGGATCGACGTACCCGCAGCATATTTGGTCCCGTTATAGGGGTCGTAAACATCCTTGCTGAAGACCCCTTTCAGCTGGTTCGGCGTGGGCAGTGTCGCCGTTGAAATCTGCTTGCGTACCTGACGAAAACCCTCGTAATCAAGGAAGAAGAAGAGGTGGTCCTTAATGATCGGCCCGTTGAAGTTGCCACCAAACTGGTTGCGATTGTAGGAAGGCTTCTTTCCTCCCGGTGGACGGAAGAAGCCCGTCGCGTTTAGATCCGTGTTGCGAAGAAACTCGTACACACGTCCGTGGAACTGGTTGCCTCCCTGTGCAAACGCCACGTTGACCACTGCGCCTGAAGCGCGCCCGTACTCTGCCGTCTCGTTATTGGTCACAACCTGAAACTGCGCGATTGAATCTGGTGCAGGCTGGATGATCTGGTTCGAGAATCCCTGGTTCGATTCGCCATAGGCGTTATTGTCCATACCATCGAGCAGGAAATTGTTGAAGATCGAGCGCTGGCCGTTGACGTTGAACGAGCCCTCACGGGTAAGTCCCGTATTCGAGGTGCTGGAATAGGACTGAGTCGTCTGCCGGACACCGGTCGTCAGCCCAATCAGGTCAGAGTAGTTGCGGCTTACCAGAGGAAGGGCCGCCGTCTGATATTGCGTCACTACCTGCCCGCGCTGGCTGGTATCGGTCTCCACCTGCAGTGAGACGCCTGAAACTTCAACCGTTGTACTCGTCTCACCAATCTGTAGAGTAAGGTCGATTCTCTGACGGGCTCCGACCGATACCGAAATATCGGTTGCACGTCCCGGCGCGAATCCTGTCTTGGTCACCTCGATGTTGTACTGACCAACGCGCAGAGCCGGAACTTCATAATCGCCGCTGGTGTTGGTCTGGCGGGTGCTAACCACTCCGGTCGCGATATTTGTAACCTTGACTGCAGCATCGGGAACAACTGCACCTGAGCTGTCGTGAACCGTGCCTACAATGCTGCCATTTTCATACTGGGCCAACGCCGGAATAGGCAACAGGGTCAGGCACACTAGTGCCAATGTCAGGAAAAAGAGATTTCTGCGCATACAAACAAACTTAACGACGCCATGTATACGCACGATGACGGGATTGTGAATGGAAGATTGCATAAGGCGCTCCTTGAAAGAGAAAACTGGCGCGGCAGATCGTTTCTTAGCGGTTGTCTGCCGTCGCCCTTAACTGCTCTGGAACCAGCGGGCTCGACAACAGCTTCATCGAACCCGTCAGATAGTACGTCGGAATCTTCGGATGCTGCTCAGCGATCAGCCATAGTGTCCGAAAATCAAAGCTCTGCACCTCGGCGCGCGAGACCATCTTGTTCTGCTCGATCGCTCCGCACAGCGCATCGACAAACGCCTGAGGACCCACCGTGTGGTTCTTGTGCTCCTCGTCCGTCGCGATTCCTTCCGGCATGATCTTGGTCTCAATGTTGAATCGTGCGTGCGCAGCGTTTTGCGCTCGCTCTTTGGCATGAGCGGTGCCCTTACCTGGCCCCTTGGTGTAGTACTCCACGTAGAAGTTCACAAACCGGAAGAGCTGGGCCGCATATGTTGGAACGTAAGGGCTGATCAGGCCTTCCTTCTTCGCGAACGCTACCGCCACCGGCGACAGCGAGAGATCGTTCTTCTGCTCCGCGTCGAAGTGAACCTTGTCGCAGATAAATGTCTTCTGCGCATCGGTGCTGGAGATGTCCCGAAGAAAGACGCGGTTCTCCAACGTGTAGGGAGTACCATCCGCCCTGCGGCAGCTCTCCGGATTCAGAAACTGGTCGTGCCAGATCAGCGAGACTCCATCGGTTGTCACGCCGGTATCGGTCTCCAGCGTCGTAACCAACTGATCCAAACCGCTCTCAAACGATGGCAACGTGTTCTCCGGTCGCAAGCCACGGCCGCCACGATGCGCTGTCACATCGAATTTCGCCAGCCGCACTCGTTCTTCGGCTGTCTTCGCCGCATCACGCTCTTCTCCCACGACCTGCTGCAACAGGTCCGGCCGGTCCGTGATCAGCCCATCGACCCCCATGCGGATCTGTGTACGCATCTTCTCTGGATCATTGGTCGTCCACGGCACCACCTTAAAGCCGCGGGCCTGCAGCTCCTTCAGGGGAACTTCCCCGTTCAGGATGGTGGCATCCACAGGTGAGAGTACTGGTTGCACCGCTCCATGCGCCTTCGCGTGGACCCACGCCTTCTCCATCACCTGCAGGTAAGGATTGGTTGCCGCCTTCAACTCCTGTCCATTCGCCGCCATCGCTAACGCCGGAACCACCACTGCACTCAACAAAGCTCGTTTCATCGGTACAAACAGAATCAGCCTCTCAGGTTACGAAATCATGAACGGACAGCACTTTACTCTGTCCACTCTTCAATCGTCACCCTTTTTCCGAGGCTCTTGAACTCTATCCGTTAACGCTTACGTGAAGTTCTCTTCCTGGCAGACTTAGTTCTGGCGTTCGTCGGCTTCTTTTTCATCCAACCCACCAGTTCCTTCCAATCCTTCTCCGTCTGATCGGCATACGCAACAGCAAACTGCACCACGGCATCATCGAATCGTTGCGAGCCACCGAGATATCCCGCTAGTTCTTCGCAGTCACCCGACCTCGCATGCCCTCGCGCCAGCATCTCGCCACAAACCTCGGCGTACTCTAACAGCTCCGTATCTCGCAGATCTTCTACCTGAATCGACGCCTTGTGATCATTCAACTGACGCACGAGATAATCGCGTCCTTCCAACGTCGTCCAGCCCAAAAATGTATCCGACTGCAACTGCATGGCAATTTCACCCTCAACAACCCTCTGGCCCTGATGTCGTGGCGCGTTTCTGTCCTTCGCAAGATACGGAGCATATGCCGATACCGTTTCTTCCTTAATCTGCAGAAACAGTGGGTCCTTGGCTCCATTGCCTTCCATATAGATGCAGTAGTCTCGCATCCCGACCGACCCCGTCCCCACCACCTTGAACGCCACATCCTGTGGCCTATACTGCTCCAGAAACCTTCTTCGTTGCGGTTGAATACTCTTCTCATACGTCTTCAACGAAGCAATCACCTTCTTTGCTGCTGCGCCTGAAAGCCGCGTCAACACCGGAGGCTCCGACTTGAAGACTCGCTTCTTTTCGCCTTGCGATCTTCCAATTCGTTGCTTCTGCACCTCCGTCAATTGCTGTAGCGTATGTATCGGAGTTGCTCTCTCCGCCATCTGGAGCAGCCCGCCCACAGAGACTGTGCTCTTCAGTCGATGCACCTGATACCGCGCCATGTCCAGTACCGGCATCCGAGCAAACTCCAGCATCATCTCGCGATATCGTTCAACAAACACTCGCGCTGCATCGCGGCAATAAGGCTCCTTCTCGCCCGTCCCTCTTCCGGCAAGCATCAGACTCGTCGCCATGCGCTTTACATCCCACTCGAATGGGCCGCGAATCGTCTCATCAAAATCGTTGATGTCGAAGACCATTCGTCCATCTGGACCTGCGAACGCTCCCAGGTTCCGTACATGGGCATCACCGCAAAGTTGGCTTTCGATCCCTGTGTTGCTCAACCGCGAAAGGTCATAGGCCATCACTGGAACTGCACCGCGGAAGTACCCGAACGGCGAAGCCGCCATACGCGCATACTTCAATTCAATCAGAGAGGGCACCCTGCCACGCATTGAAGCCCTCATTAGCTCCAGTGTGTTCGCCTGACGTTTTTCAGGACTCCACACTGCATGGTCCGTTCTCCGGACCTGTTTCCGTTTTTGACGTCCTCGTTCCCAACGCTCTTTTGGAAGAAGCTTCATCGCATGCTCCTTAGGACAACCTACTCTCCGTCAACCGCCTGCCTCTCCATCCAACGCCGCGCTGCCTGCATCTGTGGAAGGTTCGGATCCGCACTGGCCCATACCTTCAGCAATCGCGCATAGTCTTGAGTCGTCTCGGCTCGGCGCCCTGCACCTGCGTCTGCCTGCGCCATTCCATACAGAGCGAAACCCGTGTTCGGACGCTGAGTCAGCGCTACTTCATAAGCCTTTTTCGCCTCATCAAAGCGTCGAGCCCACAACAGAGCATCGCCACGCGTCTCTTCCACAGGACGAATGTAGAACGGAGGCTCGCGATACCCCAGCTCCTTCTCCGCATCTGCTGCCTTGCTGAACAGTGCGTCGGACTCCACTCCGCGCCCTTCCGCCAGCAACACACTTGCGCGCAGTTCCATCGCCGCAACATCCAGATAGCTATACACCGGCATGGCCATCGCATCCTTCGACATCGACATCCCCGCCATTCCCGGCATATCGTCCGGCGGAGTCATCGGCTTCGTCTTTACGTAGACATCCAGCGCATCACTCTCCGTTCGCGCCCGCTTCGCATCTCCGCGCTCCAGTGCTGAAAGCCCCCGCGTGTAGTTCAGCATCGCATCGCGCAATTCCGTAAGGTTCTTCCATTCTGGATCAGGCTTGCTCGCCTCCAAAACTTGCGTCGCGTTCTCCCATGCTCCCGCCCGCAACAGCACCGGCAACGCTACATTCAGTCGCGTCATGCCATCCCGAGGACTATGCCGATACAACGTCGGTCCCACCTCACCGCGAGCCTTCGTCAGCTTCGCCGAGATCTCCATTGCCTCAGTCACTCTGCCCGCTTCCATCAGATCGGCAATCAGGTACATCAGGTTATGAACATAGTTCCAGTCATCCGCAACCCCTACACCCTGCGCGCGCATGTAGGCCTCATCTACATGCATCGAATTCTCAAAAGACCGGCGCGCCGTCTCATAGTCTCCTACGCGACAGAAGATGTGCCCTGGCATATGCACCATGTGTCCCGAGGCAGGCGTCAGCGCGCCGAGACGTTTTGCGCTCTCCAGCGCAAGCTCCGGATGATTGCCCGGCTCGACCGCATGGATCCAGTAATGATTGGCTGCGGTGTCGTCCGGATGCTCTTTCAGAATGTCCGTAAGAATTCTCTGCCCCTCAGCCGTACCCTGCCTCGGTTCGCCCTTTCTGTCGAAACCGTCCATCATCGATTCAGCCAGATAAATTCTTGCCTGCACATCCTCCGGCTCCATCTTCACTAACTTGCGCAGAACCTTCGTCTCGGCAGAATCCTTATAAGGCTCCGCTTTATTACCACCCGTATTCGGTCCATTCTTCGACCGTGCCGCATGCTGCTTCTGGTCCTCCAGCGCAGCTTCGATATAGAGCCGCTCCGCCTTCGTCGCTCGCTTTTTGTCCTTGGCCAGATCTGCTGCTCGCTTCAGCGCAGCCTCACCCCAGCTTTTACTATCCCCACGAAAGTTCGCCGTCTCGTATAGACCCCAGTAGCACATCACGCAATTCGGGTCAGAACGCACTGCCTGCTCGAAAGCCTTCGCAGCCTCGTAATCCCAGAAATCATGCCGAAGGTTCAATCCTTGAATGAACCACTCCCTGGCCTCATCGTTGGCTGCGGTAATCTTCATCGTGCTGTTACCGATACCGGTCATCTTCACCGGCGGAGGGAGCTTCTCCGGTACAACAATCCCCACTGCATCCTGCGCGCTCGTGCTGTGACACATCGGTTGCTGCGCTGCGATGGACCTCTGCACCAGTCCCATAACAACGACTCCCAGCACAACAACTTCTCGACACCCCATAGAACCTCGTCCAAAGCCAATCGGCGATATCCCAGCATAGTCTTCAGAAAGGCTTATCACCAGCAGCGCTTTTTGGTTCACCTTGGGGGTCGAATCCGGTTTCGTTCTCAGTGTGAAGACTGTGCCAAATCTCTCTCTTGTAGCTTGTAATACCGATTTCTCAACCAGAAAGCTACGTTAACGAGGGAGATCAAGGCAGGCATCTCAACAAGCGGTCCAACGACACCCACAAAGGCCTCCCCGGAGTTCAAGCCGAATACAGCCACCGCAACCGCGATTGCCAGTTCAAAATTGTTCCCAGCAGCCGTAAAGGATAGTGTCACCGACTGCGCATAGTCAGCGCCGAGACGTTTGCCCATCCAGAAACTGACCAGAAACATCACAGCAAAATAAATGACCAGTGGCACCGCAATGCGAACGACATCGAGCGGAAGACGCACGATAAGATCGCCCTTGAGCGAAAACATCACCAGAATCGTGAAGAGAAGTGCAATCAGGGTGAGTGGACTGATGCGCGGGAGAAAATGCAGCCGATACCATTCTTCACCTCGTGCTTTAAGTAGTAAGAAACGAGTCAGGAGACCGGCCATGAACGGAACACCCAGATAGAGGCCGACGCTCTTTGCCAGCTCGCCGATGCTGACATGGACGACTGCACCTTCAAGACCAAACCAGACCGGTAGCACCGTCAGAAATACCCAGGCATAAAGACTGTAGAAGACAACCTGGAAGATTGAGTTCAAAGCGACCAGACCGGCAACGTAATCCGTGTCTCCTTCGGCAAGCTCGTTCCATACAAGAACCATCGCAATACAGCGCGCAATGCCGATCAGGATTAGACCGCGCATATACGCCGGGAAGCCATGCAGAAAGAGCGTGGCAAGCCCGAACATCAACACCGGACCCACGAGCCAGTTCTGTACGAGCGATAGGCCAAGCACACGGCGGTTACGGAAAACCTCGCCAAGTTTTTCGTAGCGGACCTTGGCGAGCGGAGGATACATCATCACGATCAGGCCAATGGCAATCGGTAGATTGGTTGTTCCCACCTGAAAGCTGTTTACGAAGTCGGCCGAAGCAGGGATGAAATGACCGATCGCAACGCCGATTGCCATTGCCAGAAAAATCCATAGCGTCAGGTAGCGATCTAGAAAAGAAAGCTGTTTCCGCGCTGCAGGAGAACAGACTTTACCTTGCGTAAAAGGAATGGCTGCCATCAGCACGCCTCACAGCATTCGCTGGCAATCCCCGGCAACGGTGCGCCTTGTAATGCGGCGAACTTCGCTGGCGCACAACAAGCCTTCGTGAGTCGTGCGCTGTCAGCCCGCATCTCCTTCTCTTCTTTCAACCACAACATCGTCTCCCGCAGGATCTGTGTTGCTCCGATATGTGGAGGCATCGCGATCCGGTAATGCATCCACTTTCCTTCCCGTCTGGCCTCAACCATTCCGGCAGAACGTAAATAAGCAAGATGCCGCGAGATCTTCGGTTGCGGAAGCGCAAGGATCTCCACAAAGTAGCAGACGCAGATCTCCTGCTCGCCCATCAGGTTTAGCAACCGCAGTCGCGTTCTGTCCCCCAGCGCTTGAAAGAATCGCTCCATATCGTATGTCGCTTTTGCCATATTTACATATTCGTATTGACGAATACGAAAGTCAAGGAATATATTCGCTAAATCAGATATGTATTTCCTCAAAAAGGAAGAGAAAAAATGTCCGAACAAGTCATCGAATCTGTAAAAGCGAAATATGGAGCTGTAGCCGACAGCTCACTCTCGAATGACCATGCCGGCGTGCAGGCCGTTGCCGAGGCCTTTGGCTACAGCACCGAAGAGCTCACGTCCATTCCGTCTGGCGCAAACATGGGCCTCTCCTGCGGCAATCCCACGGCAACTGCGCATCTGAAAACCGGCGAAGTCGTGGTCGACCTGGGTTCGGGCGGAGGCCTCGATGTCTTTCTCGCAGCAAAGAAAGTTGGCCCCACAGGCAAGGCTATCGGTATCGATATGACGCCAGCCATGATCGAGCGGGCCCGAAATAATGCGACCTCGGGCGGCTACTCGAATGTTGAGTTCCATCATGCGACCATCGACCGCACCGGACTTCCCGATGCAACAGCGGACTGCGTTATCAGCAACTGCGTCGTGAATCTCGCGCCAGACAAACAGGCTGTCTTCCATGAGATCTTTCGCATCCTCAAGCCCGGCGGTAGAGTTGCGATCAGCGATATCGCCCTTAAAGGCGAGCTGCCCGAAGCTGTCGCAACCAGCCTCGCTGCTTATGTTGGCTGTATCGCTGGTGCAATTCCGATCGAACAGTACCGTACCGGTCTGCGTGCCGCCGGTTTCGAACACATTGAGATCATCGATACTGGCGCAGACCTCAATGCTTATACGAAGATCGAAAACCAGTCGGGATGCTGCTCGCCAGCAGGCGGCAACTCCGGAACCTCTTGCTGTAGTCCAAGCACAGCTACACTGCACGAAGACCTCTCCTCTTTGTTATCCACCTATGACGTCAACGCAGCCGCAGCAAGCGTGAAGATCTACGCACTGAAGCCGAGGACGTAATGAGAACCTTTATCTTTGCCTGTGTACACAATGCTGGCCGGTCGCAGATGTCCGCTGCCTTCTTCAACCATCTTGCCGACCCGCAGCGAGCCCATGCGATCTCCGCCGGTACGCAACCCGCCGAACGTGTACATCCGGTCGTCATAGAGGCCATGCGCGAAGTAGGCATCGACCTTGAAGGGATAAAGCCGCAGAAGCTCACTCAAGAACTCGCAACCGGAGCAGAGATGCTCATCACCATGGGCTGCGGAGACGAGTGTCCCTATGTTCCTGGTCTCGAGCGCGCCGACTGGCCTCTACCGGACCCCAAAGGTCAGGGCATCGAGGCAGTCCGACCCATTCGTGAAGAGATCGAACATCGGGTGCGGTCTCTACTGATGGAGAAACAGCTCCTCCCAACCGGGAGTCTCTGAGGTATCTTGTTCCAGCAGGCGATTCAACATCTTCTCTGCTGCGAGCGCGCAATGATCCGAACCCTCACCCTGGCTGCATTTCTCATCTGTTCTGGCGCAACTCTTCTTCCAGCCCCTGCGCAGACCTTTACGCTCCAGCAGGTCATGAGCGCTCCGTTTAACTCCGATTTACATGCCTCTCCCAAGGGCTCGCGCATAGTCTGGGTCGCCAGCCAGGAGGGCAAACGAAACCTCTGGACCGCCGAACTGAACGGATCATCGTCCGCAAAGCAGCTCACCAACTACACCGCCGATGATGGCCAGGACCTCAGCGACATCGCCTGGACTCCCGATGGAAGATCCGTCGTCTATGTGCACGGTGGAGACTTCGAGTTTCCAGGCCGGCCCGATCCCAATCCCGCCCTCATCGCCAGCGGAGTAGAACAGACCATCTTCATCGTCCCCATCGATGGCGGTCAGCCCCGTCGACTCGCAGCTGGACGCTCACCCAGTGTCTCTCCGGATGGAAAGACTCTCACCTTTCTCCATAAAGACGGCATCTGGAGCCTCCCTCTATCAGAGAACGACCCTAAGCCAGAACAGATCTTTCATGCGCGTGGGGAACTTGGCCCACCATTATGGTCGCCAGATGGACGTTACATCGCCTTTACCAGCGACCGCGGTGACCACGGTTTCATCGGTGTCTACTCCGTCAGCGAGAAGACCATCATCTACCTCGACCCGTCGACCGAAACCGACCAATATCCCGAGTGGTCACCAGACAGTCGGCAGATCGCCTTCATCCGCATCGCTGGAGAGTCCCGTCACCCGGGGGCACATCGCACCGGCGAGCCCTGGTCCATCCATACCGCAGATGTAACGACCGGAGCGGGCCACGAGATATGGCGCGCAGCAAAAGGGCAAGGCAGCGTCTTTCATGCTCTGGCTACCGAGGATCACCAACTCTTCTGGACACCCGGTGGCCATCTCATCTTCGCTTCAGAGCTCGACGGCTGGCTGCATCTCTATTCTGTTGCCGCGAACGGTGGAACAGCCACACTCCTCACTCCCGGAGACTTTGAAATCGAGCACGTTGCAACAAGTCCCGACCGCGCGAATCTAGTCTTCAGCTCCAATCAGGGTGACATCGACCGCCGACATGTCTGGCAGATTGCCGCAGACGGCCACGCCGCCCCACGACAGCTCACCAAAGGAGACGGCATCGAAGTCCATCCCGTCATAACTGATGGCGGAGCCGTTGCCGTGCTTCGCTCCGATGCACGTGTTCCGGTCCGTCCCGCACTTGTCTCCACGAACGGAGAGCTTCGCGACCTCGCACCCCAACTGGTGCCAGCAGATTATCCAGCCAACAAACTCGTGGTTCCACAACAGGTGATTCTCTCCGCGGCGGATGGTATGAAGATTCACGGTCAACTGTTCCTGCCCGCAACCGCGAACGATGGTAAGCGACACCCCGCGCTCGTCTTCTTCCACGGCGGCTCCCGACGACAGATGTTGCTGGGTTATCACTACATGGGCTACTACTCCAACGCCTATGCGATGAACCAGTATCTGGCCAGCCTCGGCTACATCGTTCTCTCGGTTAACTACCGCAGCGGTATTGGCTATGGATTGAGCTTTCGCGAAGCTCTGAACTATGGCATCAGCGGAGCAAGCGAGTACAACGACGTCCAGGGCGCAGGACTCTATCTGCGGAGCCGTTCCGATGTCGATCCAGCACGCATTGGAGCCTGGGGCGGAAGCTACGGTGGCTATCTGACAGCACTGGCCCTGGCACGCTCCTCAGACCTCTTCGCCGCAGGAGTTGATTTCCACGGAGTACACGATTGGTCTGCGCGTTTCCGCTCACAGTCCGGAGAAAACAGCGTAGACCCGAACATCGTTCGCATTGCCTTCGAATCTTCTCCCATGGCCTCCATCAAGACATGGAAATCGCCCGTACTCTTGATCCAGGGAGACGATGACCGCAACGTAGCCTTCTCCCAGACCGTCCGAATGGCAGCGGCGTTACGCGCCCAGGGAGTCGAGTTCGAGGAACACGTTTTCCCCGACGAAATCCACTCTTTCCTCATGCATCGTAGCTGGCTTACCGCCTACGGACTGACAGCAGACTTCTTCGGACGTCACTTCAATATGCCAACTTCAGATCGCCGATCTCAATAAAGAACCATCAGCTTAGCTGCGCCAGCATCTCCGTCACAGTTTGACCGAGCACCGGATGCACCCAGTCCGGAGCAATCTCAGCCAGCGGTTCCAGCACAAAACGCCGCGAATGCATCTCCGGATGAGGCAGGGTCAGCTCTGCCGTATTCAAAATCTTGTCTCCATACAGCAGCAAGTCCAGATCGATCACGCGCGGCCCTTTGGCGATCACCCGTTCGCGCCCCATCGATCGCTCAATCTCCAGCAAAGCGCGTATCAGCTCAACCGGAGTCAGTTCTGTCTCCAGAATCGCAGCCGCATTCAGGAATCGTGGTTGATCCAGGTAGCCCACCGGCTCGGTGTCGTAGAACCCCGACACAGCCCTAACCTGTCCAAGAGCCGCTAACCGTTGAAACGCCTCACGCAGGTTACCCTCTCGGTCGCCGAAACCCGAAGACAGATTCGACCCTAAAGCAATTGCCGCAGCGCCCATTAACTAGTCAAACCCGTTTAGACAGTTACCGGCTGCAGATGTGCCGGAACCCTTTCAGTCTTCATCTCCTGCGCTTCCTCGTGGCCATGCGCCAGCTCCCACGACGAACGGTCGCGCAACAGGCGTTGCACCAGGGCCGTATGCATTGCATGCCCAGCCCGTTCAGCCACAACACTGCCCTCGATACGCCTTCCCGCCAGGGCAAGATCGCCAATCAAATCCAGCACTTTGTGCCGCACAAACTCATCAGAAAATCTGAGCGGCCCGTTCTCCACCCCTGTGCGCGAAAGGATGATCGCGCTCTCATCGGAGACTCCGCGGATCAGCCCCATATTTCGGAGCATTGCCTCATCTTCCTTGAACCCAAAGGTTCGTGCCGGGGCGATCAGTTTTGCATAATCTCCCGCAGCCAGATCGATCTGCAATCTCTCATAGCCGATCGGTTCCGGGAAGTCGATGACGTAATCGATCGAGTAGCCCTCACCGGGATAAACGCCGATAAACTTCTCTCCATCCCGTACCTCAACGGGCTTCAGGATGCGCATGTACTCACGCTTGCGACGTTGCTGCTTTAAACCTGTCTCTTCAAAGGCGCGGATATACGGCAACGAGCTGCCATCGAGGATCGGTACCTCAAGGTTGTCGATCTCTACGATCACGTTATCGACGCCGTAGCCGATCAGTGCCGAGAGCAGATGCTCTGTCGTCGAGATCAGTACGCTGCCCCGCATCAGGCTGGTGGCATAACTTACCTTGGCAACGTTCCGCCCTGTCGCCGGAACTTCAAAATTATCGAGATCGGTCCTGCGGAAGACGATTCCTGAGCCCGCAGGAGCCGGGACGAATCGCATCGACACCGGTGCGCCGCTGTGTAGTCCTACTCCACAGAACTCAATCGCCGCGCGAACTGTTCGCTCAAAATGAGGGTCCGATGCCACCAGACAACTTCTCCGCTACAATCCGTCTGTTAGGTTACAGGGCTGTCAATGCCTTTTGGTGTGGCAAAAAAGACACACCTTCGCATCTCTTTCGGTTGTTTTACAAGGATTTCTTCAAGCTAAACTGTTTCCTATCAATAGGATTACAAAATGAACCCTCAGGCTATTCTCGCCAGCACGCAAACTGTACTCCCTTGGTTCCTGGACCATCTCGAGCAACTCGTCCGCGTAGAAAGCCCAAGTGAAGACCCTGCTGCAATTAACGTCGCCCAGGAGCTTGCGGCGAAGTGGGCAGTTGCATTAGGAGGCCGGGTTAAACGTCATCGGCAAAAAAAATTCGGGGATGTCTTTGAATTGAAATTCGGGGAACTTCGCTCCGACCCACGCTCTTCAAAGCAAAAGCCGATCCTCCTGCTCGGACATTTGGACACGGTCTGGCCGTTAGGTACCCTCAAATCCATGCCTTGGCGCGAAGCCGATGGCAAGATCTTCGGCCCCGGCACTCTCGACATGAAGGCCGGAGTGATGATGGCACTCGCAGCCGTCTCGGTCCTGCGCGATCTGAAACTTCTGCGCCCGATCACGCTGCTGCTGAACAGTGAAGAAGAGATCGGCAGTCCCATCTCACGCCCCATTACAGAACGGCTCGCCAAAGAGTCCTCCGCGGTCTTCGTTCTGGAACCTGCCCAAGGGCTGGCTTTGAAGACCGCGCGCAAAGGTGTGGGCCATTACGATGTGCACGTCACTGGTGTCGGGGCACACTCTGGCGTCGACTTCGAACGCGGCCACTCCGCTGTGCTTGAACTGGCGCGACAGATTGAGCGCATCTCCGGATTCACCGACCTCAAGCGCGGACTCACCGTAAACTGCGGAGTCATCTCCGGCGGAACCCGCTCCAACGTGATCGCCGCCGAAGCTCACGCCGAAGTGGACGTGCGCATCGCCCGCGCCAGCGACGAGAAGAAGGTCGATCGCCTCTTCCGTTCGTTCAAACCTATCGATCCAGCCTGCAAGCTCACCATCACCGGCGGAATCAACCGCCCCCCCATGGAGCGCAAGGCCGGAACCATCGCTCTCTTCAAACGGGCGAAACAGCTGGCTGCCGATCTGGGTTTCGATCTCGAGGAAGCTTCTACCGGTGGCGGCTCGGACGGCAACTTCACCGCCGCCTTGGGAATTCACACGCTCGACGGCATGGGAGCAATCGGCGCAGGAGCCCACGCCGCACACGAGCATATTGTGAAGGAACACATCGTTCCGCGCACGGCTCTCCTGGCCGCGATGATTGCCACTACACCTTAGACAATCATCGCACCCGGACCGGCGGAGCTATCGCGGAATCTGGTTCCAAATCGAGCGAGCCTTCGACTTCACTTTATCGGAAGCCGCAGCAGGATTCGATTGCGTCGCCGGTGTACTCGCCGCAGGAGCAGCCGTACGCGATGAATCTGCATCCGCATTGGCCGATGCTTCTTGCAGCACTGACTCAGTCGCCGGCCCATTCACACGGATCACCAGCGCACCGGAGGGATAGCCGGGCGACAGCGCTCCCATTACCAGCATGTACTCATTACCCTTGTGAAAGGTCCCATAACGAACGTCATCGTTAGTCGCATCCAGGCTATCAATCATCCATGAAGCCCAATTGCCGACATGGATGGAATCAATCGTGGGCTGGCTGAGAATCGTGGCCAACGAGTAACCACTGCCGCAGGTCTTGCGCGCGCAGCTCCATACCTCCGTATACCCTGCGGCTGTCAACTGACTGGTCAGTGTCGTGTATGTCGTCAGCGACGAAGCCGTTTTGGGTCCGGCATAAGCCAGCACATCAATTGGTCCAGTAACCGTTGTACTCTTGCCTAGTTCCTTGGAGTTGGACTCCACCGGTCCCAGCGGAATCGCATACTCATCGTTATCGATGTGTCTCGCTCCAATGATGAAGCTGTTAGTAGGCCGGGTGAGAACATGAAAATCCGAAGCGCCGGGAAAATCTGAAGTGGGCTCAGATGCCACTGCAACAGACACCGTAAACGCAAGAAGAACAGCAGAGGAGGACAGAAAACGATATACGCTCATTGACTTCCATTAAAAGACATTTCTGTTCATTTAGGATGAATGATTTTTCAGTAACTTCATTCAGGTCAAGGTTTAAGTCACGAAGACGAACAGTAGTAGCTATACTCGACGCACATATTCCTCTGAGCGAAAGAGGTTCCCAATGTCCCAACAAGCTCCATTGCGCTTTGTCTTCTATATCGCTGCACGGCCAGATAAAGTTTGGGAGGGGTTCGTCTCCCCGGAATCCAATCGCATCCTCTTTATGGGATCTGAGCTGGAAGTTGAGCTAAGGCCCGGTGGCCCGATGAACTGGATTGGCACTGGAGCGGATGGCAAGCGCACGACCTACGTTCGCGGCGAAGTCATCCAGGTCAAGCCGCACAAATTACTGCAATATACCTTCGCCACCTTTTCATCCACCAAGTTCTCTCGCGTCACCATAGAACTCGTGCCGGAAACCGAAGCCACCAAGGTCACAGTGACTCATGATCAATGGGCAGAGGACAATACCGACTACTCCCCCTGTTCGGATGGTTGGCCCCGCATTCTCTCTCGCCTCAAGACACTGATCGAAACAGGCAAAACATTTAAGCCACACTGAAATAATCCCGAGCGGAATTCCAGGTTCGCCGTCTTTACTGGATAGATGGACCCTATGGCATCGTTTGAGGAAAGCCTGGTATTGCTGTCTTCCATAAAGAGCGCCGAATCGGAGATCGACCTCGCCGCTCTCGTGGAAACCTATTCCTCGCTGCTTTATCGCGTTGCCTACTCCATCCTGCGTAGTCACACTGACGCAGAAGATGTTGTGCAGGAGAGTTTTCTTCGCGTGCTTCAGCATCGAGGAACGCTCCCGGTAATTCGCGACATGCGCATCTGGCTCACGCGTATTGCATGGAACCTCGCGATTGATCGCCGCCGAGCCACACGGACGACACAGATAGACGAAGCGTTCGCTGAGAGCCTTGTCGCCGCAAACCTACCCGCCGATCAGGCACTGGATGAATCTCGACGCATGAAGACAGTTCTTGATGAGATCGAACGGCTCCCTCTCGCCGAACGCCACGTCCTGCTGCTCTCTTCGCTGGAGGAGCTCAGTACTCCCGAGATCGCAACTGTCCTTGAAAGAACCGAATCCGCTGTTCGAGCCCTGCTGTTTCGTGCACGCACGCGCCTGCGCCAGAGACTTGAGAAAGGAGGAAGCCGATGAATCATCCGGAAAGAGATATCGAAAGAGTCCTCATGGGTCTGAGAGATTCACCTCTACCTCGGGGAATGGAAGATCGTATTCTTGCAGCACTTGGAGAACGCAGGACGCAGCCCTCTTCGAGATGGCTTGCGTTGTCATCAGCCAGCCTAAAGATTGCTGGAGCATGTTCTCTCGCGATGACGGCTGCGCTCGCCATTTTCTTCTTCAGCGGCAGACATGCAAAACATGCTTCGCAACCACCCGCCGCAGCCGTAGTCACTCCGCAGTCTTTGCTTCCGGGTGCGGGCATTGAACCCGTCACTAGCCACGCGCCGCCTCTTATCCGAGTGCCAAAACTCAGGCGAGTGCAGGCCGAACTCCCGCGGCAAGAAGCCGACGCAAACGAAGCTGTCCCCATCAGCACGCCCGCGCCTCCCATTCCCCTCACCGAGCAGGAACGGTTTCTGCTACGCATGACGCGTCAAGGCCGTACAGAAGACTTCGCTCAGATCAGTAACGACCGCAAAGCTGCAAAGGAAAAGCAGGACGCTGCTGAATTCCAGGCATTCTTTGAACCACCACCCATCAAAATCGGAGAAAGTGAATGATATCCGCACGCTCCCATATGAGCTTCATCGCAGGCTTTGCTCTCGCTACAGTCCTAACTCTCAATGCCTTCGCCCAAACTTCGGAGACCACGCTGGGACCGCAACGTCCACCCTATGGCCCTACCATCACTCGTGTCTTCCACCTTAAGAACATAACAATGCAAGCAGAGGCTAATGAGCTCCTCATGGCTTTGCGCAATAATGTGGATCCACGTGACCACATCACCCTCGTGCCTTCGCAGAATGCCATCATTATGAAAGCACCCACCGAGAGCATAGACACAGCCGAAAAAGTTATCAGCGAGCTCGACAAGCCCAGGAAGACCTACCGCCTCATCTACACTCTCATCGATTTCGCAGGTACAAAGCGTGTCGGCGACCAACACTACTCTATGGTTCTTGTCTCCGGTCAGCATGCCATCCTCAGACAAGGAGACAAAATACCCATCTTCACAGGGGCCACCCCGAAAGACCTTCAAAGCCAAGTCTCTTATATCGACATTGGAATGAATTTTGAAGCAACTATCGATGATGCTGCTGGCGTTCCCCGACTCAAGACTAAAGTTGAGCAGTCCAGCGTTGTCGAAGATCGCACCAGCGCCCTTGCGCAGGACCCCATCATCCGCCAATCTATCTTCGAGGGTAGTGCCGTTCTCGCCCCAGGTAAGCCCCTCACCATCGGCTCACTCGATATTGCTGGCACGACCCGTCGCATCGAGATTCAGGCAACCATCGAACTTCTCAACCCATAGGAGGAGCGTAGCCAGCACAAGAACTGTCTATCGCGAGCAGTTGCACGAAACCAGATGGCTTGATGGCATAGAACCATCCATTGCCGGGATGCAATGTCCATGTGGGTCGCGCTCCGGATTGCCCAGCTTCGCTGCTACTCTCGCTTCGAAATGCTCTGAGATGAAGTGCTCCAGCCGCTCAGCTTCGTCGTGCAGTTCTTCGATCGGATATCCGAGCACTTCAAAGAGAAATGTCTCGATCAGCCTGTGGTGCCGCACGATTTCCAGAGCTCGTTTACGCCCCGCGTTCGAGAGACGAACCCCGCGGCCACGTTCGTAATCAATCAATGGACGACGTTCCGCAGCCAGCTTCTGCAACATATTCGTGATGGAAGCGGGAGCCACCTCCAACCTCTCCGCAAGCTCTGAGCTGCCTACACGGCGCTGCTGTTCCCCTCCCAGGCGATAGATCGCTTTCAGGTAGTCGTCGATCGATTCGCTTGTGACTCTCTTTACCTGCACCTGGACATGTCCCGTCTTATGATTTAGGTTAACCTAAATTCAAAATTAGGCAAACCTAAATGATTCGCTTATTAAATTTTGGGGCACTTATTACCCTCTGCTCTCTTTCAGCATCGGGTCAACAACGCTCGCTCATGATCATAGTCGAGGATGCAACCGGAGCAATACTCCCTCGTGCGGAAGTAACTCTGCAATGTGCGGGACAGAGGGACCTCCGCCAGGTAACCGACACTCAGGGCACTGCGACCTTTACCGCTCCGGACACCGCTCCCTGCTCCGCGACCGCATCTGCCGAGGGCTTCGTTACCGCTACCCATATCTTTGCCGAAGAATCCCAGGTAGAGATACGTCTCGCAGTCGCAGCCAATACGCAGGTGACAGTCTCCGCCGGAAGCGAGCAACTCCAGGCCAACATCCCTACTGCTCAAGGGGTGCTCAGCGAACAGCAGATCGCTGCGATTCCTTTCTTCAACCGCGCTACGGGCTTCAGCGATTTGATTACTCGAACTACTCCCGGAGTCGCCGCCGACGCTAACGGCTTCGCCCACCCGCTGGGCGAGCACGCCGATACCTCCATCTCGCTCGACGGGCAGCCCATCACCGATCAGCAGGCCAAGGTCTTCTCCAATCAACTCGACACCAACATCATCCAATCCCTGACGGCCATCACAGGAGCGCCACCGGCAGAGTTCGGCGACAAAACCAGCCTGGTCATCACCGTGAATGCCCGCTCCGGCCTGGGACGAAGGCCCTCCGGGACCCTCTCCAGCGAATACGGCAGCTTCGGCACCTGGGGCACAGGCCTTGTGCTCGGAGCGGGCGGCAAACGCTGGGGTAACTTCGTTGCGCTCCACGGCGAGGGCTCGGGCCGTTTTCTCGACTCGCCCGAGTTCGTGCCTTTGCACGACCACGGCAACAGCGAAGGCTTCTTTGACCGCATTGACTGGCAGCCCGGTAATAAGAATCTCTTCCACCTCAATCTGGGCGGAAGCCGTTCGTGGTTCCAGACACCCAATAGCTACGACACTGCCGCCGCAGAGCAGGATCAACGTAGCCAGATTCGCAACGCGAACATCGCTTTCGGCTGGAACTACATCTTTTCGCCATCGCTATTGGCCGCTTTCACGCCCTTTTATCGACACGAAGAAGCGCAGTACTTCCCCTCGGCCAATCCTCTGGCCGACACCACCGCGACCATGGCGCAGAACCGTATGCTGACCAACACCGGCTTTCGTCTCGAGACCGTCTACGCCAAAGGCGTGCACACCGCGAAGATTGGTGGAACCTACTGGCACACTCTGCTACACGAGCGCTTCTCGATTGCCTTGACCGACCCGCTCTACAACGCGCCCTGCATCGATAGTGCGGGAAATTCAATCGTCGCACCTGGCATCTCAGACTCCAGCGATTGCGCAAAAGAAGACTACACGGCGAACCCTGCTTTTCTTGCTAATCTTCTACCCTACGATCTGACACGCGGCGGAACACTCTACGACTTCGACCAAACTGCCGATATCGAACAAGCGGCCTTCTATGCACAGGACGACATCAAGTGGGGCCACTGGCTCCTCAGCCCTGGCCTGCGCTACGACATCTACAACGGACTCAGCCGCGGACGCCAAATCCAGCCGCGCCTCGGCATCGGCTACCGTCTGGGTTCCACGTTGCTTCGCGGCTCCTATGCGCGGCTCTATGAGACTCCTTACAACGAGAACCTCATCTTCGCGAATGAATCGTCTGCCGACACCACCAGTAAAAATCCTTTCGCCACCTATCGCTCTGAACCTGTTCGTCCCGGTACACGCAACCAATTCAACATCGGCTTTGAGCAGAGCTTCGGTAATCACCTGAACGTCGACGCCGACTACTACTGGAAGTTCACCCGCACAGCCTTCGACTTCGACACGCTCTTCAATACTCCGATCACGTTTAGCGTGGCTTGGCGTAAATCGAAGATCGACGGGCTCGCTCTACGTGTCAGCCTGAACGACTGGCACGGCCTCAACGCCTACAGCGTGATGGGCCACGTGCGTTCGCGTTTTTTCACTCCGCAAGTCGGTGGACTCATCTTCGGCCCGCCCCCTCCCGTCCCAGTCTTCCGCATCGACCACGGCGAGGAGTTCGAACAGACCACCAACTTCCGTTATCAGCTTCCATCGCGTCTAGTCGGATCGCATCAGTTGTGGATTGGCGGCTCCTGGCGTTACAACAGCGGACTTGCTCTACCCGACACTGTGCCTACCTACCTCGATGCGCTTCAGCTCACAGCCAATCAGCAAGCTCAGATGGGACTCTTCTGCGCCAGCGAGCGTGCGACACCCAACTATGCCATTCGCGAGTGCAGCCCTGAGGCCTTTGGGGCCACACGCATTCGCATCCCTCCATACGGCACTGAGGACGAAGACCGCAATCCCGTCCGCGTGATGCCACGAACTCTCTTCGATCTCTCAGTCGGGAACGACAATATCTTCCATACTGAACGTTTCAGCGTCGGCGCGCATGTGACTGCAATCAATCTGACCAACAAAGACGCACTCTACAACTTTCTCTCCACCTTCAGCGGGACCCATTTCATTCCTCCCCGCACATTGCAGGCAGGACTCTCAATTCGTTTCTAGGGAAGATGCCTATTGGTTTGCCAGAAGATAGTTTCCGCCACTTGTAGCAACGACTCGAAAACGCTTCTCAAGCAAATTCGTCAGATGTGGCATGTCCGTTCCATAGACCAGCAAGTATGTCTGTTGCGGACGGAGCCATAAGTTCTTCAGCTCCGCATCACCAATGAATACCTGCCTTGCATCCGGAGCGTAGCTGCCGTACTCCAGGTTTGCGCTCCTTCCGTTCCACAACAGGGCTGTGCGATTTGTGTAAAAGAAGGTTGCAGAAAAAGCATAGTAGGCATCGCCTTCAATCAGCTGACCGGGGGGCGAGCTCTCCAGCGCCTCGGCCAGTTGGTAGGAGCCGAGATAAGGATCGAAAGTGATCAACGCCTGTCGTGCCGCCTGAATGAAGATCAGCATCGTCACTGCCAGCACCGCCACGATCGCTCCTGTTCTGCGAGCGCGAAACAGTCCGACGACTCCGATCAACAGAGCGCATCCGGCGAGGACCAGTGGCAGACGAAGATACGCAAAGGCGCGCAGCGTTAGATCGCTCATGTGACCAAGCGAAAGCGTATAAAGATTGGGATTCTGCGTCAGTGCGACTGAGATATCACCGGGCGTTGGCAGCTTCGCGGTATAACCCAGCAGGAAGACAACCGCCGCCAGACAGAACGCGAGGACAGAGCCTAACGCGATCCGCGCAAACTTTGGATATCTCTCCCGCGTCGCAAGCTGGCTGCCCAGCAGCATCGCCAGCGCAGGATAGATCGGAAGCGAATAGTACTCCTGCGTCGTCGAGAGCGTGAAGAAGCACAGGACGAAGAGAATCCATACCAGCGACAACAGACGCGTCCTGCCGGCACGATCATTGGCGCGATAACTCTGCCGGAAGGCCAGAGGAAGGGTGAGACTCCAGGGAAACAGCCAGACAAAATGCAGCAGCCAGAACCACAGCCGCGGAACCGTGTTGTAGTCGCGCGGATAGCGCATGTTGAGGAAGCGGAAGAGATGCTCGTTCAGGAAGTAGAACCAGAAGAAGCCGTGATACTCGCCTGGGCTCGAATGCATCGTCCAGTCGAAGTATGGCGGATTCCGCAGCGTAGCCAGGATATGCCACGGAGCTGCGATCACAAGCACAATGGCCAGGCCGCTCAGCGGGCGTAGTCGCCGCACAAGCTCTCGCAACGACGTCTGCCGAGTGATCGCCAGATAGATTCCTCCGATCACAACAGGAAAGACCGCTGCAATTAACCCCTTCAATAGAAGCCCGCAAGCCAGGCTGATGTACAGAATGAAGAACCAACGAGTAGGTCGCTGCTCTTCTGCATCCAGCAGGCGCAGCATCGCCCACAGAGCCAGCGCAATCGTCAGTGTCAGAGCGGCGTCGGGAATGAGGATGCGCGTGAAGAGGAAGATGCCGATACAGGTGGCAAGGATCGTCCCCGAGTAGATCGCTGCCTTTCGACCGAATGCCCACAGCGCAAAGCGCGCAGTCACCCAGCAAAGCGCGATGTTGATCAGTGCCAGCGGAAGTCTCGCGGCCCAGTCGTGCACGCCAAAGACCTTGTACGACACCGCCATGACCCAGTAGATCAGCGGCGACTTCTCCAGATAAGCAATCCCGTTAAGTCTCGCCGTCACCCAATCGCCGCTCTGCAGCATGTTGCGGGCGATCTGGGCCTGCACGGCGTCCACATCGTCCATCAGGTGCGGAGGACTCAGGGCAAGGGGGAGAAAGATGAGGCAGCTGACGAGAAGGACGATGGTATCTGCACGGGCATGCTCGAAAAATCTGCCGAGAGGTCCTCGGGAGCCTCGATGTCCTGTCCGCATTGGATCTTCCATTGCTTGATCCACAGAAACAACATCATCATGCCCCATAAGTGATACCCGTAGTTCGCCTTTCTTTCCATGTGAAGCGTTATCAACGATTGAAGATGACGCCAAGAGATGATGCCGCTCTCCTCGACCGTTTTCTGGTTCAGCGTATCCAACAGTAGAGGTTTCAGATGGCCGCGCAGCCAATCATGTACAGGAATATCGAGTCCCTGCTTTCGCTTTGCCGTAATCCTCTGCGGCAGTTTGTCCTTCATCAGGTTGCGCAGCAGCAGCTTAAGATTACGCCCCTGGATGCAGTAGTGGGCCGGAAGTGTGGCAGCAAATTCTACGATGCGATGATCCAGGAATGCAGGTCGCACCTCGAGCGAATGCGCCATGCTCATGCGGTCGACCTTTACCAGCAGGTTATCCGGAAGGAAATACGCCTGGTCGAACGCCATGAATCGCCGTACATCGCCGTGCGCGGGAATAGTGGCCAACAGCTTGAGCAGATGCGTGCCTCCCTGCGACAACATCAGGTCCTTGCGCTGCATCTGCGAAAAGGTTCCGTTCCAGAACACATGCGAACTGCGCTCGTCCAGCAGCGTGCCATATAGAAAGCGCTGTAATTTGTAATCCAGCCCGATCTTTTTGTTCGAAGCAGGCAGACGATTTGCAGAGTGCAGAGAGAGCCTGCGCAAGGTGCGCGGAACCATTCTTGCCCGACGAGCATACTTATCGGCCAGATAAGTGATGTAGCCGCCAAAGAGCTCATCGGCCCCTTCGCCACTCAGTGCAACCGTCACCTGCTTGGCCGACATACGCGACAGGTGCCACACCGGGACCGCTCCGGCATCGGCATTCGGTTCGTCGGCGTAGTAGGCAAGCTCCGCAATCGAATCCGGCGTTACGGTCGACGGCCCCAGATCCAACTCCTGATGGTCGGTTCCATAGGCCGTCGCCATCTCGCGCAGATAGGGCGCTTCATTGAACTCGCGCCCTTCAAAGGTGATCGAAAACGTCTTCAAAGGTGTGGATGCATGTTGGCTTGCATAGTGCAGGATGGTCGACGAGTCCATGCCACCGCTCAACCAGATTCCTACCGGGACATCGGCTGTCAGATGCTCCTTGACCGACTGTGAGATCAAATGACCCAGGCGCTCCGTCGAATCGGCAAGCGAGGTATGCGCGCTCGGATCGATTCGGTCCACCTGCCAATAGCTGTGTGTAGAGACCTCGCCATCGTGCCAGGTCAGAAAGCAGCCCGGCATCAGCTTCTGAACACCTGCGGCGAGGGTGCGCGCGCCGGGAACATAGTTCAGCCCGAGGTAGGCATCCAGCGCATCGACATCAATATGACGCGGAACCTCAGGATGGCAGAAGATCGACTTCACCTCGGAGCCGAAATAGATGTCACGTCCAGCCCGCGCATAATACAAGGGCTTGATTCCCATTCGATCGCGCGCTAGAACCAGGCGGCGGCGCGACTCCCTCCACGCGGCAAAGCCAAACATCCCGCGCAGCTTCTCGATGCAGGCCGTATCCCACTGCATAAAAGCACGCAGCACGACTTCGGTATCGCATGTGGTTCGAAAGCGATGTCCGCAGGCGATCAGCTGCTGCCGCAGCTCGGCGTGGTTGTAAATCTCGCCGTTAAAGACAACAACGACATCATTGTCTTCGGAAGTCAGCGGTTGCCCGCCAGCCGCCGTGTCGATGACCCGCAGCCGAGTCGCGCCAAGAGAGATCGAGGAACTTTGCCACACCCCCTGGTCGTCAGGACCACGGTGAATGATGGAAGCAACTGCCTGGTGAATCCTCTCGGGTAGAAAAGGACGTACAACGTGGGTAAATCCCGCAATTCCGCACATTTTTGGGGAAAGCCCTATCTATAATTTTTCCCAATATACGCGAAACTTTTTTCGAAATTATGTTTTTAAAGGAATCCTCCTGTTTTTTTTGTCATCAAAGAGCAACATTTCGACCTTAGATCACATCAAAAATTTTTTTAAGTCTTTATCGGATAACGTTTAGCGGGTTGCTGCGTCTTTAATTGGGTTTTCTCGGCCTTCAAACCGCAAATATCCCCACCGCTCAGGAACATGCATATTCACCACTCCCTGTGGCGACCAGACCCAGTTGTCCTCCTTCGGCTGCCCTGCCTTCCACTCCACCCGGCTGAAGTTGATCCTCCACTCCGTCCCGACCTTCGGCTTAGGCACAGCTTGGCGACTCGCAAAGGCAGTCCACGGGATCGCGATCTCCAGCGTCCATCCTTCATCCTTGTCCGCGGGATTGTTCAGGGTTCCCTGAATCGCGACAGCCGTCTTCGCCCCCTCCATCTCCCAGCTGTTATCGGCCTTGCCTCCAAAGCGATAAGGCTTGTTCAGGTAGAGGTCCCAACCGGTGTTAAGAGCATTCATCTCAAACTCGAAGTATCCCTCTTCCTTCGGCAACGGCTTAAGAAATACTTCGAAGTCGTTGTCGTGGAAGATCACCGAATCATGCTTTGTCAGAGTCGCCTTTACGTCCGGCTCCTCCAACTCGGCAGCAATATACAGATACTGGTCATCCCACAGCATCTTGGCTCGTGTACGGAAACGCGGCTTCAGACGGATGTCTCCTTCGATGTCAACAAAGTCATCGGTCCATGCGGCTTTCTTCCATGCCGCATCATCCAGCTTGCCATCGATATCGATCGGCCCCGTAGTTCGAGTGACCTGATAGACCTTCGGCTCCCCGGCAGGTGGAGGAAGAGGTGGTGGTTCTTTTACGGGTACATTCTGAGCCAGCAAAGACACCGAGCTGATGAAGGCACAAAAGACAAAGCCAGCACTCTTCGAAACAAAAAGCATCCAAGGCTCCTTCAAACAAATGTCAGAGAAACGATCTCAATATCATCTCTCAAGCCTTCCTTCGGATGAATCAGACTTCTGCCTTAGATTTATCCGTTCCAATCTTGCCGAACCCCGGATGCACTCCCGACGTCAGCCCCTGGCGCTCGGCCACACGCGCCAGCAACGATGCCAGGGTCTCCTGCTCCTCTGCGCTCAGGCTCTCGAACAGCGAACGCTGATGCTCACGCGCAACGCGGCCAATCGTCTCCAGCGCGACCTCGCCCTCCTTGGTCAGATAGAGCGCATAGAGCCTTCGGTCCGATTCCGAAGGTCGCCTCTCGATCAAACCGCGCTCCTCCAGCTCGTCCAGAACCCCCACCAGCCGGCTCGCATACATCCCCAGTCTCCGCGCAAGGTCCTGTTGCGATATCCCCGGCGAAAACGACAGTAGCCGCAGAATCCCCGCATCCTGGGGGCGAAACCTATGTGGTTTCAATGCTTCAGCAAACCGCATCGCCGCATGAGCCCCCACCTGGGCCACTAAAAAACCCGCCGAAGCCCCTCCTGGAATTCCTGATCTCGCCATAAGTTTGATTTTTTCATGAATCGAATGATTATTAATAGCAATCATTACATTATGTAATTATAATTTATCTCAGGAGCAACCCCCATGAGCTCTACTTCTTCAGTCCATCCTCCTTCCATCAAATTCCGTGGACCTCATCTCGGTATCGTCGGACTCGTCTTCGTCGCCCTGTTTGTCGCTGCACTCTTCCCGGTAACAGCCTTCGGCGGACTGCCTTATTTCCCCGGCCCCGGCGCAACCGTCGCAGAGATGATGAACTTCTTCTCCCGCCGTCAATCCGGAGTCCTCCTTTGCGCCTTCCTCCAGTTCGGATCCGCGATTCCACTGGGAATCTTTACAGCCACGGCATCCAGCCAGCTCCGTTTTCTCGGAGTGCGTGCCGCCGGAACCCAGATCGCTCTCTTCGGCGGCATCCTGACCGCAGCCAACATCATGATCACCTCTTCCTTCCTCTGGGCCATGATCTATCCCGGCGTCGCTCAGGACTCAGCACTCACCCAGGCCCTCTACCGAATCTCCTTCGGCCTCGGTGGTCCCGGTTTCTCTGTTCCGTTCGGCATCCTCCTCGCGGGCATCTCCGTCACGGCTGGCTTCTATCGTCTGCTGCCAAAGTGGATGGTCGTCCTCGGCCTCATCATCGCGGTAATCGGCGAACTGAGCTGGTTCGAAATGCTGAATATCCATCTGCTGCCTCTGATCCCGCTCACCCGTTTCCCTGGATACCTCTGGATCATCGCGGCTGGCTTCCTTCTTCCCAGAAAAAAGCTCATCCGAGCGAAGAGCTAATCACTCCAAAGGAGAAAGACCTACACCACTTGTCACTCACATCTTGACAATCAAGATGAGAAAGAATAGCGTCTCCTCATGGTCGACACCAACACTGATGTGATCCAGGGGACGCTGGACATGCTGATCCTCAAAACTCTGAGCCTCGGCCCGCTGCACGGATTTGGAATTGCACGGCGGGTCGAGCAGATCTCCAACGGAGTCTTCAAGATCAATCCCGGATCGCTCCTCACAGCCCTGCAACGCCTTGAGCGCGCTGGCTGGCTGAACTCCGCGTGGCGGCAGACGGAAAACTCGCGGAAGGCCAAGTTCTATACCCTCACAGCGGCTGGACGAAAGCAGCTAAAAGCCGAGATGACTGACTGGAACCGTCGTGTCGGAGCCATCGCACGGTTGCTCGAGATGGAGGCCTGAGATGTCCCTCTGGCGTCAGCTGAGCTATGGTCTTCGAGGGTTGCTGCAACGCCGGAAACGGCAACAGGACCTCGCCGATGAAGTGGCGCAGTTCTACGAAGATGCCGAAGCCGACTTGCGCGAGCGTGGACTCACTCCCGAAGAAGCAAGAAGAACCGTACGGCGCAACACAGGAGACATGGCCGCCGCGCGCGATCACGCGAGCGAATATGGTTGGGAGAACTGGATCAAAATACTCAGCGACGACCTTCGCTTTGCTGCACGACAGCTGGCCAGACATCCGGTATTTACTGCAACCGCCGTCCTCACGCTGGCCCTTGGCATTGGAGCCAATACAGCCATCTTCACCGTTGTAGAGCGAGTGCTGTTGGCCCCGCTTCCCTACAACAATGCGGAACGGCTGGCGTTCCTCAAGACCTATCGTAGCCAGATTGGCAGAGCAATTCCCAGAATGACAGGGCCGGATGTCGTAGACGTACGCGAGCAGATGAAGAGCCTGGAGGCGGTGAGTCTCTATCACGGCGGGAACATGGGCGTGCAGCTTGCCAACCATGCTGCCTACACCACCGTTACCATGGCAGATGCAAACTTTGCTCGCGTCTTTTCGCTGCGGCCTGTCGCCGGAAGACTCTACAACGATGCGGATGCCGGACACGCAGCACTCGTAAGCGAGCGATTTGCACGCGACAACTTCGGAACTGCGCAGGCCGCCATAGGGCAGGTCATGGGAGTGGAAGGAGACCCTGCGGAGATTGTCGGCGTATTACCCGCAGGGTTCGATTATCCCAATGGAGCGCAGGTGTGGCTTGCTGCTCCGCTGATGCCGCAATCCAAATCGCGGACGTCCTTCAACTACAAAGCAGTCGCGCTGGTACGCAAGGGGACAAGTCTCGCCGAAGCACAATCTGAGCTGGATACGTTGACCGCGCGCCTTCAGACCGCATACCCAAAAGACAACCATGGCAAAGCGCTGAAGATCGTATCCCTGAAGGAATCGCTGACCGGAGAGTCGCGGTCGACACTGATGCTCCTGTGGGCCGCTGCCGGGCTGATTCTTTTAATCGCCTGCGTCAATGTAATGCATCTGGAACTGGTACGCGCAATTGAGCGCCAAAGAGAGCTGGCGATACGCAGAGCTCTTGGTTCGTCGCGCTGGCGCGTCATGCAGCCTGTATTTCTGGAGAGCATCCTGGTGGCGTTGATCGGCGGTACCGCAGGAATTCTGTTGGCATTTCCCCTCGTGCGAGTGCTGGTCGCAATGGCCCCGAAGGAACTCCCACGAGCAAGTGAGATTCATCTCAACCCCTGGGTGCTCGGTTTTGCTTTTGCTCTCTCCGTGGCAACAGCAGTGATCTCTGCAATTCTTCCCGCAATGAAAGCGGCCAAAGTCGATCCTGCCGAAGCACTAAAGAGCGACTCTTCACGGGGAATCACTCGGCGTAACACCGGCTTCATGCGCGATGTTCTGGTGATCGCAGAGATTGCAGCAACGTTTGTGCTGGCCATCGGCGCGGGGTTATTGCTGCGCACCATGATGACGCTTCAGACAAACGATATGGGTTACCAAACCCGGCAGATGCTGGTCGTTGATGCCGATGCACCTGCAACCAGAGAAATATATGCGATAGATTCGAGCCATGTCGTAGGACTCTTCAATCAACTCTTTGTAAATCTGCGCAGACTTCCCGGTGTCGAGCATGTTGCAGGAGTCATGGGACTGCCGACAGGAAACTACGGCTCGAATGGCTACTACGACGTGCAGGGAGGTCTGCCCGTGGACCCGGAGCATCCGGCATGGTCGAACTTCACTGTGGCAAGTCCGGGATACTTCGCAACCATCGGGATCCCTTTGAAACGTGGTCGCGACTTCAGCTCAGAAGATACGCACGAAAGCGCAATGGTAGCAATCATCAGCGAATCGCTGGCCAGGCAGAGCTTTGGCGATTCTGATCCGATCGGCAAGCAGATTCGTTGTGGGTTGGACTCGGACAAGTGGATGACAGTTGTCGGAGTCGTTGGCGATATACGTCAGGAATCTCCAGCGGAGAAGCCCGGACCAGCGCTGTACATGCCGATGACACAACATCCTTTCTATGCCAACCAGATTCACATCGTGCTGAGGACAGCAGTAAAACCATTGTCCTTGATGAGCGCTGTAGAGGAACAGATTGTGCGCACAAATCCGCTGATCGCGCGACGCTATACAACATTGGACGCGTTACTGGATAAATCGCTGGCGGTAGAACGATTCCGCGCTGCGTTGATTGCATCGTTTGCCGGCATCGGTCTGCTGCTCGCGATGTTGGGCGTGTATGGAACGGTGGCCTATTCCGTTGCGCAACGAAGGTTCGAATTTGGAGTGCGCATGGCCTTCGGAGCAAAGAGAGAAGCGATTATGCAATCGGTGCTCGGTCACGCAGTCAGAATGGCCTCGATCGGAATCGTAGTCGGCGTCGTTCTCAGTGCAGCTCTGGCCCGACTGGTAGAGAGCATGCTGGTCGGCGTACGCCCGACAGACCCCATCAACCTGATCGTAGTAGCCGTTCTGATCCTGATCACCGCTTTAGGAGCAGCATTAGCCCCGGGATGGAGCGCGACACGCGTAAGCCCCATGGTAGCGTTGCGAGCGGAATAGCTCGATTAGGAAAAACCTTTGATTTAGGCTGCGTCGACATGTTTCGGGAGTCATCCCCTCCGGGAAATTAAAGGTTAAACAACTCCTCAATCTCGTGTCATTTCGACCGAAGCTGACGCCGTCAGGCGACAGCGAAGTGGAGAAACCCGCTTCTCTATCGATTCTTCTCTTCCATCACAATTTGTCGAGGCGCCCACGGTCGAGCTTCGTTAAGGGCATGGCTTTTGAGCCTGTCCTGAGCGCAGTCGAAGGATGCCGCAAAAATGTTCAGCACAGGAAGGGCTTTGGAAGGTATTGAAAAATCACCTGTTTTGTTAAGAGCATGGCTTTAGCCATGCCGCAAAGTTCAGTACTGGAAAGGGGCTTTAGCCCCTGAGGGCCAGAGCTTCTCTAAATCTCCTGTGGATTCGTTACTTCTGATACCTTCAAGGCACAATGATTCGTACGTTTCGCTTCACCGCTCTTCTGTCCGTTCTCGCCGTATCGCTAGTCCATGCTCAGACCAAGCCTCCGGCGTATACTCCTGCGGAACAGGCCGTCGTCGATCAGCTCAAGACACTCCGTTCGGTGCCTGATTCGCAACGAGGACAGAAGACCACGGATCTCGCTCTCCAGATTCGCTCTCTTCCTTCCACACCCAACAAACTGCGCCTGGCTGTGGGGCTGACTCATCTCTCCACAGAGGGCGACTTCGGCCGCCAGACACTTCAATCCGTCGCCGATACTCTTGCCTCCACCCTGACAGCCAATCCGCTTCCTCCGGCTAAAAATGGTGGCCCCGCCTCACCTTATCTCGATCTGGCAAAGCTCGTTCGGTACGAACACGTCACCACGAGCCTCAACGACCCACAGTACGCCCAGGCCATGACCCAGTTGACTGCCGAAGAGACTGAGATCGAAAAGGCCGACTTCACCTTGAACGATCTCAACGGCAAGCCCTGGACCCTGTCTTCTCTTCGCGGCAAAGTTGTTCTGGTCAACTTTTGGGCCACCTGGTGCCCGCCCTGCCGCAAAGAGATGCCCGATCTCGATGCCCTGGCGCATAAGTTCAAATCGAAGGGCCTTGTCATCCTCTCCATTAGCGACGAGGACGCTCCTAAGGTCAGTTCCTATATCTCGGCACACAATATCCGCTATCCGATCCTGCTCGACCCCGGCCGCAAGGTCACCGAGAGCTTCCATGTCGATGGCATTCCCAAGAGCTTCGTCTTCAATCGCGAGGGCAAGCTGGTGGCTCAATCCATCGACATGCGCACACGCGGACAGTTCCTCCAGATGCTCGCCGCCGCCGATCTGAAGTAATTACTTCCACTACTCCCACAGTGTCATTCCGACCGAGCGCGAAGCGCGAGTGGAGGAATCCCCGCATTTAATCCCTTGTCAAGCTCAAAACCACCCTAACCACCACAAACCAAAGCACATCTGGATTGCAGATCCTCCCTCTTCCTTTTGCTACACTTAAATCAGCAGCGAAAACCCCGGGCATCTGCCCGGGGTTTTCATTTAGGCCCGGTAAGTCCGAACCTAACCGACATGGATTGAATACTTTGCACAAAAACAGGGGAGGGGACCCTACGGCTCAGTCCCTCCCGGCCCATGAAGAATCGTCTGCTCCTGGTCCCACGGCATCATCTCGTACTCCTTCGGAGGAGTTTCGCCCGCAAGATAGCGTACGAAGTAGTCCCATCGCCGCCGGGTCATATACGGTGTCGCTGCTCCATAGCCATGCGCTACGTTCGGAATCAGCAATAGATCGAAGTCCTTATTGGCTTTGATCAATGCATCAACCACCAGCAGCGTATTGTTCATGGGGACGTTATCGTCCATCGTGCCGTGCGCCAGCAGAAGATGCCCCTTCAGGTTCTTGGCGTAGTTCTGGTTGGCCTGGCTGTCGTAGTTGCTCGTGCCGTCGGGATTCTTCACCTCAAGTCCGGCCCACTTCTCTGCCCAGTCGTCCTCGTAGTCGCGCTGATCGTGATTGCCGCTCTCAGCGATCCCGACCTTGAAGAAGTCCGGATACTTGAACATCGCTGCTGCCGTCGCATTGCCTCCACCGGAGTGACCGTAGATTCCCACCTTATCGATGTCGATCCACGGGAACCTCGACGCCAGCTCCTTCATCCCGGCCATCTGGTCAGGAATCGTGTTGTCGCCAAGATTCGCGTAGTAGTACTCGTGGAAGGCCTTCGACCTCCACGGAGTCCCCATGCCGTCGATGCAGACGACAATAAATCCCAGCTCGGCCAGCGACTGCATATCGCGGTGCGCCGCAGAAAAACTTCGGCTGCCGCATGAACCCGTCTGCGGCCCCGGATAAACGTTGTTCACAATTGGGTACTTCTTTGTGGAATCGAAGTTCGTCGGCTTGAACAGAAAGCCATAGAGGTCCGTCTTGCCATCGCGAGACTTCACTGTAATCGGAGTCAGCGGAACCCAACCTGCGGCGCGTAACCGTGTGATGTCCTGCTTCGTGACTTCGAACGCAAGATCGCCATCCGTCTTCCGTACGACCGTCGTCTGCGGCTCCGTTGGCGTGGAAGCAACGTCAATGAAGTACTTCCCGTCGGGAGAAGCTGACACCTCGTGGTCTGCATCCTCCGGAGTCAGCAGCTTCATCCCACTGCCGTCGAACCGAATGCTGTAGTAGTGGCGGAAGTAGGGATCGCGCCCCTTCTCCTTGCCTACGCCGAGGAAGTACAGCGTGCGCTCGGCAGCGTTCACCAACAGCACCTGGGTTACGTTGCCTTCGCCGTGCGTGATCTGGTTCTTCAGCTTGCCGGTCTTGCCGTCGTAGAGATACATCTGGCCCCAACCATCGCGCTCGCTAAACCACAGCACCTCATCGGTGCCCCACAGATACTTCCAGTTCACGCGATCGTTTCCGCTCTCAAAGAACTTCGGGGCCGTCTCGGTCATCACCTCGCGCACATCGCCGCTCTCAGCGTTCGCCACGCGAAGCCACTCCTGCTTGTGATCGCGCGAGGTCGAAACAAATGCAAGCTGTTTGCTGTCGTCGCTCCACTGCACGTCGTCCCACCCTCCGTTGCAGCTCACGTCATCGCAGATCGTTGAACGGTGATGGTCAGGTGGCATCTTCAAGCGAATCACCTTGCGCGTGTCCACATCAATCACTACGCGCTCGATCATCGTCACGTTCTCATCGCCAACCAACGGATACTTCCATGCCTGGAGCTGTGGATGACGATTCGTCACCGGAACCAGATACATCTCACCCACTTTGCGCTGGTCCTGCTGAAAGGTCGCGATCTTCTTCGAGTCCGGCGACCACAACACGATGGGACGATCGCTGTGCTGCCATCCTGCATTGTCAGTCGCGTATCCAAAGTCTTTTACACCATCGGTTGTAAGCTGCATCTCTTGCCCAGTCGCTGTATCGCGTGTCCACAGATTCCAGTCGCGAATGAAGACCGCTTCTTTACCATCGGGGGAGAGCTCAACTGGGGCTGTTGGGCCTCTGCGTGTAGCGCGAGGACCTGGAGCTACCGCTCCTGCCTTATCGGTCGAAGCGCATACCCCTGCACCACTCAAATCGCAACGCCAGTGCCTCGATCCGGTGGCAAGCGCTACAACCTTATCGCTCTCTGAAAGAGAGAACTCTGTGATTGGCAAATGATGCGAATTCAATTGCTCCTTCGGCTTCATCGCCGTTTGCAGAGCGACTGCCAGTTTTACATGATCGAATGCTGGTCCTTTGGTCTTCCTCTCTGGATCAACCAGGACGAATGTCGTTCCTTCAGCAGTATGGTCGCGATACCAGAAGCGTCCATCGCTCAGCCACACCGGATGCTCCACTGTATGGTCGACCAGAGGATTGACGTTGTAGTTCATAAACCGCTCGGCCCGCGCATAGTCCTCGAAGGTCAGCTGCCTTCCCTGTTGAGCGGTTCCCGCCATGCTCAACGACGCCAATAAGACTCCAGCCGTGACACACTTCATCCTTCCCGATGCCATGCATCTCTCCTTCTTCGGGTCCAGCAGTTACAGGGGTGTTTCATTTTACGTCGATGTTACAAGAAACAGGAGATAAGATAGTTTCATAGTCGATTGTTGCTCTCTCGCGGTTACACACCTGATTTGCCAGACAGTACATCTTCTAGATATCACTTTCCGTAGCGCTTTTCATGATGGCGAACAGATAACCTCGAACACTCTTGACGGCTTGCAGCCTTCTCCCCCTGGAGTGCAGATTTGAAGACTCAGATTCTCCACAAACATTACACCGCCCTGGATGGCCTGCGTGGGCTCGCTATTCTTATGGTGTTCTGCCGTCATGCCTTTCTGACAACCCACCTGCATTCTCTGCCTACACGAATTGTTGCGTGGCTTGGAACCGGCGGATGGCTTGGTGTCGATCTCTTCTTCGTGCTTTCAGGCTTCCTGATCACAGGGATTCTTATCGATTCCCTTGGCTCGAACCGGTTTTACAAGAATTTTTACATTCGCCGATCGCTGAGAATCTTCCCTCTCTTCTACGGTGTTCTACTGCTCTGCTGGATCCTGACTCCTGTTCTGCATCTGCAATGGAAACCGGGGCATCTTTCTTATCTTTTCTATTGCCAGAACATCATGACGAATCTCGACCCCTCCCTGACCTCCGTTCCTCCTGCGTTGAATCTGGAACACTTCTGGTCGCTGGCCGTGGAGGAGCAGTTTTATATGATCTGGCCGTTCATGATCGTTATGCTGCATGAGCCCAGACGGATCATGCGATTCTGCGTTTCGATGATAGGCCTCTCTCTGCTGCTGCGTTGTGTCCTGCTGTGGATGTATCCCTCGGATACGACAATCGAGTGGATCTACAAAGAGCTTCCGACGCATGCCGATGGACTTCTTATCGGAGCATTTCTTGCGGCCGGTCTACGGACCTGGAAGCATGAGGAGCTTTTATCCCGTTTCCGATGGCCCACGTATGCATCTGCCATCGGCGCAATTGCCATCGTTGCAATTACACGTCGGCTCGACTTTCACTCCTATCTGATGTCCTCGATTGGATACACCATTTCCGCCATCCTCTTCTCGTCCTTGCTCCTGAACTGCGTACTCCCTTCGACCAGGGCCTATCGCATATTCAGTCTGCCTGGACTTCGCTTTTTTGGCCGCTACAGTTACGGAATTTACGTCTACCACTTGCTCTTCAGTCCGCTTCTGACACTGATGCTGCACTGGTTGCAGGCACGAACTTCGCAAGCTGTAGGCGCCGCGTTGTATCTTTCGCTTTGGTTTGGGCTTTCGGTTACGATCGCCATGCTCAGCTATAAGTACTTCGAATCACCCTTGCTGAGATTGAAGGATCGATTTGCTCCACCAGAGAACAGGCCCCTCAATCCGTCGATAGACGGTCTGGCACGCGAGTCCGCACTGCAATAACATCGGGCCCCCATTTATTGATTCATCGAGGTGCTCAATTAACCTGCATCCTCTTCCGCTTTGATTTTCCAAAGCATCTGACGCAGTACGCCCATCCATACCGGAACATCGGCAGCCTGGAGCCCCATACGCAGTACCAGACGCCGTATCTGCTCCTCGCTACAGTTCGACGGATGTCTGCGCGTGTACTCCGATACCTCGAGCACTCTACGGAAGAGCTCTACGAAGCGTTCCACTTCTTCAGCGCGAGCCGATTCGCGAATCCCTTTAGCTGCATAGACTCCCTCAGTCCGCACCAGCTCATACAGACACACCGCAACCGCCTGCCCAAGGTTCATCGACGGGTGACGCATCTCCTCTTGCTGGTGCATAGGAATTGTCAGCAAACAGTGGCAGTAACTCAGCTCTTCATTGCTCAGCCCCGTCTTCTCGGAGCCAAACAACAACGCAACGTGACCATCCTGGTTGGCAACTTCTTCTAGGATCTTGTTTGTGGCCTCTGACAGCGCATAGAGCGGATGTTCCAACGCTCGCTCACCGACAGCAGTTGTTCCTACAACCAGCGTGCAATCTGCGATAGCTTCGGCCACAGTGATAAAACTCTCTGCCGATGTCAGGATCTCTACAGCGTCCACTGCAGAACGTGCCGCCTCTAAAGGAGGTGCATATTCGCTAACAATACGCAGATGGCGAAAGCCAAAATCGTGCATCGCTCGTGCGACTGCACCTATGTTGTTCGGATTGCGCGCTCGTACCAGCACGACAACCACCCGGTCCAGAAGTTCAGGAGTCACATCAGCCATTTTATGGGACAAAAAAGCGGCTCGAGATTACCCTCGAGCCGCCATCTTTCGGGCTTATTCTAGCGACGTTCCCGTTCATTGTTATGCGTATCGCGGTTGATCTGTTGACTTGCGCGATTCTGCTCTCGGTTGACCTGCTGGCGTTCCGGCTGGGTCAGATGACCGCCGTTCGCCTGTCGATCAGCACGAACCTGCTGGTTGATATGGGTTTCGTTGCGCTCGATGTTGCTGGTCTCGTGTGGGGTAAGTTGACCAGAACGAACCCCATTCGCGACCCGCTGCTGCTGCATGTTGCCGCGCTCCCCAACCCGAGACATCGCCATCGTCTGAGGACGCCCATGATTAGCCGAGGCAAGTTGCCCACGGTCGTTGCGCATCGCCTGCTCGTGCGACACCTGGTTTGAGGTGGGCTGGAAGCGACGTTCGTTGAAGGCCGTCTGTTCCTGAGCATTAGGACGCGCCTGGAGACCACCCTTGCCGCCGTTATAGCTCACGTGGTTGTTGACGTTATTCACTATGACGGTCTTGTTATAGACATTCGTCACCTTCGTGACATTGATATTGTTCACGGTGCGGTTGTAATAGAAGTTATTTCCATTCCAGTAGCCGCCGTGATATCCAACGCCGGTATATCCGAAGCCATAGTTCACACCACCATAGAAACCGATGTGTGGTCCCCAGTATCCGGCATGGAAGATATAGGCTCCGCCACTCCAGCCCCAATAACCGGGCGTCCAAAGCATTCCTGGCGCAGGCGCCATAACCCACACGCCGGGAACCCAGTAATATCCTTCAGGTCCCCAGGCCCAGTAGCCGGGAGTCCAGATATAACCTGCTCCAGGGCACATCGGCTGCGTGTAAACAGGAAGAACCGGGGGAGGCGTGTTCACCGAGATTCCAATTCCAATATTGACTGAGGCCATGGCTGCTGTAGGCAACGAAATAGCAACTGCAGTAGCCAGTAATATGGTGCGGACTTTCTTCAGGGAGAGCATCGTAGTAACTCCTTTAGAACATGCTGTTCAAAAAAAGGGACAGCTCAAAGTTCAGCGTTTGAGCGGGTCTTCTTGCGGCCCGTTCAGGAGACTTCCAGACGAATAAACCCATGTTGTCGCGCTAAGTTTTCTTAAACTTCAATTTCTACGTGCAACTCTTTTGGAAAAATTCCGTCGGTCACGGGCAACTCTTCCGTTGCATAGGCGCAGGAACAATCTCGCGCATCGCATCAGTGAAGAGAGTGCAGTTCGTTGGAACCGGAAGAAAGAGATTTCAACAGAGATTCCGGCTCCAGCACAATGCGATTACGCCCGGCTAATTTTGCCTCGTATAGTGCATGATCGGCACGACGCAGAGCGTCCTCCAGCGTGTCACCAGGATGAAGGATGGCAATTCCAAAGCTGGCCGTGAACCCCAAATTGTAGGGTCGTACAGGAATACTGAGAGCCGCCACACTCGAACGAAGACGTTCAGCGGTAATGACTGCATTCTCCCGGTTAGTGTTCGAGAGAACCACAATGAACTCCTCACCACCGAGCCTGGCCGCAAAATCATGACCACGCATCGCCGAGGTAAGAGCTTTAGCGACAGAACATAGAACGGTGTCTCCGGTCTCATGTCCATATTTGTCATTGATGTTTTTGAAATAATCGAGATCGATTGCCAATACGGCTAATGGAGTTCCCTCTCGTCGACTTCGTCCAATTTCCCGCGTGGACTGATCTTCCATGCCACGTCGGTTCAACAGTCCAGTGAGAGAATCAGTTCGTGCAAGTAGCTCCTGATTGGCGTAGAGGCGGCTAGAGGTCATCCAGAAATAGCCCACCGGAATTCCAGCAATCAAAATATAAAAACCTAAAAAGCCGATGAGTTGCGAGGAAGAGGCGACAAAATAGTCCTGCGGTAGACCCCAGAAGATAATGCCGACACACCGAATCGATGTCATTATGCCAAAGACGACATAGAGCGCAGCGGTCGCGCCACAAGGTATTCGCACAGCATCGTCGGCATAACGAATCAACACATACGCGGTCATAGCTGCTATGCCGGCAAACGCCAGACTCATAAGCAGAGATCGTGCCATATAACTCGGATGGATATGTGTGTAGTACGCCAGTCCAATGCTGGTGGGAATGAAAAAAAAAGCTTCGAGCCAACCAGTACGAAAGCCCTTTTTGAGAAAGGCCATAAAACAATGATGAACAAGGAGGAGAGCAGCAATCAGCATCACATTGCTGAGCACTAGAACGAAGAAATCCGGGATATGCCCCTGCTGCATCCGCAGCGCTGTACTCAAACCGCCGGTAGCGTATGCAATCGCCAATAAGAGGAACTGACGAAAGCGCTTATGGTGGAAGGCAATGACCGATAACCCGAGCGTACACCCAGCGAGCAAAAATATGTTGACGTACAGGATGGTGCGGACATCCATCGAATCTGCCAGGGCCCCGATCGAATTCTAAAACGGTGGAATCAGTATATGCTTCGCGGTTCTCCGACTATAAATGAAGTTATTCCAGATCTTTGAAAGCGCTTATTCCGGAGTTCTGCTGCTTATCGTGGTACTGACGATTGCCTGTCTCTGTCTGAAAGCCGTACGGCGAACCCGCATGGAAGTGGTCGAGCGCTCGATATATGAAACGCGACAGAGCTCTCATAACACGATAAGAGTCTTGTTTTCAGATTCTCTGCAGGGTTCGACTGAGCTATTATGCCAGCGTTGATCGAATGTCGTATAACGCAGAAGCAACGGGCTCAGCAGTTCATTTTTTACATTGTGTAAAAGGAGAGTCTTATGGCGAAGATGCGTGCCGTGCAGGTTCCCAAAGCTGGTGGCGAGTGGGAGTTGGTGGAACGGGAGATTCCGGAGCCCGGACCAGGTAAGGTTCGAGTGAAGGTGCACGCGTGCGGAATCTGTCATAGCGACTCTGTGACCAAAGAAGGCTTGTTTCCGGGAATTCAGTATCCGCGCGTGCCGGGCCATGAGGTGGTTGGTGTCGTGGACAAGCTGGGCGAGGGCACTAAGGGATGGAAGGTTGGCCAGCGCGTTGGTATCGGCTGGCATGGCGGCAACTGTGGTTATTGTCATAACTGTCGTCGTGGAAACTTCTTTGCTTGTACGAACGATCTGCAGACGACTGGGGTGAGCTTCGACGGTGGTTACGCGGAGTACATCGTGGCTCCTGCGATTGGGTTGGCGGAGGTTCCTGAAGGATTAAGTGCAGCAGAAGCAGCTCCGCTGATGTGCGCCGGAGTAACGACGTTCAATTGCTTGCGTAATGCGGGTGCGCAGCCGGGCGATGTAGTTGCGGTGCTTGGATTAGGTGGATTGGGACATCTCGGCGTGCAATATGCAGCAAAGATGGGAATGAAGACAGTCGCGATTGCGCGTGGAGCTGACAAAGCCGAGCTGGCAAAGAAGCTGGGCTCTGACATCTATATTGATAACCAGACTCAGGATCCGGCGGCCGAGTTGCAGAGGCTAGGCGGAGCGAAGGTTGTACTCGCCACCGTTACAAACGCGGATGCAATGGCAGCAGCGATGGGCGGTCTCGGCGTGAAAGGAACCTTCATGATTGTCGGCGCGGTACCGAAGGTAGAGGTTCCAGCGATTCAGATGATCCTGAACTCTCAGTCGGTACAAGGGTGGTATTCAGGGACCTCGATCGATTCAGAAGATACGCTAAACTTCAGCCTTCTCGAGGGTGTTCGCTCAATAAACGAAGTCTACAAATTTGAGCAGTACAAGGAAGCCTATGACCGGATGATGAGCGGGAAAGCACGGTTTCGGGTTGTAATGACCATGGAGTAAGCATCGCATTTGGGCAGGCTTTGAAGCCTGCCCCGCCAGTGTGCTGGAATCACCAGTGATCAGTGAAGGAAATTGAACGTGTTGGTAGCATCGTCGACGAAATAGACACCATCGGGGACCGCGATCAAGCCGAACAATGCACCTGCTCCTGGAGGCGGTCCGCCGGAGTTATCTACGAGTTTCACCGCAATCTGGCGGCCCGTTTCAGGGTTTATTTCGACGAGGTTTCCGTCGTTTCCATTCGCAGACACCAGGTGATGATTGGGGGTGAGCGTCATGCCCAATGGGTCATTGAGCGACCCTCCTTCGGACACCGTGCGGCCCTTCGACACATTTGTGCGGAAGAGTGCATTCGGAATTGCTGCTATGCGATTGGCAAGGCTATCTGCGACATATAGATTCCCTGTGAGATCGTCGAATACAACTCCTGTCGGTCCAATGACAAGCGCAGCAGGATCAGAGCGCTCAGGAAAACCGGAAGCAATAACAGTACTATCCAGTAACTGAGGGGATTGCCCATCAAGAGTTGCCAACAGCAACCGAACCACACTTCCTTCATTCACAACGTTTCCATTTGCGGCCACGGTTCCATTCAGCACATTTGTGACGAATAGAACGGCGAGAACGCCTCCATCGAGCGCGGTCATGTCCCACGGCCCGTTCAGGTGATGGTCTGAAAACGTCTCCACCACATCGCCCATGCTATTCAAAACGATGAGGCAGCCTGCCCCGGCGGTTGCCGCAGTGCCATCGGTTGTAGGTAGACTTCCAACAATGACAAACCCACTGCGTAGTGCGACGAGAGCAGTTGTCAGCCCAACGCCTCCTGGACAGGAGATTTTGGATGGGTCGATCTGGGAGAAGAGATTGGATGTTCCATCCGGAGCGATTTGAACGATTGTTGTTCCTATTCCCTGCTTATTCGCTCCATTGTTGAAATTACTAATTAGAAAGTTGCCTTCAATGAGTTTGCCCTTTGTCTCCGGAACCCGGGCGACCCCGTAGGGATTTTGGTCGCCATTTCCCGGTACCGTCGTACTGATGGTCGTTATCGTATTGAGAGGCTGAATAAAGGAATGATTCTGAGCAAGGGCTGCATCCGCTGTAACAAAAATCATCATCCATAGCACCAGGCCCAACACATGAGTTCGAGCGGAGAGGGGGTGTTTCGACTTCATGTCTTGCCTCCTTAGCGAGGAGCACAGCTATACGATCAGAGATGTGCAATCTCTATTGACGCTATGAATTTAGATTTTTCGCTCGGTAAGCGTTGTCACAAACTTTTCGCAATCTTGTAATTTTCTTTCGACTTAACAGCTTGCATCTCACCTCTATTTTTTCGGCAGCGCAAAAGCTACATAGCTACCACCGGACGGATCGTTCGATTTTCCGCCGCCTGCTGCGATTACCACGAACTGCCGTCCATCAGCTTCATACATCGCTGGTGTGGCGTTCCCTGCGGCGGGTAGCGTCGTTTCCCACAACAGCTTGCCTGTTGCTTTGTCGAAGACGCGGAACTTCTTGTCGTAGTTAGTGGCTGCGATGAAGAACAGACCGTTCGCGGTGACGATGCCTCCGCCGTAATTTTCGGAGCCAGTGTTGGCCTGCCCCTTCGCGACGAGCGCAGGATATTCTCCAAAAGGAATCTGCCAAACGATTTTTCCTTTATTTAAATCGATTGCGGAGAGCTGTCCCCAGGGCGGTGTGATCGCGGGATAGCCTTCTGAATCAAGAAATTTGGGATACCCGGCGATCTGATATTCAGCAGGCGGCGTCTGTAATCTGGCGGCCATCACGAGATCATCTGCGCCGTTGATCACATAGCGGGCGATGGCTCCAGCCTCCGGATTGCTGAGATTGGGAAATGCCGGCATACGACCGTTGCCACCATGGATGATCTGCGCAACCTCCTGCTCCGTATATTTCTGATCAATATCCTGAAGCGAGGGAAAGTCCGGAGGGGTGCCGCTGCGATCCGCTTTGTGGCATTGCGCGCAGGTGCTTTCGTAGAGCGTCTTGCCGCTGGCAACAGCGGCTTGCGGAGGACGCTTTACGATTTTGAGCACCCAGGCCATTTCGTTTGTGTTGACGTAGAGATATCCGGTCTCCGGATCGAAGGCCGGGCCACCCCATTCCTGCCCGCCATCGAAACCCGGAAAGATGATCGTGCCTTGCAGGCTTCCAGGAATAAACTGCCCATCGCTCCTGATTTTTTTGAACTGCTCCAGTGCCTCTTCGTGGGCCTTTGGGGTACGGGTGGTCAGGTCCTTTTCATCCATACGTTGACGCGCAAACGGAGGAGGAGCGACAGGCAGCGGCTGCGTTGGCGAGGTCCACTCGCCGGGAATATCGCTCTTGGGATACTTCTTCTCCTCGATGGGATACACAGGTTTTCCTGTAGCACGGTCGAAGATGAAGACGTAGCCGGACTTCGTTGTCTGCGCGACGGCATCGATGGTCTTGCCGTCCTTGTGCAGCGTCACCAGCGTGGGAGGAGCATTCAGGTCGCGGTCCCAAAGGTCGTGGTGTACCGTCTGGAAGTGCCAGATGCGCTTTCCGGTGTTGGCATCGAGCGCGACGAGAGAATCGGCAAAGAGATCATTCCCCGGTCGGTCTGCTCCATAGAAATCGGAAGAAGCAGAACCGAGTGGAGCGAAGACGATACCACGCTTGATATCGATGCTGAGCCCAGCCCAGTTGTTGGCTGCGCCGCTGTACTTCCACGCATCCTTGGGCCAAGTATCGTAGCCGAACTCACCTGGATGCGGGATAGTGTGGAACTGCCAGCGGATCTTGCCAGTGCGTACATCGAAGGCCCGAATGTCACCGGGATAGGCCGGGAGCTGCTCGGAGACGATGCTGCCGCAGATCAGCAGGTCCTTATAGATGGTTCCGGGGGTCGATAAGCCTACGGACAGTCCTTCGCCCTCGTGGCCCAGTCCTTCGCGAAGATCGACCTTGCCCTGGTCGCCGAAGCTCGAGATCAGTTTTCCGGTCCTGGCATTCACAGCGTAGAGATACTGGCGCATCGAGACGAAGATGCGTTCATCGCCTTTGCCATCGGTCCAGTAGGTGATGCCGCGATTTCGTGTACTGCCGATGATCTTGCGACCTTCGCTGGGATCGAAGACCCACTTCTGTTTTCCGGTCGCGGCATCGATGGCGAAGAGACGAACCTTCGGGCTGATGAGGTAAAGCGTGTCGCCAATTTTGATGGGCGTCGCTTCGAGCTCGGTATGAACGCCGGGCGTCGCGTCGCCTGTGTCAAAAGTCCAGGCCACTTTCAAATCCTTCACGTTCTCGCGGGTGATCTGCGAGAGCGTCGAGTAGTGGATGGAGTCGGGACCGCCTCCATAGGCCGGCCAATCGTTGCTGTTGCCTTTGGCCTGAGCGTGAGCAATGTTCCAGGGGGAAGCGATGATCAGAGCAAACGCAAGACTTTGCCAGGAACATAGGAGAGATGGATGGCGAGGCATGCATCCCTTCTACAACAAAAGTTCAGAGGTGAATTGCGTCTGTCTAAATAAGTCACTTCTGATTCTTTGTTCACCCTTTTTCATAGAAACCTTACCTTTGCTATGAGAGTAAGAGCCCCCTCCTCTGTTTTGGTGCAAAATATTGATTCTGAAATATTTAGCCTGGCATCTCCAATGCAAAATATTGACCAGAAAGGGTTTATCGGCAAAATATTGATAACAAACAAGATGGCCCCGGATTCTTCGGGGCCACTGCTTTTTCTGGTCTATTTCAAGTTTAGCAAACGAGATGGACTGAATCTGCAATCTCTATCTTGCTTGTTATGAGTTAATTACGCGGTTTAAGGACTTGACACGCGATCTTTTGACTTATTAGCCAAGAACGGCAGGCTTCAGGACCTCTTCGCACCACTGGCGGAAGCTGGTCGGGGTCGTATTTTCCGGAGTTCTTGGCTCAGCATTATCGAGGCCGTTGCTCTTAGCTGCGTACATGATTACTAATCTGTCCGCGAAGTGCTCACTTGCTCCAAACTTCAAGAGCTGGTCTTTGTAAACATCTGGAAGAAGTTGTTGGTAGGTGATCGGCTTTCCCAGGACCTCGGTCATGATGGCGGCCATGTCGTTGATGGACAGATTCTCCGGCCCCAATATTGCGACACCTCCCTGTCCTGTCCAGGAGCGATCGCGAAGAAGTCTGGCTCCGACTGACGCGATGTCGCGTGTGGCAACATAGGGAACCTTTACATCAGGGCGAGAAGGGAGAAAGAACATTCCCTGATGCTTGAGAGCGTCTATCTGCATGAGCATGTTCTCCATGAAACCGGGGCACCAGAGAGCGCGAAAGTCGACGCCGGATCTCTCGATCTCTTCGTCCTTCGCGAAGGAGTCGGAGACTACTCCCCCATCCATAGGAAGTCCTCTCCCCAGCGCTGATACAGCGACGACCCGCTTCACTCCCTGTTTTTTGATTGCGCGGGCCGCGGGTCGAGCGAATTGCAGATAGTTTTCCCTGACGTTGTTCGTTGCGAACGAAGGAGGGACAACGAGGAAGAGGCTCTCTGCACCTTGAAAGGCTCTAGACAATACACTTTCGTCGTCGCTGGAGCCCTGTATAACTTCGACCTTGCCCTGGACTTCCAGGGCGAGTCTGGCTGGGTCACGAACGATGACACGTACCGCCTCGTTGGCGGCAAGAAGATTTTGAACGACCTGCGATCCGATTTTTCCTGTGGGCGTGGTGACGACGATCATGAGGATTCTCCGTTTTAAGTAAACTATACTGTACCGTTTACTTAACGAGACTCTACCGTACCGTATACTTGCTGTCAAACGAATGAGACCAACAACCACCACCGGAGCAAGACGAGGCGAAAAGCTGCGCGAACATATCCTCTGGATCGCCAAGGATGTGTTTCTGGAGATGGGGTTCGAGCGGGCATCGATGGATGTGGTCGCCGCGCGCGCGGAGACCTCGAAGCGGTCTCTGTATGCTCACTTCGAGAGCAAAGAGAAGCTATTCCTGGCGGTGATCGAGCTGGTACGCGGACTCTTTCTTGGCAGATTGAAGATACCCGGCGACTATTCAGACAAACCTGCGGAGGCGCTGGTGATGTTCTGTGGCCGGTACCTTGAGGCCCTGCTCTACGAGAAGGGGATTCAGATGTGCCGCGTGAGCATGGCGGAAACTGCGAGGTTTCCCGAGGGAGCGGCGCAGTACTTCGACGTGCTGTTCACGCAGGTCGAGACCTTCCTGAGCGCCTACTTGAAGACAACCTTTGGGATCTCGACCCGGGCCAGTGTTGAGGCGACGCACAGGCTTCTTGGACAGACCCTTTATCCACATCTTCCCCGGGCACTCTTTGGCATCGATCCATTGATCAAAAGCCTTGATCGCGAGGCCATCGCGCCAGAGGTCGATCTGAAGTTGATTCGCAAGGCCGTTATGGATCTGATTGAGTCGCTGCCGACTAGCCGTGTTTCTTAACTTGTCGAAGATGAAATGCCTGAATCAAGGGGCTAAAGCCCTTCTCTTCACAGAACGTTATGGCACCCTTCGACTTCGCTCAGGGCAGGCTCTAAAGCCATACCCTAAAGTAGAGCGGCTCGAGCTTTCCACCCCAGCGAGCAAGTTCCGCCGGGACTCCGGTTTCGCTCGAATAGTCTCATTCATGCCGTAGGCATAAATGGAGCCCCCGGCATCGCGGCTAAAGCTTCGCACTTGCGGCACGTCCAGGACGTCTGATCCGAGTTGCTGAGGCATGACTACGGGCAGTTGCTCGCCCAGAGCGTTTTTCGAGGTTGAAAGTTATTTTTGTTTGGATGCGATTGCAACCGGATAGGTATAGACTGAAGCCTCGCCAGCGTTTGGCAGCAATGGTCTGCCGACGATTAAGACGCTGCAGTTCACCCGCGCTTCAGAGAAAAACAAGGAAAATCTGATCCGCCGTAAAGAAGTATCGGAGGCATCATGCGTTCTGAAGCGATTTTTCGTGCCAAAAAGACTCTCTCGAACAGCTATCAGCTCTGCCAGACGGCGGCGAAGGCCACACGCCGGATGCATGTCCCCTCGCAAAACCCTCAGGACACGATCAATAGCGCGTTCGAGAAGATCGCTGCGGATTCGCCGGTGGCGACCGTCAAGCCTACCAAGGTTTCGTAAACCAGGGTTCGAGCTGCGCTCGACTGATCCCACTCATGCGTGCGGCATGAATGGGGCACCAGAAGCATCGGCAAACTGCTGGAGGAGTACGGCCTGATCGGAAGAACAACCTTCGACACGTGAACGGCTAGTAAGTTTTGATGAAGCTTGCGGGCGTGCCGTCGGCGGGGTTCACGAAGTGGACGTCCTCGGGCGGGCGGCGTGGTGTGTCGATGGCGAGCACGATGTAGGGCTCCTCGACGATGCGTGGCATGGCATGCACGGTGTTCTTCTTGAAGAAGACCAACTCACCAGGGCCGATGATGCGCGGTTCGGAGCCTTCGATGTGGATCTCTGCGCGGCCGGTGAGGACGTAGAGGTACTCGTCGGAGCTGGTGTGGTAGTGAGCAGGCACGGCACGGTAGACGCGAAAGATGCGGCAGCTGGCGTCGTGCTCGTCGGTCAGGCGCAGGTCGGTGAGCATGGTCTCGGCCGTCTCGGGTAGCGTGCGGGCGAGGGCGGCGATGTCGAAGAAACGTGTCTCGGTAGACAAGGATTCTCTCTTTCTTTTCCATGTTTATGATGACTCAACAGGGCTTCGCTCGAATGCCCATTCATGGGTACCCGGCATTGCTTGTATCGTCGTCTATGTGGGCACCCCCTTGTTTTGTGCAAAGTATTCAAAGCAGATTATTTAGGTCTGGACTTCGGGCGCACCAAAGGAGAATATCCAAGTAAATCGACTTGGGATGCTCGCAAAGTATTGGAAATAGATTATTTACTGGATCAACAAGAAGCCCCGGCGGATGCCGGGATTTGCTTTGTTGAGCTACTTCTATTGTAGAAAATCGGGCTCTGGTAGTTCACACTTTTAGCCGGCTTATTTTCTGGCGAAGAAGTGATTTGGATGGTTTTAGATAGGAGATTTGGGGGATAGTTTTTCGCGGGTTGGGGGCTTGACAGGGTTTTCGGGATGTCTCGCCTTGAATGGCTGCTCGATATGGGGCTTATTTATTGAAAGGCAATTCGGTCGTTCCGCCCTTCGGACTTCACTCCAGCCTTCGGCAGAGCGGTAGCCGCTTTCGCGGCTGCTTGTTTCGGCACGGCTAAAGCCGTGCCCTTAAGCAAGGCGGTTCGAGCTTCGCTCTAATGTCCAATCATGCGCTAAGGCTGTATGAATGGGTACACGACCTCGAATTGTTCCACTGGAGTCTTTGAGGTGAATCATGGGATGGGTAGATTCTGCTGAAGTATCTAGGCGAGATCCTCCGTCTAAAGCGGAGATCGCACAAGTCGAAGACTATCGAAAACGCCGTGCCAAAGTGCGGTTTTACGCGGACGAAAACTTTCCAATGAAAGCAACTGAAGTACTTCGTGGCATGGGTTCCTCCGTAAAAACAGTACAAGAGGTTAGACTGCGTGCTCATCCCGACGAAAATCACGCCGCGTACGCTCTTCGCAATAGATACGTACTGGTCAGCTGCGACCGCGACTATCTCGATAATCGCCGTTTTCCTCTTATTCATTGCCCGGTTATCGTGGTTTTCGACTTTGGTGAGGGGTCGATTGCCGAAATCCGTGCAGCCTTTCGCTGTCTTACAAGAATGTTCGAGGCCCCTCAGTTCTATGGCAAGTGGATGAAAATCGAAGCATCGCGCAGCTCATGGACAGAATCCGCGCGTTTTCTTAATGGCACAACTGCTCGTTCGAAATATCGGATCTTTCGGGGGCAAATCCAAGAATGGGTAGAAAAAACAGAGGCGTAAGCGTTTTGAAAATGTTCTAGTACATACTAGATTTTGACAGATCCTTCTAATAGGGCGTCTCGCCATTCACCAAGCGTTTGGCCGTCTTCGAGTCTCCACTCGCGGGGGCCTGACGAATTGCGGTTATTCAGAACAGCCGCTGCTGCCGAAGGGCTTCGAAATACCACATCAGCTAAAAAGCGAATTCCACCGTCTGGTAATTTTTCGAGTTTCCCCTCATCGAGCAATTGTTGTCGCAGAGGTGCATATTGATTGACCTTAAAGACACTACCCGTCCCTGTAGAACCTTCTAAAACCACAATCTCGCCGTCTTCATAGTATGCGCGTGCAGCAACACCACTGCTGAGGTGGTTAAGAGTGAGCAGTACGCGTGGAGATGGTGTCAGCGTTGTGTCAGATATCAAGTTGGAACTAGAAGCTATTGTGGGAGGTGAAATCGAGGGCTTAGCCCTTAGGAATTCCATGCCTACAGTTGGTAAGAGAATTTGAATCTGTAAAAGAAAAAACTCCATACCAGACAAGTCTGCCTCAGGCAGAGATCCAGAAGGTGGTTCATTCCCATTCACAATTTGTGCTCGACCACTATTGCTAATGATTTGCACTAAGCGACTCTCTAAATATCTAACGTGCGCTTTAGTCAGATTCACGTCCTTTGACGTAATAAGACAAACCCGCTCCCAAAACTCTTTGTCGACATCTTTGGCGTGTTTTTTAACTCTGTCTGCTATGCAATCTCCCTCTCCAACATAAACAATGGAACGACCTGCTTCCTCACCAACTAAAAAATAAACGCCTGTTTTTAGGGCCTCTGGTCGTACCAAAGCCTCCTGAATTCGAGTGCGAGGCGCAACCAGAACGTGGCCTGTCCAATTGGGGATTTCTGCAGTCAGGAGTCCGGTTGGCGTCCCATCTACCAGAAAAAGTCTTATAGATCTGCCAGTCGACATGGAAAGCAGTATAGACGTACAAGAAGGCCGCGATTGCTCGCGGCCTTCTTGGTGTTCTGAATTGATGTTACTTAGACTTCCTTCACGCCATCCACGAACGCCTTCAGCTTGCGGGATCGGCTGGGGTGGCGGAGTTTGCGGAGGGCCTTGGCTTCGATCTGGCGGATGCGCTCGCGAGTGACCTGGAAGCTCTGGCCGACTTCTTCAAGCGTGTGTTCGGAGCCGTCCTCGAGGCCGAAGCGCATCTTGATGACGCGCTCTTCGCGCGGCGTCAGGGTGCGGAGAACCTGCGAAGTGTACTCCTTGAGGTTGACGCTGATGACCGCATCGCTGGGCGAGACGGCCATGCGGTCTTCGATGAAGTCGCCAAGGTGCGAGTCTTCCTCTTCTCCGATGGGGGTCTCGAGCGAGATGGGCTCTTGCGCGATCTTGAGGACCTTGCGGACCTTCGCGACCGGGATGTCCATGCGACGTGCGATCTCTTCCGACGAGGCTTCGCGGCCAAGCTCTTGCACGAGCTGACGCGAGGTGCGGATGAGCTTGTTGATGGTCTCGATCATGTGCACCGGGATACGGATGGTGCGGGCCTGGTCGGCGATGGCTCGAGTGATGGCCTGCCGGATCCACCAGGTGGCATAGGTCGAGAATTTGTAACCGCGGCGGTACTCGAACTTGTCGACCGCCTTCATCAGGCCGATGTTGCCCTCCTGAATCAGGTCGAGGAACTGAAGACCGCGATTGGTGTACTTCTTCGCGATGGAGACGACGAGGCGAAGATTGGCTTCGATCAGCTCGCGCTTGGCGCGCTCGGCGTCCATGTCGCCCTGGATCATCTCGCGCTGAGTGCGCTTGAGATCGACGAGCGAGATGCCTGCATCCTCTTCGAGGCGCTCGAGGTCGACGCGGCAGTTCTTCTGCTGGCGCTTGTATTCCTTCTTGAGCTCTTCAGACTTCGAGGCTTCGTGCTTGCTCTCGAGGGTCTTGATCTGGCGCTCGAGGGTGCGCATGGAGTCGACGGTCTTGTTGACCTTATCGAGCAGGCGCTTCTTCTCGGCGTTGGTGTACTTCAGCTCGCGGACGATACGGTTGATGAAGACGTGCTCGCGGCCGATGAGCCAGCGGTTCTTACGCACATCCTTCGCCTTGGCCTTGGCGTCCTTGCCATGCGGAGCGGCAAGCTTTTCTTCGAGCTGCGCGATCTTCTTCTGGTGTTTCAGGAGGACATCGATGCGACCGACGGTCTGCTTGACGCGTGCCTGCAGAATCTCTTCGGTAAGTTCTTCTTCATCGAAGGTGACGACTTCCTTGATGTTGCGGACGCCGCGGCGGAGATCTTCGCCGAGGGCGGTGATCTCGCGAATGACAATCGGCGAACGCGAGATGGCCTTCATCACGCGCATCTGGCCGCGCTCGATGCGCTTGGCGATTTCGACTTCGCCCTCGCGGGTAAGCAGCGGGACGGTTCCCATCTCGCGCAGGTACATGCGGACAGGGTCGTTGGTCTTTTCCAGCTGACCGGGTGAGAGATCGAGCTCGACGTCTTCCGACTCTTCGCCCATCTCGGAGTCGTACTTGTCGCGGTCGTACTTGTCTCCCGAGAGCACATCGATGCCCTGGGTGTTAATGGTGGTGAGCAGATCGTCGAGATCGTCGGGGGTGGTAATATCGCCCGGCAGAAGGTCGTTCACTTCGCCGTAGGTCAGATAGCCCTTTTCCTTCCCGGTCTCAATAATGCGGTCTACGTCTTCTTCGTACTTGTCGAGTTCTTCGGCCACGAGGGTGCGCGCTCCTGCAAAAATAATCTTTATTTGGGATGCCGCTCAGGCGAGCTCCTGTAGTATCCGGGCGGACTTATCCCTGGGTTGTTCCGTAATGGCAGGGAGCAGAGAGCGGTTTAGACCGCTATGGCCAAGCCGAGAGACCTTCCGAGAGGTTCGGCATTCTAAGGGCGTACTTCCCCAGCGAATCACAGGATACCACAGTATTTAGACGACTCAGGCGGAGAAAAGATTCGGTGGCGGGTCGCGCAGGGGCTCTCCACGGGCTCCGCCCTGGTGTGCGGGACAGCGGCGGGCGTGGATATCAGTGCCGTTGGAGCCATAATCGTGTCCGCAGTGGCTGCAACGAAGGTGGTAGATGGTCTGGCCGGGAAAGCTCTCGGAGGGAAATCCAGTGCGACGGATGACGACCTGACCGTGAGGATTGGTGAAGCCGGGATCTGTGGTTCTGTGGCGAGGCATGGCTATATGGATTGTAAATTCCTGTTAAATATGAATTTACACAGGATGTTCAGGGTCTTCTGTGTCCGCGAGACGCTTCAAAACATCACGGTGTTCGCGCATCACACAACTTATCGCTTTGCGCATCTCGGGCTCGATAGAAGAAAGATGTATGCCATTTGCCTGCTCTGTCAGGTAAAGAGTATCTCCAACCCTCACATTAAGGTGTTTCAGGCTTTCAGGCGGGAGAACGACTCCGAGTTCATCGCCAATGCTGATTATTTTGACTATCGCCATTCTTCCTCCTCTCAACGGACTAACAGCAGATCCTTCGACTACGCCTCTCGCGAAATGCCACGAGAGGCTTCGCTCAGGATGACACATTCAAGGTTTTGCTGCTAATTCAAGATGCCAGCGAAGAGGGTCGCGAGCGGCGAAGGCGAGCCATCAGGGCTGCCGGGCGTAAAGATTGTGGATAGTGCAACATGCTAGCAACAAATGCCGGGAAGGTATCGTCCGAGAGCCGAAGCGAGGCCGGCAGGACATAGAAATTCATCACTAGCTCGGAGAGCAGCAGTGAGGCTGCGGCCCAATTGAGATCACCATACTTCGCTGCCAGGTAGGTCACGACGACGGTCACACTAGTGCCGAACAAATACCACGCCGCCAGTCTTTGGTGCAGATTGACGGCCGTCAGCAGGGTGGAGCTGGTAGACCAGAGCGAATAAGCAACGACAACTGCGAGCAGGATGCTGAGCAGGGTCCGCTCCGGGGGAACGTGACCTCCGGTCCAGTGATTTAGGAACCAGGGGCCAAGCATGACCACCGCGGCAACAACGGCAAAGGCGACGATAAGTCCCATCTGGCAGGCGCGGCGGTGCAGGGTGCGGGTCAGGGCCATGTCCTTGAGTCCAAAGGCGTGCGACAGCTCCGGCCAGAAGGTGTTGTTGATCATCTGCACCATCTGCAAGGCTACGCGGGAGACGGTGCGGGCGGTTCCAAAGATGACGACGGCGGTGGGACCAAGGGCGTATCCCACGGCCATCAGGGTTCCTTGAAGATTGATCGCAATGCCGATGGGAAAGGCCATGAAGGCAAACGCAGGACCGCTAAGACGCTTAATTTCCGAGAAGGTTGCGTGCTCCCATCCATAGCGGATCCAGGGAATATCGCGTTTCACCATGACGCAAAGCACCAGGGTAATCACGATGTTTGCAGCAGCGAAGACGAGAGCTGTCTCGCGGGCTCCTCCCCCCATGCAGACCGGGACCAGCATCAGCGCGAAGGCGACAAGCGAAAACATGCTCTTCAGGAATGAGCCGTAGGGATAACGGCCGATGCAGCGATAGGCCGATTGCAACAGAGTTTCAAGCTGGCCCAGCAGGACGGAGCAACCGAGATAAAAAATGATCCACTTGGCATCGGTTTCGTTGATCTCGTGCAGCTTGAGCAGGCGGGCGGCGGGAAGGAAGTACAGCACTCCGGCAAGAAGCGCCATGCAGGCCAGGCAGATGAGCGTGATGAACCACCAGCAGCTCTGGAAGACGCGCAGGGCACCTTCGCGGTCTCCACGTGCGGCCATCATGCTCATCTCGTTGCCAGCGACGCTTCCGAAACCGAAATTGCTGACGTTCAGGTACGAGGGCACAGCGATGACGATCATCCACTCGCCGTAAAGGGGAACGCTCCAGAAGTGCAGAAAGACAGGTACCTGGACCAGCTGAATGATGGTGGTCGCAAGTTTGCTGATCCAGTTGGACAGAAAGCCTAAGGCGAGCCGTCGTTTGGTTGATGCGTCCATGCAGTTCCGATCTCAGCCTGACGTCGCTGGGGAGAGAGCGACCCTGTCGTAGAGACGAGCCGGTTTGGGGAGGTGGACAGGAAAAATCTCCGGAATCTCTGCGTGCCTGGAAGTGGAGATCTCAGAGAAGAGGGTCAAGAAGCTGGCCATCGCTATTCATTGTAGCAATCCAACTGTTACGACAATGTCAGTACTCGCGAAGACGACGATCAAGCTGAAGCCGTTCTTGCAGCAACTTCCCCAGCATCTCCTGGTCGTTACGGCGCTCCGCCTCGGCGATCAGGATGCGCATCTCGCGCTGGCGACGTTCGAGATAACGCCGCTCAAGAGTATGCAGCGCATCTTCTACCTGCTCGGAGAGAGAGGGGGGAGAGGAGATAAGTCCCTCGGCAGGCTCGTGGTGATGAAGAGCGCGGGCCAGCAGCACTCGACTGGGCTGATCGGGTGCAACATCAAGGGGATTTTCAGGCGCGGGGGCCAACGTGAGTGCTTCAAGAATCGGCGAGGAAGGCAGACCGTCGTACCACTCAGGATGCTCAGAAAGACGGGCCGACGCTAACTGGCGCGCGGAATCGTTTTCCGGCAATACGAGTGCACGGAGAAGGATGCGCTCGATCTCGCTGGCAGGATCGTGGCTGTGCGAGCGCACGCTTTCGGCACGTTGAATCGCTGCCTGGCGAAGCTCCTGACGAAGGATCGCGGAATCGATGCCGAGCTTCTGTGCGGCATCAGCGGCGAACTCGTCGCGTTGTAACGGCGATGGGATACGCCGGATGTGCGGAAGCAGGAAGTTCATCGCCTTGACCTTGGCTTCCGGAGTGCGTGCAGGAAACTCCTGGCGAGCTCGTTCGATGAGGTAGTCCATATAACGATGCGCGCTGCGCACCGCTCCTGTATAGCTCTGTAACCCACGCTCACGGATAAAGCGATCGGGATCAAGACCGTCTTCGAGCAGAACGATGCGGACATCGAAGCCTTCTTCGACGAGCATGGCCCCGGCTTTTTCCGCGGCATTGCGGCCAGCCGTGTCGGGATCGAAGTTCAGGATGACCTGTTTATTCGGCGTGAAGCGCGAGAGCAGACGCACCTGTGCTTCGGTAAAGGCAGTGCCCGAGGTCGCAATGACATTGCGAATGCCGGCCATGTAGACGGAAATGCAGTCCATCTGGCCTTCGACAAGAAGAGCGAAGCCGAGATTGCGAATCTCCTGCCGCGCCTTATCGAGATTGAACAGCACGTGGCCCTTGGTATAAATGGGGCCTTCCGGCGAGTTCATGTACTTGGCGATATCGCGGCCCTTCTCATCCTGCGTGTCGAGTGCGCGGCCGGTAAAGGCGATGGTCTTCCCTTGCTCGTTCGCAATAGGAAACATGATGCGCTTGCGAAAACCCGCGTAGAGCTGCCCTGCCGAGCCGTCGGCCTGCTCCTTCCATTTGAAGAGTCCGCTGGAACGAAGCACCTCTTCGGAGAAGTGCGGGCTGAGCGAGTTGCGCATGTGATTGAAGTCGTCCGGCGCATAGCCGATGCGAAACTTCTGGATGGTTTCGGCTGTAACTCCACGACTGGTGAGATACTCGCGTGCGCGTGCGGCCTCCGGAGACTTCAACGCAGCCTCAAAGTACTGTGTTGCGGCTTCGTGGATGTCGAGAAGCTGACGACGCAATCCCGCTTCGCGAGCCTCTTCCGGAGAGGTGAACTCACGCTTGGGAAGTGGAATTCCCATCTTCTGCGCGACAAAGCGGACTGCTTCGGGAAAGCTCAGATTCTCGAGCTTCATCACAAAGGTGAAGACATCCCCTTTTTCGTGACAGCCAAAGCAGTAGAAGTAGCCATGCGTCGCGTTGACCGAAAAAGATCCTGTCTTCTCTTTGTGGAAGGGACAGAGGCCAGTGTAGTTCTGCGCTCCTGTCTTTCGCAGCTTCACATACTCGCCGACAATGCGCACGATATCAGTCTGCTGCTTGACGAGTTGGGAAAAATTATCGGACACCGCTGAAGATTCAGTGTAGTCGATTGGCTTTAAGGCTTAACACTCGTTCAAGTCAATAACGCCGATATGAATGCTACCTTCGGTACTGTTCGTCGCTGACATGCTCCATCCAATCGACAACCTTACCGTCGAGTCTCTCCTGAATGGCGATATGGGTCATGGCTGTCGTCGGCGCAGCTCCGTGCCAGTGGCGCTCGTTAGGTGCGAACCAGACGACATCACCGGGAAGGATCTCCTCGACGGGACCACCTTCCCGCTGAACCCAGCCGCAACCAGAGGTGACGATCAGAGTTTGGCCGAGCGGATGCGTATGCCACGCGGTCCGGGCGCCGGGTTCGAAGGTGACGCTGGCGCCCTGCACAAAAGCGGGATCAGGAGCCTGAAAGAGTGGATCGATTCGCACCGTGCCGGTGAACCACTCGGATGGACCCTTCGCGGAAGGTTGTGTGCCGACTCTTTTGATCTCCATCGTTAATCCTCGATTCGCAATATTCTTCAAAATGGGTCGTAGCCGGGCTTCTTGTAAAGCTTGTCCCACTGATCCTGGATATCTGGTTTATAGACCTTCTCTGTCCAATCCTGCGCCTTAACCTCTTCAAATGCTACGGAGACCGACTCCTCTCCATAGTTCAGAACGGACATGATGTTGTTGGTTATTTCAGCGGCAAGCCTATTCTTTTGTTGTTCCGATTTTCCAGGCCACAGCTTCACGACAACATGAGGCATCGTTTCTGCTCCTTAAAAACTTTTTAATTGCATCGATTACTGAATTACCTTCTCCTGCGACATTGCTTTGGTCCGGTACGATTCGCGCCAAAGTCCCGGAGGAACGCCTTCCCAGGTACGGAAGGCACGGACAAAGGAGTTCGCATCCTCGTATCCAAGCAGGTAGGCGGCTTCGTTCAGCTCGAGAACAGAGCTGCTGAGGTAGTAACGCGCCATTTGATGTCTCGCTTCGTCGAGGACACGCTGGAAACTGGAGCCGGATTCCTGCAGACGTCGCTGTAACGTGCGCGAGCTCATATGCAGCCGACGCGCAATGTCGTCGATGGAAGGTCGATGGCCAGTCAGTTTCTCCTGAATCGCTCCACGAACTCGTTCCGGAAAATTCTCCTGATCTTCTTCCCCCTGCCGAAGTTGCTTAAGCTCCTGATCGAACTGCGGTGCAAGCATGTCAAGCAGCTCGGCGTTACGTGTAACGAAAGGAGCCTGCGCATCCGCGGCACGAAAGACAATGGCATTGCGAGTTGCTCCACTGATCACGGAACAGCCGAAGTGTCGCTCAATCACCTTCGAATGTGAACGCGGCTGCATGAACTCCACACGAAGCGGAGAGATATTTGTGCCCGTACCCAGACGTCCAATCGTTTGAACCCAGGCAAAGCAATGCTCCGTAAGCGTTGGGGGCTCGATCCCAAGTGCAAGTAACCAATTGAACTGAATACTCCACTCCGCTTTATCCGTATGCTGCACGATCTCTTCCGGACAGCAGAGCTTCTTATAGCGGGCCATGTGACTGATCGCTGTGCCGAAGTTCTCGGTTGAGAGAACAGCGATCCCCAGCGGATCAAAACGCTCGGGCCTTGTCTCGGTAGCGAGCCTCAGGCTGATGGCAGGATCTCCGCTGACCTCGCCGATGGACCGCCAGAGGGCGAAGAACTCCTCCGTGCTTAAGAGAATGCGTGTCTGCTGAAAGAGGTCCTGGGAGAGTCCGGCTCTGCGCAAAACGTCAGAGACACGGACGCCCAGTTCTTCCAATTTCGTATTGAGGCGGCCAGGAACTCGAAAGCGTTTATTCATGATTACTCGGACCGTAAAGAGGCCATATCGATAGTGAAGCGATACTTCACATCGGACTTGAGCAGTCTCTCGTAAGCTTCGTTGACCTTCTGGATGGGGATGACCTCCACATCGGCGGTAATGTTGTGCTCACCGCAGAAGTCGAGCATCTCCTGGGTTTCGGCGATTCCGCCAATCGGCGAACCGGAGAGGCTACGACGTCCAAAGATCAGACCAAAGGCAGGAATAGAGAGCGGTTTATCGGGTGCTCCAACGAGAGTGAGGTTGCCATCGATCCGGAGCAGGTTGATGTACGCATTAATGTCGTGGTCAGCAGAGACCGCATCGAGGATGAAGTCGAAGCTGCCAACATGCTTTGCCATCTCGTCTGCATTGCGCGAGATCACGACTTCATCGGCTCCGAGGCGCAATGCATCCTCTTTCTTGCTGGGCGATGTGGTGAAGACAACGGTATGAGCGCCGAAGGCATGGGCGAATTTCACGCCCATGTGGCCCAGTCCGCCAAGACCGACGATGCCGACCTTCTTGCCTTTGGTTACTCCCCAATGGCGCAGTGGAGAGTAGGTCGTGATTCCAGCGCAGAGCAGAGGAGCTGCCGCGGCAAGATCGAGGTTCGATGGAACACGCAGAACAAAATGCTCATCGACGACGATGGTGTCGGAATATCCGCCAAGGGTTCCGCCTCCCAACTGTTTGTCCTGCGAACCGAAGGTGAGCACCATATTGGGGCAAAACTGCTCCAGGCCGGCCTCGCACTGTGGGCAGGTACCGTCGGAGTCCACCAGGCAACCTACAGCGGCAAGATCGCCAGGCTTGAACTTGGTGACGGCATAGCCCACCTTCGTAACGCGGCCTATGATCTCGTGCCCGGGAACGCAGGGGTAGATCGTCGGCATGACGTCACTCCACTCGTTACGAGCGTAGTGAAGATCGGAGTGACAGATTCCGCAGAACAGAATCTCGATCTGTACGTCGTGCTCGGCTGGATCGCGCCGCGCGATCGTGGTGGGGGCGAGCGGCGATTTCGCACTAGCAGCGGAGTAGGCTTTTACGTTGTTCATGCCTCTACGTTAGATGTTGGACGTATGGCACGATATGCAAAATCCGCCATTCTATCTGCACAGCGCGCCAGACTTTCTGACTCACTTCTTCGAGCCATGGGATTGGAGATCCTGAAACTTCTGCAACTCTTTGGCTATACTGCCGTTTATGCTTCGCATCCTGGTTCTCAGCCTTCTCTCCTGCGCGCTTGCTGCACAGGCACAGCAGTACGATCTCGTTCTCCGCAACGGCCACGTCATCGATCCGAAGAACAACGTCGATGCCAAGCTCGACGTCGCCGTCCGCGATGGCAAGATCGCAGCGATTGAACCTTCGATTCCTGCCAGCGCGGCCAAGCAGGCCGTCGACATCTCCGGCCTCTACCTCACCCCCGGACTCGTCGATATCCACGAGCATGTCTTTATCGGGCTTCGTCATAACGCCTGGGGGAATGGCGATCTCTCCGTCCAGGCCGATGTCATGGCCACTCCCAATGGAGTGACAACGATTGCGGATGCCGGCTCCTCCGGCTGGCGCGACTTCCCTGAGTTCCGCCGCCGTGTGATCGACACCTCGAAGACGCGCATCTTTGCCTTCGTCAACATCGTTGGCGCAGGTATGGCCGCAAGCGACGATGCCGCCGAGCAGAACGAGCATGATATGGATCTCGATGCGCTCTCCAAACTCATCGAGCAGAACCGCGACATCATCGTGGGCATCAAGACTGCACACTGGGAGCAACCCAACTTCATCTCGGTCCGGAAGGCGGTTGAAGCTGGCACACGCAATCACCTTCCCGTGATGGTTGACTTCGGCTGGTTCGACAACAAATCGTATGAGGAGATGATCCGCACCATCCTGCGGCCGGGAGACATCAGCACACACGTCTTCCGCATGCCTGCGCCGCTGCTCACTCCCGATGGCAAACCTGCACCCTACATGCTCGATGCACGCAAGCGCGGCATCAAGTTCGATGTCGGACACGGCGGCGGATCCTTCAACTTTGCTCTCGCCGAACCGATGATCAAGGGTGGCTTCTTCCCGGATTCGATCTCGACCGACCTCCACATTGGCTCAGCCACGGGTGTGATGCTGAATATGCCGAATGTGATGAGCAAGATTCTTGCGCTCGGAGTTCCGCTCAAGGAAGTGATTCGCGAGTCCACGACGAACCCGGCGACAGAGATTGGGCATCCTGAGTTGGGCCAGATTGCAGTTGGCTCCGTAGCCGACATCGCTGTGCTTCGTGTTGATCACGGACACTTCGGTTATGCCGATCTTGCCGGAGGTAAGGTAGACGGCACCGAACGCATTGTGCCCGAGATGACCGTCCGTGCCGGTCATGTTGTCTTCGACCTCAACGCCCGCACGGCTGTGCCCTGGCGCGAAGGGCATCTGAAATACTCACCTCGATAAACCTTTCGACAGAAGCTTTACTCCAGAGGTACTGCATTCCGTATCCTCTGGAGTAACCTTAGGTTAAGGTCTGGTTATGGCGATCCCACATATTCGCCGGTACCTTCTCTTCGTTCCGCTGCTCCTTCCTCTCAGCGTGAACGGGCAGGTTCAGACGGTCGCTGACGACATGGAGAACTGCCGCGTCCACCGCGTCACGAGTCTCCCTGGAAGTCATCAGTTCGCCAGCGAATATATCGAAACCATCGCCAGCGATCCCACCAACGACAATCCAAACGTGATCTGGGGCCTCACAACTGATCTCAGCAATGCGCTGCCACAGCAAAGTCGAGCGATGTACATTTCGAAATCGACGGACGGTGGCGCTACATGGTCCCAGGTCGCGCGAATCGGTTCGAGATATTTCGACGAACACATCGGCGAGGGCATACGAAACGGATTGAGCATCTCACCGGGCGGTTCATCCTTTATCGTCACGACCCAACGAGGAGCCTTTGAGGTCATTCCGCAGCCGAGCATATCTTCACCGGTGGTGAAAACAATCGTCGGCCCGCAGGTTCCGGATTCGCCTCCTAAAATTCCTATCGCAAAGCATCCGGGCGATCCTGTCAGGGCAAACATCGTCCAGATGACCTCCGACGGCAAACACCTCATCCTCGGATATGGGTACTTCGATCTGGACCCGAAGCTCTTTACCTATCACAAAGACGGGGATGGCTCATGGGTCGAGGATGGCCCCCTGCCTCCCATTCCCACCGATATGGATCTCCTCTCTGTCCAATTCGATGAGCCGAAGCGCGCTGACCCTCGCTTTCTCTATGTGGGGACAGGCGATCAGGCCTACCTGCTGAACCTTCGCAGCATGAAGTGGAGTCGCATCGATGGTGTTGGGCCGGACTCCGCAATCCACAACATGAATGTGGTGGGAGGACTTCATCTTGCGGCCTGCTGGGGGATCTACAACCCTGTAGGTCCCGGCATGGTCGAGCGCGTGACCAATGCTCACTTCCTGCTGCATCGAACCTCTGACGAAGCAGGCTCCAACATCCGGGCGTATAGCGTTGAGGTTGATCCTGCACAACCAGACCATGAAGTGGTCACCTCTCTCACCGGGGTTTACATCAGCGACGACCGCGGCGAAACCTGGCGGAGGATCAACGATCTTCCCAATGAAGAGTTCCGCACCTCGCACATCAACTCCGACGGAAGCATTCTGGTCTCGGGAGTCGCGGGAACGTTCCTGATCAATCCTTTTTCCGATACATGCGAGCCGCATCTGAAGCGTCGCAAGAAGTGACCGCAGCTTTATCAACATCCCACTCTCGCTACGGAGTCATTAGCCACGAGACCTCATCAAACGTGTCATCTTGAGCGGAGCCCTGTGAGAGCAAGGGCGTAGTCGAAGGATCTGTGGTTTGCTTTGGTTGAGCAATAGAACTTCAGAAAGACCGCAGATCCTTCGACTGCGTTTGGCGCGTTAATGTGCGCCAAACTTCGCTCAGGATGACACTTTCTGAATAATCTAGCGAGCAAGTTGGCTCCGTAGCTTTGACCTTCTTCCGGACAGGTGCTACAGTCCTTCCATCTCTCCAATCGGGCCGCGTTTCTCAAATCTCTCCTCAGGAGAACCTCCATGAGAACGAAGCTCTTCCTTCTTTGTCTCGTTCTGTCTTCTTTTGCGATCCTTACCCCGGCCGTCCATGCGGATCTGCTGCCCATCGGAACCTACTGGCTTTCGGCCGATACGCCAACTTCGGGGATTCATTCCGGCTCCGATGTAGGCACCCTCACCGGAACCCTGACCTTCGATGCGTCTTCAATCCTCGTATCGGCTGATCTCGTCTTTGACGACATCACCTCGGGAAAGACCTTCTCCTTCACCAACCCCGGCGCCACCAACATCCAGATACCGCCGCCCCCGCCCGGCCTGGTCAGCGCGACCATCTATAACGCGATCAATCCCAGCGAGCTTTACCAGTTCAGCATCCGAATCCCGAGTAATTCGTCCGGCGTTTTCACACTCAACTGTGGAACCGACTGCGACACATGGATGCTCGTAAACGATGGCGGACCAACTCTGACGTATGTCGAGGTCGCCGGAACAATCACACCGGTTCCCGAACCCTCTTCTCTAATGCTCTTTGGAACAGGTCTCTTTGGAGCTTTCACTGTACTGCGGGCCATACATGCACACAGGAAACAGCGCGTGTAGCTTCTCCGCCTCGGCGGAATGCATGCGGGGCCAGACAACTGGCCCCCTTTTTTATCCAAACCGATTCGCGCTGCGGGCCTTTGCTTTGGCAGCTTCTTCTTCGCGATTCTTCGGGGGCGCAGTCGTCTCGAGCGAGGCAAGAAGCTGTGACGACACATGAACCACTCCGTCGATCGCTGCCAGAAATGCGGCTTCGTTCGCCTTAGAGGGCTTATTGAAACCGCTGATCTTTCTTACAAACTGCAGCGAAGCGGCCCGAATCTCATCTTCCGTCACGGGCGGGTCGAAGTTGAAGAGCATCCTGATATTCCGGCACATTTGCAGAACCTTCAGCGCAGAGATTGGCGAACAATCGATCCTTGTACTTCAACTTTACGCCCGTGCCTGATCTTCTCTCCCGCTATCGGTCACTTTTCACCACGGGCTTTCCCTTCTCGTTCCACTCAATTCGCGCCATCGGGGTGTGATGGTCATGAGTAAAAAGTACGAGCCAATTCTCCGGGATCGCCCTCTGATAGAAGCGTTTGCGTTGGGCGATTGTTTCCAACGGATCGAGATCGTATCCCATCACCCACGTAGGGTCGAGATGCGCCGTCGTTGGAATCAGGTCGGAGATGTAGCAGGCGTGCTGCCCACCGGACTCGATATGGACAGCCATCAACTGACGCGTATGCCCAGGGAAGAGTTCGACGGAGATCCCGGGAACGATCTCCGGGTTCTTCGCAATCCCTTCCGTCGTCAGCAGCGTCATCTGCCCCGATTCGATCAGCGGATCGTAGTTGGGCGAAAGATAGCTGACCCGGTCGCGGTCCAGTTGCAGATGTCCGTGCTCCACCTCACCACGATGCGCAAAGTAACGGGCGCGGGGAAACGTCGGGGTCACCGAACCATCCGGATGAAGTGTCGTGTTCCAGCCGCAGTGGTCAAAATGCAGGTGAGAGTTGATGACGATGTCCACCTCTTCCGGCTTCACTCCCGCAGCAGCAAGAGAGGTAGGAAGCAGCTCCTGATTCTGGTGGATCTCGCGCATCTTCTCGTTCTGCTTATTGCCGATCCCGGTCTCGATCACAACCGTATGGGAACCGGTACGCACGACAACCGTGTTCAACCCAAGCAGTATGCGGTTTAACTCGTCTGCCGGGGCGCGCTTCTGCCACAGTGTCTTCGGAACCACGCCAAACATTGCTCCACCGTCGAGGCAGTAGGGCCCGTCCGTGCACACGGTTAGATCGAAGCTGCCAAGCTTCGTGCGAGCGCGAACCAGATCAGAAATGCCAGGAAGGGAAGAAGAAGACTCAGCTATCATCCTGACCATGGTACGGCCAGGATGACCCCTTTTGGGTTGACCCGCCAGATCAGGCGGCTTGGCGAGGTACGCCGGTTGCAACGGACATCGCCTCAGCGCTGCCCGCCACCAGAGCTGCAGCCGGGGGGTGAGTTGCAACAAGCTCTGTCGTCATGGTGCTGACTGGGGTAGCCTGCTTGTTCTTGAAGCACTGACGGCACAGGACTGGTCGGCCCTGCGTCGGTTTAAACGGAACGGTGGTCTCGATTCCGCACTCCGAACAATTCGTCCGTGTCTCTGTACGCGAGATGCCTGCTGCGGCAGGACCGGAACCGGTACGCGCCGCGGCTGCGCCTGCCCGCTTAAACTTGCAAGGTTTGCACCGCTTTGGATCGTTCTTGAATTGTTTGTCGAAGAAAAAGAGTTGTTCGCCCGCAGTGAAGATGAACTCTCCACCACAATCTGCACAGGTGAGGATCCTGTCTACGAATTCCATAACCGCGTCTCCCGATCTGCGGAACAGGCAAACGCTCAAGCGGAATTTTGTTGGAATCTCCCGTGAGTAATCTACCTGCCGGATAGATGATCTAAACGCCTGGGAACCGCCATGAGGCGGAAAGCACTTCAATACAACCGGACTGCGAACCGGCCGACAGCGGGAGTCTATCGTCGGTTTGGTAAGCTGGGCCATCTCTCTTTGGTAACCTGCGAGAGATGGCCTCAGGTGAAACTTGTTAGTCCTGCTCTTTGCGGACCTTCTTACGATTGCGCTTGCGGGCAAGGGCTTCTTTTACGCGCCTCTTTTCGCCCGGCTTCAGATAGAAGGAGTGACGCTTGACTTCCTTGATGATGTCCTCGGTCTGCACCTTGCGCTTAAAGCGACGAAGAGCATTCTCAAGCGGTTCACCTTCCTGAACTCGAACCTCTGCCAATGAAAAACACCTCCAAACATACCCAGAGAGGGACAGCCTTCAGAATACCCCAAGTTCATACTGCATTTAAGGTTTTTCCTTGAAAATTGCTCGATTCCCCTTCTCACCTGCGAAGAATTGGCGTCTGGAAATCCTGTCAATAGTCGCCATAGAAGATAAGTCCTCTAAACCACACAAACGATTGCAGTAAGCAACATTTTTCAAAGTGCGGATTCGATACCCGCCGATTGTTATCCTTAAATCAGCGATACAACGAATCGATCCAGCATGGGAGAGAGCCATTCGGCTTCTCTCCCATTTCTTTTTCAAGGGAGAACGATGGCAAATCTTACCTATAGCGATGCAGGTCTGGCACTTACAAAACAGTTTGAGGGTTGTTCTCTGGAGGCTTACCAGGACCAGGCTGGCGTGTGGACCATCGGTTACGGCCATACCGGGCAGGTCAAGCCCGGCACGGCCTGCTCTCAGACACAGGCCGACGCCTGGCGACGCGAAGACATTGCCAAAGCGGAAACCTGCGTTCATCACCTCATTAAAATCCCGCTGACGCAGGGGCAGTTCGATGCGCTGGTGGACTTCGTCTTCAACCTGGGCTGCTCGAACCTGGCAGGATCGACATTGCTTCGCTGCGTGAATGCAAGACAGTTCGAGCAGGCGGCACTCGAATTCCTGCGCTGGAACCATGTAGGGGGTGTAGAGGTAAAGGGGCTGACACGACGCCGGAAGGCAGAGGCAGAACGATTCCAAAGTTCGACCTTGACGAGTTGAGTCTGAGCCTCTCTTCGGAAGCCTCTTACCTGGGTAAGTACGAAGCTAAGTATTGTTTATGGAATACTTTGCAAGGTTTATATACAAGGGGGCTCACCTATGCGATCAGCGCCGGATCGACCAGTTCAGCTCCGCTCCCGCCATGACAGTGCGACCCTGCACCGGCACACCGGGAACCTCCTGATACGAAGTATTCGTGAGATTGAGCACCCGCACATACGGGCGGAACTTTCCCGTATTACGGGCCAAAGCGACGTCCCATAGAGGGTAGGGCGACTGCGTGGTCTTCTGGATGACTGCAAGCTGGCTCCGTGCCACGATTTGACCCGGGAATTGCCCGCTCCATGCAATCAGCGCTGACTGCGCCGCGTAGTTGAAGGCGTACTCGGAGATCAGACCCGGCGGTGGCGAGGTGGCCTGCACCGCGGTATAGCCAAGCTGGAGCTGCTGCGAGGCGGGCAACCTTAGTCGCATGCTGGCCTCAGCACCGTTATAGGCGTTGTTGGCAACATTGACTGCCTGCCAGGGCTTGGAGAGGTCGTACTTCGAATAGTCGATGCCGTCCTTCAGTCGAAGATGGAACCCTGTAGCGCTCAGAGTGAAGGGCGAGTTCGCTGGAGTCCAATCAAACCCGCCCTCGTAGCTCCACGAAGACTCAGGCTTGAGGTGCGGATTCCCAACCGTCGCCGGATCGGAGTAGTAGAGGTCGAGGTAGGTTGGCAGGCGATAGCCATGCCCTACGGAGCCACGCAATCTCAACGTTCCGGTGAGTGAATATGCTCCTGCGACATTCGGCGAAAAGACAGAGGTGCCGCCGGAGAAGACCTGTTCGCGTGCTCCAAGCGAGAGCGACAAGCGCTTCAACGAACGCAGCGAGAGATTCACGTACCCTGCACCCTGATTGCGGGCATGGATGCCCAGGTTCGTGCTGTGGATGTCGTCGCCGTTCGCTTCAAGTCCATAAGAGAGCGTGGTGTTGGTTCCAAGCGCATCGGCGCGGCGTAGCGCACCCTGCCACGCCGTGGTGATGTGGTTATTACGGTAGTAGTTCGGTCGTTCGAGGAGCAGCACAAAGAGATCGGTATGGCGTCGATAGGCAAAGCTCGCCGAAGTGCGCTGACCAAGCTGCTGCTGCAATGCGGCAAACCAACCCTTGGTACGCTCCCACGAGTTGTAGTTTCCGTAGAACTGATTAGCCCCGTAAGGACGATCGCTAGTGGCAAGCAGGATGTCGGTCGTGCCGGGCTTCAACACACTCAGCCACGTCTCCGACGACAGCGCATTACTCGAGTAGTTGCGATTGTGGATGAAGCCATCGGAAGTATCGCGACTTCCGCTTAGCTCTTCGCTGATACGGCGGCTGCTCCAGTCCGCACGGAGATGGTTCTCCAACGATCCATAATTCCCTGCGCCGGACTTCGCAATCAGGCTGAAGCGCGTATCCGCGGGAGGCCGCTGCGTAATGAGATTGACGGCTCCTCCAATCGCGTCCGAGCCATAAAAGGTCGAGCCCGAACCATGCAGAACCTCGACGCGCGAAAGAGCATTCAACGGAACCGAGATATCGAGGTTCATGTGCGCCGTCTCAGGATCGTTGATACGAAGGCCATTCAGTAAGACCAGCGACTGCTCAAAGGTAGTTCCACGAATCGACAGGTCCGCCTGCACTCCATTCGCAGCGCGAGACTGCAGATTCACCGTCGTGTCCTGCCGCAGGTAGTCGGTGACGTTGTTGAAGAGCAGCGGCTGCTCGCGGGTATCGAGCGTCTGGACCGAACGATTCGACTCCGAAAGCGGAATCGGCGGGATGGCAGTCGTAACCGTAATGTTCTCCTGAACAGGAGCAATGGAAGTCGACTGCTGAGGTTGTTGGGCCCATGCAAACGTTGAGAGACCGGCGACGATCAAGAATGTTCTTGAATTCAACACAAGAACATTCTTGATCAGGAAATGTGGCTCCGCATGGGTAATTTTGTATAGATGTAAGTAATTGAACGTATCAACTAAAATCTCTTTGTATGCGTATCGAATCGTTTCTTGAGCAGAGTCCTGTCTTTCAGGTCAGCCGCATCGCCCGGCGTATGGAGTCCTCGCTGAACGCTGCGCTAAAGCAGGAAGAACTTATGTTCTCCGAGTCCCTGATGCTCGCGGCGATCTTTCTGGAGAAGAAGCGGGTTCGCCCCTCGGAGCTTGCACGTACCTTTGAGACGACACGCGGTAATGTCAGCCACATCGTTTCTTCGCTCGAGGCCAAACGGCTGGTTCGCCGCCGTATCGATCCCGACGACGCGCGCGGCTTTCTGTTGGAACTGGAGCCCGCCGGTAGGCGCAAGGCAGCCCGCGTGGCCGGCATCCTCGATCGCATGCAGTCCGGCATCGAGCGCGAGATCGGCGCTGCAAAGCTCGAAGCCGCTTTGCGCCAGATGGATGCTGTAGAAAAGCTCTGCGGACAACTTACTCGGGGATGATCTTGACGAAGATTCCGTTCGGCAGCGTCTGCCCTCCGAGCACGTGAACCACGCCATCGCGTGTAAATCCTCGCAGCATCGTTCCCGAGCTGGAACCAGCCGCACGGGGCGCGTCCGGATCAGGCGGAGCCGAGGACTTCGTTGGGTACGGAGTCGCTTTCAAAGGCGCTGGCGCCGGTTGGCCAGGAGCCTGCGGACGCTTCATCCCCCGATCCATCGCCTGATTGGCCAGCCGGTCAGCGTCCTTGTTCTTGTGCCGCAGAGCGTGGGAGATCTCAAAATCTTCCAGGCGCGCAATACGATTCTTCGCCTCCTGCCAGAGAGGCTTCAGGTCGGGTGAGTTAACCCGGTACTTGCCCTGAATCTGCTTGACCATCAGTTCTGAGTCCGAAACGACGCGCAAGCGTCTGTAACCGTGCTGTAAAGCGTAGTCCAATACACCGAGCAAGCCGGAGTACTCGGCGTAGTTGTTGGTACGGATTCCGAGGAACTCGCTCAACTCAGCCAGAAGCTCCCCGCCCGGGCCGGTAAAAACAGCCCCATACCCTGACGGACCGGGATTTCCCCGGGCCCCCCCATCGCAGTGGGCCGTGACCCATCCGGCCTGGCTGGAAGGCGAATCTGAAAAGAGGCTGGGAGCGGTCGAGCGATGAGACATAGATGTGAGTTTATAGGGAATCGTGAACGTTGAAGATGCGGATAGCAAATCATCCGTCTCACAGGCCTGGAACCGAAGAACAAGGACTGATTTGGCCTTGCTTACCTTTCCACAAGCAGGTGGGTCTATTTCTTCAGGAAGACATTGTTCCTGACTCCGGAGTCGGACGAATGAAGGTTGAAGCGATTGTGATTACCCCTGGCGGGGAACTGGCATCCAGGCTCTCCTCGAGTTCTCGAGGGCGGCGTCCCAGCCCCTTTGCGCTGGGTTTACAGGATGCGGCGGTAAAATCGTTGCCAGGCATGGCAAAGGCAGCGACCCAACCCGGCGCGAGAAACAAACTGACCCCGGCGCAGCTGGAAGCCCGTGCGCAACAGCGTATTGAGGACGATGAGCTGATCCGCGAGGCCCAAAAGGGCAACCGGGCTGCATTTGACGCCCTGGTGCGCCGCTATGACCAGAGCGTGCTGCGGCTGGCGCTCCACATGCTGGGAAATGAACAGGATGCCCAGGACGTGCACCAGGAGGCTTTCATCAAGGCCTACCGGCACCTGACGAATTTTCGGTTCGAGTGCAGCTTCTACACCTGGCTGTACCGCATTGTGACGAACCTTTGCCTGGACCAGCTGCGGCGGCGCAAGAGTCGGAGAGAGGATCCTTCAACGGTCATGGATTCCAGCGGCGACGAGATGGACCTGCTGGCTAATGTCTCCGACGATCGTTCGATGTCGAACCCGGCCCGGGAACTGGAGCGCAAGCGCATGGGCGAACGCATCCTGGCCGCGCTCGACAAGTTGACTCCGCGAGAGCGGATGGTTTTTGAGCTGAAGCACTATCAGGGATTGAAGTTGCGCACTATTGGCGAGATGTTGAATACGACAGAAGAGACGGCCAAAAATACTTTGTTTCGCGCGACCCGAAAATTGCGGGCGAACTTGGCCGAGCTGCGAGGAGCTTAGAAATTTGTAAAGAAAAAAACGGGCGAATCGATCGATACAGACCCGGGAGAACGATCAATTTTTGAGGCTGGTTGAGGTAAGGAACATGAAGTGCGAGATGGCGAGAGACAACGTAATCCTGGCGTACTACGGCGAGCTGCCGGACGAGTTGGCGAGCACGTTGGAGCAGCATCTGATGACCTGCGAAGAGTGCCGCGCAGAGTTGAGCGCCCTTGAGGGGATCGAGCCGCAGCTGGCGACGCTTCCCGTTGCGGAGCCAACACCGAACCTGCTGGCGCAATCGCGCATGCGTCTGGATGATGCGCTGGACGCGATTCCTCCTCACGGGTTCTTTACCCGTCTGCGGGCAAACTTTTTTCTCTGGGTGGGACACCTGCGCAGTGCGCCCGCCTTGGCCACGCTGCTTATCGGCGTGGGATTTATCGGCGGGAACTTCCTGAACCGTTACGAGGTCGCGAAGCAGCCTCAACCTCAGCCGGCCTCCACCAGCAGCGTTCCCGCCCAAAGCGTAGTCGCCAGCGTTACCGGCATCGATCGTACGCCGGACTCTGAGATGGTGCAGGTGCATTACAACCGCATCGTTCCTGAAACCATCGAGGGTTCTCTTGATTCCAAGGAAATCCGCGATCTGTTGATGAAGGCAACAACCTCTCCCACCGATGGCATTCGCGCCAACTCTGTCCAGCTGCTCGCCAGCGAGTGCAAAGCCGGCCATGAATGCGCAGCCCGTGACGACGGTAAGGGTGTCCGCGGAGCGCTTCTTGTCTCTCTGCGTTACGACAAAGACCCCGGGGTCCGGCTCAAGGCACTTGAGGGATTGGAAAGCTATATCGGGCAGGACCGCAGAGTTCGCGATGCTGTTCTCGAATCGCTCGCACATGACCCCGATGCACAGGTGCGGATGGCGGCAGTAAGCCTGCTGACCCCGGTCCAGCACGATTCCAGCGTCCGCCAGGTCTTGCGTACCGTTTCTACCCAGGATGAGAATCCCTATATCCGCACCGTGAGCTACAACACGTTGCAAGGATCGGATTCAATTCAATAGATTGGGTCTTTCCCCTTTTCGCTGCAAATCACACGATGCAAGGAATTACGCAATGAGTCACGCAAAGTCGTTCAGCGTTCTGGTTCTGGCAGCGGGAGTAGTCCTGCTGAATGGAGCCTCGTCGCTGGCGCAGCCTGGCCCCCTGCACACTTCCGCAATGCTGAGGGTGGTCGGACTCTCCGGAAAAAATTCTCAGGGATATCTCGGCGTTGATCTGAAGGACATCAGTGAAGATCAGGTCTCCGCGTTGAAACTGAAAGACACGCATGGGGCCGAGATCGTCGGTGTCGATCATGATGCACCGGCCTGCAAGGATGGCCTGGAGCTGCATGACGTGATTCTTCAGATGAATGGGCAGGCCATCGATGGCGAAACCCAGCTTCGACGCATGTTACGCGAGATGCCGGCAGGCCGTACCGTAACCTTCCTCATCAGCCGCGATGGCCAGCAGCATACGATTCAGACGCACCTTGCCAACCGGGAAGAGGTCGAGCGTGAGGCATGGGAGAAACACTACACGGTGCCTGAGCCCTCCAATAGCTCCTCTGCCGATGTCTCCCACCCGGGAAACTCCTTTCTTGCTCCCTCGAAGTCGACATCGGTCAAAGGGACCCATACTTTCCTGGGAACCACGGTGCTGGTCAGCTCCTCATATACCGGGGCAAAACTCGAAGTAATGGGGCCGCAGCTGGCGGAGTTTTTCGGCGTACAAGGCGGTACTGGACTCCTGGTGCGCAACGTTGAACCGAGCAGCCCTGCAGCTGACGCCGGTCTGAAGGCCGGTGACGTGGTCGTGAAGCTTAACGCTCTGCCCATCGCCAGCGGAAACGATTGGTCAAAGACGATTCACGAGAACCGGGGAAAGACCGTCAACGTCGTTATCCTTCGCGATCGAAAGAAACAGACCCTTACTCTGACTCCCGACACGAAGAGGCGCTCGGCCGTCACACCGTGGACCAGCCTGGAGGGCTACTTCGGCGATTCAGACCAGGCACAACAAACCCGCGCCATGCTTGCAGAACTGCAGCCCGTCTTCGACGCAATGGCTGCAAGGATGCGCCAACAGCTCGAGGATGTCCGCTTTAATCCGGAGACTGCGCAGATGATCGCTAGACTGAACGCATGGTCACACTATCCCGACTTTCAGCGCCAGATGAATCAGACCCGCCGACAGGTGATGGCTGCCGCCGAAGCGGCGCGCCATCAGCTGAACCCGCCGGTGGTTCGTGACAGGGTGAGCACCCTGCACCAGCAGATACAACACATGGTGAGACTGGACTAACCCTCCTCTTTTCCTTTCCTTTGTTGTATTTCCATGCGGTTCGCCCTGCTTTCGGAAACGTCAGTCACCCCTCTCCTGGCCCAGGGTTCGATATACTTACTTCTGGCATGTCTTTCGTCCTCAGCCCACCTATCAAGCGCAAGATGACTCTCCGCCGCCGGCTTAAAGCAGCGAACCGCCTGGCGCGTGAGGTCGAGTCTGTCGCTTCGGCCATCGCCTCGACGGACCACCCCTACATGGCGCAGATTGTGCCCATGCGGCGGTGTAATCTGGCCTGCGCTTATTGCAACGAGTACGACGACTACTCCGATCCGGTGCCGATTGATGAGATGCTGGGCCGCATCGATGATCTTGGCCGGCTGGGAACCAGTGTCATTACCATCTCGGGCGGCGAACCTCTGCTCCATCCCGATCTCGACCAGGTCATCGCGCGCATCCGCAGGACCGGAGCCATTGCGGGCATGATCACCAATGGCTATCTGCTCATGCCGGAGCGCATCCAGCGCCTGAACCAGGCCGGGCTCGATCACATGCAGATCTCGATCGACAACATCATGCCGGATGACGTCTCGAAGAAGAGCCTGAAGGTTCTGGATAAGAAGCTTCAGATGCTGGCGGAGCACGCCGACTTTCACGTCAACATCAACTCCGTCGTCGGTGGTGGTGTCTCCAATCCCGACGATGCTCGCGTGATCAGCGAACGCGCTTTGGCCATGGGTTTCAGCACGACCATCGGGATCATCCACGACGGCTCAGGCCAGCTCAAGCCTCTCGGTGATTCCGAGCGCAAGGTGTGGGACACCGTCCGCTCCATGACTCGTCGCAGCTACACTCGCTTCAATCAGTTCCAGGAAGCCATCGCCAACGGCCAGACCAACGACTGGCGCTGCCGCGCAGGCGGACGTTATCTCTACATCTGCGAGAATGGCCTCGTCCATTACTGCAGTCAGCAGCGCGGCTTCCCCGGCGTCCCGCTGTCCCAGTACACCACCGAGGACGTCAAGCGCGAGTTCCTTACCGAAAAGAGCTGTGCCCCCAGCTGCACCATCAGCTGTGTTCACCAGGTCAGCTATATCGATCACTGGCGCGCTCCACAGAATAGCGGTACGGTCACACCGGGTTCTGGTCACACACACGGTCAGCTCGTTCAGATTCAGTAGCAGGGAGGAAGGCGATGGGCCTTCGGCGTCTCGCAATTGCTGTCCTGGCCTCAATCCTTCTCTCCAGCCATGCCTTCCCCCAAACTGCAACTGCGCCGCAGGAGACGGAGACGCCGCGCCAGACCAGCAGGCCCTATACGGGCGACCTCTCCATCTTCGAATCTCCAGACCGCGACAAGAAGCTCCAGATCGACCGCGTAATGGATCTTCTCGATATCAAAGCAGGAAAGAACGTCGCCGATATCGGTGCTGGGTCGGGCTGGTTCACGGTACGCGCCTCAAAACGGGTCGGAGTGACAGGAGCCGTGATTGCCGAAGACATCAATCCGCTGGCCATCGAATCCATTGGCAAGCGCATCGCCAAAGAGAATCTAACGAATATCCGCACGGTTCTCGGCAAACCGGACGATCCGATGCTCCCGCCGGGTAGCGTGGATGCCGTACTTCTGCTGAAGGTCTATCACGAGATCGCGCAGCCTCTGGAATTCATGAAAAACCTCCGACCCGCGCTCCGCCAGGGGGCAAAGGTCGGCATCATCGACAGGAATGGAGACGGGACCAATCACGGCCTCGACCACCAGGTTGTCGAAAAAGAGATGGCTGAGGCTGGATTCCGCCTGTCCGCGACCTACGACTTTACGAAGGCGGACGGACAGGATTACTTCCTGATCTTTGTGGTGAAGTAGGTAGTCTCCAGCTATCGCTTTATTTCCAGACACTTATGGTTGTCGCCCTAAGTTTAAAAATATCTGTTGAATCTTTATCTTGATATCAAACATCTTTATATCAAGAAATATGACAGACACGACCCAACACGAACCTGATCTGAGCGGTATCCACCTTTGGCTTTTACTCTGGAAAGCCGCACGAGCCGTCGAGGCACACTCGACGCGCAGTATAGGCCGATTTCAGATGGGAGCGACAGACTTCGGCGTACTCGAAGCTTTGCTCCATAAAGGACCGCTGACCATCAGTGAGCTACGGCAGAAGGTGCTGCTGACCAGTGGCTCGATGACAACGGCTGTCGATCGGATGGAGACGCGCGGCCTGGTAGCGCGATCAGACGATCCAAAAGACCGTCGCACCCGCATCGTCGGACTTACGCCCGAAGGACGGAAGCTCATCGAGTGTGCCTTCACACAGCACAGCGAAGAGATGGAGGCAGCCCTGGCTGGTTTCAGTCAACAGGATCGTGCGCAGCTCTTGCCTTTGCTGCGGCGGCTGGGTCGTACTGCCGAAGCAACTTTTCACACAGCACCGCAAGTAACAGGCGTCAACGGACGCCGAAAGGAGTAACACAATGGCCACCACAACCACCACGCAGAAAAAAGTCCTCGGAACCTATGGGGCGGGTTCGAACCACTGGGTCGGCGACGGCTTCCCCGTCCGTAACCTCTTTCCCTCGAATGGAGTGCAGCTTGAGGTTTCGCCGTTCCTGATGCTCGATTATGCCGGACCGCAGTACTTCAAACCGGCGCCGAAGCCACGCGGAGTCGGCGAACACCCGCACCGTGGTTTTGAGACCGTGACCATCGCGTATCAGGGTTCAGTGGCGCATCGCGACTCCTCTGGAAACTCCGGCACGATCTATCCCGGCGACGTTCAGTGGATGACCGCTGCCTCCGGAGTTCTGCACGAGGAGCTGCACGAGGCCGAGTTTACGAAGAACGGGGGGACCTTCGAGATGATCCAGTTGTGGGTGAATCTGCCCGCGAAGGACAAGATGTCGAAGCCCGGGTATCAAGCCCTCACCAAGGAACAGATCCCTACGGTGAACTTCCCGACCGGCGGACATGCTCGCGTAATCGCAGGCTCACTCAACGGAACCAGCGGACCAGCAAAGACCTTTACTTCGCTCAACGTCTGGGACGTCATCCTGAAGGCTGGCGAAAAGGTTGAGCTCACTGTCCCCGAGGGACACAACACTGCAGTCGTACTTCGCAAAGGAGACGCCATAGTAAACGGAACCGCTACACTGACCGGCGAGGCTCGCATCGCGACCCTCGGCCGCGAAGGCGACACCGTCACGATCGAAGCCACTGCCGATTCCGAGCTTGTGCTGCTGAGCGGTGAACCGATCAACGAGCCCATCGCCAGCTATGGTCCCTTCGTAATGAACACTCGAGAAGAGATTGTTCAGGCCGTCGAGGACTTCAAGTCAGGCCGCTTTGGCAACCTGTAAAACAACCCAGGGCCTTCATCATTGAAGGCCCTTTCTTTTTCCCAAAGGACAAGCCATGTCATCCATATCGACCTTGTTGATCCGCAATCTTCATGATGTCTTTGGTGAAAACGATCCCGTGCGCAGGCGCGCTGCGATCGACGAGATCTACGCCGAAGATTCCGTATTCTACGACCCGAATAACGGGGTCTATCGAGGGCGTGACGAGATCGACCGTGTCGCAGGTGCGATCAAGGCGACTCATCCCGACTTTCAATATCAGCCCATTGCCGAACCCGAAGAATCGGGCGATGGCGGTCGCGTCTCATGGGTATCGGGCCGACCCGGTGAAGCACCAGCTTACGCAGGGACCGACTTCATCATTGCGCGGGACGGTCGAATTGCAGCCGTGTATCTCTTTTTCGACAAGCTACCCTAAGCCAGACTCTATTTACTTCTTCTGCATGGAGAGATACTCCACACACTGCCTCACTCCGTCTTCATACGGAGTCTTCTTTACCGTGCCAAGCAGCGTCGTCAGAGCTGTATCATCCAGCAGCACAGGATTCGTTTGCAGGTAATGCATCTCCACCAGTTCGCGCATAAATGGCTTGAAGAGTCCAATTACACGCAGCATGGTCTTGCCTGCTACACGAATCTTCATCGGCTTTCCCGTTAGCGCGAAGGCCATCTCGGCCATCTTGCGTTGACTCGTGATCCCTGCCCCGGCAAGATTCCACCAGTGGCCTCGTGCTTCTGGTTTTGCAGCCAGATCGAGAGCAACCGGACCCACATCGGGCACGAAGACAAACTCGTGCGGCGTATCGATCGGTCCCACCATGTCGGCGGTTCCTCCTGAAACTGCTGCCTTGAAGGCTCCATCGAGAAAGCTGGCCTCTACACCCGGTCCATAGAAATCCGGAAGCCGCAACACCACTCCCTCGATCTTTCCGGCAGCATCGGCAGCAAGCAGCAGGTCTTCCTGCTCCTTACGCATCTTGCCTTTGAAAGTTGTTGGATTGCGCGGATGCTCTTCTGTAACCTTTGCGGTTACAGGTGTTCCATAGGGATAGACTGTACCGATCAACAAGATGCGGCGCACATTTTCCGCAATTGCTCCATCCAGTGTTTTTTGCATTACCTGCGGATGCAGCTCGAAGTGGTTATAAGGCACACCGACAAGGTAGATCAGGGTATCGATTCCGCGTGCCGCTTCGCGAACCGATGCTGGATCATCCAGATTCCAGGTTGCGATCTCTACGCCAAAGCCGCCAAAGGTCTTCTCCAGACGTGCTCGATCGCGACCCACTACGCGATAACCCTCACCACGTTGTTGCAATGCGTCAGCCAGACTGCGGCCAATTGCGCCCGCAGCTCCAAACAGGGCAATCTTTGCCATAGGAACCCTCGACTGCGCTCTACACTAGCAGAGCTTTACTACAACTACATCGCATTCGCTTCCGGGAAGATCTGCTCTGATTTGGCTGCGATCACGCGGTAGAGCGCGAATTGCCGCGAGGTCTGTCCGCGAAGTTCGAATAGTAAGCTCGCGCGATTGCTGGCTTCCACATCGACAGCATCCACCAGCCGCATCCAGGGAGTGCGATCGAGATGCGCGGCATCGGTCACGCTGGCCAGCGCAATCTTCAACTCGCCCATACCATTGTCCTGCGCGACGATCGTCACATAGCGCATCACTGAACCTGTTTCGACCGTGTGGGCCATGTAGACATAGGTCGGTGAGCCACCGTAACTCAGCGTGTACCCCTTGAGCTCCTCGTCGGCAAGGGTGACCGGCGAGACTGTAGTGGCGTGGTGTCCCTTCGTGCCAGCGCGCTTCGCCGTTGTCTTGCTGACTTTGGGCGCAGGTGTAGATGCGGAAGCCTGCGTCGGGAGTGGCTTGTCCTCTGTGGTAACCGAAGACTTCTGCGGAATACCTCGCTTCAGCGTAGGAGGTCCGGAATCGGGAGTCGTGTCTGAGATCGTGCCTGTTGCGGGAGCCGTCGCGACGCCTGCAATTGCAGACGGTGGAGTTATGCCCGGCACCACTCCATACGCTGCCAGCTTCGCCCGTGCGAATCCCTGCATCTTGGTCAAAATCGCCGCATGCTCATTCGAGTCTTCCCACGGTCGAGCAAAAGGATGTGTATCGCGGTTTTTCGCATCCGAGACCGCCACCATCTGATGCATGTCCTTCGGAAGCCCCATCAGCTTCGGCATGTCCTCGCCACCATCCTTGTTTGCGTCTCCACGCTTCAGACGAGGACGATCAGGATCGTCATTCAGAGAGCCTGCTCCGGTCACGGTAGCAATATCGTTTTTCTTCTTCTGCTCCTTGGCTGCCTTTTCCTCTTCAGGAGAACGGCGTTTCAGCGTAGGACGTTCTGCGGGATCGTTGGAGGAGTCTGTCGTGCCGCTTCCGTTCCCCGAACCCGAAGAAGTTCCGGCTGTATCGTCTGGAGCGGTCCTGCGATGCATCGTCGGACGATCAGGATCGTTGCTGGAAGTGGTTGTATCGTTTGTATCCGTGCCCGATCCAGACTTCGTTCCCTGCTTCCCTGAATTCGTGCCCTTGCTTGCAGAGTTATCGCCGCTTTTATTTGTCAGGTGAGGTTTGCTCGAATCTCCTCCTGAAACCTGAATAACAGGAAGGTTCTTCGACGGCTTCAGAGCTGTCGCCGGTTTCGATGCAGCCAGTGGCTTATACGTGCCATAGGCAGTCCAGCCCGCATCGAAAGCCGGCCCTGGAGCACCATCCGGCAACCTGGCATTCAGGGCCGTCTCAAGCACAAGGTCCCCTTTGGGCAATCCGGCATCCTGTAACTGGTAGATATTCCCGGAGAGCAACGCAAACGGCACAGGCTGCGGTTTGTAGAAACCGGCATCTTCCAAGTCGCCATTGATGAACACCGTTACCGGAACAAAGCGGCTTCCGGTCGGTTTGGACAAATCCCCTGTCCACTCATACACGCCTACGGCCCGTACAACGGTCTCGGGCGTGGGAGCCACTTTATGGGTCTGGGCCACGCAAGTCGCTGTAGCAGCAAGGACAACACCCGTGATCGCGCTTCGTATCCGATCTTTCATCGCTGGTTAAGTTTAGACGCGATCTTGAGCGCAAAGTTGGGGTGCCAAGCCGTGCTTTACTCAGCCCGAAGAGCCTCCATCGGATCGACGGCTGCCGCTCGCCGGGCAGGGAGATAGGCCGCGACCAGACCGCTTGCCAGTAATAGCGCGGAAATTGAGGTTAAAGTCCAGGCATCATAGGCAGTTACCCCATAAAGAAAACCACTGACGAGCCTTCCGCTAAAGTAGACCAACGCAAGCCCGATCAGAGCTCCTGCAATCAACATGCGACCGGCCTGACGCATCACCAGCCAGAGTACCGCTCCGCGGTCGGCGCCCAACGCCATCCTCACGCCGATCTCGCGGGTACGTTGGGTAACCAACTGGGCCAGCAAACCGTAAAGCCCTGAGAGGCACAGCAGCAGGGCTGCACATCCGAAGACGACAAGAAGGCGCGCGATCAACTGTTGATTGCCATAGGAGTCTTCAACAATCTGATCCATGCTGGTAAAGGTAGTGTTCGCCAGCTCGGGACTCGCCTTGCGCATCAACTCTTTGATCTCCGGCACGATCGACGACGAAGGCCGTTCCGTGCGCACCACAAGGTCCATCGCGATGCCCTCTGCCATCTTGTAAAAGGTACTTACCGGAGTCAGTTGCGGAAGATAAATCTCGATCTCGGGTTGAGACTGCTTTGCTACTGAAACCTGCCGCGTATCGTCGAGCACGCCCACTACAATGGCAGGCTTGCCCTTTTCGAGATTGATCAGATGTTCGCCTATGACTTTATCTGGGTCATTCGTCAGGGAAAACTCCTTGACGAAAGCTCGGTTTACGACGACAACAGGTTGGGAGCCTGCCGTATCTCTTCCATTAAAAAATCTTCCTTTGAACATGCTGAAGCCAAACACTTTCTGTGCATCCGGCCCAACAACGCGGAGCGTAGCTCTGAAATCACGCTTCCTTACAGCATCGGCGCTGTTACCCTCTCCACCGAAGGAAAAGGTGACATTAAAAGTGTGCCCCAATGGAACCTCTGTCATAAGAGTTGCACTCTCCACCCCGGGTAGAGCCTTTACGCGCTCCAGTAGTGGAGTATAGAGCTTGCTCCCGAGGTCCTCTCCGGTAAAGCGGTACGAGGGAATCGCCATGCTTCCCACGAGGATGTGATCCGTCCTGAAGCCAAGCGGGGCATGGCGTAGAGCGTAGATGGTCCGCAGCAAAAGGCCGCAGGAGACGAGCAGCACCAGCGACATTGCGATCTGGGTTACGACCAGCAGGGAACGAAGCCTGTGCTGGTCGCGGGTGTGGCCGGCCTGTCCGCTTCCCTGACGCAAAGCCGGCTCAATCGACGCTCGTGCACTTGACCATGCAGGCCACATCGCAGAGAGAACTGCGCTCCCAATCGTTAGGACGAGCAGGACCAGAATCACTCTTCCATCCGGCATCACGCTTTTGATACTGAGTTGTGTTGCCAGACCATGAGCAAAGATCTTCAGCAGGCCGATGGCCAGACCCAATCCCAATAATGATCCTCCCGCGCTCAGCAAAAACCCTTCCATCATCAGCTGGCGCACGAGGCGTCCACGACTCGCTCCCAGTGCGCCGCGGATCGCGATCTCGCGCTGACGAACAGTGGCGCGAGCCAGCAATAGGCCAGTTACGTTGATGCAGGCGATAAGCCACAACACGCCCGAAGCACCAAACAACGCCAGCAGAGCATGTCTAACCTCAGGCTTAACCAGCGAATCCCCGTAAGGAGTTACCGTGGCCGAAGTCACAAGATCTCTCGAATAGGGATCGGTATAGAGCTTCGCCACATCGGCCTGAATCACCTTCATCTCGGTCATGGCCTCGGAGATGCGGACGCCGCGCTTCATCCGGGCAATTGCAATATAGGCTCTCACGGGATCGATGCGAGTATCGTCCGATTTCTGGAAGCGCGCTGCGCTCCAAACCTGAGGAAAGGATGTGCGCCAAGGGAAAGCAACGACACGAGGCATCACTCCCACCACCGTGTAGGGGTCGCCGCTGATCCGGACGATCTTGCCAAGGATATCTTTCCTTGCTCCGAAGGCATCGCGCCACACCGCATCGCTCAACACAATCGTGTTCTCATCACCGGCATGGGCAAAACGCTGGTCTTTGCTATCGGTAAAGCCGCGGCCAATTGCAGGGCTGACTCCAAGGACAGAAAACAAGTTTGTGCTGACCTGATAATGATCGATCTGCTCCGCTACAGTATCGCCTTCAAGAAAGGAGCGGCCATTCCCACGATAAAAACCGATGTCCTCGAAAGACCGCGTCCTGATCTGCCACTGTTCAATGTCTGGCCACGGTGTCTGGTCTCGGTCGCCGCGTCGGCCGGACTCCTGGATAGAGGCCAGCCTCTGCGGATCGGAGTAAGGCAGGACCTGCAGAAGAACGCGATTAACGATCGTAAACATGGCTGCCGTTGCGCCAAGTCCGATGGCAAGCGTCGTAACAACCATGAACGAAAATCCTGGCGACCGCCGTATCTGACGCCAGGCATATCGCAGATCCTGCATCAGGCGATCGAACCACTCCCATCCCCACATGTCACGCGTCACTTCACGGACCAACAGTGGATTACCAAACTCTCGTGCCGCCGCACGACGCGCCTCGTCGGGCGACTCTCCTTGTTCTTCCCGGTCTGCCGCAGCCATCGCCAGATGCGTCGCAATCTCTTCGTCGATGTCGTCCTTTCTGCCACGCCGGAGCTTCACTCCTCACCTCCAGCGGGAGAACCCTGCATCACGGCCGCAATCGCTTCCACCATCTGCTGCCAACGGCTGTGATCCGATGCAAGCTGACTCTTACCGGCCGCCGTGATCTGGTAAAAACGCGCCCGCTGATTGCTCTCGGTCTGTTTCCACTCTGAACTCACCCAGCCCTGCCGTTCCAGCCGGTGCAACGCCGGATAGAGTGAGCCGGTCTCCACCTGTAGAACTTCTCCCGATCGCGTACGCAGAGCCTGCACGATGCCATAGCCATGCTGCGGACCCCATTGCAGAGTCTTGAGGATCAGCATGTCGAGCGTCCCCTGCAACAGTTCGATTCTGTTCTGGTAGGTGTCCTTCCGCGCCATCGAGAGAAATTCTGCTCCTTCGTCAAAGATGTAGACACTCTACTCCCCAAGCAGTAGATCGTCTACTACCATCCATGCAATACATTCAATGCATGGCCTCCGATGCACTTCTGAAGATCGAGAACCTGTCTATCTCCTTTGGACAACACAAAGCCGTCGAGAGGATCTCTTTCCAGATTCAGGAAGGCGAGACATTGGGGCTGGTCGGAGAATCGGGCTCGGGAAAATCGGCGACCTCTCTGGCCATTCTTCGCCTGCTTCCTCCCACGGCAACAGTAACTGGCTATCTCGGTTTTGATAGTTATGATCTCCTCGCCCTCTCCGAGCCGGAGATGCGGCGTCGACGCGGCCGGGAGATCGCCATGATCTTCCAGGAACCCATGACCGCTCTCAATCCTGTCATGCCGGTGGGAACGCAGATTGCCGAAGCGGTACAAGCACATCACCCGGAGCTCTCGCGTCATCAGGTGCGCGACAAGGTGCTGGAGGCCATGCACGAGGTGGCTCTTCCTGAGCCCGAGCGCCGGGTGCGCGACTATCCGCACCAGTTCTCCGGCGGGCAGCGGCAGCGCATCCTGATTGCAATGGCCATCGTGAACCGTCCCCGGCTTCTCATCGCCGATGAGCCGACGACGGCTCTGGATGTGACGGTGCAAGCGCAGATCCTTGTACTGCTCAACCGCCTCCGCAAAACACATCATCTGTCGATGCTCTTTATCTCTCATGATCTTGCCGTGGTCAGTCAGGTGGCAGATCGGGTTGCGGTAATGCAACACGGCCATATTGTGGAGCAGGCTTCGGCGACTCAGCTCTTTCACGCGCCAGAGCATCCGTACACGAAACGTCTGCTGGCCTCGGCCCCCACGATGCAGACTGACCGTAGCCAGCCGCTGGCTACGTTGTCATAGTTAGCAGGAAGCACCTCTGGAAAGAGACTCAGAGTAAGCGTGTGATTCTGGTTTAATCCTTGCCATCCGTGGTCATCCGCGGTCGTAGATCGCTGTTGGAGCAATTTGCAGGTCTGCTTCAAAATCCTGTCAAGCCCCAAACCTATCTAACCTTCACAAATCAAACGACATCCGGGTTGCAATATTACCCTTGCGAACCTGCTACTCTTTAAGAGTAGAGAGAAAACAGAAAGAGGACCCTGGGAAGCCGCTCGGGATCTCTTTCATTAAGCCTTTTGTTTTCTATATTTTGGCATCTAACCCTTTTATTTAGAATATTTTGCGAGATAAAATTTCGATAAGCGCAACAAAATAAAAGGCTTGCCAGTTCAGCATGAGGGGGGACCGCTCTACATAGATTTGTCATCCTGAACGGAGATGCAGCGCAGAGCCTGACCTGAATAAAGACCTGTATTTTTGTTCTATCTTTTGGTTCGCATCTTCCATGCCGATCCGCAGCCAACTGGCTTGCCGTGATATCGGTACAGATCGGTGTTAAGTCTTTCCTCCAGCAGGATATGGGTCGCGCCTTTGAACCGGATCGGGGTAGACTAGCCGGAGGGCCGTCAGGCCACCCTTGGACCTCATGCGCGCCCTGATTCTCTCGGACATCCACGCAAATCTCGAAGCCCTGAACGCCGTTCTGGAAGCTGCAGCAGGAACCTATGATGTGCTGTGGAATCTAGGGGATGTCGTTGGTTATGGAGCCAGTCCGAACGAGGTCATCGAAATCATCCGCCCTCTGGCGCAGCTGAATGTCCGAGGTAATCACGACCGGGTTTGTTGCGGTCTGGCTTCGGCTCTGGGATTCAATCCAATTGCCCGCGCTGCTGCGAACTGGACCCATGATGAGATGACAGAGGAGAATCGCCAATGGCTGGCAGGGGTTCCGAAAGGCCCTATCCATCCGGAGGGTGTTCCGGGAATCGTTCTGGCGCATGGCTCGCCTCTGAATGAGGACCAGTACATCCTGACGATGCGGGACGCCTGGGCTCCTTTGCAACAGACCGGCATCGAGATCACCTTTATCGGTCACACTCACCTGCAAGGCGGATTCTGCCAACGTGAAGAACAGTGGCATGAACTTCGACCTCGCTATGAGACTCGCAATGATGCTGAAAGCTGGATCTTGCCCCTTCCGGAAAGGACCCGCCACCTGATCAATCCTGGTTCCGTCGGACAGCCTCGCGACCACGACTGGCGCGCGGCCTTCGCGATCTACGACAGCGAAGCGTCAGAGATTGTGTTCCATCGGGTTCCTTACGACCTGACGACCGCGCAGGGGCGCATCCTGATGGCAGAGCTTCCGGAAAAGCTGGCGCTGCGGCTGCGCGAGGGCCGGTAAAGACGGATATTCTGAAGGGGAATAACGCGGATAGGCAGGTTTATGTCGCTTTACAGCTACCGAAGTGCTGGGACTCTTCGTCAGAGCAGAGACTGCAATCTCAACAAGCTCCCCAATTCAATGAGATTTATTCCTTCTGCTTTTCTTCTAATTTTTTTGGGTATGACAGGCGCTAACAGTCTGGCCCAGGGTAGCGGCTGCAAGGATACATTAGCGATTGAAAGCCAATTTGCCTCGCCCATGGGCTCGACCTACGTGCCGCTGGATAGCTGGATTTATTCGGCAATCGACCGTTTGCATGGGCTTGGCTATGCGGACCAAGCCTATCTTGGGATGCGTCCCTGGACCCGCATGAGCATTGTGCATATGCTCGCCGAGACCGCGGACAAGATTGCAGATGCGAACGACGACGAAGCCTGCACGATCTTCCACAGCCTTCAACGGGAGATGGAACCCGATGTAGAGGATTGGAACGGATCGCGCGAGCCACGAACGAAACTTGAGAGCGTCTATACCCGGTTATCCGGCACAGCAGGAACTCCGCTGCGCGACAGCTTTCATCTGGGCCAGACATTCGTCAACGACTATGGCCGTCCTTACCATGAGGGTTTTAACAACATTACCGGCTTCAGTACGCGTAGCTCGGCAGGACGGTTTTCGCTCTACTTCCGCGGCGAATATCAGCACGCACCGGGAGCCCCGGGATATAACAACGCACTCAGTACGTTGCTCTCGAATAATGACCTCATCTCGTTCACAGACCATCCGAATCAGGCCACTATTCCTTCAGGGCCGATTCCGGCAGCAAATAACTTTCGGATTGTCGAAGCGAATGTTTCTTACCTTCTGTTAAACCACCAGTTCTCTTTTGGTAAGAGCGACCATTGGCTTAGTCCAGCGCAGGGCGGAAGTTTTGCCTGGAGCAACAACGCCGAGAACATCTACGCGTTTCAAATCGATCGCGTCGAACCTCTCTACATCCCGCTTCTCTCCCAGATTACGGGCCCCTTCCGGTATCAATTCTCCGTCGGTAGCTTGAAAGGGCACACGACACCGAACGCTCCGTGGATGCACGTCGAAAAACTGAGTTTCAAACCGACGGAGAACCTGGAACTGGGCTTTGGGAGAACCGTCATCTGGGGTGGACAAAGACACGTGCCGATCACTTTCGGAACCTTCTTCAGGAGCTTCTTCCATATGACCAATGTTTCGGCAGAAGAGAAGTTTTCCAGAAATGATCCGGGGGCACGGTTCAGCTTCTTCGATTTCTCCTATCGAGTGCCCTTTGCGCGGAACTGGCTCACTCTATACTCTGACTCCTTCGCGCACGACGATGTAAACCCCATCAGCGCTCCTCGCCGGGCAGCCATCCGGCCGGGAATCTACCTGTCGCATTTTCCGGGATTGAAGCAACTGGACTTCCGTGCCGAGGCGGCCAGCACCGATCCTCCGACGAGCCGAAGCAATAGCGGCGCTTTCATTTACGCCGAAGCTGTCCAGCTACAGGGCTACACCAACAAAGGATCCATCCTGGGTGACTGGATTGGCCGCGAATCGAAAGGCGGACAGGCGTGGCTTACCTATCATCTTTCGCCTGAAGAACAGGTGCAGGTCTCCTGGCGTGGAGCTAAAGCCGCGAAGGACTTTATTCCAGGCGGCACGACCCAGAACATCTTTCAGGTCTCCGCGATCAAGAGATTTCACAAGGACTTCGAAGTGCGTGGATTGTTCCAGCACGAGCAATGGAAAGCACCGGTGTATAAGCCAGGTGGCCAAAGCGACACGAGCGTTTCCATGCAGATTACCTGGTTGCCAAAATCTATAAAGTAACGCTCTTACCGCCTGAGCGAATTTATTTGGGCATGGGGATCGATTCAACCTTGCCTGTGGCTCGCTCCGTAAACCAGAGAGTATCGCCTGCGGGTTCGATGCCGGTCGGCGTCTTAAGCCCTTCTTTGAGAACAGTAACGTTCGCCTTGTCTCCGTTGACGGTGAGGGCCAAAATTCTGCCGCCGCCATTTTCGGCGACGAAGAGCTTACCGTTCGCAGCACGCATGCCATCGGGAGCTTTGACCAACTGGTCCATCCAGATATCCACGGGAGCACCGGGTTTTCCATCAGCACTTACCGGAATGCGGTAGAGCTTATTGAAGACGACGTTGTTCACATAGAGCGTGCCATCCAGGAAGGTAATGCCATCGATGCCATTGAGCGTCCGATGTTCCAGATAGAGCTCTGCGGTGGAGGCGCCTGCCGGCAACCGGAAAATCTTACCGTTCGCGGTGTCGGTTATATAGAGCGCCTTATCAGGCCCGATCGCAAAGTCGTTGCACATACTGTTGTCTCCGGGCAGGTTCCAGCGAACCTTCTGTGCTCCGGTGCGGAGGTCGAAGCCCCGAAGAGCGGTATGCCGTTGCACGGGAGTCGTGTTCGGCACCGGGGTAAGCTGACACGTCCACAATGTATTGCTGGCAGCATCCGCGAGCATGCCGAAGAAGAATGTTCCGGGGCCTTCGGCGCTGGCGTCGATGAACTTTTCTGCTGTGGAGGAACCCGAACGCACCCGATAGACGAAGGGCGAGCTGGCGCTACCGGCGATCAACACGCCTCCTGGCGCGACGGTCATGCTCTCGGGCTGCGACTTCGCATCGCCGATCAGGATCTCAGCAGCGGATGCGACCTGGGCAAGACTTATGATGAGAGCAATGCAGGTAGCCAGACGGCGAGCGTTCGAGATAGACATCGTAAAAATCTCCTCAGTGTGATCGATTCGTACCCATGCGATGCATGGTTTTCATAGACAGGTACGAGAGCTTGTGTCAAACGATCAGTCCAGTATATGGATGAGGTCAAGACTCGGCCACTTTCCGCCTGACGCCAGGATCGTCGCGGACATGGCAGGTCACGGCCTGCTACCCTATAAGAGTCCATGTTTCACCCTACAAATAACCTCAGAATCAAGTCCTCCAAGGTCGTCCTGCCTCCCGTCTTCCTCGAAGAGGAGATGCCCGTAACGGAGCAGAGCTCCAGTACCGTCTTCGAAACGCGGCGGCAGATCGGCAACATCCTTGAAGGCACGGATGACCGCCTGGTTGTAGTCGTCGGCCCTTGTTCCATTCACGACGTCGATGCCGCACGCGAATATGCTGCACGGTTGAAAAAGGTCAGCGACACGCTCGCCAACGAACTGCTGATCGTGATGCGCGTGTACTTTGAGAAGCCGCGTACGACTCTGGGCTGGAAGGGGCTAATCAACGACCCCTATTTCGACGAGTCGTTCCACATCAACGATGGCCTGCGCATCGCTCGCCATCTGCTGCTCGATCTCGCCAAGATGGGCGTCCCGGCAGGCACTGAGTTTCTGGACATGATTACGCCGCAGTACATCGCCGACCTCGTCAGCTGGGGAGCGATCGGAGCGCGCACCACCGAGAGCCAGGTACATCGCCAGCTGGTCTCCGGACTCTCGTGCCCGGTTGGCTTCAAGAACGGCACCTCGGGCAATATCAAGATCGCAATCGAGGCAATCGTCTCGGCCAACCACCCGCACACCTTCCTGGGAACTTCGGAGACGGGCCAGTCGGCGATTCTGTTTACGGCGGGCAATCCGGAGTGCCACATCATCCTGCGCGGAGGTGGGCAGGTGACTAACTTCGATGCAGCCTCGGTCCAGACGACCGCAGAACAGATGGAGAAGGCCGCCATCAAACCACGTATCATGATCGACTTCAGCCACGCCAATAGCGGTAAAGACTTTCGCAAACAAGCAGCGGTATGTCGCGACGTGCGGGAGCAGATCGCAGGCGGCGATAGCCGCATCATGGGCGTGATGATCGAAAGCAATCTGGTTGAAGGTGCGCAGTCACTGGTGAATGGCAAGGCTCATGTCTATGGACAGAGCATTACCGATGCCTGCATCGGCTGGCCGGAGACCGAGACACTGCTCGGCGAACTGGCTGAAGCAGTGGCCAAACGCAGGGAACTGCGTGAAGCACGCTAGCTGTTGAAGCTATTTAGTCATTGATCAACTTCATATAGGCGTAGTCGATCTCGGCAGCTTCAAGAGGCGTCATCCCGGTCATCGGTGGGTCCTGCTCGACGAAAAAATGCTCCACACCTGCGCGTTTAGCAGCGGCGAGGATGGGCTTGTAGTCGATGTGGCCCCGTCCAAGTTCGGTGGGATGCGGTGCCCCAGCACCTCCCATCGTGGTCGTCACCTTCGTTCCCGCAGGAAAGTCTTTGACGTGGATGACACGATAACGATTGGGATGACGCTGGAAGTACTGGATAGGATCGGCGCCGGCGGTGACCATCCATCCACAATCGGCCTCAAACTGAACTACCACAGGGTCCGTTTCAGCGAGCAGAATCGCATAGCCGGTCTCGCCGCCGCCAAGGTCGCGGAACTCGTGCGTGTGATTGTGATAGGCGAACTGGACTCCCGCCTTCTTTGCCTCTTCTCCAATGCGGTTGGCACGTTCTGCGATGCGCTTGAAATCGTCGGCGGTCAGGCTGTTGAGTTTTGCCATGATCTCGCCGAAACCACCCGCAGTGGATGGTGGGGCGCCGGACGCCGGCAGCAGGATGGAGCTCGCGGCATAAGGTACGCGTAGCGCCTTCGCCTCCTCCAGCACCTTGGCTGTCTCTTTGAAGCCAAACTGCAGATGCGCCGCAGGGCACTTCAGGCCTGCATCGTCAATGAGCTTCCGTAATGCGGCAGGAGTGAGATTGGCAAAACCCGATACCTCGACCTCCTGATACCCCAGCGCAGCAATCTTATGCAGGGTTCCGGCCGGATCTTTTGCCAATGGCTCGCCAACGGTGTATAGCTCCAGCCCGATAGGCGATGAGGAGGCCTCGGCCCATGCCCTGGAACCGAAGGATGAGGCAAGCACAACCGCTGTTGTCTGAGCGAGAAATTTCCGTCGTGAGGTCTTAGCCATGAGACAGGATCCCCCTTCCTGAAAAGAACAGGAATCACTATACCCCAGCGCTTGACTGGTTAGGCGTCAGTGAGTTAACGACGAAGTTGATGATTTTCTTCGAAGAGCCAAGACTAGACAAACGCCAATAGTTGAAGACTCAAACGGCCTGACTGCTAAATGCTAGCCAACTTTCGCAATTGTCTCCGGTAGGAGCCTCATAGCACGTTGTTCAGAGGCTGTGATAGTTTCGCCCTCAACCTCTTTCCAAGGTAAGGTGAGTCGCATATTCCGAAACCTTACGGTCGGTTACCGAATACCCAAGTCCCCGCAGATCCAACCCATCGAACAATGCTTCGCCCGTGCCTAAGAGAATGGGCGCCGACACGATGTGAAGCGAGTCGATTAATCCAGCCTGCAGATACTGTCGCACGGTCGACACCCCGCCTCCAATCTTGATGTCTTTCGTTCCCGCAGCTTTCTTCGCGCGATCCAGTGCTTCCTCGATCCCACCAGTAACAAAGTAGAAAGTTGTTCCCCCTTCCATGACGATGGGCTCACGTTCATAGTGAGTCAGGACGAAGGTCGGTGCATGATACGGCGGATTGTCGCCCCACCAGCCCTTCCATGAATCGTCCGGCCAGGGACCACGCACGGGGCCAAACATATTGCGTCCAAGGATGAACGCACCAAAGTTTTCCATTGCCCGAGAAGCAAATACATCGTCGATGTCACCAACCGATCCGCCCTCTTGCCCGACCATTGAACAGAAGGTCCTCGTATGGAAGTACCACTGAAAGAGATCCTTTCCTCGCTTTCCGAGGGGATCAGTCAGGCTCTGTTCGGACCCGGCGCCGAAACCGTCCAAAGAGACTCCAAATCCGGCGACTCGCACTCTTGACATATCTGTTCCTTTCTCTCGTTTTTGGTTGCTAGGCGGTCACTGTCAATCACGCTCGCTGTTCCTCCAACGCCATCGCGAGTACTTCCCATTCGGCCGTAAGTATCGCTTTCTCGCTACGCAGGTCGTCGAGCTCGGCGGCATCCTTCTGCGACTGTTCGGCGGAGACAAAATTGCCTAACCGCTCCTCAGCGGCGGCAATCTTCTCTTCGAGTCGCGGGATCTCCTCTTCAGCGAACCTGAGGCGGTCTTCCATCTGTTTGAGCTTGATGGGATTCAGCTTCTTCACCGAAGCGGAAGGGGGCTCTACGACAGCCACAGTAGCGACGACAGGCTCAGGCTCTGCAACTGGCGGCTTCTTGAGATCAACGATCAGCGACTCTTTCACCTTCTCGGGGCCGCCCTGTTTGCGCCACAGGTAATCCTCATAGTTGCCGGGGAAGATGTGGACGCGCTTGTCCTCGACCTCGAAGACGCGCGTGGCGAGGCCGTCGATGAAGTAGCGATCGTGCGAGACAAAGAGCACCGTGCCGGTAAAGTTGCGGATGGCATCGAGCAGCACATCTTTCGCGCGAAGATCGAGGTGGTTCGTCGGCTCGTCGAGCAGCAGCATGTTCGAGGGCGAGACCAACATCTTTGCCATCGCGTAACGGTTGCGCTCGCCACCGGAGAGCACGCCGAGTTTTTTGAAGACGTCGTCGCCAGAGAACATGAAACAGCCAAGAAGCGAACGCAATTCGACGACGGGGACCTTGGGAGAGGAGGCGGCAATGTCGTCGAGCATCTCGGCGTTGGGATCGAGCACCTTGTACTGGTCCTGCGCGAAGAAGTCGACCAGCGCATTGTGGCCGTAACGCACCGTGCCTGAGGTGGGAGCTTCCTGCTCGCTGAGCAGGCGGATGAGCGTCGATTTACCCGCTCCATTGGCTCCAACAAGTGCGATGCGGTCACCACGCTCAATGGTGAAATTGAGATTGTCGAGGATGGTCTTCTGACCGCCATCGGGCGTGGGATAGACCTTGGTGAGGTTCTGCACTTCGATGACGGTACGACCCGAGGCCGGCGGCTGCGGGATGGTGAAGTGAATCGTTGCTTCTTCCTCGGGAATCTCGATGCGTTCGATCTTTTCGAGTTCCTTAATACGCGACTGCACCTGCTTGGCCTTGGTCGCCTGGTAGCGGAAGCGATTGATAAAGGCCTCGAGCGCGTCGATGCGATCTTTCTGATTCTTATAGGCAGCGATCAGCGTGGTGCGGCGCTCTTCCTTCTGGGTAACGTACTTCTCGTAGTTGCCGTGGTAGACATGCATCCGCTTGTTCCACAACTCCACGATCTTGTTCACCGTCACATCGAGAAAGTAGCGATCGTGCGAGATGAGGATGAACGCATTCGGATAGTCGTGCAGATAGTTTTCGAGCCAGTTACGGCTCTCAAGATCCAGATGGTTCGTCGGTTCGTCAAGCAGCAGCAGCGAGGGTTTCTGCAGCAACAGCTTGGCAAGCGCGATGCGCATCTGCCATCCACCGGAGAACTCTTCGGTTTTGCGCTGCCAGTCCTCCTTCGAGAAGCCGAGGCCACCGAGAACGGCACCGACCTGTGCATCGAGCGTATAGATGTCGTGCACATGGAGCTGATCAGCGATCTCGGAGTAACGGTCGGCTGCGGCCTGATACTCCTTCGACTTGGGGTCCTTTTCGGACATCGTGGTCATCAGCTCGAGAGATTCGGCCTCGAGAGCGTGTAGATGTTCGAAGACGGAGAGGCACTCCTCAAAGACAGTCTTGCCGCGCATAGCGAGGCCATCCTGAGGAAGGTATCCAATGGTCATTCCCTTTACGCGCGTCAGCTGGCCATAGTCCAGCGACTCGATGCCAGCCAATACCTTCAACAGCGTCGATTTTCCGGTGCCATTACCACCCACCAGAGCTGTACGCTCGTTCGGCGTAATCAGCCAGTTCACGTCTTCATATAGGAGCTTTAGGCCAAAGCGTTTTCCGGCCGAGATGAGTTGCAGCATGCACTTCTATTTTCGCATCTCGGACGTGTGGCCGCTGTTGACAGCTCTACTTGTGGCGTTGTGCGGTCCACTGGCCCTCGGCCTGGCCGTCTACCTTCATACGGCCATGGCCAGAATCGTCATCGATCCATCCAGCGAGCCGCGTTGGAGCAGGTGCTGCACTATCGCGCCAAGTACCAGTAAAGACTAGCTCGACGTAACCATCGCGCCAGGTGCCACTGACAGGCAGGTTATCGCCAAGGTCGCCGGACCAGGTCCCGGAAAGCTTGTTATTGTCGCGAGTCAGGTTCATGGTGCCTTTCATTGGGCCAGCATCGGTATTGAAGGCTACATCCCACATCCCTGCGGCTTCGCCTCCATTTTTGATCGGTTCAGGCGCAGCGGACGTGATCTTCAGGTTGGAGAAGTAAGCCTCTTCGCCCATAAAGCTGTACAGACCGATGCCGCCCCGGAGGTCTTCGCCCTTCAGTCCATCGACGATAAGACTGGGATTCGGAGAGCCGTTGATGTACAGCTTCGCGCGACGTCCGTGGACTTCGATTTTGACCCTGGTCCATTCTCCAGGCTGCATATCGGTGTACGCCTCGTAAATTGCAGGCCACTGTGTGCGTAGGACGGGCCAGCCAAAGTCGGGTTCGGAACTGTATTGCACGGAATGATTGCGCATGGCCTGGTCTTCAGCCTTTGAGTTGCCGGGCCGGAGGTAGAAGAGCTCGTACCGCGAGGCGTCTGGGCGAGCGCGGAAGGCGATTCCGATGAAGCCCGGCATGCGTACCCCGGGAGGAGTCGTGATTTTGGCCGCAACATCGGCCTCGATAGTCCCGTCGCGAAATTCGACGTCCTTGAGAAGGGTGAATCCAGATCCAGTTTTCGATTGCGTGATGATATGCAGGGCTTTGCGGCCTTTATATTCGACGACCTCAGTTTTCGCTCCCCGTGGAATAAGGTCTGCGGTGTCGGTGAACGCAAAACTGCGCGGCTCCGAAGTGGGCTTCTGTGTCTGTTCTGCGGCAACGGAGGTTCCAACAGGGAGGAAGACAAGAAGGCTGGCGAAGGCGAGGAGCGACTTTGTCGTAAGCATCAGCGAGAACGGTAGTCCACATGATGGAATGTCACAAGCTATCTGTGACGAAACGAAAGGGATATGAGGTGAACCAGCAGGGTTTCCTGGCAGAGACAACAACAAAGCTGCTCCGATACACTCAACAGTGAGAGCTTGATGCCAGGTCAGCCCCAATTATTTCCGGATCACGAACCCACTGTATTGCCTCAGCATTCGGGGGATCCCGCAGAGCCGAAACGCGCTGCGGCCCCCGTATGGCTCCAGCGACTCTCTCTGTTTGTTCTGGTGCTGTTCTGTGTCTACCTGGGCGTGCTGGTGATGCTGCTGCCGTGGTGGACGAAGGTGTGGGACCACAACCTCTTCTTCCAGTCTCACCCAACACTGGGGACGATTCTGCGGAATGGAGCGGTGAAGGGTATGATCTCAGGGCTGGGACTGTTGGATATCTGGATCGGTATCTCCGAGGCAGTCCATTATCGTGACTATCGGGGATAAATGGCCCACTGTCTCCCTCAGTTGTCAGAAAAGCGATTCTTTGAAACCTTAAGTGACTAAGCTCAACCGACGGAGAACGGCGAAGATGGCGACCCCCGAACAACCCGAAGCTCTGGAAAGCGCTGCACTGGCTTATGAAGATCCCGCTTTTATCAACTCTCCGGATGCACGCATCCTGCGCATTATGGCCGAATATCAGGAGCCGCTGACGCGTTTTCGTCGCGAACGCATCCAGGACACGGTGGTCTTCTTTGGTTCGGCACGTTTTCGCGCGCTCGATGTGGCGGCGGCGAACTTCGAACTGCTGGCCAATACGGGATCGAAGGAGCGGGCCCCTGAACAACCAGCCCGGCTCGAAGAGATCGAGCGCGGGCAGGCGACGGGCGAACGGCTTCGCCTTGCAGGAGCGGCGATCGAGATGGCTTCCTACTATGAAGACGCGCGCATCCTCGCCAGCAAGCTCGCCACCTGGGCGAAGTCGCTGCCGGGACCGCGGCATCGTTTTGTTGTCACCTCAGGCGGCGGTCCGGGAATCATGGAAGCTGCCAATCGCGGGGCCTACGAGGCCGGCGCGAAGACGATTGGATTGAACATCAAGTTGCCCTTTGAGCAACAACCGAATCCTTACATTACGCCTTCGTTGAACTTCAACTTCCATTACTTTTTCATGCGCAAATACTGGTTCGCCTACCTGGCGAAGGCGTTGGTGATCTTTCCCGGAGGATTCGGGACGCTGGACGAGATGTTCGAGCTGCTGACACTGGCCCAGACCCATAAGCTCGCCAAGAAGATCACGACGGTTATCTACGGCACTCCATACTGGAAGAGCGTCATCAATCTGGACGTGCTGGCCGAAAAGGGAGCGATCGCACCAGCCGACCTGAAGTTGTTCCGTTTTGCAGACACTCCGGATGAGGCTTTTGAGATTCTCAAGGACGACCTGACAAAGAACCACCTGAACTCCGACTACGAGAAGATGCTGCAAGAGCGGGCGCGACGAGCTGCAGCAGAGCATCTCGTTCCGCACGATCCTCTGCCGACTGCACAGGAGCTGCTTGGCCCGGATATTGCGTCGACGCGATGACATGCAAGCGATTGGCGCATTTTTCACTGTCGGCATCAGCGCAAGTCGGTACTGTAACCAGCTCGGTTAATGGGTCTTATCGATATTCAAGCCCTGTTCTTGGTGCAGTCATCGCATCGTTACATAGCTCCTTCATACTGCCCCCGAGTAGCTAGAACGCTCGGAGGGCCCATGAGCCAGTCCACCATTTCGCATTTGTGGCGTGAACCGCAGGCCGCTCGCGGCTTTAATACCGGTGTTTCCCTACATAGCCATACGAATCAGTCCAAGGAGACACTAGACTTCATCGCCGAGCTCTCACGCGATTGGGGTCTTTTACAACCTATTATGCGTTGGGCCGAACAGCGTTCGCAGCGATCCTCGGGGATCAGCCCCGACTATGCCAACAGCTACTGGACTCCACCGTTGACCCCACGGCTTGCCTTCGATCTGGAGAGCTCACAGATCGAAGACCGCTTGCAGCTTCCGGCGCTGGTCTCGATCACAGACCACGACGATATCAGCGCACCCCTGCTGCTGCGCTCCGTACCTTCGGCGCGCCACATCCCGATCTCCGTCGAGTGGACAGTTCCGTTCTGCGAGAGCGCCTTCCATATCGGAGTTCACAATCTTCCTTCCGCGACTGGCGTAGAGTGGATGGAGCGTCTCCGAGCATTTACAAAGCTGACCATTGCGGAGCGTCCACCGAAGCTGCTGCGCGAGATCCTGGCCGAGTTGGATGAGATCCCCCAGGTGCTGATCGTCTTCAACCACCCCATCTGGGACTTATATCGCGTGGGCCGAGAGCGGCACCAAGTACTCGTCAATGAGTTTCTCGCCGTATACGGACAGTACATCCATGCGCTGGAACTGAATGGGCTGCGCGATTGGAAGGAGAACCGCGAGGCAGCCACACTGGCCGGCAAGTGGAACCAGTTGGTGATTTCCGGTGGTGACCGTCATGGCGTGGAACCCAATGCCAACGTCAACCTGACTCGAGCGACCTCGTTTACCGAGTTCGTTCACGAGGTTCGTCGCGAGCGTCAGAGCCACGTACTCTACATGCCGCAGTATGCCGAGCCGTGGAAGCATCGCATTCTCCAGTCCACGCTGGACGCCATCCGCAACTATCCTCACTTTCCAGAAGGCAGCCGTCAGTGGGACCAGAGGGTCTATCATCCTGATGCGGCCGGCAATATGCGCCCACTTTCTGAGTTGTGGACTTCGGAGGGCAATCGCGCTCCCTCTTGGATTCGTATGATTCTTGCTTGTGTCCGCATGATGGGAGCAGCCCCGCTTTCTGGAACCTTGCGCTTTGCCTGGGATGACTCCGCAAAGATGCGTGCGGATCTGGCACAACAGGAGATATAGAAGATATCCATCCGAACAGCGATGCCGTATGCCCTTCCGCTTGTTCTCTTATAAAGCATCTTTCGTGATCGGAGTCTTCTGTCTTCGGCTATGCTGATGTGCAGAAGGAGAAGGCATCCGCATGATTCACTTCGACTTAGCGCATCGCAAGGTTCATTACCCTGATGACCGCCGCTTCAGAATCTGGATCGACCGGCGTTTCGTCTATGCGTTCCTACTGCTCGTATTCGCCGCCTTCGCTGCTGCATGGATTCAGCGAATAGGTTGGGGCCTTCCGCATATCTCCATCAACCCAGATCTGGATCAGGGCAAGATCAGTGGCCCCCATGGCTTTCCTGGATGGATTCGCTGGACACACTTCTTCAATTTTCTCTTTCTTACCATGCTGATTCGTAGTGGTCTGTCGATTCTGATGGATCACCCCCGCCTGTATTGGAATGACGACTGCACCGCGAACTCCGAGTGGATACGCTTTACTCCTCTTCGAGTCCCAACGGACCGAATCTGGACCGCAAAGGATGATGCTCGATATATCACCCCGCTAGTTGGACTCCCTGGATACAGACATACAGTCGGCATGGCTCGTTCGTGGCACTTCATCAATGTCTATGGATTTGTGTTGACGGGTGTGGTCTTCGTGGTTGGACTTTGCACGACCGATCAGTGGTTGCGGCTGGTTCCCACATCGCCAGCAATCTTCAGCGAGGCATGGGCGACCTTCGTGCACTACGCAACCTTTACGCTGCCACCAGAGCCCAACGGATTCTACGGGTACAACGCGCTTCAACAGCTCGCTTATTTTTCCACTGTGTTCATCATGGCTCCGCTATCGATTCTGACCGGGCTGGCGATGTCGCCCGCCTTGGTGAACAGGGCACCATGGTATGCGCGGCTGTTTGGCGGAAGGCAGTCGGCGCGCTCGATTCACTTCCTGATGCTGGTGGGGTTCTCGGCTTTTATCGTCGTACACGTCACGCTGATTGTGCTGACTGGGTTTACCCGGAACATGAACCACATTGTTCTGGGCAAGGATGCAGCAAGTTCGCTCGGTCTATGGCTTGGGCTGACCGGAATCGCAGTTGTGGTTTGCGCATGGATTGTTGCTCATCTTGTGGCCTGGAAGTATCCGCGAAGAGTTCAGCACGCGCAGAAAGCCATATCGCAACCTGTGCGTCTTGCAACACTCAATCGGCTCTCTCCTATCCACACCTACACGCGCGATCAGATCTCTCCTCGTATGTGGCCCAACGGGATGCTTCCCCTAAGAGAAGACTGGAAGGCGCTACGCGACCAGGGATTTCGAGATTATCGACTGAAGATTGGCGGCCTGGTGGAGCACCCTCTCGAGCTCTCGCTGGCCGAGATGGAAGAGATTGGGCGCAGCGAAACCATTAGCATGCATCACTGCATCCAGGGGTGGTCAGGAATCGCGGGCTGGGGAGGAATCTCCTTAGCGAAGATCATCGAACTCGCGCATCCATACCCAACGGCCCAAACCATTGCCTTCTACTCCTATGGCGAAGGTTTATATGGAGGGACATATTACGATACGCAGTCCATCGAGAATGCACTGAAGCCAGGAAGTATGCTCGCCTATGAAATGAACGGCAGCAGGCTCAAAGAAGAGTATGGCGCTCCTCTGCGTTTGAGAGTGGACAATCAACTTGGATACAAGATGGTGAAGTGGGTCGAACGAATCGAGTTTGTGGAATCCGAGAAGGTCGTTGGTAAAGGAGAGGGCGGCAAGAACGAAGATGACGAATATTTTGATCTGTTACCGAATATCTAATGTCCAACTCTGACGCGCATCGTAATGCAAATACCAACTTTGCTCACGTCGAGCTTCTGCTGGAGAGGCTACGCCTGCCCTTCCTGTTGCGGCATCTTCCTTCAAAGCTCGTCTGGACAACTTACGTTTGCATCAATTGCTTCATCAGCATTGCGCTTTTAGCGCTGCTCGCCGAGGTCAGCGGAAGCCCTTTTGTCTTCCCCTCACTCGGCCCCACGGCATATCTCTTCTTCTTCTCTCCGCTGGCAGAGGTTTCCAGCCCCCGAAACACGATTCTGGGCCATGCAGTTGGATTGATCTGTGGGTATGGGGCATTCTGGGTTACCGGAATGCACGCTTTTTCTCAAGCGACAGGGCAAGGAATCTACTGGCCACGAATTTTTGCTGCCGCGCTGGCGCTTGCAGCGACCGGCGCCCTGATGGTGCTGTTCTCTGTCAGCCACCCTCCAGCAGGAGCTACTACACTGATCGTCGCGCTCGGAATCCTCGCAAAGTTTCAATACCTCTTCGTCATTGAAGCTGCCGTTGTTTTGCTCACCATCCAGGCTTGGGTCTTCAACCATCTGGCCGGATTACCTTATCCGAAGTGGCACACCCCAAAGGGATGAATCGCCGCATGCACAAAGCATCGCAAAGTCTTTAAACTCGTCACAAACTGTTTGACATAGATAATCTATGCCAGGTACGGTCGTATGACATAGACAGTCTATGTTAGGTTGAGGTGTCAAAAGTGAAACGCGATGAAATTCCCCCTGGAACGCTCTCCATGCTCATTTTGAAAGCGCTCTCACTGCATGGGTCGCTGCATGGATTCGAGATGGCGAACTTCATTCAGCAAAGCTCAGAGGATGTGCTTCAGGTGGAAGAAGGCTCACTCTACCCTGCATTGCAACGCATGCTCATCAAGGGCTGGGTGACAGCTGAGTGGGGAGTTACAGATGGCAATCGCCGCGCACGCTACTACAAACTGACCGCCTCGGGTCGCAAACAGCTTGCCACCGAACTCTCACAGTTTCAACGCGTCTTCGGGGCGATCAACCGCATCGTCCAGACTGCATAGGAGCCGGATATGTCTTTGAACGAAGCTCTACGACGCATACAGATGTTGTTTCAAGGCAATCGCTTTCAGCAGGACCTGGAGGAAGAGATGCGTCTGCATCGAGAGCTTCGTGAGGAAGAGTACATCGAGCGCGGCGAGAATCCAGAAGTGGCGCACAGAACTGCAAACCAGAAATTTGGCAATCCCACTGTACTTCGGGAGAAGAGTTATCGGGCTTGGGGATGGAATGGTCTCGCGACCGTTCTGCAGGATCTCCGCTATGGAATGCGTTCCATGATGCGCAGTCCCGCGCTAACGCTTGTGGCGTTGTTGTCACTGGCGTTGGGTATCGGAGCGAATACAGCCATCTTTAGCTTTCTGGATGCGGTGATGCTTCGTTCGCTGCCAATCAAAGATCCGAAACAACTCGTCCTTCTAGGAGAAGGACTCGATAGCGGCCAAACTGATCGTTACGGCTCGACCGATCTCTATTCCTACCCCTTCTTCCGGCAGTTGCAACAGAGAAACGCTGTCTTCTCTGATGTTGCGGCAGTTCTAAGCATGCGCAATGATGTTCACGGTACAGTCGACGGACGTGATGAGACAGAGTTAATCCATGCGCAGATTGTTTCGGGCAACTACTTCGCAACGCTTGGTGTGCAACCGGTGATGGGAAGAATGTTGAACGAGGCTGACGACAGCAGTGAGGGCGATCATCCCGTCGTTGTCATCAGTGATACGTGGTGGAAACGCGGGCTGGCAGGCGATCCCAATGTACTTAATCGCAAGATCAAATTGGGCACAACAACCTTCAACATCGTAGGCGTTGCTCCGGCCGAGTTTTTCGGAACAAAAGTTGGCGAGAAACCTGACATATGGGTGCCCGCTTCCATGATCCAGTCCGTGCCTCCGAACTGGAACTACTACAAACAGAACTTCTCACAGTCCTTCTTGATCGTTGGGCGCTTGAAACCGGGCACCACAATCAAACAGGCTACTTCAAATGTGGATGTACTTTATCACCAGATCATTCGCGGTTTCTCTGACGTGGATACCAGCAAGAGGAACATGGAACATCTGGATGAGGCGCACGTCCAGCTGACCTCTATGGCCACTGGCATCTCGGGTCTGCGTCAGACCTTCTCTGAACCATTAAAAATCCTGATGGCCATTACAGCGTTGGTTCTACTGATCGCCTGCGCTAATATTGCAAACCTGTTGCTGGCTCGCTCGACAGTGCGTGTACGCGAGTTCGCGGTCCGACAGGCTCTTGGCGCGCAGCGCGGTAGGTTGGTGCGGCAGCTACTAACAGAGAGCCTGCTACTAGCGACAATCGGCGGCATGCTTGGTGTTGCATTTGCCGCGTTTGCCAATCGCCTGTTGCTGCGCATGATCTCTTCTGGACCAGATGTGATTCCGCTGGATGTCTCGATCAACATGCGGTTGCTGCTGTTCTGCATGGCGATCACGGTTCTTACTGCACTTATCTTCGGTTGCATCCCGGCGTTGCGCGGTACGCGAATTGCGATTACAGAGACGTTGAAAGATGGCCGCAGCACGTCGAATACAAACGTGCGAAATCCGCTTGGCAAATCGCTCATCGTCTTACAGGTAGCGATTTCACTCGTGTTGATGGTGGGGGCGATTCTCTTCATACACAGTCTTGCCAACCTGAACAAAGTCGATACCGGTTTTAATCGCGAAGGCGTGCTGCGGATGGAGATCGACGCAACAGTAACGAACATCAAGCCTAGCGATCCGCGAATGATCTCTATGTTTAGGGAGATCGAGGAACGCGTGAGCACCTTACCCGGAGTTAAGGCTGCGAGTTTTGCTGCATTCTTCTACCACCAGGGAACCTGGAATAACAGCATTCATGTTCCTGGTGTTCCCTACAACGAGAACATCGACGTCAATCACAACGTCATTGGCGACGGCTACTTCAAAACAATGCAGATTCCTCTGCTGGCCGGGCGCAGCTTCGGACCACAGGACACGTCAACCTCGCAACGCGTCGCCATCATCAGCGAGAGTGTAGCCAAGAACCTCTTCCCAGCAGGCGTCAATCCGATTGGTCATCACTACTACACACCGTCGGAACAGCCTGCGAATGACCGGGTCGTCATAGGGATTGCGAAAGACGTCAAGCTCAGAAACCTGAATGAAGAACAACAATACATCGACTATTTTCCGAGCACGCAGTCTCCGTGGGGCTTCCAGCACTTTGCTGTGCGCTATGACGGGGATGTTACGATGATCGCAAATGCAGTACAGCAGACAATCCACAGCATTAACCGAACACTGCCGATCGGCAACATTACTACGCTCGACAAGCAGGTAGCCAGCTCAATCACCAATCAGCGTCTTGTGGCACAGCTCTCCGCTTTCTTTGGAGCACTGGCTGTTTTCCTTTCCTGCATTGGGATCTATGGTCTGATGTCGTATATGGTGGGCCGACGAACCAATGAGATCGGTATTCGTATCGCCATCGGAGCAACACGAGCAAACGTGCGTTGGCTGGTCATGCGAGAGATTGTGCTGCTGGTTGCTATCGGGGTCGCAATTGGAATCCCCGCTGCTTTCGCTGGAAACCATATCGTCGGCAGTATGCTCTTTGGCCTCAACGGAATGGATGTAGCCAGCTTGTTGTGTGCAATTCTTGCCTTGCTCGGTGTTGCTATCGTCGCAGGCTATCTGCCCGCGCAACGTGCTGCACGGGTCGATCCTATGGTTGCACTTCGCTACGAATGAGGGACCATTATCCTCCCAACTCCGTGATGTTAAAAATGCATGAATGTAAAACGGCGTCGAGAGATCGCGAGCCTCAAGTAAAGTATCTTCATGCGCATGCCGCGGGTAGCCTATCTTCCCGATTCCTTCCATGAGATTAACGGCGTTGCGCATACTAGTCGCAATTTCGCGGCCTATGCTGAACGGCATAACTTGCCCTTCCTTTGCATCCGCGCTGGCTCGCGTCCGCACCCCTTCGAACAGATTGCGGAACAGCGTACATTGGAGTTGCCGCGATCACGAGCAGCCTTTCAACTGGAGAAAGACCTCCAGTTCGATCCTCTCTTCTTCCGTCATGCCGGAACGATCAAACGTGAGTTACTTCGTTTTGCTCCAGATATTATTCACATCACCGGCCCCAGCGAGCTGGGCATCTTTGGTGCTTACTTCGCCTGGGAACAGGGGATTCCGCTGGCAGCCTCGTGGCATACCAATGTGCATGAGTACGCCGCCCGCAGGCTGGAGTGGCTGACACGACATCTTTCTCCAAGCTCTGCACACGGCCTTGAGCAACACGTTGAGGCTGGCTCCCTCTGGGCCACCGCGCGGTTCTACTCGCTTGCACGGGTGCTCTATGCACCGAACGAAGAGCTGTGTCACATGCTCGAGCAGGCTACACATCGCCGATGCCATCTGATGCAACGCGGTGTTGAAACAGAGCAATTCTCGCCAGCGCATCGCACGCGGCCTATCGATGATTCCACCCTGGTATTGGGTTATGTCGGAAGATTGTCGATCGAGAAGAACGTCGCCTTGCTGACACAGATTGAGCTTGCTCTCCTTGAGCGTGGCATCTCGAACTTCCGGTTTTTGATCGTAGGTCATGGAGCGGAGGAGGCTGCTCTGCGCTCAGCGCTCACCCACGCAGATTTACCTGGAGTCCTTCGCGGTGCCGATCTTGCCCGCGCCTATGCCAACATGGACATCTTTGTCTTTCCCTCGCACACCGACACTTTCGGTAATGTTGTGCTGGAGGCGTTATCGAGTGGCGTGCCGGCGATTGTTACCCCCGACGGTGGCCCGAAGTACATCGTGCGCGATCAGCAGACCGGTTTCATCGTTCCGGATGAAGGTTTCGTCCCGGCCATCGCAGCTCTCGCGCAGGATCGGAACCGCCTTACCGAGATGCGAGTCGCGACACGTGCCTATGCGCTTGCATGCAGTTGGGACGCAGTCTTCGACCGGGTTTACAAAGGCTATGAAGATGCGCTCAATGAAAAACGAGAAGCATCCTACGCGACTGATACACACGGGTAAACAAGAAGCTAACGGTTGGCCATGGAGCTATGGCGCGCGCTACGCAGTTCGATCGCCTGGGTTAGGATACGGTCCGCCATCGCGATCTTAGTGCTTTCCTGCAGTTCCGTCGTCTCCGCTGGAGTCAGGAACCACCCGGCATTACGATCTGAATCAAAGCCGGTTACAGTTCCCGAAACATCATTGACGACCAACGCATCGACACCTTTGCGTGCAAGCTTTGCTCGCCCATTAGCGAGTACGTTCTCCGTCTCCGCGGCAAAACCCACTACGAGGGTACCCGGCTTCTTTCGCTCGACAATCTCACGCAGAATATCGGAGGTCGGCTCAAGCTGGAGAGTCCGGGGACCTTCTCTCCTGATCTTTTGGAGCGACGCCTCGGCAACACGATAATCGCTGACGGCGGCAGCCATCACAACAAGACTGGCTTCCCCAAACCGGGCTAGCACGGCAGAGCGCATCTCCTCGGCGGTCGTAACCGGAATCATCTCGCACCCCTCTGGCATTGGCAACGATGTAGGTGCGCTAATCAGAATGACTCGCGCCCCACGACATCGCGCGCGGGCAGCCAGTGCGTAACCCATTTTTCCGCTGGAACGATTCCCGATAAAACGGACCGGGTCAATCGGCTCGCGCGTTCCGCCCGCAGTAATCAGAACCGTCTCCCCGGCAAGATCCTGCAATGGCGGGGTGTTATGCGAAAGCACCTCAGCAACTGCGGCGACGATTGAGCTTTCCTCCGCGAGGCGACCACCGCCAACCATCCCACAGGCGAGGTAACCGCTGTTTGGTTCTACGATAGTTACCCCACGTTGCCGAAGAACCTCAAGATTTGTCTGCGTGGCAGGGTGCTGCCACATGACGACATTCATCGCAGGAGCCACAATCACCGGAGCGGTGGTCGCAAGATACATTGTCGTGAGGAAGTCGTCGGCGACACCGTGGGCAAATTTGGCGAGGATGTTGGCGGTTGCAGGTACGACGATCAGGGCAGCAGTGGTTTGGGCTTCGTTAATATGCTCAATGCCTGAAACCTCACCGCCGGAGGCGCCTGCATCTTCGCTCCACAAGCTGGAGATCACCTTGTGGCCAGTAATCGCGGAAAAGGTTAGGGGCTGGATAAACTTCTCGGCTGCTTCGGTCATGACCACGTGCGGATCGAAGCCCGCATCCTGAAGCTGGCGCACGACTTCGACAGCTTTATAAGCTGCGATTCCGCCGGTAACCGCTACGGTGACCTTTACGCGCTCGGTAGCCATCTGCAACCCCTCCGCTTCTATATATACGCCTTTGTATGCTCGACCACGAGGAACAGCTGCGCAAGAGCGTGAACGTTATCATTCCTAACGAATTGCAGCCATTGCGGCGCGAAAGAGGGTTTCAAAGTCTTCAGCGACCGAGGAATCCTTTTCGATAGCAGTCTCTATGGCCTTCTGGGCGACAGGACGAGCATATCCAAGATTGACCAGCGCGGAGAGAGCATCGTCCCCAGCGGGTCCATGGTGCGGGCCTGCGACTGCTTGCGGCACAGCCATATCGTCAAGCTTGTCTTTCAGCTCAAGCACCACCCGCTCGGCGGTCTTCTTTCCGATCCCAGGGATCTTGGTCAGTGTGGCATGATCTCCGCCACGAATCGCAGCGACGAGCCGGTCGGACGAGATTCCGCTCAGGACGGTGATAGCGAGCTTTGGTCCGATACCGCTGATGGTCAACAGCCGCTCGAAGAGACGCTTCTCCTGAGTATCCGCAAAACCGAAGAGCGCAATCTGGTCTTCACGCACATGCGTATGGATGAACAGTTGGGCTTCAGCACCCTCAGCGGGAAGCTCGGAGAAAGTTGTGACCGAGATTGCGACGTCATAGCCGACGCCGTTGCAGTCGATGATGGCCTGGTTGGGTGTCTTGGAGAGCAGGCGTCCGCGAAGGTGAGCGATCATGCTTTCACGATTCTAACTGCCAGACCTTAAGCGGTCGCGGATTGAGACATGGAAAGGAACAACTCCATTGATGGTAGCCACGGACATCGCGTACTATCGAGCGGCAACAAGGACCCTAAAACAAGAACGCAATCTTTTGTCCGAGGAGGCGTGATGAAAGCAGATTCAAAGAGCTTCAACCCCTGGGTAAGGTTCTCTGCAATTACGGCGACATGCGTTGCCATGATGTTGCCCATCGTGCCTGGCGAAGCTTCCGGCCAGACGGACTTGAAGCCACAGACGATGCCTGGTATTGGACAGGTGGATGCTCGATATCTCTCCTACAACATTGAGGCGGTTGAAATTACGGGTGGGCGATTCTGGAAACCCTACAAAGACATCGAGGCCCAACAATCGGCGCGCACGGCGCAGGTAGACGAAAACCATACGGTAGGGATGGACCCAGCGTTGTTCCAGTATCGTTCTCCGATCAACCTGGAGAATCCTCGACTACGTAAGCTCACCTTGGCTCTGGGACCCGCGTATGTCCGGGTGAGCGGCACCTGGCGAAACAGCACGTATTTCCAGGACAACAATGAGCCCGCCCTGAAAGAGCCTCCGAAGGGCTTCAACAGCGTGATGACACGCGCCGAGTGGAAAGGCGTGGTGGACTTCTCTCGTGCCACGGATGCGCAAATCGTCACATCGTTCTCTATCAGTCCTGGAGTAAGAGATGCTGATGGCGTATGGACGCCACAGCAGGCAAAAGAGGTGCTGGATTACACGAAGCAGATCGGCGGCCGTATTGCGGCAGCGGAGTTTATGAATGAACCAACGTATGCAGTGATTGGTGGGGCTCCACGAGGATATGACGCGACTGCATTTGGCAAAGACGTCAAGGTTTTCAAGATGTTTTTGCGTGCCGAGTCTCCGGCAACGGTCTTCCTGGGCCCTGGCGGAGTGGGCGAAGGAGTCACACTGGTTGGCCCTTCGCAGATGCGAATGCTCAGCTCTGAAGATCTGATGAAAACGACTGGGCCTGTCTTCGATGCGTTTTCGTACCACTTTTATGGAGGAGTCTCGCAGCGCTGTGCAGCGGGACCTGCGGCAACAATGGGCACAACTGCAACGGATGCGCTTACTGCTGAATGGCTGGATCGCGCGAACAGGGTAGAAGCCTTCTATGCGAAACTCCGGAATGCTTATCTGCAAGGTAAGCCAATGTGGCTTACTGAGACCGGACAGACAGCCTGCGGAGGCGATAAGTGGGCCGCGGAGTTTGTCGATAGCTTTCGCTTCCTCGATCAGTTGGGCGCCCTGGCCCAGAAGAGTGTAAAGGTTGTAATGCACAATACACTTGCGGCGAGCGACTACGGTCTACTGGACGAAGAAACCCTGGAGCCACGGCCCAATTACTGGGCTGCACTGCTATGGAAGCGAACTATGGGAACGCGCGTGCTGGATCCTGACGTTGCTCCAACCGAAAATTTACGGGTGTTCGCGCAGTGCATGAAGGGTTCCCGCGGCGGGGTTTCGGTGCTGGTTCTGAACCTGGATGAAAAGCAGGAGCAGACCATCCAGTTTCCTCTGGCGGGCGAGCTCTATACGCTCTCGGCTCCGGCGCTGTCCAGCAAAGAGGTATTGCTCAATGGCATTGCGTTGAAGGCAGCTCAGGACGGAACGATACCTGCCCTCAAGGGAAAGGCCGTCAAAGCAGGTACGCTGCGCTTTGCACCATTAACGATCAGCTTTGTGACTTTGCCGGATGCGCAAAACGCAAGCTGCATGGAACCATAACAAGCTACGTGCTAGCGAGGCGAATCAATATACGCGTTGTTTCCAACGAGAAACCTTTTCGGTGTATCTTGGCAGATACCTATGCGAAACCTTCTGTGGAAGCCCTCTACACTCTTCGTCCCCGCTCTTGCCATTGCAATGGCTGCGCCTCTGGCCACTCAGCTCATCGCGCAGGATGCAGCCCCTAAGCCTCGGCATCAAGACACCGAGGTGTATGAGCCGGTGCCTCCGATCGTGACGCCGGGCAAAACCGATTCAGACCCTCCTTCAGATGCGATCGTACTGTTCAATGGCAAGAATCTGGACGAGTGGGTTTCCGCACAGGACCAGTCCCCGGCCAGATGGAATGTCCACAATGGCATCCTGACTGTCAGCAAAGAGAAGGGTGTCGGAAATATTGAGACAAAGAAGAAGTTTAAGGACTATCAGCTCCATATCGAGTGGAGGATACCGAAGGACATCACGGGATCGGACCAGGCGCGCGGCAACAGCGGTGTTTTTCTGGCCTCGACCGGTCCGCGCGACGACGGCTACGAGTTACAGGTATTGGACAACTATAACAACAAGACCTATGTAAACGGGCAGGTGGGCGCGATCTACAAGCAGGGGATTCCGCTGGCAAATCCGGCGCGCAAGCCAGGCGAGTGGCAAAGCTACGACATCGTGTGGACAGCCCCACGCTTCAATGAAGATGGTTCGCTAAAGACGCCGGCCTATGCCACAGTCTTTATGAATGGCGTGCTGGTGCAGGATCACTTCGAACTGAAAGGGCAGACGCTATACATCGGAAAGCCCTTCTACAAAGCGTACGATGAAGCCCCGATCAAGCTACAGGCGCACGGCGACAAGAGTGAGCCCATCAGCTTCCGAAATATCTGGGTACGGGAGTTGAACTTTCGGCCGGTAATGAAGTAAGTAAGTTATCACCCCTCCTTCACCAGTTGGAGGAGGGGTATGGGATCGTTCGATGGCATTCGTTAGCGTAACGCGATTGCGGGTCCGGTCACTGCGTTTCATCCCCTCATTTGCCGTTCACACACTGCGCTCCCGTCAACAGGTGAGGAAGGCACTGGGATTTGTGACCGGTGCCCTTCTGACTGATCGGAACATGACGTTTTGGACGATGACAGTGTGGGACTCGCAAGAGAGTATGCGAGCCTTCATGACAAGCGGAGCTCATAAGCGAGTTATGCCCTATCTGCTGAATTGGTGCGATGAGGCCTCGGTAGTGCACTTTACTCAGCCGGACGAAACGCTACCCAGCTGGGCAGAAGCAGATGCTCATATGCGCGAGAACGGGCGCGCATCGAAGGTACTGCACCCCAGTCCTCAACATGCCACTTTGAACTATCGCGCTCCGCGTATAACTGCCGGTGCACTGATCCGCCGGTAGCTTATGCCTTCACCGGCCAGGCGGTTTTGCCACCGTGATGATAGGCGAGATTCCCGATATGCCCTGCACGTGCCGCAGAAACACCGGTCTCCACAGGCGCATTGGGTTCCTTGCGACTCTTAATGCAGTCAAAGAAGTTGCGCGTGTGAGCAATGGTACCGTCTTCGAAAGACTCCTCTCGTAGTACAGGGTTCTTATCGTTCCTGACACCTTCGCGGTAAAGCGTCATGCCACTGCGAGTGAGCTTTAAAGTGGCTTCTGTGCCGCGGAACTCCAGGCCGCCATCATCAATTGAAGAGGCCATCATTCCTTCGTAGACGACGTCGAAATGGGGATAACGGAAGGCGGCCTGAATCGTGTCTGGGCACTCCCAGTCCTGATAGACGCGTTTATCACCGAGCATGAAGGCTGTGGTCGGTTCGTCGGACTTCATCGCCCAGTGGACGACGTCGATCCAGTGGGTGAAGAGGTCGGTCATGGCTCCGCCGCCGAAGTTCCAGAACCAGCGCCAGCGGAAAAATTTCTCGAGCGTAAAGGGCTGTTCCGGCGCTCCACCGAGCCAGCGATTCCAGTCGAGCTGCGACTGATCCACTGGCTTGGGTACCCAGCTGAAGCCGTAATTCTGCCACCAATAAGTACGCACCTGCGGTATCTTGCCCAACGCTCCGCCTTGAATCAGGTCGACTGCGTTACGAAAATGCGACCAGCTACGCTGCTGCATACCGCACTGGAGGACCTGTTTGCCGGAGCGCACGGCCCTGGTCAGCACGGCCCCTTCTTCGAGCGTATGTGTCACAGGCTTTTCGAGATAAACATCCTTGCCTGCGGCGAGCGCAGATGCTGCGATGCGTACATGCCAGTGATCGGGTGTAGCGATGAATACGGCATCGATCGTCTTATCGTCGGTTACCTCGCGGTAGTCAACATGTTCGGTTGCGGTTGACGCATTCGAACGAGCCTTGATCTCGGCACGACGCGGCCCATACACATCGCAAACGGAGACGATATCGAAAGGGACACCGGTCTGGTCGGCTGAACCCAACACTCCCTTCATACGGCCTCCGGCACCGATGATGCCGACGCGCAGGCGCTCGTTGGCGCCGAAAGCGCGGGTAGAAGCAAGCGCGGTCAAACCGCTAGCGACGAGGAAGCTGCGACGGTTGGTACTGAAGGACATAACTCTCCGGATTCTCCTCTTTGGAAGTCGGGAGGATGGTACCAGATGGAGGCATCTGGATTGAGAATGCTTGCGATCTAGGCCGCGTGCCTTCTTCTGGGAGTTTCGATATCCGGCAGAAGACCTGTGAGCAGACCAATAGCAGGCAGGTAAGCGCAAAGGTGATAGACGAAGAAGATTCCTTTCACATCGGCCATCTTGCCCAGGACCGCGGCTCCGATTCCGCCCATGCCGAAGGCGACGCCAAAGAAGAGACCGGAGATCATGCCGACGCGGCCCGGAAGAAGCTCCTGCGCATAGACCAGGATGGCGGAAAATGCTGACGAAATCACGAAGCCGATGATGAAGCTGAGAACTCCTGTCCAGAAGAGATTTGCGTAGGGCAGGATGAGCGTAAACGGCAGCACGCCGAGAATCGAGAACCAGATCACGAGCTTGCGGCCATAGCGATCGCCTGCCGAGCCTCCGATCAGCGTTCCAGCAGCCACCGCCCCGAGGAAGATGAAGAGCATGATCTGCGAGGTCTGCACAGAGACCTGGAAACGCTGAATGAGATAGAAGGTGTAGTAGCTTGTCAGGCTGGCAAGATAAAAATACTTCGAAAAAATCAGCGCGATCAGGACCGAGATGGCAACAGAGATTCTTGTGCGTGAGAGAGGAACGTGGGCGTGACGCTCCTCATTTTTACGCTTTGCGGACTCAGCCTGCCGTGCCTTGTACCAGCGGCCTACGCGCATCAGCACAACGATTCCAACGATGGCCGGGATCGCGAACCATGCCATTCCTTTTTGTCCCTGGGGCAGGACGATGAAGGCGGCCAGCAGAGGTCCGATCGCCGAGCCGGTGTTTCCGCCCACCTGAAAGAACGATTGCGCGAAGCCATGTTTTCCGCCCGAAGCCATGCGCGCGATACGCGAGGATTCCGGATGGAAGATCGCCGAGCCAACGCCAACCAACGAAGACGCGATCAGCAGCCAGGTGAAGTCCGGCGCAACAGCCAACAAAATCAGCCCTACGAGCGTAAACGTCATACCAACAGGCAACGCATAGGGTTTGGGCCGCGCGTCGGTGAACTGTCCGATCACAGGCTGAAGCAGCGAGGCCACGACCTGATAGGTGAGCGTGAGCAAACCGAGATGCGTAAAGTCCAGATGAAACGAGCTTTTCAGGATGGGATAGATCGCGGGCAGCAGCGACTGCACCATGTCGTTGAGCAGGTGGCAGAAGCTGATGGCAGCCAGCACCCGAAAGAGCGCCTTCGAAGGCCCCTGTAGTCGTGGGGCTTCAAACTCGGATGCAGACGATACATCAGAGGCAGGAAAGCTCGCGGTAACGGAGATCTCGCTCATAACGGGTATGTTTTTAGTGTACTTCCGGGTCGATCCAGGATCGATTTTTATGAATGAATCTAATGATTGGATAACGAGCGCACTGAGGAAGATGCGGAATCCACATCAGCGAAACGTCCATTTCTCGTTAAAATAAGAGGCGCAATGGCGTTTCCAATCAAAGTCTGTGTCGTGTGTCACGAAGAGTTCGAGCTGAAGCCCGATAAACCGGGTTTTGCCAATCGCTGTCCCGAGTGCAGCATGGAGGATGAGTCCTCCACGGGCGAGAATCGTGCGGCGGATGCCGCCGAGCGCGAGTACGAGCGTGGAGCCAACGAGGCTCGACGAAAAGCCATCCGCGACATGCTCTACCGCAAAGATAGTTAATTACAGGATGTAGCGGCTCAGGTCCTGGTCCTTCACGATCGAGGCGACCTGCTGCCGGACATACTCTGGATCGACTACGATCACCTTCTCGGCCCCGCTTTCTGTCTTGCGCTCAATCACGGGGAGCGGCGAAGCGGTTGGAGTCGAGGCGGAGATCTGCGCGACCACGCCTTCTTCCGTTGCCTGCGCCCGCGAAGCCTTCATCAGGTCGGGCGCCTGGAAGCTGATCTCGTCCAGCACGCGTTCGAGGATGGTGTGAAGCCGACGTGCGCCAATGTTCTCGGTCGTCTCGTTGACGCGGAAGGCGAACTGCGCCATTTCGGCGATGGCTTCCTTGGTGAATTCCAGCTTGAGACCTTCGGTTTCCAGCAGAGCTGTCGACTGCTTGACCAGCGAGCTCTTGGGCTCAGTGAGGATGCGCACGAAGTCATCGACGGTGAGCGATTGCAGCTCAACACGGATCGGGAAACGCCCCTGGAGTTCGGGGATAAGGTCCGAGGGTTTCGAGACGTGGAAGGCTCCCGCAGCAATGAAGAGGATGTGATCGGTCGAAACCATGCCATATTTGGTATTGACGGTCGTGCCTTCGACGATGGGAAGGATGTCGCGCTGCACACCCTCGCGAGACACATCGGGACCGTGCCCGCCCTCGCGTCCGGCGATCTTGTCGATCTCGTCGAGGAATACCATGCCGGAGTCTTCGACGCGCTCGACGGCCAAGCGGGTGACCTGATCCATGTCGATGAGGCGGGACTCCTCTTCCTGCACAAGATATTCGAAGGCTTCAGCGACCTTCATTTTGCGTTTCTTGGTACGTTGCCCGAAAAGACCTGGAATCATGTCCTTCAGGTTAATGTCCATCTCTTCGGCGCCCTGGTTGGTGATGATCTCGAAGCTGGGTTGGTTGCGGTCGCGCACGTCGATCTCGACGATACGGTCGTCCAGCTTCCCTTCGCGGAACTGCTGGCGCAATTTTTCGCGGGTGCGCTGTTCGCGGTCGCCGGGACGGTCTTCTGTCTGAGACTCAGGTGTAGAAGCCGGAAGCTGAATCACGTTGGTTCCCTGCTCATGGGTAGCCGCTGTTGTGACGGAAGCCGTGGGCGTAGGCGGCAGAAGCAGATCGAGCAGGCGGTCTTCAGCAGCGAGCTCGGCCTTGTCCTCCACTTCTTCGAGCTTCTCGTCACGCACCATGTCGATGGCGATCTCCACCAGGTCGCGCACGATGGATTCAACATCGCGGCCAACATAGCCGACCTCGGTAAACTTCGATGCCTCAACCTTAAGAAAGGGAGAATTGGTCAACTTGGCGAGACGTCGTGCGATCTCCGTTTTGCCCACGCCGGTCGGCCCAATCATGATGATGTTCTTCGGCATAATCTCGTCGGCAAGCTCGGGAGTGAGCTTCTGGCGGCGCATGCGGTTACGCAGCGCGATTGCAACAGCGCGTTTCGCGGCGTGCTGGCCAACGACGTACTTGTCCAACTCAGCGACGATCTCGCGCGGAGTCATCTCGTCGAGCGCAAGCGCTTGGTCTTCTGCTGTTCCGGGTAGGTAGATTGCCATCGGGTGAAGCTCCTGGGTGAAAGAGAGTCAGTAAGTTAGCACTATGAGTTCGCTTTCAGCTCCTCAATCGTAAAGTTCTGGTTGGTATAGATGCAGATGTCGCCGGCAATCTTCATTGATTTCTCGGCAACCTCGCGCGCGGAGAGCTGTGTATTCTCCAGCAGGGCGCGACCGGCGGCAAGAGCGAAGCTGCCGCCGCTGCCGATGGCACAGATACCTTCGTCAGGATCGATCACGTCTCCTGTTCCAGAAAGCATCAACGTCGATTTGGCATCAGCGACGATCAGGAGCGCTTCAAGCTGACGCAGCATCTTATCGGTGCGCCAGTCCTTGGCCAACTCCACAGCAGCGCGGCTCAGCTGGCCGGCGTACTGCTCCAGTTTGGTTTCAAAACGAGCAAAGAGCGAGAAGGCATCGGCGGTCGAACCGGCGAATCCGGCAAGCACCTTATCCTGGTAGAGCCGACGGATCTTCTTCGCGGAGTGCTTCATCACGGTTGATCCCATCGAAACCTGTCCATCGGCAGCCATCACCACCGAATCTCCCCGCCGAACGCAGACCACCGTGGTCGAACGGATGCGGCGCCCCTCCGCCAGATCGAGCGGATGAGCAACAGAACCAAGGGGCTGAGCAGGGTTGGAAGCGGATCGCGAGGTCGAAGGGGTACGTTTTTTGCTCACATCCCAGTATATCGCCGACGAAGGACTGCTTTTGACCATCCCATAAAGGTGTGCTGTTGTCGTAAAAGCAACATCCAATCAACCTGTTTATCCGCAAATTATTGACCTGGGCTATGCTTTGCGTAGACAGCCGTGTTCACCAACGTGCCAGAATACCTCTTGGTTCCCCTGCGCTCTCCTCGGAATGCCGCCCTTACAGCGGCTGCGACGATGGCCGTCGGAGGCCTTGTCTGGTATCTCTTTCGTCGCCCTCGCCCCACCGCGGAAGAGATTGAACGCACTCGCCGCGACCTGCTCGCCGCGAATGGCCGTATTACGGACGGCAGCATCATCGAGGCTCCTTTTACCCAGCAGGACGACTCTTCTTCCTCCCGGCAGGTCATCGTCTATAACTACCGCATCGCTGGAGTCAGCTATGAGGCAGCGCAGGATGTCGCGTCGTTGGGCGAACTGGTTCGCGATATTCGAACCGATCTTCCCATCCAGGTGCGGTATGAACCACATAATCCGGCGAATAGCATCGTAGTCGCCGAGGCCTGGAGCGGATTGCGACTCAGCTCCACACATCCCCATCCCGATGCGCAAGCAAACTCCGATTGATCCTGTAGATCGAAGTGGCTAGCGAAGACTACACTTGACCTATGCACATGGTCGCCACCCCGAACCGCCGGATGCAGCAGGTCCTGAAGGCGTCCATGGGCCTCACTGCCGCCTATGTTCTGGCAACGTTCCTCTTCGGTCTCAAAGCTCATTCCCTGGCCCTGATCTCTGAAGCAGGACATAACCTCAGTGATCTGCTCGCCATCGTCCTCTCCTACGTGGCGGTGTATTTTCAAGGCCGTCCCGCTACGGACGAAAAAACCTTCGGCTATCAGCGCGCAGGAGTTTTAGCTGCCTTCGTAAACGCGGCAACGCTGGTCGTACTCTCCGTCTGGATCGCGGTTACAGCCATCCAGCGGCTCAGCTCGCCGGTCGCGGTCCAACCCGAGATCATGATGGAGGTCGCTGTCGCCGGAGTATTGATGAACGGCACGGTCGCGGCGCTCCTATGGAAATTCTCCGGAGACGTGAATATTCGCAGCGTCTTTCTGCACATGCTGGGAGATACGCTCTCTACTGCTGCTGTTATCGTCGGCGGCGCAGCCATTCTGTTTACCGGAATGTCCTGGGTGGATCCCGTTCTCTCGCTCATGATCGCTGTGATGATCCTATGGAGTTCCGTCGGCATCCTGCGTGAGACACTGAACATCCTGCTGGAAGGTACGCCCAGAAACCTGCAACTCGGCGCCGTACGCCTGGCTATGCAGTCCGTTCAGGGAGTGCTGGATGTGCACGACCTTCACATCTGGAGCCTGGGAGCGCAATCCCATGCACTGGCCAGCCATGTAACCGTTGCGGAGATGCCCGCGTCGGAGTGTACCTCCATCCTTACCGAGATCAACTGTCGTCTACGCGACCGCTTCCATATCAATCACACGACGATCCAGTTTGAGACAACCGGATGCGAGACGACACACGGTTGCAGCTCTCCTCCCGAGCCGGAAGAGGTCGGTGCCCATGATCATCACCACCACGGCCACAGCCATTCCCACTAAACCATCTATGCGGGGCCGAAGTATCGCTTGAGACGAAGGAACCGCCGTTCGTAAAAGCGAAAACTCAGCCACGCGAGAGGGAACGTCAACATCAGGTTGCAGATCAAAATCGCAGCGTGAAGACCTCCCCTGGAATGGATATGTGTTTGCAAAAATGCCGCATAGATCACTCCCATCATCTGATGGAAGATATAGATGCCATAGCTGTACTTCCCCAACCAACGTAAGACGGACCAGTTCATTATCGACGCTGTTCTTGATCCGGGTACTAGCGCCATCGCGATCAGCGAAGTGCTGGCGAGGGCAAGTATGCTGTAGCCGAGACCATTGATAAGCCGGTTATCTTCCCAATTGAATGATCCCGTTTTCCAGGCGATTATCAGGCAAGCGACCACCGCCAAACCGAAGACTGGGGCAGCAGCGCGTAGAATACTCTCTCGATGTTTTCCACGAATTGCCAGAGCAAGCCACCCACCGGCAAGGAGAGCATCCGATCGGCAGATCGTCAATTTGTAGGTTGCCTCAAAGTTTGCTCCATGTGCTAGCAAAATCATCCTGGTTACAGGAGCGGTAAAAGCGAGGGCAAGCGCAACCCAGAGCAGCTTTCTACGATCTCGAACGAGAAACACAATCACAGGCCAAACGAGATAAAACTGTTCTTCGACAGCGAGAGACCATAGATGCCCCGTAATATCTTTGATCGCTGCAACCTGAGATCCATGCCACCACAAAGAGGTGTTCTGAAGGTAAAACAGGAGCACATAAAGCTGGCGTCCTGTATTCCATGTAGGACGAAAGACGAGGAAAAGAACAAACAGAACGCCGTAATACAGAGGGAAGATCCTCAAAGCCCGGCGCATGTAAAAATTTCGGAAGTAATGTTTACCCGTCAGCGAATCAAACAGGATTCCGGTGATCAGAAATCCGGAGAGGGCAAAGAACAGGTCCACCCCAATCCATCCCGCATTTTTAACTTTCAGAAGAAGATCAATAAAAAAAGACCCGGTAGGCCGGTTGCTGGACCATAACAGATGGACCAGCAGAACGAGAGTGATCGCAAGTCCGCGAACGCCATCGAGTGCCTGGATATGCGGCATCCTCTTTTCGTGCGAAACCGCCGATTCTCTTCCTGGCGTTGCAGCAAGTACCGTCTCAACCATTCGTACCCCATGTTTACGGCAACGAAGCCATCGCCCTGAATTCTTTTTGCCTGCGTCGCAACAGTCCAGACGGATAACGGCAGAATTTCAGCAAGGCAGAAATCTTTGTGGTCTTGTATTTTGTCGTGTTCAGACCGGCGGGAAAGGGGGAGGTTATAAAGAAGACCGCGTCACTGGACGCGGTCTTCTAAGTTGTATCTGTGAAGAATTAACGTGCTGCGGCAGGTTCGCCGATCTCTTGGAGTCGCTTCGCCAAGGTCTTTTCCAGATCCTCAAGCGCCTTCGAGAAGCCTTCGATGCCTTCCTTCAGTTTGTCGTTTGCCATGCGATCGGCGGCGTGCATCTTGTCGAAGGTCGCCTTGTCGACGACGATCTTCTCGATCTTCATCGTCTTGGCCTTCTCCGGGTCGAGCTTGCGTTCAAGCGTTCCGCTTGCGGCTTGAAGCTCACCGAGCAGCTTGGGTGCGATGGTCAGCAGATCGCATCCCGCCAGCTCGACGATCTCGCCGGTGTTGCGGAAGCTCGCGCCCATCACCTGAGTCTTGTAGCCAAAATGTTTGTAATAGTTGTAGATGGTTGTAACCGACTGTACGCCGGGATCGTCCGCCCCAACATAATCCTTACCGGTGTCTTTCTTGTACCAGTCGAGAATGCGGCCAACAAACGGGGAAATCAGGGTGACCTTCGCCTCGGCGCAGGCAATCGCCTGGTGAAGGCCGAAGAGAAGGGTCATGTTGCAGTGAATGCCTTCCTTCTCCAGAACCTCGGCGGCCTTGATGCCCTCCCATGTGGAGGCGAGCTTGATGAGAACGCGCTCGCGAGAGATGCCGGCGCTTTCGTATTGCGCAATGATGTCGCGAGCCGTCTCGATGGACTTCTCCGTATCGTAGGAGATGCGGGCATCCACCTCAGTGGAGACGCGGCCGGGAATAATCTCGAGAATCTTCTTGCCAAAGGCGACGGCCAGGGTCTTGAAGGCCAGCCCAGCAACCTGCTCATCGGTCGCGCTCGGGCCTGCATTTTTGCGTGCCTGCTGTAGCACATCATCAACGATGGACTGGTACTCCGGCATGCCGGCAGCAGCCTGAATCAGAGATGGGTTGGTTGTGGAGTCCGTCGGCTTGTACTGCTTGATGGCGTTGATATCGCCGGTATCGGAGACCACAGTGGTCATGCCACGAAGCTGTTCGAGAATTGTCGCCATAATCTTTGCACTCCTTCGCTGCTTACTTTGATTTTATCAAGCTGTGAAGCGTTACGCAGGCCCCCGGTACCGGGACAATGATAAAAAGACCTTCAAAATACAGGATTTACGCCTATTTAGAGGCAATGGCTTAACCCGTTCATATCAAAGGATTATTCAGCGCTGAAACTGTTCTTCAGCACGCCGAGTCCGGTGATCTCCACCTCAACTGTATCGCCGGTCTGCACCGGTCCTACTCCCGCAGGCGTACCGGTAGGGATCAGGTCACCCGGCTCAAGCGTGATCGAAGCTGAGATGTAGCGCAGCAGAAAATCTAAAGGAAAGATCAGGTCAGCCGTCGACCCATTCTGCTTCACCTGGCCGTTGAGACGTGTCGTTACTGTGACCGGATCGCCGTCAAGAGGATCTATCTCATCGGAGACGATAGGACCAACGGGGCAGAAGGTATCCCATCCTTTACCCCGCGTCCATTGCCCATCCGATTTTTGAATATCGCGCGCTGTGACGTCGTTGACGATGGTGTAACCACGAATGTAATCGAGCGGGTCCTCGGCAGGACTGAGATGGCTGCAGCGTTGACCGATTACGATTGCCAGCTCACCTTCGTAATCCACTCGCTTCGAAAGCGCAGGCATCTTCACCGTACCTCCCGGAGCAAGCAGCGACGACGGCGGCTTGAGGAAGAGCAATGGCTCCTTTGGCACTTCATTGCCCAGCTCTGCGGCGTGCTCGCGGTAATTACGACCGATACAGATGATCTTGGAGGGCGTAACCGGCGGTAATAAAGAGAGATTCGCGAGAGGCGTAGGAGTAAATGCCCTGTCCGCAGGCTGGTTCAAAGCGGCCAGGCAAGCCGCAAGGTCCTCTTCAGGGGGAGCCATCGACTGCACCGCCCAAAGGAGTCCGTCCCGCTCCTCAACCAGGGCATACTGAGCAACTCCATCTGAGAGGTACCTGCAGTACTTCATCGGCGGTTGTCCTTTCTTCTCCGAAAGAATATTTCAAAACTTCCTGGCCGTCTCGGTGACCTCGTTGGAAGGTGAACTCTCGTTTCCAGTGCCATCAACGGCAGTTACGCGGTACATGTAGGTATGGCCCACCGACGCTGTCGCATCGGAAAATCCAGGACCAACAACTGGGGTCGTCGTGATCCGACGGAACACATCCGAGGAGCCCTCCCGACGATAGACGTTGTATCCGACCAGATCAGTCTCCGTATTGGCCTGCCAGGAGAGATCGATTGTGGCAGTAGCGCCCTCTGTTCCGGGAGCAGCCGCCAGTCCGGTGGGGGCTGCCGGAGCAAAATGATCCGTCATGATCAGGGTGATCGGGGCAGAAAGCTCTCCACGCAGCTCGAACCTGTCGCCGCCGATCTCGACCGTTCGGATGCGCTGAGCGCGATAGCGATACTGCTGTCCGCGAATGGCTGTGCGATCCATGGTTCCTCCATGATCAACAGAATCAGCATCGGGATTAGCGGCGCGCAGTTTCACCTCGATCGGCTGTTCTTCAGGAAGAGCGACCGCAGCCTTTTTGGATGTCTTAGCGGTAGGTACCGAGAGAAGCGTGCGGTCCAATTCCATGACAGAGATTGCGTTCGAAGGCTGCCACTCTACCATCGCACCGGTGCGGGTCGGTGTCGCCTTCAATCCCATCACCATAGGCGGCGCCTCACCCGCGGGTACCAAAGCTGCTCGCGAGATACCCGCCGATCGCCCCTGTGGGTTCAGAATGCGAATACGGTATCCAAGCAGCACGACCGGATCATGCGTGAGAGCCGCGGGCAACTGGTCGTCGGCCTCGGTTACGCCGGACTTGACCGTAAGATGAAGCACAATGCTGCACCCGGGCGCCTCCTGAAGCGGCAGGGTTTGTCGCGAAGGTTTTACCGGAGCCGCCTCGGGCTTTGGAGAGATCTCACGGCAGATCTCCGCTGTAAGCGGAGAAGGAACCTTGAGGCCATCGGTCGTACGCTGCGGCGTCGTCCAGCGGAGATGGACGCCCTCGCCGACCCGGTCCGCCGTCAGGTCCGTAACCACCTCAGACAGATGAAGCGAGGGTGGATGCGGTGGACCAGGACTGGCGCAAGACGTCAGCAGCAGAACAAAAGCGAAGGCTGAGAGTGTGGAGATGCAGAGGCGTTGACGGCTCAATCGCAGGGCTTTGGGTGGGACTTGCATCCGTCTTCAGCCTAGCATCTTGTGCAATTTCGCTAAACCAGGCAGTGATCAGGGCCGCACATTCGTATTCACCGGCGTCCATAAGAAGAAACTTTGCGTTTATTCAAGGGTTTGGGCGACAATGACCTGCCAGTTCCGTTGTAGAAAGGATGGGAACGGATGTACTCTTCACTGCTCCTACTCTGTTTTCTGATCGGGTGTGTCGCCGGACTGCGCTCCATGATGGCTCCCGCCATCATTTGTGCGACGGCATACGTGCAATGGATTCACTTGGAAAAGACTCCTTTAGCTTTTCTGGACACGATCGCGGCTCTTTCAATCTTCACCCTGTTTGCCATCGGAGAACTGATCGTAGACAAGCTTCCGAAGACTCCTGCCAGAACAGCCCCCGTTGGACTGATCGCTCGTATCATCACCGGGGGGCTCTGCGGTGCGGCCCTCGCCATGAGCGCAGGAAAAGGAGTTCCTGTGGGAATCCTGCTGGGCTCGCTCGGAGGGATCACGGGGGCCTTCGTCGGCTACAACGTCCGGCATGGGTTGGTAACTCACATGAACCTGCCCGATTTTGTGGTTGCCGTCGTCGAGGACCTGCTGGCGATTTCCGGTGGACTCTTTGTGGTCTCCAAAATGTGACCGTAAAACTCTGTTTGTCATTCCGTAACGTATTGGAGGAATGGCAAAGAGCCGGAACTGGAAAAACCCGGCATTGCGGTGGCGAAGCTGGTAATTCCTTACTTCAGGGGCGAGAACGGCAGCGGACGCCACATCGTGTTGCTGATGTTGGCGACAATCTGCGAGTCCTTGAGCTCAGGCGGAGCGCTGAGTTTCTTCCACTCGGGGTCCGAGCCAAAGGCATGCCAGAGCTTTTCCCGCTCGGCAAGCGAATCGAACGAGAGCATATAGGTGATGTTTGGCTGACGCGGGCCAATCACAGATTCACCAATGAAGACAGGTCGCATCCCCAGGCGCTGAAAAGTCGCGATCTCGCCGTTGTTGAACATCCCTGACTTCTTCTGACGCGCCGGCACAGACTGCGACTGGTAGGTACGAAGTTCGAAGATGCGCGGTGGCCGGCTGGCGGCATCGTTAGGAAGAACAGCCGCAGGCAGGATAGCGAGACTCTGTAGCAAGCTGCTTTCAATCGTGACGAAGGGGAGGCCAGGGCCATCGTTGAGCGCCTGGAGCGCCTTCTGATGCGCGTCGTCAGTTTCGAGCGCAGCAAGAGCCTGCTGCATGGCAGCAAGATTGGTGTGCTGAGTGAGTGCCAGGATGGAAGGACCGTCGGGGCCAATAAGATTTGCAAGAGCAGCGACCGGCCTGGAAGACGCGCGGGTGAGCGCGGGGAAAAGTCCGCTCTCAAGGTAGTCCGAGACGCGCTTGACCTGCGACTCGTCACTATTGTGCAGGCGCCATGTGGTGAGCTCCAGGAAGCTCAGTGGTGTTGCGGCGGCAGCTTGGGACGAGGTAGCGAAGAGAGCAGACATAGCGGCTGTACCAGCGATAAGTTGACGACGATCCATAGAAGCTACGGTATCAGAGCAGTACATGTACGTGTATCTCGGTTGCTTCGTCGTGATGTTCGCCTTACTATCGCCTTGAGTGGATTTTTCAAAGACCAAGTCGAAGATCAATCTGAACGGTCCAAAGTCTGAAGCCGAGCGTCTGGTTTCTGCAGGACGCGTAGATGACGATGCCGCCTTCGATCTGAAACTGCGACCCACGCGTCTCAACGAGTTCATCGGCCAGACCAAGGCCAAGGAGCAGCTTGCCATCGCACTTGAAGCGGCAAGATCACGTGGCGAAGCACTGGATCACGTGCTCCTCTTTGGGCCTCCGGGATTGGGCAAGACGACGCTGGCAACGATCATCGCCAACGAGTTGGAGGTCGGCTTCCAGCAAACCTCGGGACCGGCATTGCAGATTCAGGGCGACCTGACGGCGATCCTCACCAACATCCGCGACAGGCAGGTGCTCTTTCTCGATGAGATTCATCGGCTACAGCCCGTGCTGGAAGAGAAGCTTTACACCGCGCTTGAGGACTACAAGCTCGACATCATGATTGGACAGGGTCCGGCAGCGCGTACGCATGTGATGGACATCAAGCCCTTCACCTTCGTGGCCGCGACAACACGCCCAGGGTTGCTCTCTTCGCCGTTGCGATCGCGCTTCGGCATCTTATTGCGGCTTGAGTTCTACACCGACGACGAATTGCGCTTTGTGGTGGAGCGATCGGCCGAGGTACTTGGCGTTCCGATCGATCACGATGGCGCAGCGGAGATTGCCATGCGCTCGCGGGGAACACCCCGTATTGCCAATCGTCTGTTGCGTCGCGTGCGCGACTACGCACAGGTTCGCGCGGCAGGAAAGATCGACCGCGATACGGCATGCAAGGCGCTCGAGCTGCTGGAGGTCGACGCCCACGGCTTCGACGAGCTCGACCGCCGACTGCTCCGCACCATCATCGAAAAGTACGATGGCGGCCCAGTCGGCTTGAACACGCTGGCTGCAGCTCTGGCCGAGGAGCAGGACGCTCTCGAGGAAGTCTATGAGCCATTCTTGATCCAGATTGGTTTTCTCGATCGCACGCCACGGGGCCGCGTGGCAACGCGTCTGGCCTATGAGCACCTGGGAATCGAGATGCCTCGGAAGCTCAGCCTGTTTTAACCATTGGAGCGCGGAAATAAGGAAAATTCCTGCATATCTCCTTGAGAAGGCTACAGATGTGGAATATCCTTCCCTACGGAAGAAAGAATAAAGTACACAGATGTATAGCATGGGCCTTGCATGGACTACACCACGTCTCACATTTCCTTCCTGGTCTCCGTCGGGTTATTCACGATCGCATTGTTTGCGCTCTCCCTTGCAGATCGTTGCGTAATTGGAGCTCGGTGGTTCGCTGCGTCAACGCTGATTGAGTTCATCAAGACAGCTCTACAGGGCCTAAATGGCCATATTCCGCGACTGTATACGGTTTGCCTCGCCAATGAACTAAACGTTTTGGCCTTTTTCGCCATGTTTCTGGGGTTCCGCTGGTTTGTGGTGCGCAGGCCATTCCGTGCATGGGGATGGCTGATTCCGATGGCAGCGACAATGGCAGTTTATCCCTTCATGTTCCTACTCAAGATGCGGAACTGGTCGTTCAGTGTGATCGGCCTACCCGTACTCGGCATTTGCCTCGCTACGATATTGGTACTGTGGCGGCAAAAGAATGAGCGCTTTGCGATACCGGCACGACTGACAGCTTTTTTGGTGGGGATTAACTTTGTGATGTTGCTTTACCGGTGCGTACTGTCGATTCGAGAAAATTCGGCGGTAGGTATAACGACACCGTGGCAGGACCCACGATGGATGTATTCCATGTTGGTGATTCTGTTTGTTGCCTATTGTTTGCTGCTCATGTACACGCTGTTCACTGTGTTGGAGATGCATGCGAACGTTACACATGTTGCTGGCGTGGATGCTTTGACAGGCGCATTGAATCGCCGCATGTTGATGAAGTATGCCTCCCGGAAGTTTGACCTGAGCCTACAGACAGAAAGGCCTTTGGCAGCGATCGCCGTGGACCTCGACAACTTTAAGCGCGTGAACGACACCTATGGCCATGGCGGCGGCGACGTTGCACTCTGCGCTTTCGTAGAACTGGTGAAGGAGACTCTTCGTCCTGATGATGTGATTGCACGCACCGGGGGCGAGGAGTTTGTGCTGGTCTTGCCAGGGATGGATAGAGATAGCGCCGCGGCACTGGCAGAAAACCTGCGATACAGCCTGGAGCAGATGCGCATTCATTACGATGGTCGGCTCATTACAATGACAACGAGTGCGGGCGTAACAGAGCGGCGGCCAGAAGACTCGCTGGCAGCAATGCTGGAGCGTGCCGATCGATTACTCTATCGAGCGAAGGCCCATGGACGAAACTGCGTTGTAACGGACGACCACTTGGCGCAACACCCGAAACCCATACTCGTAGAGAGGCTTCGGGGATCACGATCGCAGAGTGGAAAAATGGCTTAAGCCAGCGCACGGGCAAGACTTCCGCCTGCCGCAGCGAGCTTTGTTTCGGCAGACGCGCGATCCAAGCCAAGTTTCTGCATGGCAATCGCCACCTTCACGCTGCCTGCCTCAGTAAGTAGTTCCGCAGCTGTTGTCCGATCCACTTCTGTGGCCTCTGCAATAATCCTTTGGGCACGATCGATCAGCTTGTCGTTGGTCGGCTGCACATTCACCATCAGGTTGCCGTAGACCGCTCCGGTCCGAATCATCACGCCGGTTGAGAGCATATTCAACACCAGCTTGGTCGCAGTGCCCGCCTTAAGACGAGTGGAACCGGTAACCACCTCGGGACCAGTCACTGGAGCGATAGCAATCTCTGCAATCTGTGCCATCTCTGAGCCTTCCACACAGGTGAGCGAGATCACCAATGCGCCCATCATTTTGGCATGCTCCATCGCTCCAATCACATACGGTGTGCGACCACTGGCAGCGATCCCGACGAGGGTGTCCGGCGCTTCGTTCCTTCTAAAACCCGCTGTACTAAGGTCCAACGCGCCCTGCTCGCGCGAGTCCTCTGACTTTTCGCTCGACTTGCGCAGCGCCGAATCACCTCCAGCGATCAGCCCCTGCACCAGGGTAGGCGGCACCGAGAAGGTCGGCGGGCATTCGCTGGCATCCAGCACACCCAGGCGACCGCTCGTTCCAGCTCCGATGTAAAACAGTCGGCCTCCTCGTTCGAAACGCCGGGCAATCTCGTCGACCGCCTGCGCGATCTGCGGAAGTTCCTTCGCAACCGCCAAAGGAACGCTCTGGTCCTCCTGGTTGATGACCGTCAGCATCTCCAGTGTCGAAAGCTGGTCGATGTGGGTGGTGCGTGGGTTACGGGTTTCCGTCGAGAGCGTAGCGAGATTCAGATCAGCATTCATTCCTCTTCCATGATGGAGGACAAAGGCCACAAGAGCAATGGATACAGAAGACGAATGAGTGAATACAGATAGACCAATTGAGGAATACAGAAAAATAACGGCATACAGCAAAGTTCTTGATTCGACAGGAGTGCCGCCTTCCCCATGCGATATGCTGAACCGTCAAGCCCTGTATCAATGTAATTTTGTGCTGCACACTGCAACGTTCCGCAGTATGATCGCCTTCAACATCGGACGGAGGCCGCGCATGCACGAGACCATCCATGTAGGCGGGATGAATATTACGTTCCTCCAGACACGCCACGAAACTGCTGATGCGCTGGACGTCTTTGAGCTCACCATTCCTCCCGCGGCCAGTGTCGTCGTTCCCCATACGCATCTTCACTATGACGAGTGGATCCTCGGCATGGACGGCATCACCACCTGGACGATAAACGGGGAAATCCTTCTGATTCATCCAGGCGAAAGCCTCTCCATTCCTCGAGGATCTCCACACTTCTTTGCTAACCTGCACGATCAAGTCGCAAGGGTCATCTGCCTGCAAACCCCTGGTGTGATGGGACCGGAATACTATCGTGAGATTGCAGCCTTTTACCGTCCTGGCGATCCCGATTTGGCCTCGATCGGAAAGGTGATGCATCGGTATGGCGTAGAGCCGCTTATCCCTGCAAAGCAGCCTGATTCTTCCCAACTTACCAATCGGTAATCTATCCCTCTTCGTTTTGCAGGCGGCACCCGTCCGGTAGCTTACACTGCTTGCAGACGACCATGGCCATACGTCAGCTCATTACTGCCCTGTTTGGAATCGCTATGCTTTCTCCTGTTGCTCCAGCCCAAAGGGTCACCGCCGATGGCGCAGCCCAGACCTTCCGCTTCGTCTCCGATCAGTACTTCTCCGATGTCCTCTTCCACTTTTCGCCCACGTATGGCACACAGGCCGGATTGCATCAGTACGACATACATCTTGAGGACTACTCTGCCGCCGCGGTTCAGAAGCAGGTTGCCGCTCTGCACACCTACGAGAAGAAGATCGAAGAGATTCCCGCCGATGGGCTGGACGCCTCCGTTGCCGCCGACCGCGAGATTCTGCTCAACAGCATTCGGTCCCAACTTCTTTCTTTGGAAGTGATTCGGAACTGGGAAAAGAACCCGGACAATTATTCCAGCGGTATCACCAACTCCATCTTTGTCTTGATGGAGCGGCCCTTCGCTCCCGTGAACACGCGCCTACGTGCCACTGTTGAGCGCGAGAAGCAGATCCCGCAGGTCTTTATTGAGGCCCGCAAAAATCTCAAGAATCCTCCACGTATCTTTACGGAGATCGCGCTCGAACAAATCGACGGTCTTGTCAGCTTCTTTCAGAACGACGTTCCTGCTGCTTTTGCCGAGGCTGACGATACAAAAGCAAAGGCGGACTTCGCTCGTACCAATGCCGCCGTCATCCAGTCCTTGAAGGACTACGCCGCATGGATGAAGACGGATCTGCTGCCTCGTTCTAACGGCGATTACCGACTCGGCGCTGATACCTTTGCTAAAAAACTTTCCTACGACGAGATGGTCGATATTCCTCTGGATCGTCTACTGCAGGTCGCCTTTGACGATCTGCATCGCAACCAGGCCGAGTTTGCCCGTATCGCCAAAGAAGTCGATCCTAATAAGACTCCGCAGGAGGTACTGGCTGAGCTTGCCACGATTCACCCTGCCCCAGACAAACTGCTCGACTCCTTCCACAACACCTTCGACTCGCTGATCGTCTTCATCCGCGCGCACAACATCATCACCATTCCCAGTGACGTGCAGCCCACTCTTGAAGAGACTCCACCCTTCATGCGCGCCACAACCTTTGCTTCAATGGACCCGCCAGGACCATTCGAGACGCGTTCCACTAAGGCTTACTTCAACGTGACTCTCCCGGAAAAGGATTGGACAGCCGAGCACGTTGCCGAACACATGGCGAGCTTCAACACCGGCACCATCATCTCCACCAGCGTGCATGAGGCCTATCCGGGCCATTACGTGCAGTTCCTCTGGCAGAATCAGTTTCCGTCGAAGATTCGCAAGCTGATCGGTGCAAACTCGAACATTGAGGGATGGGCTCACTATACCGAGCAGATGATGCTTGATGAGGGATATGCGGCGCCACCTGCAAACGCCACTCCGGATCAGGTGCGCGAAGCGAAACTGATCCGCCTGGGCCAGTTACAGGATGCGTTGCTCCGTGACGCTCGCTTCGTCAACTCCATCAAGCTGCACACAGGGTTAGGCGAGCCGGACGGTAAGTGGACGATCGATCAGGCTGTGGACTTCTTCGTGAAGGAGGGGTACCAATCCCGCTCCGTGGGCTTGGTCGAAACCAAACGCGGAACCGCGGATGCAACCTATCTCTACTACACTCTGGGCAAGCTCGAGATCATGAAACTGAGAGAAGATCTGAAAAAGAAGCAGGGATCAGCCTTCAACTTGCAGAATTTTCATGACGACTTCATGCGGCAGGGTTTTGCGCCTATTAAGGTGATCCGTAAGGCTATGCTGCACGATAACTCGCCGGTGCTGTAGGAGTTTGCCGTTCAGGCAACCCGGAAAAGGCTTTTATCACCAAAAACTTAAGAGTCTTTAAAAGACGATCGCTATAGATCGATACTCTTGTAGTAAGAGAAATGAATTTACGACCATAGGAAACCTTCCCCATACATGTCAAAAAAGATTCGTAAAGCAGTCATTCCCGCAGCAGGACTCGGAACCCGTTTTTTGCCGGCAACCAAAGCCACTCCCAAAGAGATGCTCTGCCTCGTCGACAAGCCACTGATCCAATACGGCGTTGAAGAGGCCGTTGCCGCGGGCTGCACCGAGGTCATCATCGTCACCGGACGCGGCAAGACGACGATGGAAGATCATTTCGACAAGTCCTTCGAGCTCGAAGCCACGCTTGCTGCCAAAAACAAAACTGCGCTGCTTGAGGTCGCTCGTTCTGTTTCGAAGATCGCGAAAATTATCTACACGCGACAATCCGAACCGCTTGGTCTGGGACATGCCGTGCTTCAGGCAAAAGAGATCGTCGGCGATGAGCCTTTCGCAGTTCTGCTTCCCGACGATATCGTCGACGCAAAGATTCCCTGCATGAAGCAGATGGTCGAGGCGTTCGAGCAGACGGGCTCGTCCATCCTTGGATCTGAAATTGTCGAAGGCGATGCCATCTCCGCCTACGGTTGCCTCGCTGTCACGCCCGATACAAAGAACCCGCGCCTGCTCGCCGTCAGCGACATGGTCGAAAAGCCAAAGCCGGAAGAGGCTCCTTCACAGAACGCCATCATTGGCCGCTACATCCTCACCCCACGCATCTTCGAGATGCTCGAGACGATCACTCCCGGAGCTGGCGGTGAACTCCAGCTCACAGACGGTATCAAGGCATTGTTGAAGTATGAGAAGGTCTTTGGCTTCACTTACGACGGCAAACGCCACGATGCCGGCGACAAGCTCGGCTTCCTCAAGGCAACAGTCGAGTTCGGACTGAAGCACGACAAGCTGGGCGCAGACTTCAAGGCTTGGCTAAAGCAGTTCCCGCTCTAGAAACCCAGGAAAGGTACTATATTTTGAACGGCCACGAACGATCGGTGGCCGTTCAATGTTTACGGAGCAGATTCGATCAAAGGGTGGCGGAATGAAAAACTTCAACGAGCAAAGCGCTGTTCAATTTCTTAAGGACGTTCGCAGGCCATTGCTGACGCTGCATAAGTCGATTCTTGATCATGAGCGTGCCGCATATGAAAAGACCGTTGGACCGATTACGCCTGCGGCATTTCTGCAGGAGTTGATTAGCGGTACAAACTTCCGCTGGATCGCACCACTAACGACTGCCATCACGAGCATCGACGAGCTTCTCGACGAGAAAGAAACCACAGACGAAGAGAAAGTTGCCGGTGCACAAGCCATCTCCGCTCTGTTCGCACCAGATGCGCCAGATAACGCTTTTCGCCAGCGCTATCTAACGTTATTGCAGGAGAGTCCGGCCATCCTGCACGAACATAGCAAAGTGATTCAGGCTCTAAACAACGTCGGCTAAGCTAGCAAGCGGATCAGGATCTCGAATCTTTCATCGTTCGCCAATCATCGAACTATCCGTAAATAAATTACGGAGTCATCATGCCCTCACTCTTCGATCCCATTCAAGTCGGTGATCTTCAGCTTTCGAACCGCATCTTTATGGCGCCGCTCACACGCCTTCGCGGCACGCCCGACCACATCCCAACTCCCATCATGGCCGAGTACTACACGCAGCGCGCATCGGCCGGTCTGATCATCTCGGAAGGGACTCCGGTCGATCCCCTGGGAGTGGGCTATCAGAACGTTCCCGGCATCTGGTCGCGCGAACAGGCCGAGGCATGGAAGCCCATCGTCAAGGCCGTGCACGACAAAGGCGGACACATCTTTGCGCAGATCTGGCATGTCGGCCGCATTTCCGACCCCTCTTTGCTCAACGGCCAGGCTCCTGTAGCTCCCAGTGCCATCGCTGCGACGGGACACGTCAGCCTCTTGCGCCCGCAACGTCCGTATCCTGTTCCTCGCGCACTTGAAACCCACGAGGTCAAACAGGTTGTCGAAGCCTTCCGCCGTGGTGCACAAAACGCGCAAGCTGCTGGCTTTGATGGAGTCGAGCTTCATAGCGCCAATGGCTATCTGCTCGATCAGTTTTTGCAGGACGGCTCCAACCATCGCACCGATGAGTACGGCGGCCCCATTGAGAATCGCGCAAGGTTGTTGCTCGAGGCCACCGATGCTGCCATCTCGGTCTTTGGCCCAGGGCGAGTCGGTGTTCATCTTGCTCCCCGTGGCGATTCGCACGGTATCTCCGATTCGAACCTCACCGCGACCTTCAGCTACGCAGCTACTGAACTTGGCAAGCGCAGAATTGCCTTCATCGCAGCGCGCGAGCACGTCGGCCCTGACTCCCTTGGGCCCCATCTCAAGCAGCTCTTTGGTGGAATCTTCGTCGCCAATGAAGCCATCGACCAAAAGGTCGGTCAGCAGTTGCTCGACGAAGGAAGGGCAGACGCCGTAGCCTTCGGCAAGCTCTTCATCGCGAATCCCGACCTGCCCACCCGCTTTGCGAAGCACGCCCCGCTCAACCGGCCAGAGCCGAATACCTTCTACGCTCCCGGACCCCACGGCTATACCGACTATCCCGCGCTTGCTGAATAATCACCCATCCACAAAGGGCAGCGAACGCTGCCTTCTCTTTTCTGCATCCCATCGGATAGGCTCTGCTTCGATCTCGAAAACGAGAAGGAGACGATTCGTAATTATCGCCGCCGCGTCAAACAAGCCAACGAACTGAATTCACTCTTGGAGAGGAACTTCGTGAGATTCTCCGTGACGAACAGGACCACCTCAATGCCCTGGCAAACGGCACTCGGAATCGATACTCCTGACCCGGGAATTGCAGACGCATAATCGATAAAGCCCGCACGTGCTGCGGGCTTTATGCTTTAGTTTTTAAAAGGTAAATGCGATTCCCATCGTGAAACGGTCCTGGAGAAATTTCTTCTCTGGCCCCTCACGAATGATCATCGTGTCATACGTCGCATCCAGGTCATGCGAGTCGAAGCCCTCGTAGCTGTTCGCGATGATGTCAGGGTTCTTGCTCCACGTCTCTCGGAAGTCTGCCCGAAGCATAATGCGCGGCGTCACTCTGTACTTAATTCCCCCGCCATACTGTAGGCCGATCTGGAAGATTCCACCACCATCCAGTGGAGGCGTATTGCCGAAGTCGAATGCCGCTTTAAGCAGGCCAATATTCTTCAGACCCAGTGTGAACGGACCCGCGGGTTTCTTCAAGGGAGCGCCATTCAACGCCACAAGCTGCAACACGGGTCCCACAGCCGCATAGGGCCGCCATCGCGAGGTCGGCCGTGTCGGATGAATCAGCAGGTTGTATTCGAACTGACGCGTCACCAGGCCAACCGGAATGATATCGAGGTCATTTTCGTCAATCACGACATCCGTATCCGGAGGAATCGTCACATCCGCCGTGCCCAACCTGTACTTCACCTGCTGCCGGAAGTAAGAAAACTCGTTGGAGAAGTGTTTCCAGCTGTTGACCGTCACGGATCCACCCGCAGCCCAGCCGTCCCCTACATCGTCAGCAAGAAAGAGAAAGTAGGCATCTTTCTTCGGATCTGACGATATGTCCAGAATTCCAACGGCAGAGAGATAGCCTTCTCTCATGTGCATGTAGCCGCCTTGCAAGGCGAACTCGTATCGCGGCGGGTCCCACTTATGATCTTCCTTGGCCTTCCGGATCTCGGCCAGGTCCTCTGGACTGGGGGCCATACTCTGGTCTCCGGGCGCTCTGCGTTGCAACCCAGGATTGCTCCCATAGCCTCTGTAGTCCGAGCCGGAAGCATCGGTCTTGCGCCACGCCCCGGTATCCTGGGGAAGCTCGCTTGAGCTGCGCATAAAGTCCCGAACCTTCAAGCCACCCGAGATACCCTGGTAGATAAGGTTGCCGCGATAAAAGCTATTGCGGACGATCAGGGAGGTGTCGCGCGTCGATCTCTCCAGGCGGTTCGGTCGCGGAGCGGCCGTCTCCGGAGTCACCCTCGGATTGTCGCAGTTGTTGATCTTCAGCACCGCCGCTTCACCATCCGTCAGCAAGCGGTCTCCAGTGGAGTTGTACGCATCGCGTGGAACCCACGGACGCTCCACCATGTCCAGACTCTCCACGCAGCCCGTAAAGATAAGATCGTTGACCACCTTCGAGCGTTCATTGTCGATGTGCTGGTCGATCACATGGATAAATGTCTTCTGCTTTCTCGAAAATGCAATCCCGATATCCTGCGTCGACGACGAGGTCAGCACCGTCTTCCCGTCGTAGCGGTCTTCGGTCGGAAACACGCGAAGATGATGCCGCGCTGCAAACGTATTCGTCGTCTTGCTCAGCGTGAAGATCGGCGGCCGTTCGTCGAGCAGCAGCACCGACATCGGCGCTTGCGTGTATGTCTGGTTGCCCGTCAGCGTCTTCACCGTGCGGAAGGTCGAGCCCGCATACAGCTCATCGGTCTGTTGCCATCCTGCCGCTGTAAATGCGCGCCGCAACCCCGCAGGAGGCCCGATAAAGACAAGGTTCGTAAGGTCCGAAACCTTGTTCGATCCCTTCGTCCGCGTGCGGAATGGCAGCTTTTTCACGAACGCCTGCAGCTGTTCTCTTCCGGCAGCGTCGTGCTCCATCGGCAACACCGATGGAGGATACACGGTCGACGTGATTAACGGCTTCTTGTTCTCCAGGATCAGCTCCGTACCGCCCGGATACAGAATCTCCGACTCCGCTACACCCAGCACCGCAGGCCCAGAGGCCGAAGCGAAAACATAAGCTACGGGATCGATTCCCGCCAGTGACAGCACTCCATTCTCGACCGAGCTTCCAATCGTTCCCGTCGAGCGGATCCCTTGGATCTTGCCCTTCTCCGTAACCTTCTCCTGCGCGTTCTCCACCTCAAAGACGCGCGCATCCATCTCCAGCGTCCGTCCATCCGGAAGCGTCGCCTTGGTCCATTCAATCGTCAACGACGCCGTCTCGTGCTTGAAGCCCCAGCCCACGCTGTCGGCCTGAATGACCTTGCCTTCAAACTCTGCGCCTAGGGGAACTAGAATCTCTCCATCCACCACAACAGGAGTAATCAGGACTGCTTTGACCGTATTGCCTTCATGCGTCGTCCGCGACGAAAGATCTTCGGTCAGCCGTACAGAGATCTTCGCGCCTGCGGGTACTCCCTTCACCGCATTAAGTTCACTGATCGGAACCGAGTACTTCGCTGTCTCTCCTGTAAGGTCAAGGATCTCGCCGTTCGTGCTCCAGCGGCCTTTGCGCAGCGTGCCGTCTTTCAGCTCTGCCACCGTCTGTCCCGTCGGAAAGACCTGCATGTACTTCGGCGCAGTCTGCTCACCCTGCGGAGGTTCATAGATCGCGTGCAGGTCTGTCCCCAGCAGAACTCCTAGCTTTGCTGTCCTCTTCTCTCCGTTCGAGACGTATGTCAGGTTCTCATCATCTTGAAAGACAGGTGAACCGGCATTCCGCAGCAATCCCGGAATCGCCTGATCATCTCCCACAATCACCACAGGCGTTTCGCCGACCGGATCCGCTCCACTGAGCGCAAACGCCCATCGGTCATCATTGGCCTTCGTCTCCACCAGCGAAGCCGAGCTCATCGGAATCGTTCCCAGGTTCCGCCGTCGTCCGCTGTCCAGATCGTAGTAACGAAGGACATACCGCTTCGCATGGTTCTTCTCGTGCTGCAGCACAACAACGAGAACGCCCTCGCTTCCGCGCACCCTCCACGCAGTCACCGCATGAGGAGCAATCTTGCGGACCTTGCCCTTCTCCACCATCTGCGCCTGGCCATCTTCATGTCCGGGCTTGCGCACGATCGTGATCGGCACCAAAGAAGTAGCCTGCTTCTCCTGCCCATACCCCATCGGCACAACCAAAGCACTCAATAACAGCCAGCACAACATGCGAGAATCAACAGCCGTTCGCGGTTCCATACGGTCTCTCAGATTTTCTTTTTGAATAACGCGGGGTGAGGCCCACCACCGCCAGAAACATCATAAAGGAGCCGAAAGATGCGAGAACGGCCTAAACTATGCTCGCAGCAGCCTTTATCTACAACAAAAAAGCGGCCGGAAGACTCCGGCCGCGCCATAACTGCCACTTTCGTGTCAGATCTCCACGCGCTGAGCAAACACTCCCGCAAATGCCTTGCGCGTCGCTGCAAAGACCACTGCCCAAAGCAACGTCGTCACCAGGGCCAACGGCAATCCTTCCGGAGCCAGGAAGGCATGGAAGCAGATGATGTTCACGATCACTGGTCCTAGAAGAATCAGGGCCAACGGCACATAGCGGTTTGCTAGCAACAACACGCCTCCCAGCAGTTGCACCAGAAACACGATCACCAGGTAGTGCGAAACAAATAACGCTCCCATATACTGCCCGGCCAATCCCGTGGGAGGCTGCATCGGAATAAAGTGAAGAAACCCGTTCAGTCCAAAGACCGTAAACAGAAGGCCCAATAAAATACGTGCAATCGTAGAAGCAATCTTCATCGTTCTCTCCTTATCGCGGAACCGGACAGCCTTATGCTGCCAACGCTCTCACTTGCTCCAGGGTGGGTTTCAGAAACGCGTCGCGGTCCACAGCTCCACGGAGTACCTGCGCCGCTCCGCCTGCCGTGATGAACCGAACATCGGTAATTCCAATAAAGCGCAAAACGGCTTGCAGATAAGGCTCAACAAAGTTCAGCGCTGCAGCTGGGGTTCCGGCGTCGTATACACCGCCACTCGCAATAAGCACCGTCGCTTTCTTTCCCTTCAAGAGTCCTTCAGGACCGTTGGCTGTATAAGCAAAGGTCTTGCCGCCTCGAGCGATCTGGTCGATCCAGAGCTTCAGCACTGAGGGAATCCCAAAGTTATGCATCGCCACACCGATTAAGATCTCATCAGCCTGCTCCAGTTCAGCGATCAGGCTGTCGGACTCCGCAAGTAACGCTTTTTGCTCAGGAGTGCGCACATCGTCGGGAGTAAAGTTTGCACCGACCCATGTCTGATCGATCGGTTTCGAGGGCGACAGGCTAAGATCACGGCGAATCACCCGGCCGTCGGGGTTCTTTTGCTTCCACGTTGCTACGAACTCTCGCGTCAGCTCACGGCTGATCGAGCTTTCAAGAGGACTTGAATCGATATGTAATAAGGTCGGCATCTCTGATCTCCATAGACGACATAAGATGGATAAACCTCATTCGTCGTCTTCATCCCAGTAGACGACATTTGTTGCCCCGGCGATTCTTTTTCTCTTTGGTAGCCTCTAATACATAGACCGAATTGTTTTTCGAGTGAAAGAAAAGCGAAACTAAGTTATAAAGATTAGAAGAACTGGATAAGCTATGCCGATCTCAGACTGTGAAGTTCGCGACCCGCGCATCCGCAAGACACGCCATGCTCTCCAGGCAGCGCTCGGCAATCTGATGCAGCAGAAGAGTTTTGAAGAGATCTCTGTGCAGGACATCACTGACCTGGCCGACGTCAACCGCGCTACCTTTTACGACCACTACACCGACAAGTTTTCTCTTCTCGACGCCATGGTTGGTGGCGGTTTTCACAAGCTTCTGATTGAGCGAAACATTATCTTCGATGGGACCTGCCCATCAGCGGCCAGCGTGATTATTCTTGCCACATGCGATTACCTCACCACCAGCCATGCCCATGCGGATTGCAATAAGAACAGCGCTTTTGAACCCTTGATGGAAGCCGGAATTGTCGCCGCGATTCGACGTACCCTTCTTAAGGGAGTTGAAACCAAACCTGTTCCCGAAGGTCTTACTCCGGAGATTGTTGCCACCACCGCAGCGTGGGCTATCTTTGGCGCGGTGAAACAGTGGTTCTATACGCCGAACCGTCGGCCTGCTTCAGAAATGGTGCAACCGATTCTGCGGCTCATCTTTCCGATTCTGATGCCTGGAGGATCTCCCGATCAGCACCATCCATTGGAATCGTCCTTGGTCTCTGCCAACTAATCCCCACACCAAAATAAAAGCCCAGCAATTTGCTGGGCTTTTATTTTTTCCGACACTGTAAGGCTATTTCTGGGTGCCCGACGCATGTCGCAACTTGGAGTTGGCAGACGTTGCCGTCTTACCGGGCGTGCTGGCTGCAACCTGCGATTCCAGATTATCGATCGTCGTATACAGCTGGCTCATGTCCGTCACCTGAACCCAGGTCTTCTGGGTCACCACCCAGACCGTTGGCGTCTGAGTAATGCCGATTCGCTCGCCGAGTGTGTAGTCGGCATTGACCTCGGCATTGAACCGGCCTGCCGGATCGATGACAAAGGGCTCATTCAGCTTGTGAGACTGGAAGAACCGGCGCGTAAAGTTAGCCAGATCTTCCTTGGACGCGATGGACTGCTGGGCCGCAAAGACTGCGCCACGGAACTCATCGGCAACCTGAGGCGAGACCTTGTCCTGCAGGTAGCGGGCCGTGATCGCCGCGTCCCGGCTCCAGATATGCATCTTCAGCGGAAAGTCATAACGAACCACCGGAATCTTGTATCGTTCGGCTGCGGAGTGAACGATCGGATACGCATGGCTGCAAGCCGGACACTCCAGGTCTTCAAACTTGATAATGGCGATCTTCGCTCCCGCAGGCGGCTTGAGCGGAGAGGTGTCCTTGAAAGTATTTCCCGTATTTGGCGGGGCGGAGTACTGGGCCGCGGCTGGAAGGCAAGCGGTGGCCAGCAGAGTGGCGGCTAGAAGGATGCGGGTCATAGAGGTTGGACGCATAAAGCCTTTGTTTGTACCTGTATTGTAGATGAGTCGGGAAAGACCCAACGAACAATCAGATTTTCGCAACCCGGTTTGGGGGCAGGGAATCTAATTTCGAGAGAACACAGAAGATAGCATCGTTTTATCCGACTTTTCGATGAAAGTGGAGTTCCGTTCCTCAATGACAAGGAAGTATCTGCCGCTCGCTGCCGTCTGGCTCACCCTGATTGCGACAGCCCCGGCACAACAGACAAAGCCCGAAGAGCTGCCCTCTGCGCCCGAGCCGAACCTACCCGTTACGAAGTTGGCCGGAGGTGTTGTCATAGAACGGGCTACGTCGAATGCTCTTCCTTTGAGCATCGATGAAGCAATCGCCCGTGGGCTTGAACACAATCTCGGCATCGTACTCGACCTTCAAAACCAGCGTTTAGTCCACGGACAGGTCCTGCAGGTGAAGAACAATCTCCTGCCCAGCATGACCGCAGTCGCGAAGACCTCCACCCAGCAGGTCAATCTTGCTGCTTTGGGATTCAAGCCCAGCTCCATTAATATCCCGGGCTTCAACGGAAACTTCCCTACAATCGTAAAAGTCGACGTGACCTCGGCACAGCTGAACCTCTCCCAGCAGCTCTTCAACGTGCCAGCATACTTCTTATATCGAGCAGCGCAGCACGCCGATCAGGTTGCCTCCTGGACCACCCTCAATGAGCGTGGAACCGTGGCCCTGAACGTAGCGACCCAATACCTTCGCGCCGTCGCCGACGCAGCCGAGATCGACAACGCTCGGGCTCTCCTCAAAGCCGATCAGATCGCCCTGAATCAGGCCGTCGCTCAAAAGGAGGCGGGGGTTGGAACGAATCTGGACGCGCTCCGTGCTCGCGTACAGCTTCAGACCCAACAGCAGGCACTGATCAACGCCGAGAATACCTTCGCCAAAGACAAGATCGCATTGAATCGCCTTCTGGCACTACCCGCCGACCAGGAGCTTATCCTGACCGATAAGGCTCCCTATGCCGAATTCGCGGCGCTCCCCCTGGACGAGGCCATGAAGATCGCCTTCGAGCGACGCAAAGACCTCCGTTCACTTCAGTCCCAGATGGACGTGGCAGACCGGACTCTGAAGGCTGTGAAGTACGAGCGCTTGCCCTCGCTCTCCTTTAGTGGCGACTATGGAGTACTGGGAGAAACCCATGGCCTCTACCACGGTATCTTTTCCGCCACCGGAAAACTCTCCTTTCCCATCTTCCAGGAAGGACAGCTTCGCGGCGAGCGTGAAGTCGCTCAGGCACAGTTGAACGGCCTTCATCAGCAGATCCAAAGCCTCAAGGTCACCATCGAGCAGCAGATTCGCTCGGCGATGCTTGATGTTCAGGCTACGAATGAACAAGTCAACGTCGCTCGCAGCAACGTCGATCTCGCCACCCAGGCCCTACAGGACACGACCGATCGTTTCGCCGCCGGCGTTGACGATAACCTGCCTGTCGTCCAGGCTCAGGCCACCCTTGCAGCCGCACAGAGCAGACTGGTCGAAACCCTTTACCAGTACAACCAGGCCAAACTGACCCTTGCCCGCAACACCGGCGTCGTCGAAACCCAGTACAAGACTTACCTCGGAAGATAAAACGTATCGCTGTCTTCCCTCTGAATTGTCATTTCGACCGAAGTCCCGAAGGGACAAAGTGGAGAATCTCCGCATTCTTCCATCGTCATTCTGAGCCGCAGGCGAAGAATCCCTGTATCTTCATCTTCTGATCGCATCGACTTTATTTCTTCACCCATTCATATCGATACGACCTAACCCCACGCATCCACCCTGACAAACTTTACGTCGCGGTGTTTCTGGATCAACTTCTCTACGGCCCGCACGGTTTCAAGCCGCGGAGCACCCAGTCCGGTATGCCCACCATCGTGCAGCAGGATATTAGATCCTCGGCCCATTCGCCGGTTGCGCGCCACACCCTTTTCAACATGCGACGCAATCGCATCAGCGGAGATAGTGCGCCAGTCATAGCCCATCGCATTCCACTGCACCGAAACCATACCCAGTTCGCGTGCGGCGCGCAGCACGATTGGCCTCCTCGCTCCGTGCGGAGCGCGGAAATAATGGACGGGCTCTCCAAGAACATCCTCAAGGATGCTGCTCGTCATACCCAATTCTTCCCGGATGCGTTTTTCTGTCTGCCATGCCAGCCAGGGATGCGTGAGAGTATGGTTACCCACGAGATGCCCGGCTCCGGCGATCTCCCGAATAAGCGCCGGGCATTGCTTCGCAAAGCTGCCGATCACAAAGAAGGTCGCCTGGACTCCCGCACTGGCCAGAACCTCCAGCAAGCGAGGAGTCGCCTCAGGGTTGGGGCCGTCGTCAAAAGTTAGGGCAAACTCATTGGGAGTGGAGGGAGCGATCAGAGTCTTACCAAAGATCTGGGACCCCGGAGACAGCGCCGCCCAGGCCAGAGTCCCTCCTGCAGCCATCAATCCGATTCCTATAGCCAAAGCCGTTGGAATCGCTGGCGAAGCCACGGCCAGGGATGCAAGGTTGAATGACTCTGTTCGCACCAAAGCTCTCCTGATCCATCATCGCATTCTGCAAAGAGTCTCTTTAATCATGGACCCTCCAAAACCTTGTCAAGGCCTTAATCGACGTAAACAACACGATACAAACGAGATTTAGGTTGCAGAATCAACCTCTCCGATTCGCTATTCTATTAATAAGCAAAAAGCTCCATAAACCCCGATTCCCCTTGTTTCCATAACCCATTTGTTTTCTATATTTTGATATCTAACCGGCCTGTTTTCTATATTTTGCCGCACAGAATTCCAGTAACCGGCACAAAACAAATGGTTTATTCAAAACAAGCGACAGGGGGGCGAAAAGAAGCTAATGGGCCTGCATCCAGTCGCGCAGGATAACGGCAGCCGCGATCTGATCGATGACATACTTGCGATCTCGGTGGTCATGTCCAGAGTCATCAAGGATCTCGTTAGCTGCAACCGAGCTGAGCCGTTCGTCCCAAAGCTCCACGGGTAAACCGGAACGCGCCTGAAGCTCCTCGGCAAACTGCTGCACTTTAGCGGCCCATGGACTTACATCGCCTGACATGTGCAGTGGATTGCCGACGACGATCTTCGTCACTTCGTGCTTGCGAATCAGGCGCAGAAGACTCCGCATATCGTCACCGCGGCTCTTGCGCCAGAGGGTCAACAACGGCTGCGCGGTGTAACCCAGCGGATCGGAGAGCGCCACGCCGATGCGTGCCTTGCCGACGTCCAGCGCCATTACTCGTCCAGCAGTCATAGCTCTTAGTCTATCGGGCCACGCAATAGTGCCTGAGACTATGATTGTTCGCGAGATACGCCGATGAATAGCAAATGGCTGGAACGGCTAGGTACAGTGCGCGCCTGGATGTTAGGGGCTACTTTGATCGTCGCTGGAATCGTCTGGTTGGCAAAACGCTAGCTCCTTTCTACGAGAACAAACCTGCATTTCTTCCTGTAACCTCGCTGGCACGGCGGTGCTCTAACGATTCGATTGGGTAGAGTCCGCAACAGCGCTTGTATTCCGGTTTCATGACCCATCATTTGTTCATTAAGGAGATCTGCACATGTTCGATATGAAGAACCTCACACGGTTGAAGAAGCTGGATGAAAACGCACCCGAATCGATGAAAGCATTCTGGGAGTTTGATAAAGCGGCTTTTCAACCTGGCACCATCGATGGATTACATAAACAATTGATGGCGCTTGCGGTGGCGCTGACGACACAGTGTCCTTACTGCATCGAGTTGCATCGCCGCGCTGCCGTGCAGGCTGGCGCAACCGAACCGATGCTGGCCGAAACCGCTGTGGTCGCCGCCGCCATGCGTGCTGGCGCAGCTGTGACTCACGCAACACACCTGTTCAAAGACTAATGTTGCAGGGAACGATCGAAGTGCCATCCTTTATCAAAAAGGATGGCCTGATTATTCGGCTCCCACAAGGCGCGAGCACGCATTCCTGACGCGAAGCGCGTTTCTTGGAACGATGGGGCAGTGTATTCTGTGCGGGTGTCGAAACCAACTGGAAAATTGCTCTCTGCGAAAACCCCTGAGACCACCGAACTCTCGCGTGTCGATCGTCGTGAATTTATCAAAACGGGTTCTCTGGCCGCTGGTGCGGTCGCGTTCGGCGTGCCTGCGCTTTTGCGTGGACAGAATCTCAACAGCAAGTTAAACATTGCCTGCATCGGAATCGGCGGGAAAGGCCGGAGTGACACGGATGCCTGCGCCGGCGAGAACATCGTCTCGTTGTGCGATGTGGATTCAGGTTCCGCGGCTTATGAGACTCAGACCAAGAAATATCCGAACGCGAAGTTCTACAAGGATTTCCGCCAGATGCTGGATCAGATGGGCGATCGGATCGATGCGGTGACGGTTTCGACACCGGATCACATGCATGCAATCGTAGCGTCAATGGCGATGAAGAGAAACAAGGCTGTATTTTGCCAGAAACCGCTGACGCAAACGATCTATGAAGCGCGTTATTTGCGGCAGATGGCCCACAAGAGAAAACTCGTTACACAGATGGGCAATCAGGGCAGTGCCTCGGACGGTTTGCGTCGCGCGGTGGAGACGATCCAGGACGGACTCATTGGACAAGTGCATGAAGTTCACGTCTGGACGAACCGCCCGGTTTGGCCGCAGGCAATGGAGCGTCCAGCTGGAGAAGACCCAGTTCCTGCGACATTAGATTGGGATATGTGGATTGGACCGGCTCCAATGCGGCCCTATAAGGGCAGCCGCAATCCAAAGGATCGAGATGGAATTTATGAGCCGTTTAATTGGCGTGGCTGGCAGGATTTCGGCACCGGTGCGCTGGGCGACATGGCCTGCCACACAGTCAATATGCCGTTTCGCGCTCTAGATCTCGATCACCCGACAGAGATTGAAGCGATGCCTCTCGGCCCAATGAACAAGGAATCGTATCCCCTCGGCTCCAAAATCCGTTTCGCCTTTCCCAAACGCAAAGGCCGCATTCCCCTTGAGCATCCGCACCTGTTCCACCATTACAGAAAGATTGAGCACGACCCGGTGACACTGTGGTGGTACGACGGCGGCCAGCCTGACCCAGCAGCCCGTGGCGGCCATGACCTGAGCAACAAGCCGCCGATCGAATTGACCGCCGATATCGTCGCGCTGCAAGGCAAGGTTCCCAATAGCGGTTGTCTGCTGATTGGCGATAGAGGAACAGTGTTTTCACCGGACGATTATGGAACCAATTTCTTCGTGAAGCTGAAGGGCGAAGAAAAGTTCGTCCACTACCTCGAACACCCGGCTATGGCGCAATATCCGGAGCGGATCCCTCGCAACCTTCATCCCGGAAATCTCCTTCATCCTGCAAATCTCGTTCTTGCCCATGCGCAGGAATGGCTCACTGCTATCAAGGAAAACAAGCCGGAGATGTGCTACTCGCGTTTTGATGTCGCAGCACGTCTCACAGAGATCATGCTGCTGGGCTGCGTGTCATTGCGTGCCGGCCAGAAGATCGAATGGGACGGACCGAAGATGGTTGCGGAAAATTGTCCTCAGGCGGCGCAGTTTATACGGCGGCAAGACCGTTCCGGTTGGGATCTTTCCTGATGTACTATCCTCGACGAACCAAATAGGTATTACCGCTCAAAATGAATGGGAATAGCATATTGGCTCTGCATGTCGCGCAGTTTTAGAGCACTTCCAGAAGTTACTGGATGCTCTGGATTCCAATCCTGCTTAGTGCATATATGCCTTCTCCGCCCGTTACAAATCCTGCTTTACCGTGATCCACATGCTTATGATCACAAGCCCGAAGGCAGCGGCTAGAAAACCGGCGATAGGGAGGAGGGCATAGGTGTTCGTCCAAAGCATCGTCGCTCGGTCGAGGTAACGAGGGAAGAGCCCACTCATAAAGTCGGCTACATGCAGGGGGAAGCGTCTGAGACCGGGATAGCGAACCGCCGCGAGGTAAAAGACGTACGTGATATACGCGACGGCGAGCGAGACGTACTCACTGGGAAAGAGCACTGACGCGAGAAACGAGATGGCGTAGGTGAAGATGCCTCCTGCAGCCCATAGTGGGATGAAGCGCAGGGAGTAGCCCAGCGGGAGCTGTTGGCCAATTCCCTGCGATGCCGCGGTAACAACGAGCGACGGAATGAGAGCAAGCACAAACACCTGCAATACGCCGAGTACAGCTCGCGAGGCGATGAGGCTGGAGCGGCTGACTGGAAGCGCGAGCGTGAAGCCAAGCGTATTTTGCTTACGGTCGCGCTGTAATCCACCCAGCCCCAGAAGAAGGCAGCTGAGTTGCAGGATGCCACGCGTGGCTCCGCCGAAGATGGTCCAATGGATGTACTGTGTGTAATTGTGAACGTGCGACGTTGCATTCGCGATGGCGGGGTAGAGGCGGCTTTGAAAGAGTGTGTAGACCAGACACATCAGGGTGATGATGGCGGCGCTGAGCAGGAACCGCAAACTACTTTCACGCCAGGCTTTATACCAGAGCATATGTGCTCTCCTAGAAGTCGAGCGGCTGAATACGCCGTATAGCAAGAACAATAAAAACCGCGCTGACAGCAAGCATGATGGCTAATGCGAACCAGGGCAACGGAGCGACGAGCAGATGCTGGGTTTCGTTGAAAAAGGGCATATCCTCACCGTTGATAATGTCGAAGATGTCGAGCATGCGCAGGCGCGCGAACCAGGGAAGATTGAGCAACACACCATAGAGCATGAGCGATGGAATCGCGAGCAACACTGCGATATAGTCGCCCTCGATGCGATGGGCAAGCAGAAAAGTAAAGCCGTAAAAGATTGCACCGCAAGCAGCCCAGAGAGCGAAGAAGCCCGCCGTCTGCGCAGCCGGATAGAACTCGCCAACATAGCGCGATGTGAGGGGCACAGCGAAGATGGGTACAGCCGCGATGGCCAGCACACCACAATAACCAATAACGGCACGGGTGATCACGATACTCCGTCGACTGACAGGAAGCGCTAGCGTGAAACCGGCAGTACCGTGATTGCGCTCCTGCAACAGACCTCCGGAACCAAGGATGATGGAGAGAATGAGGAAGATATCGCGGCCGATGCTGCTGTAGACCGACTTCCAGACATAAGCGATGTAAGTCATGGGCGCGTCGGCATGGGTACGCATAGTGTGCTGATTGAGGACGATCAGCACACACGCAACAGTCATAGCAGCCATGCCGACAAGAGTGATCGTGCGAAGCTCGCGAAAAGATTTATACCAGAGCATCTTCGCGCTCCCCTTGCTGTTCCAGGCCACGCTGCTGATCCTGGCGATTTCGTTCATGCACCGTCTCCAGAAAAATCTCGCGAAGATTGACGGGAGAGATATGGATATCGACTGCTCCGCGATCACGTCCCATCTGAGAGATAGCATCGGCGTTGCTGCTGGCGAGGATAGTGATCTGACGGCCATCGCTGCGTATCTTCTCGACGCCGAGAATGGGCTCAAGTCGCGGCGCTACGGTAGAGAAGCCGAGGGAGACGCGGCGGTAGTTCTCGCGAATCTGCTCGAGCGACATATCGAGTACCGCAACACCGTGGTCGATCATCAGGATGTCGTCAGCGATGCGCTCTACCTCTGAGAGCTGATGCGAAGAAAAGAAAACCGTAGTTCCGTTGGCCGGTGCACTGACGAGCGTCTGCAATAGCTCTTCAATTGATACGGGGTCAAGACCCTCGGTGGGCTCGTCGAGAATCAGCAACTCCGGACGACGCGAGAGTGCAAGCAGGAGCGCAAGCTTCGTCCGCATACCTTTGGAGAGGGCCTTGACCTTGCGGCCAGGCGGAAGGCGGTATTCAGCGAGCAGACGACGCTCGACCTCTGGCCGCCAATCGCGATAGAAGGAGCGGGTGAAACGAATCAGCTCGGCGACAGTCATGTAACCGTAGAGACCCTTGTCTTCACCGACGTAGGCGATGCGACGACGGATCTCGATACTCTGCCTGGGATCGTCGATGCGGTAACCCAGGACAGTACCGACGCCAGAGGTAGGTCGGATCATGCCAAGAAGCATCTTGATGGTGGAGCTCTTGCCAGCGCCGTTCCGGCCAAGGAAACCGGTGATGCGTTCGGCACGAACGCGACAGTTGAGGTGGTCGACTGCGCGGAAGTTTCCGTAGTCTTTGGTGAGGTCAGTGGTATGGATGACACGCTCAGGAATCATGATTTCCTCGCAATAGCAGCCGTATGGATGAGCCGTGCTTCGAAGAGGCGGCGAATCTCATCAGCGGAGAACCCGTCATCAAGCAGTTCTTCGACGACGTCGCTGACGCGGGTTTGCGCTTTAAGCAGCTTGGCCGCCCGCTTACCGTTGCGCGGAGCCGTGATAAAGGCACCTGAGCCATGGCGCAGCTCCAGCAAGCCTTCGTGTTGCAACTCGATATATGCCTTGGCGACGGTGTTGTGGCTAATGACAAGCTCTTCGGCAAGAGTGCGAATACTAGGCATCAAATCACCCTCTTGCAGAACGCCCGTCTCAACAGCGTGGCGCACCTGTTCCATAAGCTGTAAATAGAGTGGATGACCTGAAGCGGGATTAAGTCGAAAGATCATGCCGCAAACTGTACCACAGTACTGGTACATTAAGTCAATCATTCAAATTCTTCTATCCGCAAAAATGTGTACCCTCGCCTTATATAGCCGACCCAGAACATCTATAGGCTTCGGCACAAAGGAAATTCCCTGGCCTGAGCCAGGGAATTAGATCGTTAAGACTAGGAAGAACTGGTTCTCTAGCGCCGTTTGGTGCGATGCGAACGTGCGTGATGGGAACGTTTGGCACGCGGCGAGTACGTCCATTGACGAACCGGCCCGACATCCACATGGATAAACTGTGCCTTCGGGTAATATCCCACGCCACCGGCGTCGAGCGACAGGGCGGCATCGCGCAACCGCGCAGCCGGGACTCCGGGAACACGAAGGTCGATCGCCTTGGCCTCGATGTGTTGCGAGTGCAGAGCAGCATTCGTGGTACCGCTCTCACGCAAAGCGTCATTGGTCTCCTGCGTACGATAGGCGGAAAGGATATTGACTGGGCTACCGACTTTGCCGACCTTCGCCAGCATCGTATGCAGCACATCGAAGGTGCGCGGATCGTACTCGCTCACCTCCTCGTTATGACTATCCCGGAGAAACTGATTCAGCTTGTCGAGAGCTTCGGGAATGTAAGTATCGCCGATGCGATAGACCACATCGAGGACCTCGCCGGTGTAGGTGCGCACCAGCTTCAACTCGTAGGGCTGACCGTCGGGGGTAAGCTCGTCTTCGTCGTCGGGCAGGAAACCGACAGCAGGCATCGTGACATTAACGAAAGCGTGTGCGAGCGTGTGCAGCCGAGGGTGCCTGCGGGCCGATGGCTTGCGAGAACTCGCTGCCGATGCCGGGACAACGCCCACGAGCACTACGGCAAGAAACGCGGCGAGTCTGCGCGAGCAGACAAACGACCGTACAAAATCAGACAACGAAAAAGGCAAACCGGAAACACTCCTGTAGGTATCGATACTGCATATGCAGATTGGGGGATGCAAATGCAGGTTCGCAATCTGCATTTGCATCCTACGATTGTACGAAAGAATCCGGAAGTGGGGATCTACAACAAAAGCGTAATTTTCCACCGTGGTTCCACATTAGGGACGGGGTCTGGTATTGGGCCGAAAGCGGACTTTTCTTCTGTGGCAACGGGGCAGCCTTCGGTCGGAATGACACAATGGCGGATTGTCCCGTTGCCTGCTAACTCACCGTCCTGCTATTGATACGCCTCCGGATGGATCGTGATAGAGTCCGGCGGGAAGCTCTCAGGCTTCGAGCCCAGCTGCCTGTTCGGCGTGTCGCCCATGGTCAACTCCAGTCTTCCCCCTTGTACGAGGTCGGAGTGCCGGAACCAGACGCGGTCGAGCGGCCTGCCGTTGAGCACGATCTTCTGCACATACTTGTTCTGTCGGGAGGCGTGCGGCGCGGAGATCACGAAATCTTTGCCGTTGCGCAGGTGAATCGTTACCTTCTCGAAGACCGGGCTGACGATATCGTAGGTAGGCACCGTCGGCGTGACGGGATAAAAGCCCATCATCGAGAAGACGACGAAGGCGCTCATGCCTCCACCGTCTTCGTCGCCGGGAATCCCTTGAAGCGTATCGGGAAAGAACGACTCCAGCAGCATCCGGACACGCTCCTGCGACTTCCACGGCGCGCCCAGCCGGTCGTAGATGTACGGGATCGCGAAGCTGGGCTCGTTGCCCATCGAGAACTGCCCCACCATCGAGGTGGAGTCGGGAAACTTCGCCTGGAACTCGTACTTCGAGCGCCCCAGCGGCTCGCGGAAGAGCTGGTCGAGGTTCGCCTCCGCCTTCTCCCTGCCTCCCATCATGGCGAAGAGTCCGGCGTAGTCGTGCGCGACGTCCCACGTGTAGGTGTAGCCGTTGTTCTCGTCGTAGTAGTCGCGCCCGCCCATGCCGCCGTCGAACTTCGGGTCCATCGGCTCAATCCAGTTGCCGGCGTCGTCCTTCGGCCACATCAGGGCCTTATCCACGCGGAAGAGGTTCTTGTAATTGGCGGCACGCTTCATAAAGAGTGCCTCGTCGTCGGGTTTCTTCAGCTCGCGCGCGAGCTGCGCAATCGACCAGTCGTCGAAGCTGTTGCCCAACGTAACCGGCACCGGCTGGCGCTTCTCAAACGGATGCACCTCTGCAACGGTCTCCTTCTCCCCCGGACGCAACGCAGGCATGTAGCCGTGCTGCGAGTAGAACTCATCGAGCGAGGTGCGCGGCCCCAGCCGCCACGGCAGCATGGTCACATCGAGCGAGCGCTTGCGGATGCCTTCATACGCCACCGGCAGGTCGAAGTCGCGGACGCCCTTGAACCAGGCATCGGCAAACCACGGCGCCGAGTGATTGCCGTTCATGCAGGCGTAAGGTCCCGTAAGAATGGTAAAGGTCGGCATGATGCCGCTCTGCTGATACATACGGACATACGATTGCAGCTTGTCCGCCTCCATCTGCGGATTGAGGATGGTCTGCAAAGGCTCGAGAGCGCGGAAGGTGTCCCATAGCCAGTTATCGACGTAGAAGGGGCGCGGATCGGTGTGCACCTTGTGGTCGAAGTTACTGTAGTATCGACCATCCTCGGTGATGTTGATCATGCGCTCGGAGCTGCGATAGAGCGCCGTGTAGAAGACACGCTTCTGCGCCTCCGTTCCGCCTTCGACGGTGATGCGGCCGAGCGTCTGGTTCCACTTTGCCTTGGCCGCCGCTTTGATGGCGTCGAAACCGGCTGAAGGAATCTCGTGCTGAAGGTTCTTCTTCGCCTGCTCCACGCTGATGAACGAGATGCCATAACGGAACTCAAGCGTGCGTGCCTTGCCCGAGAGTACGAGCCGCTGTTTGCCATTCGCGCTGGTCGAGGTAGCAGTCACCGGCGCGCTGAACTCGCCGTAGACGTAGGCCTTCATGCCATCGAACTGCTCCTCGCCTTCAACGATGTTGCCGTTATGCAAAGAGAGCGTTCCCGCAATCCGGTTCGCGAGCACCAGGCTGGCGCTGCCGGGGAAGGTGAAGCGGAAATAGCCCGCACGCTCGGTTGCGGTGAACTCCGTGACGTCCCCCGACGCGCGCAGCCGCGAGGAGTAGTAATACGGCGTCGTTGTCTCCTGGTCGTAGGCCGCCGGAGCGCCGTCGCCCGGCATGATGCTGAACAGCTCGCTGATGCGGTGCGAGCTGATGGTGAGCGGAAACCCGTGGATGCGGTCGTCAAGCGCGTCGGCGCGCAGAGGGTACATCCTGATCATGCTATTCGGCAGATAGACCGTGGGTCGCGTAGGCACCAGCAGAATGCCGACATTGCCGATCGTCGGATCGACATACTCCACCTGCGCGCGCATTTGTGTTGCCGCGAGAAGAACGAGGAAACAGAAAACCTTAACTACACCCTTTTGAGACCGCATCCGCCTGATAGCAATCTGTAAAGCCACGTGAAACCCTCATTGTTTGAACCAGATCATCATATCGTCTGGAAGCGGCTGCATCACACTCAACACTTTGTCATCCCGAGCTTGCAGCTCCTCCAATTGTCATCTGTCATCCTGAGCGAAGCGCTGAAAGCGCGTAGTCGAAGGACCTGCATTTTTGCTTCGCTCCCGAAGGCTGAATAGAGGGGCCAGCAGTAGCCTCAGTCCACTCCGAGGTCTTGCGCGATGCGGGCGCCGTAGAGAATCTCTTCCGGTTTTAAGGCTAGCTGATCAACAAAAACGGCCACCACAGCGTCCCATACGCTTTGGGGTGACCAGGGGAGGACTTCGGGCGGTGCTGGCAATGGCGTGTGCTTGTAGAGGAACAAGAATGTCTTTTCTTTTTGCGTGATCACAGGAAGCTCTGCCGAGGTAACGGGGACCCGAAGCGGAGTCACATTTACCTTCGAGCAGATAAGTTATAGAAGTTCCCCACGGTTCGGACAGCCGCGGCTTCATCATCTTCGATAGTTATGGCGAATAGTTCTTCTGCACGCAAGACGATCTCTACGGCGTCGAGTCCCATCGCTAGAGGTTAGCGCATCACAACTCTCCCCACTCTCCAAATTTGCAGTCCTGATCGTATTTGCACTCATTCCACCACGTTTGAGTGCAATGCGCTTAGGACTGCTACTCGCGATCATGGCCGTCAGCTACTTTGCTGTGAAGACATTTCTTTGAGGGAGACACCTTAATGAAAACAAAAAGCGACGACTCCATGAAGGAGCCGCCGCCTAATTTTGCACCGAAGGCGCGCGAAGCGCGCGTCCCGCCGAACGCGAAGTTCAGCCGATGTCTTCTGACCAGTTCTCGAGGTAGTTTTTGAAATCGGTCATGAACTTGCCGGCGTCAGCTCCGTCGACGATGCGGTGGTCGAAGCCCAGTGTGAAGCGCTGGATGTTCCGGATGGCGATCGAGTCGTTGCCGTCCTTGTCCGTCAGCACCATCGGCTCCTTATTGAGTCCGCCGATTCCGAGAATAGCGACCTGCGGCTGGTTGATGATCGGCGTGCCGAACTGCTCGCCGAAGATGCCCGAGTTGGTCAGCGTGAAGGTGCCGCCGGAGATTTCATCCGGGGCGAGCTTCTTACCGCGCGCACGGTCGGCCACATCGATGATGGCACGCGTGATGCCGAGGAAATTTCTCTCCTCGCACTGCTTGATGACCGGAACGATCAGGCCCCAATCCAGCGCGACGGCGATGCCGATGTTGATGTTCTTGTTGTAAAGAATCGCATCACCCTGCACAGCGGCGTTGACCACCGGATGCTTGCGCAATGCGACGATAGCAGCGCGGGTAATAAACGGCATGTAGGTCAGCTTTACGCCGTTACGCTGCTCGTACTTGTTCTTCTCCTTCTCGCGTAGCTTCACGATGCGGGTCATATCGACCTTGAAAACCGTGTGTACGTGCGGCGAGGTGCGCTTGGATTCGACCATGCGCTGCGCAATGATGGCGCGCATCTTCGTCATCGGCACCAGGTCGCCGGGCTGCGGCGCTGAAGCTGCCGCTGCAGGAGCAGCAGCGGGCTTGGCAGCAGGCGCTGCCACTGCGGGGGCTGCGGCGGGCTTGCCTTCGATATGGCCGAGGATGTCTTCCTTGGTAATGCGGCCCGCGGAGCCGGTTCCGGCAACCTGCGAGAGATCGACGTTGTTCTCCTGGGCGATCTTGCGAACCAGCGGCGAAGAACGTCCACGCTCGCCAGCCGAAGCAGCCGCGATAGGAGCAGCCGGTACAGGTGTTGCCGCAGGCGCGGCAGCGGCAGCAGGTGCAGCCTTCGCCGGGGCGGCAGCCGCCTTTGCAGCACCGCCACCAATGACGGCGACAACCGTATTGATGCCAACCGTGGTGCCCTCAGCAACCTTGATCTCCGTCAGCGTTCCAGCAGCGGGCGAAGGAATCTCAGCATCAACCTTGTCGGTGCTGATTTCAAAGATCGGCTCGTCGCGCTGAACCGAATCGCCAACCTTCTTCAACCACTTGGTGATGGTGCCCTCGGTGATGGACTCGCCCATCTGCGGCATCAGCACTTCGGTGCCGCCACCCGCCTCAAGAATAGTGCCTGCTGCGGCAGAATCCGCTTCCGCTGGATTGGCGAGTGTCGTCGCCGGAGCAGCCTCAGCGGCGGGAGTAACGGAATCGTTCTTTGCGGAACCGGCCGTCTCAACCGGTCCAGCCGCAGCGCCGTCAGCGTCGATAACGGCAACGACTGTGTTGATTTGCACCGTGGTACCTTCGGTGATCTTGATCTCCTTCAGGGTTCCGGCGGCAGGCGAGGGAATCTCGGCGTCGACCTTGTCGGTCGAGATCTCAAATAGCGGCTCATCGCGCTGGACACTGTCGCCCGGCTTCTTGAGCCACTTGGTGATGGTGCCTTCGGTGATGGACTCGCCCATCTGCGGCATAACTACATCTGTCGGCATGCATTTCTCCCTGAAGCAGTTGCGGGCGGGGGTTTAAACGACACTCCGTCCTGGCCCGGCTGATTAACCGAGCATACGAATGGGATTATACGGCGATTTCAACAGGACTGGCTTGGAGTCGGTGCGGTTAGCGGACGAAGTGTCCAACAAGCGGACAGATGACCTAGAAGAACATTACACCGAGGTTAACAGCGAGTAGAGCGGGCGTGCAGAGTTCATCTCTATAAGATCAATCGCCCATTTGTGTATATCGGAAATAATCTCCGACAATGTCGATCCCTTGTCTTCCCATTCGACATAGAGATAGCAGGCGGTCCAACACGCTCTTACAAAGGAGGCTCTAAATTATGAAATTGCTCACCTACCTCAACTTCGGCGGTAACTGCCGGGAAGCCTTCCGTTTTTATGAACAACATCTCGGCGGAAAGATCACTATGATCATGACCCACGCTCAGGTTCCCGGAGTCCAAAATGTTCCGGCTGACCGTGCCAATGATGTGGTGCATGCCCGTATGACCCTCGGTGAGACCGAGTTGCTGGCCTCCGACGTTCCACCCGAAGCAAACTACCAACCCATGCGCAGCGCCTATCTCTCGCTCAGTTTCGGAAGCACGGCAGAAGCCGAGCGCGTTTACGCTCTGCTTGCAGACGGTGGCCAGATCTTTATGCCCATCGCGGAGACCTTCTTCGCTTTCCGTTTCGGCATGCTGCGTGATCGGTTCGGAACCAACTGGATGATCGCCCACGAGCGCCCGATCCAGTAGCGCCCAGGATTTCAAAACTATGGTTAGATGAAGCGCCAAGAGCTGCCCTAAAGATACGATCGGTTTACAGTTCATTCAGATGAAGTACATAAGGTGGCAGGGATGGCGTTCAGCACTCTCGGCAGCGCAAGCGCTTAGCCTTGCGCTCGCAGCGATGTGGCTGCTCGCCGCCTTCACTCTCGTGGGACTGCGCTGGATCGATCCTCCGACGACCGCAGTACACGTGCAACGGAGGGTCCAGTCATGGTTCAGCTCCAGGCCGTATGAGCTGCGCTATCACTTCGTTCCGCTTACGCAGATTGCCCCCGACATACAGCATGCAGTAATCGCAGCCGAGGACGGACGCTTTTATCAGCACCATGGCTTCGATTGGCACGAAATCAAGATCGCTGCGGAAGAGGACAGGGAAGGCGAGCGCGTTCGCGGTGCCTCTACGTTGACGCAACAGTTAGTGAAGAACCTGTTCTTCGGTACGGGCAGGTCAATATTGCGTAAGGGAGCCGAGGCCTCGCTGGTTCCAGTGGCAGAGCTTATGCTCGGCAAGCGGCGGATTCTGGAGCTCTATCTGAATGTGGTGGAGTGGGGACCAGGAGTGTATGGCGCGGATGCGGCCTGCCAATACTACTACCGCGTTCCAGCCAGGCGTGTGAACCGGCAGCAGGCGGCGCGGCTGGCTGCGATTCTGCCTGCCCCGCTACGACGACGCCCGGAGAGGATGAATAGCTACAGCGGGATCATCCTGCAGCGTATGGCTCAGATGGGTTGGTAGGAGCTTGTAGGATAACTTCGTTTGCCGTGCCAACGGGAGCATAATGATCTGCGAAATCTTCTCTACTTTCCTGTGCCTCAGGTGAATCTATGAGACTCCTAGCAGGACTCATCGTAGTTGTGATCATCTTTTTCATGTTCAGACGCTTCTTCAGGGGTCGGTTGAAGCGAGAGATGCCGAAACGTGATGAAGCTCCGCCACCTCCGGCAACAACAAGCACCCATTCGTCCATGGGTACGACTGCCTCTCCACCGCCCCCCAGACCTTCGAGCACTCCGCTGCCGCCACCCATTTTTGAGAACGCTCCACATCCATCTGCGAGTGCTCCGTCGCCGCCACAGTCGACAAAACCTGTACCTCCGCCGCCGGCTCCTGCTTTACCGCATTTCCCTGCTGCGAGTGCGCCAGCGAATACGACTTCCTCTCCAGAGTCATCGGGCTACGTCGGACATGAATCGAGGGAGGGTGACCTCACGCGATCAGGAACAGTCCGAAAAGACGCTGCCACGCTGGTCCGGGTCTTCTATGCGACGGACAGATTGCGCGTTGAGGGTTCAACGGACAATGCCGCATACAACTGGGGCCGGTCACCCGAGGGAAGGCTGGAGTATGGCGAATGTCAGGTATCGATCCCTGCCGTTCATCTCCTGGGAAATTTCGAATCGCCTTCCTGGTTGAAGTTCGAGTTTCGGCCCGATCCCAACAAACACATCGTCCTGGCAAAAACTACGACACTTGAAGAAGATCTGTTCTTCGAAGAGGTGAGACAGTCCATTCTTAGCTCCAAAAAGAAGGATGCCTTCGTCTTCGTTCATGGCTACAACGTAACGTTTGAGGACGCTGCGCGAAGAACCGGGCAGTTCGCCTACGATCTGAAGTTTGTTGGAGCGCCGATCTTCTACAGTTGGCCCTCCAACGGCAAGGTCGCGGACTACCTGAAGGATGAGACGAATGCGGCCTGGTCCATTCCGCACTTTCAAACTTTTCTTTCTCTGTTGGCGCAACGAAGCAGTGCGGAGCGCGTCCACGTGATTGCCCACAGCATGGGCAACCGAGTGGTTTGCGAAGCACTGAGGCTGCTTAGTTCCGACCCTAGTAACGACATGCAGCTCAACCATCTTGTGTTGGCAGCACCGGATATCGACGCTGCGACGTTTGCAGAGCTTTCGCGGCTGCTGTGTAAGCGATCGGCCAATATCACTCTCTACGAATCACGAAACGATAAGGCTCTTCTGGCCTCGAAGAAGATCCACGGTTACGTCCGCGCAGGGGAGCCGTTACTTGTGCTTGAGGGACTGGATACGGTCGATGCATCGGCGATCGACACAGACTTTCTGGGACATTCGTATTTCAGCTCGGACTATGCGCTTTTGTCCGATATCCACTCGATGCTTTCCAGCGATGAACCCGCGGCCAGAAGAATTGGTCTGAATCTTAAACAGAGTGCCTCAGGTTCGTATTACGAGTTTCTTCCACATGGATGAGCTGCTGTCCGACAATCTGGGATTTTTGAGATATCGATCTACAAAAGCCGAATTAATGGTGGAAAGGTTAGAAGCAGGCTTCCCGTTAATAACGCCAGGGCTATCTTTACAGCAAAAGAACAGGATGGCGGACGTTTGCCCCAAAACACCGCAAGTCCGATCCATGACAAGAAAAAGATGAGTGTGCCGAAGAGAAGCACTCCGCTGAGCGCGCCCGATGGCGGGTAAACGCTGAGGAAACGATTGATCGCAGGACTGCTATTTCCGAGAAGATAGAACAGACCGAAGGCGAAGCATCCGACGGAAGACGCGACTAGCATGGAGCAGGCGGAGATGGAATTCGAACGATCCTGGCTCATCGCACCTCCATCGAAGAACTCACTGCATCGATTATGGGAGCAGATTTATTCAGCAAGGCTCCCGTCAGCCCGGCAACCCCGGTCGCAAAGAGTGCGGTCGCTGCAAAACTCAGGACTCCCAGACGCAACACCGGATACTCGCGCAACGCCGCGCGGCATCGGATAAAAAGAAAAGCTGCCGCCGTGAAGGCCAACGGCGCAATCAGGGCAATATGCTCCTTCCACTCCATGCCAAGGGAATGAAGCGGCGCTGTGGAAGCATGGGCGAGGAGAAATGCTCGAGGGTGCATGTGGATGTTGTCGCCTGCCGTCAGAGGAGAGCGATACCAGGGGTACACGACGAAGGTTCCCGAGATGACGGCAGCCCATCCGAAGAGCGCTGCACCGACGAGATAAGCCCGCTCCCACAAGGGAAGCCTCTCCGGCAAAGGGAGATGTCGATAGTAGCGAAGGCTCTCAAGGAGCAAAGCGTAAGAGGCCAGCAGAAAGAAAGCACCGAAGAACAAGCCGTGAAGCTCTGTCCAAAGTGCGTGATGCGTCATTCAGAATTCCTCCAAAGCAATGTAGACGATAGGCGAGGATATCAGGTCGATGCAAAATGTTTGTGAGTTTAAGAAGACTGGGACCAAACTACGACTGAACAACCGTAGACATCAATTCATCCAGTGAGTTGCTGGCGACGATCTGGCGTTCAAAGATGCGACCGAAGTTGCGCGCTGTGGAGTGGATCGCATTCTGCATCGTCGGCTGGCGAGCAGGATCGTCCGTAGGCTGTGCTTCGAGTTCGAGCGAGGTGACGGTGCGATCCGTAATCCCGCAGGGAACGATCAGGTCGAAGTCGCGCAAGTCGGTCGTCACATTGAGCGCGAAGCCGTGCGAGGTAACGCCCTGCGAGACGTGAATCCCCATGGCGCACAGTTTCTTCTCCTGCATGCTTCCGCTGGCAATCGTCCACACGCCGGTGCGTTTGGCGATGCGTTGCGCCGGTACACCAAAGTCATAGCAGACGCGGATGATGGCCTCCTCCAGCATGCGCATAAAGTCGACCGGGCCCAGATGTGGGCCTTTCTTGCCGGGCCATTCGCCACGCAGATCGAAGATCGGATAGCCGACGAGCTGTCCGGGGCCGTGATACGTCACATCGCCACCACGATTGATCTCGTGCAACTCGACACCGCGAGTAGCAAGAAGATCGTCGCTCGCAAGCACATTCTCGCGATGCGAGTTGCGGCCCAGTGTCAGCACAGGCGGATGCTCCAGCAATAACAATGTGTCGCCGATCAACCCCTGCTTGCGCGCATCGATCACACGCTTCTGGATAGCAAGACCTTCTGCATAGAGCACACGGCCCAGTTGAAGGAGATGGATGTAACCTTCGCTCACGCTTTTATTATCCGCCTCGCAGATGCCGCAGCAGCCGCGGATCGAAGTTTGCTCTGCTCGAATCGACAATGCGTATGTGTTTCGCGTCGCGATGCAAGGGGTTCAGCAGATAGTTAAAGGTGTTGGGCAGAATGGCCGAGGGAACGCGGGCCAGCGCAGTCTTGCCTGCTTTCAGCCAGGCATCGCCAAGGCTGCGGCTTATGTTGAGATCGGTCTTCCAGTCGTCGCGTTTACCGGAGACTAGTTCGTCGACGGCAACACTGGCCGGGGTCTCCACTCGCAACAATGTGTATGCAAACGGAAGCTCATCTTCGGTCAGCTCAAGATGAACGAGAACTTCAATCATCGCTCCGGCAGGTGATGCGGCAAGATAAACAATCGGTTTCCCCGCCGTGTGCCAACGCGCCGAGTACAGCAGGCCTCCCTCGCCTGAGAGCGAGCGGAAGTTGCTGATGCGCCAGAGTTCGAGCTTTGGTTCAGCCGCAGCCATCAGGCGAACATGCCGTATTCGATCTGTCCGAGCATCTCTTCCACCATGCGGCCGCCGAGATCGGTGCGCAGCATCTGCATTGGCGTGCGCTGGTCGAAGCGCTTCTTTGGCTTACCCAACCATTCGCGTGCATGTTCTGCATCGCCGAAGACCGAAACTGCATGATCGAAGACACGCACCAGCCTCGCGAGCTTATCGGACTCATCCGCCGAGAGCGACTCGCGGCGTGCACGGCGGTGCTTCAGCGTACGCGCCGGAATGACAACATCGTAGATGTCCTTCAACTCCACACCGGAGGCGGAGACAAAGCTGGTCATTGTGTCCACAGGGACTCCCGCCTCGACGCTCTCAAGGTTGAGATGCAAGCGAGCGGATAGCCTTGCGGAAGTACGGGATTTTGTGGCAATAGCCATATAGACATTATGCCATTAATATTTCGGCAAAATGCCTTCATGTTGCAGATCCTTTTGCCTTTTCTTAGGCAGTATCAAGTTTCTTGCAATCAAAAGAGATACGTACTCCACAAAGCAGCCAACAGCAAAGAGCTGACCTACTCCGTGAGGTTTTCGGCTTAGGTAAGTAGCAATTGTTGGTAGACACAGAAGATGAAGCGTAAGTGCCACCACTAGAAATAGCCAGAACGAATATGACCATTTAGTCCTGCTAGCCACAATGATTGACACAAAAATAAAGGCCGTCGCTATCCAAAGAATAATCCACTGATAGCTCATACCGTTCAGTGTGCAAACCACCAGGAAAATAATCGCTGCGCTGCTGATAACGATATATATCGCGAAAATCTTTGAGTCGCGATTGATGACGATTCGTTCGTGACATGGTGATGATCTTGAAGCAAAAGGGAGAGCCTCAATAGGCTCTCCCTTTGAATATAGGATGTTCTGCTACACGTTGATCGCTTTACCCTCAACGCTCGAGAACGCATCCAGCAGCGCCTCGGCCACTGTCGGGTGGGCGTGGATGGTGAACATCATCTCCTCGACTGTTGCTTCGAGCTGGAGGGCGGTGACGGCTTCGGCGATGATCTCCGTGGCGGCGGGGCCGATGATGTGCACGCCGAGAATCTCGCCGTACTTCGCATCGCTGACCACCTTCACGAAGCCGTCGTGCGCATCGAGGATCGTCGCCTTCGAGTTGCCGACGAACGGGAACTTGCCGACCTTCACGTTATAGCCCTTCTCTTTAGCCTGGGCTTCGGTGAGGCCCACGCTGCCGATCTGCGGCTCGCAATAGGTGCAACCCGGAATGCGGGCGCGGTTAATGGGCTTGGCATATTTACCAGCGATACGCGCGGCGACGACGAGTCCGGCCATCGCGCCGACGTGCGCTAATTGCGGCATGCCGCCCACAATGTCGCCGACAGCGTAAACGCCAGGCTCGGTCGTCTCCATCCACTCGTTCGTCATCACGAAGCCGCGCTCGGGCTTGATTGAGGTCTTCTCCAGGCCAATGCCTTCGGTGCGCGGTGCACGGCCCACGGCCATCAGCACCTTCTCCGCCTGCTTGGACTGCTGCTTGCCGCTGGAGTCGGTCCAGGTGACCAACGCACCCTGTTTGTTCTTTTCGATCTTCGTGTCTTTGATCGAGAGATTCACATCGATATTGCGCTTCTTGAACTGGCGCAACAGTTCCTTCGAGATTTCCTCGTCTTCCACAGGCACCACGCGTGGCAGCACCTCGAGGATCGTCACCTCGGCCCCGAAGCTGTTGAAGACACTGGCAAACTCAACCCCCACAGCACCCGAGCCGATAACGATCAGCGACTTCGGCATCTTCTCGATCTTCAGGATCTCGTAGTTGGTCAGGATCGTGTCGTCGGGCTTATAGCCGGGCAGCACGCGTGCATCCGATCCGGTGGCAAGCACGACCTTCTTCGCCTTAATCGTCTCCGCTTTGCCGTCGCTGAGTTTGACGTCGATCGTGTGGACACCTTCCTTCGCCGGCCCAGTCAGCTTACCGAAACCCTTGAAGGTGGTGATCTTGTTCTTCTTCATCAGGAAGTCGAGTCCCTTGGTGTGGCGCGAGATCACGTCGTCCTTGCGGGCGATAACATTCTTCCAGTTCAGCTTGGGTGCTGCGACGTCGATGCCGTAGCGGTCAGCATGCTTCAGATGGTCCCACAGCTCGGCAGAGAAGAGCATCGCCTTGGTCGGGATGCATCCCCAGAGCAGGCAAGTTCCACCGAGTCTGTCGTTTGCGTCGACCAGCGCAACCTTCAACCCATACTGCGCTGCGCGGATCCCACAGGTATATCCCGCAGGTCCTCCACCAAGGACCACTACATCAAAGATCGTATCTGCCAAAGCTCTCTCCTTCTCGTTACCCCAAACATTCTAGAGTACAGAAGCTGTCAAGTGCCTCGGCAGAAAGTCCTAAAAGGATGGATTGGGTCGATAAACGGACCTTCCTGAACTATGTATCGATATAGTGTTACCGACATGCGATTCTCCGCGCTGACTCTTTTGCTAACCCTCGCATTTTCAGCACAGGTAACTTTTGCGCAAACCAGACCTGCCACCAAGATCATCGTTGATACCGATGTGGGAGACGACATCGACGATGCCTTTGCCATCGATCTCGCGCTTTCGAGCCCGGAGTTGCAGATCCTGGGGATATCCTCGGCCTGGGGAGATACGACCTTACGCGCTCGCATGCTCGATCGCATGGTCTGCGAGACCGGACGCAAAGAAATCATCGTAAATTCCGGAATTTCAACCAAATCCGCTACCACCTTTTCTCAGGCTGCCTGGGCGAAGGCAGGAATAGAACACCCGCACGCGGACGCCGTAACCTTCCTGCTGGAACAGATCAAGGCACATCCGGGCGAGATCACTCTTCTTGCGATTGGCCCTCTTACCAATATCGGCGCCGCGATCGACCGCGATCCCGCGGCCTTCCGTAAGTTGCAGCGCGTCGTCCTGATGGGCGGCTCGATCCACCGTGGATATGGACCTGTAGGAACAGCACCCGAGCCCGAGTACAACATCGCACGCGATCCAGTATCGGCTCAGAAGCTGCTCCGCTCCGGTGTGCCGATCTTTATGCTTCCACTGGATTCTACGCAGATTAAATTCGATGCAGCAAAACGATCTGAGCTAGCTTCCATCAGCACTCCCATGACCGACGCACTGCAGGTACTTATTGCAGAATGGAGCCGTTCCACGCACCAGGACTCACCCACTCTCTTTGACGCCGTAGCCGCAGCCTATGCCATCGACGCCAAAACCTGCCCCATGACTCCACTGCATCTCGAAGTAGATGACAAGGGCATGATGCGTACGACCCCAGGCAGTCCCAATGCAAATGCCTGCCTCGAGCCCAAGGAAGATGCCTTCTTTTCGCTGTTGATGCCGCGATTACTGAATCAGCGACTCGTCGGAACAGAAACCTGTATCGCCGCGAAGTAATCTACTTCGCAGTCAGTGCCTCGAGCAGAGCCACAGCCATTGCATTCGTTGGAGTAGGAATGCCGTGTGCGTGTCCCTTTCGCACGATGGCTCCGTTGCGGGCGTCGATCTCCATCGGGCGGCCAGCAATCCTATCGGCATGGAGCGAATTGATCGAATCCGGAGCGGCTCTACGGCATGCGGACAGCACCTCTTTCGCGAAGGAATCTGCAAAAGCTGCGCCTTCAGCCCGGCCAACCGCAATGCACTCCCGCACCATATCGAGAGCAACCGCCCCAATCGCCTCTTCGCGAAGAACCCCTGCTGGCTTCAATAACAGGGCAGGAAGAGCGCCGACAGCATTGTGGCAGAGTTTCTTCCAGGCCACTGTCGTCCAGTCTTCCACTGCTGCAGCATCGGCAGCAGTCCCGGCAAAGAGATCTACAAACTCACGCCCAAGATTGCCCTCGGGAACGCGCAGGCTCATAGGACCACGTTGAACGATGTGATTTACACCTTCCTGTGAAGAGCGCCGTTCCGCAGGACAGTCCACGATCACCGGCACGATCTTTTCTTTGGCCTGATAAGGAGCGAACCGCTCACGATGCTCAACTCCGTTCTGCAACACAGCAACTGGAGCGCCTTTGGCGCAAAGTGCATCGAACCAGCGTGCCGTTGTTTCAACATCGTAGGCCTTCGTGGCAACCATCACCCAATCCACAGAACTCGCCTCTTCAGGGTGCGTAAGAATGGTCGCCTTGATGTGTATCTCCTGCTCCGGAGTCTGTACCACAAGCTGCTCAAGAGGCCGCCGCACGCACAACACAAGTTCATGGCGGCCAGCTGTCTGTAGCAACGAAGCAACAACACCGCCGATCGCCCCTACTCCAACGATTGCAATTCGTGCCATGCAGCGATTTTAGAATCTCAAACCATCCCATCGGTGACGAATCTCCATGTAGTCTCGAAGAGAACGCTATGAAAGCAACCGCCTGGGAGTTTCGTCTTCGTTACTGGATTCACCTCGTCATCTATGTGCTCGGCTTTACGGCTCCGTGGGACCGCTGGCTGCATCTGGATTCCATCCGGACATGGCAACTGATGGCTTCGTGGCCGGCAAGGAGCAAATGGCTGAGCTTCAGCAACGCAACGATTGCGGTCCTGGCCGTGGGCATTGTTCTTGCCCTGCTCGCCGCGTTGCTGCGGACGTGGGGTGCGGCTTATATGGACGCATCCGTGGTTCACCATACCGCAATGCACGGGGAGCAGGTCGTTGCCGATGGACCCTATCGCAGGGTCCGCAATCCCTTGTATGACGGGATGTTTCTCCACACATTGGCTCTGGCGTTACTGATGCCTCCGAGCGGTGCGGTCTTCGCCATCGTGCTAATCGGCGTGTTTCAGTTGCGACTGATCCTGGCGGAAGAGGTTTTCCTCACGGAAAAACTAGGGGAACCCTATCGCCAGTATTGCTCACGGGTCCCGCGACTACTGCCTGCCCTGCAACCGAAAATACCAGGATCAGGGGTGCAGGCGTCCTGGGGAATGGCCTTTCTAAGTGAGATCTATATGTGGGGCGTGTTCGTCTCCTTCGCCGCGCTGGGGTGGCGGTATAACTCCATGCTGATTCTTCAGGGAGTCATCGTCTCGCTGGGAGTTTCACTGGTGACAAGGGCGTTTCTTCCCAAAATGCGGGTTGCCGCAGAGTAAGCGATCACACGCTGCTTATTTAGACATAAATGGTTCAGCCACTCAACGACCTGAATAACTATGTCGATCTGAGACAGATGTCCGTTGCCTCTTAATCTGCACAATCGCTAGAATTTGGCGTTTGCCTTTGATTGCATAATCAAAAATTCACGCCAGCGCTCAGGACTTCCGAACAACGGTCCAATGGGTGTTCAGGGGTTATATGCTCGCCGAACGTTCGACACGGGTCCGTCTGTTTCTTGCCTTCTGGCTCTTCATTCTGAGTGGCGTTGCCTTTCTGGATCGCACCAATATCTCCATCGCGGGCCTGCACATCAGCACAGAATATGGTCTTGGAAATCAGCGGCTTGGCTGGATCTTCAGTGCCTTTCTGATCGGATACGCCATCTTTCAGCTACCGGCAGGATGGCTGGCGGCGCGTTTTGGCCCGCGTAAGGTCCTGACCGTCGGGGTGATCTGGTGGGCGGTGGCCACTGCGCTGACGGCGATCCTGCCGTCGGGGATTCCCCACGCTGTCTCCCTCTTGATTGCAATCCGCTTTGGCCTCGGCGCTGGAGAATCGGTGGTCTATCCCGCGGCAAATCAGTTCGTCGCCCGCTGGATTCCGACGGAAGAGCGTGGCTTTATCAATGGACTGATCTTTGCCGGAGTCGGTGCAGGAAGCGGTCTTACACCGCCTCTGCTGACCTGGATGATTACCCATCATGGATGGCGAGCTGTCTTCTGGTTCAGCGCGATCCTTGGCCTCGCGGTAGGACTCGTCTGGTGGTATGTGTCCCGGGATACTCCGGACGAACACCCCTGGATCTCTCCCGCGGAGCTGCGAGAGATCCACAACGGGCTGCCTGCAAACCCTATAGTGGCAACAGAAGAGGGTTCTGTTCCTGAAAAGATCTCCTGGAGCGCAATCTTTCATCGGCGCGATTTGGCGGCCCTGATGATGGGCTACTTCAGCTTTGGCTATATCGCGTGGATTTTCTTCAGCTGGTTCTTTCTCTACATGGCGCAGGTACGTGGCCTTGATTTAAGAGAGAGCGCACTTTTCACCATGCTGCCGTTCCTTTCGATGACAATTTGCAGCCTCGGTGGTGGAGTTTTGAGTGATCGGCTGACTCATCGCTTTGGGTTACGCGTCGGACGGTGTGCCGTAGCGGCTGCGGCGCTGGCACTCACCGCAATATGTCTTGTAGCCGGATCTCAGGCCGCGCATCCGCAGACCGCCGCAATTATTCTTGCGATTGGCGCGGGCGCTCTCTATATCTCGCAAAGCTCGTTCTGGTCGGTCTCCGCTGATATTGCGGGACACAACTCGGGCGTATTCTCCAGCGTGGTTAATATGGGAGGGCAGGTGGGTGCAGCGATTACCGCATCCTTGACTCCCTGGATCGCCCTACGGTTTGGATGGAATGTATCGTTTGGCGTGGCCGGCGCCCTAGCCGTCATCAGCGCCCTCTGCTGGTTGACGGTCCATCCAGAACGCCCCTTGGATACGAAGGGGGCTTGAGGTACATAACTTCATATAGCGCCGTTAAAACTAAGCGCCCACCCATGCTTTCCGCAGGAGTGGGCGCTTTAATTGAGATTGCTGTCGAAGTTAGAGCGCAGCTCCTCCAAGCAGGGCCGCGGCTGAGAACTGCGGAAGCCCGGTCCAGTTGGGGATATTGAACGGCGCACCAGGATGAGGAGAAAGTCCCGGATAGCTGTGGTGTTCGCGCAGCGCCTGCAGGATGTTGGGGAGGGTGTCATCCTGCTGATCGCGTGAAGAGCGTTCCCAGTAGAGAAGGAAGCCCTGCCCACACATGGGACAGTGAACGTCCGGAGTAGCATCCGTGGGTTTGCATAAGACCTGCATGGAGATTTCCTTTATAAGAGATGATCGCGTCTCAGGATGGACTCGAGGTTTTGTCTCTGGAGCGGTCGTGCGTATTTGTCATGTCCGTCTATCCGCAGTACGGATAGATATCTATGGATGGATGCGTGGAACCGGGGAGGAGTTGGCGCAGACGAAGCAAAACAATCTCTGCACTAAGAAATAACGCTGCCGGGTGAACAGAATATTAAGAAATGCAGTGGATGCAAGACGAGACAGAATATCTCCCATCCATTTCTGAGAGTCGCGTCCGGCAACACACTGATTATCCAGCGATTGTGTTCAGGTCCTCGATAGCTTCAGAAGGCAGTTTCAATCCAGCGGCAGCGATATTTTCGCGCAGATGCGTATGAGATGATGTGCCTGGAATCAGCAGGATATTCGGCGAACGCTGAAGCAACCAGGCCAGTGCCACCTGCATGGACGTTGCAGAGAGTGCAGATGCGGTGGACTCAAGCGTAGACGATTGCAGCGGCGTAAATCCTCCAAGCGGGAAGAAAGGCACATACGCAATCCCTTGTGCTGCGAGAAGATCGATAAAGGCATCGTCAGTACGATTCGCCAGGTTGTAGAAGTTCTGAACGCAGACGACAGGAGCAATCTTCTGTACCTCTTCAAGCTGTGTTCGTGTGATGTTCGAAAGCCCGAGATGCTGAATGAGGCCTTGTCGTTGCAACTCAGCAAGTACAGTGAAGGGTTCGCCGATGGAAGCTTCTGTCGGCTGGCTTACTCCACCTACGCGCAGGTTCACAATATCAAGCCGTTCTAGGCCAAGATTACGCAGATTGTCATGGACACTGTCGATCAGGCATTGCCGGGAAGTGTCGAGAATCCAGGAGCCATCGTCGCCACGGCGTGCGCCGACTTTGGTAACGATGGTGAGGTCCTCCTGATACGGATGCAGGGCTTCCTTGATGATCTGGTTGGTGACATGCGGCCCGTAGAAATCGCTGGTATCGATGTGGTTGACGTTACTTGCCACAGCCTCGCGCAACACGTCCACTGCTTCGTTGTAGTCGCGCGGCGGACCGAAAACATGGGGTCCAGCCAGCTGCATAGCGCCGTAACCCATACGGTTTACAGTGATAGAGGTATGGGGAAACGTAAAGGTCCCGCCAGGATGGCTCTTCAGATCGCTCATACGTGTTTAGATGAAGCGCGGTCCGCTCCAGGAGTTCGCATTTGCGAAAGCCACTGAAACCTCCACTGGAGCCTCGTAAATCGCCTGTGCAGGCGCGTTCGAGTGCAAGTGTGCAGGCCATTCGCGAAGCCGCTGTTCAGGTTTTGCTCAAAGAGGGTAAGGAGCGTCTTACAACCAGAAGGATCGCAGATCGCGCTGGCGTCTCCGTGGGAACGCTCTATCAGTATTTTCCAAATAAGAGCGCTTTGTTGCAGGCGGTGCTACGCGATCATCTTGAGGGAATCGCCGAGGCGCTTCGGGCGGCTTGCGAAGAGTGGAAGGGCGCGACACTCGATCAGATGGCTACTGGATTGGTCGATGACTTTATGAAGGCGAAGCTGCGTCATGTGGAGACCAGCAGGGCACTCTACTTCATTAGCGACGATATAGGTGGCGCCGCCATCGCCCGCCAGAACGCAGTGCACAATGTCTCCGCGGTCGCCGCGCTGCTGGAGTCCGCACCGCAGAAACTGATCGAGAGCCCACAGGTAGTCGCGTCGATTGTACTGGCTACCCTGGCAGGAGTAAGCCGGCGAATGCTGGAGGCCCGACTGCAAGACGGCGAACTCGAGGCGATGCAGCAGGGATTAAAAACGATGGTACGTGCCTATCTACAGGCGGTAACCAGCCCCGCCTGATCTTCCATTTTCCACCGGCGCCCTATACAGCTATAGGCATCTATGGAACATTCGCGCGCACCGCGAACACGCATCAGTATCCCAGAAAAGTAAAAGGCAGCGCTGCTTTGAACTCCTTCGCCACGTTGCCCGAAAACGTGTTGCTCTGGTCTTTTCCTAAATCGAGCTTTCTGACCCCGGTACTGGTGGAGAAATCGACGTCTTTGAAGTTGACCCAGAAAGTGTTGGGTGTGAGCGCAGATTCGAAGCAATAAATCAGGCGTTTCTGGTCAGCGACGGTGCGCCATCGCGTGGAGGAGATGTTGGGCTCGCCGGGAGTGGTGATGCCATAGGGCACGGAGACATTGCGCATGACGCTGAAGACGCTGGCGACCTCGATGTCGGGATTGTCGTCCTTCGGAATGGCATTGATGTAGAAGGAGGCACGTGCGAAGCGGTCGGCGGCTCGATTCGTACCGGGAAGAAAGGTTGTGCCCCCGATCTGTTTCCAGTATTGCTGTAGAGCAAGTTGCTCTTCAAAGATGGGGGAGTTGGTCATTACCTGGTAGCTGCGATTGTGGTGGATCACCTGCCGCCCCTCGATGTACTCCACAATGGCGCTGTCTCCAGTAGCGTCAGAGATGGAGAAGTGGAGCGTGGCCAGTCTTTCTTCGCCAGGAATGCTCGTAGTCCAAACAAGAAAAGGTTCTTTTTCAAGCGTGGAGACGGCCTCCTGCACGGTCGCGAAGTTGTCCAGGACATACTGGGCCCAGATGGAGAGCGGAAGAACAGGTTTGCTGCTGGAGTGAATGTCGGGATATTTCGATTCGACCAGCCACAAAGCATTGGCAACAAGGCCCTTTTCATTCATTCCATCCGTAGTTGCCGCCTCATATCCGGTCGCGACGACACTGCCATATTTGGAGGTCCATTCGAGGGAACGTGGATTGGCCTTACCCACATGATGAATGCCGCGAGGCAGAATGTAGAGGTTGGTCCCAACATCGACCTTCCAGTCCATCGTGCGGCCGGTAATAACCGCCCCATTTTCTCCAAGGAAAACTGCCCGGCTGCACGCATCAAGGGACTGGGTGGCAGAAACAAGCAATGCAGCAGCGAACGCGGAAGCCCTGAAGAATCCTGTATCTCTCAACATCGATCTCTCCTGTATATTTCTGATTTTTCTGAAGCGAACGTGAATTCGCGGTTCGGGCGCCACCATCATACTGCTGCCCGTGTCCCATCTTCGCGACGAAGCCGTTAAGGGTGGGTATTTGCGCAAGACGATGCGAACCAGAACCCAGGATCTTCAGGCAGAAATTGGTGCAACCGAAGCAAAGCAAATATGCTGGAGAGACAAGGTTTTTATGAGCGAGCAGATAAAGATACAGCTTCCGGATGGGTCGGTGCGCGAGGTTGCGCGCGGAACAACCCCATATGACATTGCGATGAGCATCTCTCCACGCCTTGCGGCGGCCGTAGTCGTGGCACGGGTCAAGCCGCTGACGCAGGAATCAGCGAATAACGAGGAAACGACCGACGAGACGGAGGAGAACTCCGAAGCCGCAATGTATGGCGGCGCTGGCGAGGCCGGCGAGCGGTTGGTCGATCTATCCGCTCCGCTCACCGAAGATGTATCGCTGGAGCTGTTGAAGGAAACCGACGCTGCTGCCCTCAAGGTGGTGCGGCACTCCGCCGCCCACGTCATGGCGACAGCAATCCTCGAGCTTTTCCCCGAAACCAGGTTGGGGCATGGGCCTGCAACCGATCAGGGATTCTTCTATGACGTCTACCGAGAGACTCCGTTCAGCGAGGCCGACCTCGCAGCGATCGAAACCCGCATGGCCGAGGTGGTCGCACGCGACGAAAAGTTCGTGCGCGAACATGAGTCTCGCGAGAAGGGGCTTGACGACTATAAGAAGCACGGCGACTTCATGAAGGTGCACTTCATCGAGAGGTTCACGAAGCCGGGTGATGAAATCTCGCTGTACAAGAATGGCAACTTCACAGACTTCTGCCGCGGGCCGCACGTGCCTTCGACGGGCCGTGTAAAAGCCTTCAAGGTGACCAGCATCGCCGGGGCGTACTGGCTGGGGGATGAGAAGAATCAGCAGTTGCAGCGCGTCTATGGCACAGCCTTCTTCAACGCGAAGGACATGGAGGCGCACTTCAAGCGGCTGGAAGAGATCAAGGCGCGCGATCACCGCGTTTTGGGCAAGCAGCTTGATCTGTTCTCGATTCAGGAGGTCGCAGGCGCGGGCTTGATCTTCTGGCATCCAAAGGGCGGGCTAATCCGCAAGACCATGGAAGACTGGATGCGCGATGAATGTATCCGTCGCGGTTACGAAATGGTATTTACGCCACATATTATGAAGCGGGAGTTGTGGAAGATCTCGGGCCATGATGGCTACTACGCGGAGAATATGTATCCGCCAATGGAGCTTGATGACGCCGAGTATCGGCTGAAGCCGATGAACTGCCCTGGCCACATCCTGATCTACAGGAACTCTCCGAAGAGCTATCGCGACCTGCCGCAGCGGTATGCCGAGCTGGGCAACGTCTATCGCTACGAGCGCTCTGGAACCATGCACGGACTCTTGCGCGTGCGCGGCTTTACGCAGGACGATGCGCACATCTTCTGCACTCCGGAACAGGTCGAGAGCGAGATTGCTGCATGCGTGGAGTTCGCTGACGAAGTCTTGAAGGCCTTCGGATTTGCGGAGTTCAAGGTCGAACTCTCTACCTGGGACCCGAAAGATCCAAAAAACTATGTCGGCAAGGCAGAGCACTGGGACGGCGCCGTGGCTTCGCTCGAAAAAGTGCTGGATGCCAAAGGAATCCCCTATCGCGTGATTCCGGGCGAAGCCGCCTTCTACGGCCCGAAGATCGACATCAAGCTAGTCGACGTACTGGGACGGCTGTGGCAACTCTCCACAGTGCAGTTCGACTTCAACCTGCCACAGCGCTTCGAGCTGGAGTACACCGGCGAAGACGGCGAGAAGCACCGACCAGTAATGGTGCATCGCGCTCTGTTCGGCTCGGTGGAGCGGTTCTTCGGCGTGCTGATCGAACACTATGCTGGAGCATTTCCGCTATGGCTGGCTCCGGTGCAGGTTGGCATCGTACCGATCAGCGAAAAGCACCTGGAATATGCAAAGAGCGTAAAGGCGAAGCTCGAAGCCGCTGGGTTACGAGTGGAGTTGGATGAGCGGAACGAGAAGATGAACGCAAAAATCCGCGAGTTCACTCTACAGAAGGTGCCGTTCGTCCTTGTCATGGGAGATAAGGAAGCTGCCGCCGAAGCAGTTAGCGTGCGGACACGAGGCAAAGGCGACGAAGGCTCCGTTGCTCTGACAAGCTTCATCGAGCGGGCAACCGCACTAGTGGCCAGCCGCGGCGTAGCGCTGTCGTAAGTTACAGATTGTCTGTGCAGGTTAGATTCTGATTTGTCGAATAAATCTGTAATCCTGAGCAAAGGCGTAGCCCGGAGTCGAAGGATCCGCATTGATTCTGCGGTTCCCGCCTTTACCGGGTTCCCCACCTTGGCGATGATTTCATCTCGCCAAGGTGGGTTCGCAGCCGACCTGAATCCACGTTATCAGTGCAAAATCGGTGTTAAGCCTTCCTCCCACCATGTCCGGAAATGCAAAAGAATTCAACTTCGTCTCTGCGAAGAGTAATATTTCTGCGCATTGCCGTAGCTTCCCAAATGGTGACTGGATACATCTAACAAATACGATCTGACGACTGACTTGAGCTTACGGATGGTTTTTCTCCCTATGACCACGATCCGACTTACAACCTGGATAAATGCACCGGTGGAGCGATGTTTCCAACTGGCAACAAGTATGGGGATGTCCTCGCCTGTCCTGCCCGCCTCAGGAATGCGGGTAGGCTCCTTACAGGCTGGAGACATCATCCGATGGCAAATGGGACTGGGAAAGGCCCGGCTCGAGTACCGTAGCCGCATCGACATTATCCGGCCCTACTCCTACTTTCGTGAGGTTATGGCCACCAAGGGTATCTTCCTCTATTACGAGCACGAGCATCACTTTGCGCGAATGGACGATGGAACCAGAGTGCGCAACGAGATTCGTTTTACTACCCGGCTGGGCGTCCTGGGACGCCCCTTGGAGCTCACCCTCTTCCGAACAGGCCTGATGCAAATGCTGGCCCGCCGGAATGCGCGTTTGAAGGCCATTGCCGAATCCAATGAGTGGAAAGGCTATCTTCAAGTAGCACCGGCCGTTGCGGGCCAGGGCAAATCGCAGGAGAAGTTTGCTGTTGCCGAACCGCAAAGCCGAATCAACATGCAACGTTTTGCGTAGTAATTTACGAAAACTCCTTCCTTCCCTTGAGCGGAAAGGGAAATCCGTTGCCCATTTTGTGTGCAAATTGCACACTTTCGGCGGCAAATCGGTTTGGCGCGGCAATTGCATTCATTCAGGGCAGTAAAACTTTCGGTGAGCGAAAAAGCCACCATGGGCCTTGGGTTATTCCGATGCGTCGCGTTTCTATTGCCTTACTTCTTCTCCTGGTCTTTGCCTCCGCTGCGACGGGGGTGCAAGTCCACGCCTCCACCGAGTGCGCACGCTGGGTTGCGGAGTATCGTGACGAGCTGGCACACTCCGACTTGGTGAAACGCGCAAACGCGGCGCGGCACCGGTTGCATCGCTATGTGCATCGCAAGGTCGCCGCCTTCCATCCTTCTCAGCCCAAGCCTCGAGTCCGGGTGCTTCCGGCTCGCTTCCAGCGGCCAAAGATGACCCGTGAAGAGTTATTACGCCAGCTCGAGTTTGCCTGCGGTGATCTTCCAGCAGATCCAGTAGAACTGGCCGAGAACGTCAAATTCCAACCCACCCCGGCCTTTACCTTTGGCATCGCCCCAGGCGATGACTTGACCGGCCCTCTGGGTGGAGGGGATGCTCCACAGAGCTTGCTGGCTTCAAATAACGGGCCAGGTTATGGCGGAAACTATCCGATCGGCGGTATTGGAGGATGGGGAGGTGGTGGCGGATCCGGCCCTAGAAACCCCGGCGGCAATGGAGGAAACAATCCTCCTGGAGAAGGCAATCCCGGCGGAGGGAACCCTGGAGGCGGAAATCCTCCGACAGCAGTAGCACCTGAACCGGGCAGCCTCTTATTGATGGCGACCGGACTGGTTGGGGCTGCAGGCGTGATTCGACGCCGCAAGGCATCCGGACGTTAGATATGCCTCAGCACCAACAGGTCTTCTGTTTCCCTAATCCGCTATGAGACGTTAACGGCGGCGGAACCGCTGGCGAATCGCCTTGACGCGATCTTCTTTCGTGGGCCCCGGAGCCGGTTTTTCTCCCTCGGGGTAAAGGACGACAAAGCGGCGAGCCCCGTCCCCTGAAGATTCCGTATGGAGGCCTGAGGACGCCAGCGCAAGATGCAAAAGGCGGCGCTCCCGCGAATTCATGGGGGAAAAACTATACGGCTGCCCAGTGCGCCGAACGCGCTCGATAGCCACCTCAGCCGCCATGCGAAGCTCCTGATTACGGAGGACCTTGAAGTTCTCTGCATCAAAGGAAATGCGATCGTGGTCTTCGTGCTCGAAGCGAAGGACCTTGGCTGCAAGGTGTTCAAGCGAAAGCAGCAACTCTCCATTGCGCGCAAGCAGTAGGGGAACATCGGGCCCAGAAAACTCAACCGAAATCTCGGCAGAAGAATCTGCGCTGGCAGGGGGAGTGTCAAGGATAGTGAACTTCAGATTCAGACGACCCGGAGAGGTGAGGGTCTGGAGGAAGTCAGCGACCTTCTTCTTTTTTGCTTCCAGATTTTCCATGGAAATATGCAAGTTCAGTATACGGAATTAAACGCTAAATAGCTTTCGGGACGACGCTGGTAATGGGAAAACTCGAGTCGTCAATCCATACAAAAAAGTTCTTATGGGTGACCGATTTGCTCCCAGATGACAGCCAGATGATGGTCGTCGTGCTCCGCAACAAAGTAAAGATGATCGACCAATCGCATCGGCGTCTTCAGGCGCGGGTGCGGAATGGTCCGCCCAAAGGGTTCAGGCCCCAAAGTCGCGATGCGATTGAGAAGTTGAATGCGCTGCGTGCGGAAGGCAAAAAGAATGTCTTCGAGCGGTCGGGCGTTATGGTTAGCTTCATCGGTGCGGCGATTCTGGAGATCCGTTGGTGTGAGGATCTCAGTATCAGAGACAAAATCGTTCACTCGGGCCAGCCATAGGGGTTCAAGATCAGCGAGATGACCGGCGTGCTCCTGTGCTGACCAGAGTGGACGGGATGGTCCGACCGGTTGAACATGAAGAGTTGACGGAAGACAATCGCGTAGCGCTTCGTCGAGCCGCGCTGGAGTTCCGCGAAGCCGGGCCAGCAGGTTCGGCAGTAGCTCACCAGGAAAAGTAAATTCAAAATGACGTTCAAACCAGGCAGGTGGATGGGTCATGAAACTTGGATGATTGGGCACTCGATGGGTTTCGAGAAGTAACACCGCTGTATCGACAAATGGGAAAGAATCTCTTCCCTCAAATAACGAGGGCTCCATCTCTGGAGCCCTCTGGCGTACTAATCCCTGTTAAAACCTTCTCAGCGTTTGCCTTGGATAACCGGCGCTCCAGCCTTGCGACGGGCGCGCTTTGCGGCGATCTCGCGCATCTCCTTGCCCAGTGAGGTCTGGTTCATGACCCACTGCTGCGCGATACCGAAGAAGTTGCTGGTCGCCCAGTAGAGGCCAAGGCCCGAAGCATATGTCAGGACAAAGTATCCAGTGACCAGCGGCATGGTGAAAGCCATCATCTTCTGCTGTTGCGGGTCTACACCCGGCGAAGGCGTGTAGTACTGCATCAGGAACTGGCTGATGACCATCACGATCGGCAGAATGTAATAGGGGTCCGAAGCCGTCAGGTCAGGAAGCCACGCCCAGTGTGCATGGCGCAGCTCGACGACCTTCGGGAGCATCGAGTAGAAGGCAAACAGCAGCGGGAGCTGGATCAGAGTCGGAATACAACCGCCGAACATGTTGACCCCGTTGTCCTTCTGGAGCTTCATGATCTCCGCGTTCATCTCGTTGCGCTTGGGGTCGTTGATCTTGTACTTCTTGTACCTCTCCTTGATGGCATCCATCTGCGGCTGAATGCGCTGCATCTTCAAGCCAGACTGCATCGTCTTGATACGCGTCGGAAGCAGAAGGATGTTGATCGCCAGGGTGAGCAGGATGATCGCCCATCCCCAGTTGGAGACGACATGGAGGTGAATCCACTGGAGGCAGAGGAAGAGGAACTTTCCGATGACTCCCCAGAAACCGAACTCAAGCAATGGAGAAAGCGAGATCTTCGTTCCGTTGGTGGAGGTGGCATAGATGTTCTTGAGGACGTTGATGGCCTTGGGCCCGACGAAGAGGCGGGTCTGGGTGTGGCCGCTGGTGTCTCCAAAGGCTGCGCCCAAAATGGAGACATCGATCGCCTTGGCCGACCGGGAGGTCGAACCGAAGCCTGAGCGATGAATCGTCTTGGCGACGTCAAGCTCGTTGTGAAGGGTAACGAGGCTGGCAGACGCCGGTGAGTCAGGAAGGAAGATCGCAGCGAAATAAGTATCGCTTACGCCGGCCCAGTCAAAGGGCCCGTTCATTGTCTCTCCGCCGGAGACCTTCTTCGAAGCGATGTGCTCGTCATGGGAGTCGCGAGAGTAGTCAATCTGCGCTCCGGCATAGCCCAGCGCCGTATCCTGGTCGCCAAAGCCGCCCGGCCAGGAGAGCAGCGCACGCACCGGCGAACCGTTACGCGTCACCTGCACGTCCACGTGAAGGACATACGTCTCGTCGAAGGAGAAAGTCTTGGTGACCTCAAGGCCATTGGCCGAATACTGGAAGGTCAGCTTCGCAGGCGCGGTCAGCTGGCCAGTCGCCGAAGGAACATAAAATGCACTGGCGAGCGTTGCATTCGTCCCGGCATCGTACGTGTGTAGCGAAAGCGGGTAACCAAATTTCTCCGCCGCCTGGGTGTGGACGAGGTTCAGCGGATGGCCGTCGGTGTCCTTGTACTGCTTCAGAACCCAGCTCTTGACCTGCGCGCCGCGATTCGTGAACTCAATGCGGTAAAGCTCATTCTCGACCACGGTGGTGGACTCAGCCGCAGCCTGGACAACAGGCCCGGCGGCCGCCGCCTCCGGTGCACGCTGGCTTGTCGCATCTGGTGCTGGCACAGAGGGGGAAGGCGTTGCAGGCTGCTGCGGCTGTGTCGCTGACTGTGTCTGGGCCGCCTGCGAGTTCGGCGAAACCGTCTTCGGGTTGGTCTTCTGCCGGTAATAGCTCAGGCCAAAGAAGACGGCAATCATGAAGAACATGACAACGAAGAGCGACCGGCCGTCCTGCCCGCCACCGCCCTGCTGATTTGGATTTTTGAACTCTGCCAAGGATGTTCCTGTTCTGTGGTGCTACTTAAATGAACGCGCAAAGAGCGCGGAAAGACGCAGCCTCTATGGTAAATCAGGGGGTATTGCCGGGAACTGATTTTGCACCATGAATGGGGCATGCCCGGACCGTCGGCCAGTCCCCATCTGGAATACGGGGCTATTTACCCTGCATCTTTGGGATTGCGTCATGAATTGAGCTTAAGGGAGACAATCTCCGGGAGAGGATCTTCCTCAAAGATCAGCTCTTCTGTCTGCTGCGCTCGCGTGCTGGTAACCAGATGCAAGACAATGGTCGCGATAGCGAGGGAGAGGATCATGAGGAGGAATCCGCTTGTGCTGTTGAGCATGCGGCCCTCAAAATCGGCTGCCTGTTTGAGCCAATAGATCGAGCACATGAGCACTACCCAGAAGACGAAATGCAGGTTTGCTTTGCCGGGAAGATACGAGCAGGCAAAGGAGATCTTGCGGAAGGTGAAGAGACATAGCTCGACGATGAGTGCGCCGAGCAGTGCCATGGCCACGATGTGACGGACGATCTGCAATAACGCATAGTGTGTGAAGAACGCCGCCGAAATCGCGAACAGGACAGGAACGACTCCCAACAGGAGAAGCGAAATGCGCACGGCGCGATGGTACATGTGAGCCGGACGCAGCTGCGTAGCACGGAAGATCCAGTTGGCCCTGAGCGTGATGGGAATAGCGATGACGACACGGAGCGCGAGCACAGTAAGCGAGACGGTGAGAATGCTTGCGAAAAGAAAAGTGGTGCTGATGCTGCCGAAAGATGGCGCAAGTCCGATGAATTTAGTGTGGGCAAAACCGAGAATAATGGTGAGCCCAATGCCGACGTAGAAACTGAGGATCATGCGATGCTGCCGGCTGCGAAGCAAAGTGCGCAGGCTGAAGAGAGTAATGACTCCTGCAAGTGAGTTGCCTAGGTTGAGTGACCGCGAACGCGTGGCGGGAAGGATGTCGGGCTGCTCGACGATCTTTGGCAGCATGCGGAAGTAGGAGAGCAGCAGCGCTGCAAAAGCGCCGAGCGCGACGAGGCCAAGCGCGAGCCACGCTCGGTGCGCCAGAGGAACCAGCTCAGGACGCATCGACCCGTTGAGCTGATTGAAGAGTCCCATAAACCAATATGCAGGAAGCCAGTGGAGCATGCGCTGATTCTGTGGCGCGCTGAGCGCTGCGGGCGAGTTGAGCGAGGGCCCGAGAAAGTAAGAAGAGAGAAGAAGACAGAGCAAAGCAGCTTGCAGAAACGCTGAGAGGTGAAGGAACAACTGACGTGGAAGCATGTTGGCGGCCAAGCCTTGCAGGGCAAGCACGCTGAGCACAAAGAAAGCTCCGGCTGCAAAGATGGTGAACCAGTAAGCGGGTAATGTGCGTAACAGGCTCAGTTCGCTGCCGAGGCCAACGGCAAAGACCATAGGCCAACCCGCACCGGCAAAGAAGTTGAAGGCGAGCATCCCCAGCAAAGGCGCGGCAAAGAGCGCAGCGATCTTGGAGAAAAAAAGCGTGTTGGTGCGCACGGGTAGCGGGCCGAGAACGAGCATATCGCGGCGATCGGGAAAGGCTGAGTCCCAACTGAGAACAGCGATGATTCCGGCGATGGTCATCGTGGTCTCGATGAGGAAGTGTTCGAACGTCCACATGGCGGGCACGGGTAAAGGTTTTCTCATAGAGAGGATGAATGGGACGGGGATGGTACTGAAAAAACTGATGGTGCTGAAGACAGTGGCGAATTGTCCCATCAGGCGTGAAGGATCGCCGTCTGTCGAGAGAATCTCAAGGTCGATGACGCGAAGAAAAAAGACACGATAGAGAACACGGAAGGAAAACGGAAGACGTGATTGGAGGGCTGCTGAGAGTTGGCTTATATATCGCAGCACGAAGGTTCTCCTGGGATGGGATCATGCACGAATAATGCTCGGTTTCTTGTCCCACTCGAGCTCGAATCACTCAGGCATGGATAAGGTCCGCGATCTCGCGCGAGATGGCGTTGAAGTCGTGTTCGATGGCGAGCTGTGAAAAGATGCCTTCGAGCGTCGGTAGCTCCATCAACGTGCGCAGGCGTTCGATGGAGTCGTCGGCAACGACCTTGCCGCGATGCAGAATAACGATGTGCGAGCAGATGCGCTCGACCGTCTCGAGCTCGTGCGAGCTGAAGAGCACTACCTTGCCACGGTGCGCCAGCTCTTCGATCAGGCTACGCAAAATGAGCGATGAACCAACGTCAAGACCAGAAAAGGGCTCGTCGAGAAGGACGAGTTCCGGGTTGTGCATCAGAGCAGCCGAAAGAAGAATCTTCTGCCGCATCCCTTTGGAGTAGGACGACATGGGAACATCACGATCACCATAGAGCCCGAAGAGATGCAACAGGCCACGAATGCGTTCGATGGAGAGGTTGCGTTCCATGTCGCGAAGCTGCGCGACCATAACGAGGTATTCGATTCCGCTGAGGTGAGTGTAGAGATGCGGTTCTTCAGGAACATAGCCCATGCACTGGCGATAGGCCATAAGATCGACGCCGATAGGCTCATCATGAAAGAGGATCTCGCCCGAGCTGGGTTGGATGAGACTGGTAATCATCTTCATTGTGGTCGACTTGCCGGAGCCGTTGGGCCCGAGGTATCCAGTGATCTCACCAGGACGCGCAACGAAGCTTACGTTATCAACAACCGTAAGACTGGAGTAACGTTTGGTGATGTTGCGGAGCTCAAGCATTGTCGGCCCTCAGTTCGCTGCAGGAAGAGTGGAAATAAAAGCGTTCATCTCGCGTAGAACGTCGGCTTCGTTCGAGTTGAAGACGTAGTGATCCGCATTTGGAATACGAACGACATGAGCGGAAGGCGCCTGGCGCTCGAAGGCTGCGATCTGATCTTCGACATTGCGCTTATCGTTAGCCTCCATCGCGGCTCGCGCCTTCGGATCGTCTTTCATCCTTTGCCCGAGATTATGGGGCGCAGCAAAGATCACGAGTGCAGGAGCACTAATGCTGGTGAAGCGTTGCTGGCCAAGCATGATCGCAAGACCGGCAGGAGGAGGGGACGGACGAGACCCACGCGGCGGTGGTGGAGGTATATCCTCCATGCTCTGTCGTTGCACGATCGCTTCTTTTTCAACGAGCTTGAGATTAGCGATCAATCCGTCGAGCGCTTTCATCTGGTCTTCAGCCATAGTAGGGCCAGGAAGGATCTGATTGAGCTGCTGGCGCAGGTCGATCGCGTCGATCAGGAAGTTACCGTTCACCTGGTCATACATCGCGTATGGATAGCCCGCGTCGAGATAGATAAGCCCCGCGATCTTCTCAGGATGAGCGTTGCCGATGTAACTAAGCTCTTCGCCTGCGACAGAATGCCCGGCGACAACAGGTTTGTTGAGATGGAGAGCGTCGATAACAGCGAGCACATCTTCGCCGAGACGTGCGGCCGTATAGTTCGTCGCATCCGGTATCGGAGCGCTTGAGACCCCGAAACCGCGGCGCGTGATTCCGTAGACGTGATAGTTGGCCGTAAGCTTAGGAGCGAACTTATCAAAGACGTGTGCATTGTTGCCTAGCCCTGTGAGCAGGACGAGCGGCCTGCCGGTGCCTCCCCAGTCGAGGACCTCGAGCTTGACGTCCTTGTCCACAGGAATCATCTGCACAGTGTGCGGCGAAGGATCGATCTTCCACGCCGTCTCTTTCGTGGCGCGCTCGAAATTCAGCGGTTTCGGAGAACCCTGCGTCGCAGTTCCGGTGATCGTATTGCCATCTGGGCTCAGTACGCCCTCGTATGAAACGTGGAGGCTGTCGATGGTGAATTTCAGTGTGGGGTTCGCAAAGGAAAGCGTTGTGGTGTGATCCGGATCGGGACGCTGATCGATGCTATAGACCGTTCCCTTGAGCCCACCATCTGCCGCCTTATCGATCTGAAGGACGATGCGGAGCTTCTCATTCTCTTTGAGATTAAGCGTGCCTTGCCAGGTCCCGGCAATCTCCTGGGCATGAAGCGCCAACGAGAACAAAACAAAAGCCATCAGCCTGACAACGTTCATAACGCGATGCTGCATGGGCCTCTCCTTTTGAGATACCTCGAGCCTGGTGATCCTCGTTGCGATTCAGCGCCCGCCTGTTGGAATCGATGACAGAAGTTTAATGGGCGTATAGAGCAAGCCATTGATCGAAACCGAAACCTTCGGCACGACCATGCTCATAAACAGTGTGAGACTGAGTGTGCAGCAGAGAATCACGAGTGTGGCCTGCGCATACCGTTCCGCAGGAATCGCGGAATCGACCTCACGGTAGATTGGCCCTGCGGCTTCCACTTGCTGGACTCGCGGCCGAACGGTCTGGATGGCGATGGAGCATATGCCATCGAGAACGAGGCGTGGAAGGGCTGCTCCATTGCGCAGCTCTTCCTCGAAGATCCACAGCATCTCCGCGCCGAACTCCTCGCGGAAATTGCGCGGGTGCAGATAAAGGATGGCGCGGTAGGCAAGACGAAATAGATCTCTCATGCGTTGCGCGGCCTCCTCATCCGCAGACGCGATTGCGCCTCGATAACGATGCTGTGCAGTCGGTCGATCTCGGCGGAAAGTACGGCACGACCTTCCTGGGTGAGGTGATAGAAGCGACGATCGTCTTCGTTGTCTTTACGACTATTACGCGGAGCATCGATGACCAGCTTCTGATCCATCAGCTTCTTCAGGTTGTCGTAGAGCGTACCAGGACCAACACGATAACTGCCTTGTGTCTGACGGGCGATCTCCTGGATGATGCCGTAGCCATGCAGGTCTTCGTTGGCCAGCGCAAGAAGAATGTACTGGGCTGCGGTGGAAAGAGGCGGGTTTTTGGAATCGTTCTTCATAGCTCCCTCTAGTCGGGACAAGACTATATCGAATTCCGACCTTTTTTGGCAAAAATATTTTTTTAGGGAGGGCTCAAAACTAACGCTGTGCAGCCACCAACAGAAACATCGGTCGCTCAAGCTCTTCTGCAAGTTCTGGACGAGAAGCGATCTGTTCATCCGTTGGACGCCACTCTTCGACATGGGAGAGGGTGAATCCCGCTTGCAGCAGGAGGTTCAGGGTAGTCCCCATCATTCTGTGTTGTTTAAGAACGCCTTTGGCAAGCCAATCAGTAGTTCGCGGACCTTCCATCAGATACTGATTGAGCGGCCAGGTCTTGCGGCCATCCCGATCGAGGAGCCACTCGGGATGGGTAGGTGCCATATAAATGGGGTGCTCGATGGAGAAAACCAATCTGCCGCCCGAAACCAATGCACCGTGTATGGTGCGGAAGAGCCGCGGGAGATCCACCACATAGTGAAATGCCAGAGAGCTGTAGACCAGATCGAAGGAAGCCTGCGCGAGATCGAGTGACTCAAGGTCAGCCCGCTGATAGGTGATGTTCGCGTCCGAAGTCATCACTTCGGCGCGAGTGAGCATCTTTTCGGAGATGTCGATTCCAAGAACGCGGCCAGCACCGTGTTCGCGTGCCCATCGGCAGAACCATCCGAACCCACAACCAAGATCGACAACACTACCGCCATGGAGCGGTGGCAGGAGAGCACGAAAAGAGGACCACTCTGGAGCGCCATCCAATCCCTCAAGGGACCGGCGCATCTGACTGTAGCCGACAAAGAATTCTTCGCGATCGTAAATGTTCTGGGTCATTCGCCGGGATGCTCCTTCGCAGCGGGAAGGTCAGGTACGGGGTCGAAGCCGCCTTTGGCAAAGGGATGACAACGAGCAACGCGACGTAGCGCGAGCCAGGATCCTTTGATGGGTCCGAAGCGCGTCAGCGCAACGTAGGCGTACTCCGAACAGGTTGGGAGATAGAGACACTGCGACGGACTGAACACATGCAGCACAGGCGAGAGTACAGATTTATAGAAGCGGAAGAGCACACGGACTGCGAAACTGGGTTCAGAATCGGACATAGCGGCTCTGCTTTGATTGTAAGCGTGATCTACACCTGCAAAGACTGTCAGGCGTTCGGCTTGCCGACCAGGGTCTTCTGAATGCCGCGGAAGACCTGGGCAATCTCGCGATCGAGCGTGGCGAAGTCCAGATCGATCACGCTGCGACGAGGATGCAGAACCACATCTACCGGGCCTTCAAGAATCGCAACATTCCGGCGAACGGCCTCACGCATCCGGCGCTTGATGCGATTGCGATCGACAGCCTTTCCCATCACTTTGCCGACAGTAAGACCAACGCGCGGAATCGCCTCTTCCGAGGTATCAGGTTCGCGCAGCGCGAAGAAGTAACTCATCTGTCGCGAAAACTGTTTACGACTGGCCTGGTACACGCGCTGATAGTCAGCGTGTTTGCGAAGACGAAAAGTGAGCGCCATGAGATCGATTGGGACGTCGGAAACAAGCGCCCTCAAGGTTAAGTCTATCGCGACTGTAGAACGCTTACATTGAAGAAGGGCGCGAGAGTTCCTCGACCAGCTCCTCAAGCTGGCGTCGCCCACGATCGCTGAGCCGAAGAATCTGAACCCCGATTGCCCCCGTGGATTGAATACGCCGCACGATGCACAATGCGCGAAACGCGAGCCGGTTTACCTCAAAGCGAAGTTCCAGTTGATCGCCCACTCCATAATCGGTCGTCCGATGAGGCTCAATCAGACAGCCTTCAAGACATAGGTTGAGTATGCGGCCCCTCCGCAGGTGCCAGCCCAGGATGCGAAAGTCGATCGGACCGGCACAGGAATAACGCGGGCTTCTTCGCCGTTCTGGAAACCGATTCATGGGACACGTAGATAGAGTTGCCCTCTGTTTATCGGCAAAAGTGCGCAGAAGTTGAACCACCAGAAAGAGAGCCTGCCGTAATGGCAGGCTCTCTTCAATCTTTCTGCTAAGACCTATTTCTTCTGTCCGGGAGCAGATTGCTGACCGTGGCTGCCTTGACCAGGCGAAGTATACCCACCCTGACTAGGACGGTTGCCCTGCTGGGTCTGCTGACCCGTACGCGAGGGATTCTGCTGTTGTTGCTTATCCGGCATCCCCTTGTTTGGATTCTGCTGATTCGGTTGATTCATTTGGATTTCTCCTATGGGCCGGCGGAGCACCTCGTTCGCGTTCGCGGCACCGGTCCAATCCATAAGATGGCAGATCGACAAGGGTGCGGTTGCCTTCATCAAAAGGCAGCCTGTTGAAGCATGATTCTGTTGAATTTATGCAGACGCCGTCTTTGTAAACCACAAAAGCTCATGCATCTTGCAAATTATTGGGAGGGGGAGGAAACGGAGGCGCAGGACAGCGCCTCCCATCTGAAACTAGTCGCGATAACCAGCGCTGACCGCGATCTTGTGGCGGCCCTTGGCGCGGCGACGGCTAAGAACAGTGGCGCCAGCCTTCGTCTTCATGCGGCTGAGAAAGCCATGGGTCTTCGAGCGGCGGCGGCGGTTGGGTTGAAAAGTACGCTTCGGCATGGAACTAAACTCCTAAGGGTGGGCAGGAGACAGTCCTCATCCCGCCAGATCTTTTTCGCTATAGCAGCAATTTCTGATTGTACCCGATCGGACGAGATTTTCACAGGGGTTTGTGTTGCGACCTCCAACGAATTGCTCTTCATTGGAACAGGACGGATCCCTGGCAATGTTTCTAACTGTTTGCATTCATTACAGGCAGTCCGTGCTTTGAAGACAGACTAGCTCTGTTTTCGTTCATGCTTTTCTAGCGCAGTTAAGATTCACGACGAACAAATTTTGATCAGCAAATCGAGAAATCGGTTGAGCATCTCGTCTGTCACTTTCTCGTTGAGTCACAACAAGACACAAAGGCATCGAAAAAACTTTGGTCACATCGAAAAGAAAGAATCGGATTTCGGCAATCGATTTGCACCGCTCAAGTGGGGCACACAACGTATCACAAAGATGCCACTGGGTGTAGAGACAAATGGGTTCGAATGAGATAGTTTTTTTCGCAATACAACGAAGGTTTTACATGTCTTCACCGTGAATGGTGCAACTGATTTTTTTTCCGTGGCAACGCTTGAAAAGGGTCTGGTTTTCCGTGCTACTATCGAACCCGATTCGTAAGAAGTTTTTTCGCAGGTCCAACAGTTCCGCACTCTGGCTTACGTTGCACTACTCCTCTTCACGATGCATGTGATGGATGCGTACGGAAGAGAATTCTGGCGAGACAGAACCGTCACCACTTGCCCTTGTGGGTGAGAAGGACAGCTGTTTTGCTGGCTTCAACTTTTTTGCCGAGGACGATATCGCAATAGTGCGGACGGTTGGTGATGACAGGGAACAAATAAAAGGAATTTAAGAATGTCATTCGTTCCGACGGCTACCGCCGTATTGAATTACTGGGTTCGCATTCTCGCCGCGCTCGAGAAGAAGATCAATCGTCAGTCGTACGAGACATGGCTGAAGCCGACGCGATTTTCTCACCTTGAAGGCAAGAAGCTCTTTGTGCGGATCCCCTCAACCGACTTTCAACACATCGGTGACCGCTACGCCGACCTGATCCAGGAAGCGATCGACAACCTGGGGCTTGAGGTCGAGACTGTAGTGTTCACCACTCCCGAACAGGACCCGCGCGTTCCCAAAGTTCGCGAAGATGGCGGCTTTGCCCCGGTCCCAAGCCATAGCCAGAACGCGCCCCGGCAGACGCGCCCGGGATCGCTCATGTCGGGCGCCCCAAATGCGCCCGCGCCAGAGCAATCGCGTTTCGACTGGAACACGGCATCGCAGTTGAACCCCAAGTACCAGTTCGACTCCTTCGTCGTCGGCAGCGGCAACCAGTTTGCTACCGCCGCATCCCAGGCTGTGGCAGAGCGTCCCTCGAAGGCCTACAACCCGCTGTTCCTGTATGGCGGCGTAGGAATGGGCAAGACCCACCTGATGCACGCCATCGGCCATGAGGTAAAGCGCCGCCAGGCGCATTCGTCCATCTGCTACGTCAGCGGCGAGAAGTTCACCAACGAGATGATCGACTGCGTGCGCTATCAGAAGATGACCAGCTTCCGCGACAAGTTCCGGAATGTCGACGTACTTCTCATCGACGACATTCAATTCCTTGCCGGCAAGGAGCGTACGCAGGAAGAGTTCTTCCATACCTTCAATGCGCTGCATGAGTCGATGAAGCAGATCGTCATCGCCAGCGACCGCCCTCCCAAAGAACTGCCCGACTTTGAAGATCGCCTGCGCTCGCGCTTCGAGTGGGGTCTCATCGCCGACATTCAACCACCGGATCTCGAGACGAAGGTCGCTATCTTGCAGAAGAAAGCGGAGAGCGAACAGACGCCGCTCCCAACCGACGTAGCGCTGTTCATCGCCTCCAATGTGCGCACCAACGTGCGCGAGCTAGAGGGCGCGCTGGTACGGCTCATCGCATGGTGCTCCATGCATGGCGTAGAAATCACGCTTGCGGTCGCTCAGCAGTGCCTCAAGCAGTTCATCGATACGCAGGTTCGCAAGATCACGATTGAGACGATCCAGCGCACCGTCGCCGAAAGCTTCGGCATGCGTGTGGCGGAGCTGAAGCAGAAGAACAACTCGAGACAGATCGTGGTGCCACGGCAGATCGCAATGTATCTGGCCAAGCAGTTGACGGAAGCATCCCTGCCCGAAATCGGACGACAGTTTGGTGGTAAGCACCACACCACCGTGATGCACTCCATCGGAAAGATCGACGAGCAGCGACGCGCCGACAAAGATCTGAACCGAACCATCAATAAGTTGATGGAAACACTCAGCTAGGGATCCTACCCGCAAGCCCCGCGGTCATGCGACTTGCGGGGCTTTTTCGTTTTTCCGTTCAGAGAAGTTTGACCGAAGAAACCTGCAGAACGTCGCCCTTCACCGTTCCATCGACATCGACCCGAAGATGGTCCTTTTTATCTGAAGCTTTGAGCTCTTCGGTGATCTTCTTATTCCCTGCGGCGTCGAACTTCAGGAAGTGCTGATCTTTGGTTACGATTCCGTAACCGCTGGCAACGCACTTCAAAGCGCACTCGCGAGTGTGTGAATCGGGATCGGCAGCAACTTTTTTGGAACAGTTGACATCGACCACCGGCACATCCTTGTAGCTCTCGGCAGCAGCAAAGGCCGGCGCCGCACAAAGAGCCGCGAGCGCTAGCAGTGAAGTCAGTTTTTTCATGGTTGTCCTCCCTTTCAGGTTGGCCGGTACGAGCTTACCGGGGCGTAACAAGCGTTGATGGTGCCTCCACATTTGGGCGCAATACATTGTCTTCGTGCAGGATGGAAAGCTGTGAAAGTGCAAAGGCCCCGAGAGCGATCTCTACGTCTCGCATTGCCAGGTCGTAGAACATACCAGTAGTAAGCAGATTGACGGCAATGGCCAGCAGCCATGCCATAACAAGATAGCTCCCAATTCGTGTCCAGCGGCTCAATACGAGGATGCCCGCCAGAATCTCGACAACACCCACCGTTCGCATAAAGAAGGTCGCGCTGACTGGAAGAATCTTGGTCGCAAGTGGGCTGAGATACATACTCCAGTCGGTGAGTTTATTGAAGTATTTGTCGATACCGGTCACGATGGGTCCAACTCCCAAACCGATCTTTAGTGTCCACCAAGCCAGTTCGAGAGGATTCCGAGGACGACTCTTCAGGTTTGTCATTGTTTTAGCCTTCTGCTTAACAGAGCAGCAAACCAAAATTTGGTTACACCGGTTCAATATGTCTCAGGCGCGGCCTGTTCGAGAAAATCGGCGTGTAACCTTTCTCTCGATCCGTACTCTCTGTTAGATGAGGATTATGGAAACGACGGCAAGTCTGGAGCGGGCAATTTCTGAAGATTGGACGGACCAGCAGGTGGTCGATCAGGTAAAGGCTGGAAACACAGCTCTTTTCGAGATCATCATGCGACGTTACAACCAACGACTTTACCGTGTAACCCTTTCGATCCTGCGCGATGGCGCGGAGGCCGAGGATGTAATTCAGGATGCATATGTGCGGGCCTATCAGCATTTGGATCAGTTCGCCGGACAGGCGGCGTTTTCTACCTGGCTGACCCGCATTGCGATTCACGAGGCCCTGCGGCGGCTGAAGTTGCGTCAACGCGACCAGCAGATCGCGGAGTTCCAAACCAATGAGGAAGAATCCATGAGCATAACCGAACCATCCCTCGACCCGGAGCAGAGAGCATCGATGCTGGAACTCGGTCAACTTCTGGAGGAAGCGGTACTGGAACTCCCAGGCCAGTACCGCAGCGTCATCATGCTTCGCGATATCGAAGAGCTGAGTACCGCTGAAGCCGCTGCTGCACTGGAACTTACGGAAGAGAACGTCAAAATTCGCCTGCACCGTGGGCACGCAATGATGCGCGATCGTCTTTACGCTCGGGTCGGCTCTCAGGGAAAGACCGCGTTCCCTTTTATGGGATCTCGTTGCGACCAGGTGGTAAAGAGAGTCTTCGCCAAATTGCTCGAATTGAACGCGCCCTAACGCCGCACAGCATCCACGACCCGTACAAACTCGTTCAGGGGACATGCATACTTCGGTCCCGGATCGCTGCATCCCGGCACGTACACCGGCGCAATGGAAGGTTTCTCTGCTCCTATGAGTGGAGTCAGATTACGAATCTGTTCAAGCGTCTGGGCAATGAAGAAGACCTGTACCGTATCTGCGTTTGTGCTGCTGTTGTGGTGCAACTCGAAGACTAGCGCCGAGCCAGGAGGCGTGGCATTGAAGGTCTCATCGCTCACCATCCAGTCCATGCGCAGCAATCCACCGAGCCACGTCAGGTTCGCATCGTGCGCCGAAAAATACACTAGGCGCGGCGTTTTCACCCCTTCCTGCAGAAACGCGGCAATCTTCTGCGCCATGGGCCCTGCGGCTTGTTGTGCGTAGTAAGGCGTGCGCAGCATGAAATCGTGATAGCGCGTATTCATCTCCATCAGGTCATCGAGCTTCGCGCGATCGACGCGGCCCCAGCCCACCTGGTCCATCGGCATCCCTTCGACGTATTGGAGTAGAAAGTTCTCTGCGAAGTCTGCTCCAAGAGAGGCTGCATTCTCCTTTCTCGCATCTCTCGGAATCAATGCACCACGGCTGGAGCCCTGCGCCTGCATCATGCTCTGCGGTTGTGCTCCGGGTTCGAGCATCATGGCGCGAAAGTCCGGAACCTGCTTACATCCATCGCATTTCGTCAGCACATCGTGCATCTCTGCCAACGGTCGCCCAAACGCGCGTGTAAACCACTCCGGATCATTTCCCATTCGGCCGTTAATGGCATCGGTCAGCTTGGCTTTGTCGATCGAAGGTGGATCGGAAGTAAGATCTGCCATGACTTTTATGTCGCAGCTTGGCAAAACAGCGGACATCACCGCTTTAGCCGAGCCAATCGTGCGTGGTGTGTTCGTCGACTCCACAGCTGCATTGTTGCAACCGTTTAATAACGCGGCATAACGTTGCTGATAGAACTCGCCCATCCGCTTCAGCGCATCGACGCCATGTGGCGTAAGCATCCCTGGCTGCGTTGGCCACTTCGGCCATGGCTGCGCGTTAAAGACTCCAGAGCGCGTCTCGTTCTCGATCGGTGTGCGAACCCCATGGCGCGCTACGATGACAACCGCGCGAAGCTCTTCCTCATTCGAACCCTGTCCAAACGAATACAGCGCTGAGAACAGCAACACTACCGTTACAAGCATCCTGGAGAACATCTGTCTTAGCCTCGTTTCCCCTGCGAGGTCAGTTTACGCAGCCTCTCTGCCGCCCGTGTACTCGCTGGAGTAGAATTTCCGCTCCGGCCCTAATAATCAAAAGACAAATTGAAAGAGGAACAACATGAGCACCACCGCTTCCACTGTTACACCTGAACGCATCATGCAGTTTGCCTGGGGTTATGTTCCAACCATGGTTCTCGAGGCAGCGATTCATCATCGCGTCTTCGATGTTCTCAACGAAAGTCCGAAGACCCTGAAGGAGACCGCCACTGCAACCGGCGCATCCGAACGCGGACTCCGCGCCATCATGAATGTCCTCGTAGGGCTGAATTTTCTGGAAAAAGAAGGCGATCGATACAAGTTGACGCCAGAGAGCGATGCCTTTCTTGTCAGCACAAAGCCCAGTTTTCAAGGAGGCCTTCTGCGGCACACCAGTGAACACCTGGTTCCGAAATGGCTTCGCTTGAACGAGATCGTTAAAACCGGAGGGCCTGGAGCAGGGGTCAATCAGGAGAGTGATGGCACCGCTTTTTTTCAGAGCTTTGTGATGGACATCTTTCCCATGAGCTATCCTTCGGCCACCACACTTGCTTCACATCTCGCGCTCGAGAAGCGTAGCAAGCCCGTCGAAGTTCTCGACATCGCCGCCGGATCCGGCGTATGGGGAATCGCGCTCGCGCAGAGCGCGGAGAATGTCTCCGTCACCGCCGTCGATTGGGAAGGCGTACTCCCGGTCACGCAATCCTCGGCAGACCGTTTTGGACTCCTCGATCGCTTCTCCTTCATCGCAGGTGACCTGAACAAGGTCGATTTCGGGACTGGATATGACGTCGCCACTCTGGGACACATCCTGCACAGCGAAGGCGAAGCCAAGAGCCGCCACCTCCTGCGCAAGGTCTTCGATGCGCTTGCCAGCAAAGGCACCATCGCCATTGCAGAGTTCCTGGTCAACCCAGACAGAACCGGCCCCGTCGGCTCGTTGATGTTCGCCGCAAACATGCTCGTGAACACCGACGAAGGCGACACCTACTCCTTCGAAGAGATCAGCCTCTGGCTCAAGGACGCCGGTTTTACCGACATGAGGCTCCTGGACGTTCCCGGCCCCTCTCCTCTCGTGCTTGCAACCAAACCATAAGTCGTTGCTTCTTCGTAGTACCTGTCAGTCGAAAGTCAGCCCCTTCACTTGACCTTTCGTCGGGGCTGACTCATCGTAATGGCTGTTATGTCATGGATACGATACGCAGCCTGGGCTATCCTGCTGGCACCGCTGTGTGCAATCAATGGGGCGGCTCCGCGCATTCCGCATTCGCAGACTCCTCGCATGCGCGCACTGCCACGGCTGACAGTCTGGGCATGGGAGCGCCGCGAAGATCTACGCTCTCTCGACCCACACACCACCGCTGTCGCATATCTTGATCGAACCATCACACTTGATGCGCGTGGCATCACCACGACACCGCGGCGCCAGCCTCTCCTGTTACCAGCAGCCGACAACCTCACGCGGATTCCCGTCGTCCGCATCGAGACAGCTCCCGGCGCACAGTTGAACGACGATACTGCCGAGATCACCGCACGGCGCATCCTTGAAGCAGCCCTGCGCAACGATCTGGAGGCCCCCGTCCCGGCCCTCCAGATCGACTTCGACGCAAAGCTCTCCGAACGCCCCTGGTACCGCACGGTCCTGGAACACACGCGACAGGAGCTGCCTCCCGCCGTGCCGCTCTCGATGACGGCGCTCGCCTCCTGGTGCAGCTATGACGGCTCCTGGCTTCGCGGTCTCCCCGTGGATGAGATCGTGCCGATGTTGTTCCGCATGGAGCCGGATCGCAGGCAGTTTGCGCCCAACGATCGCCCTGCCATCCCGCAGCAGTTCGCTATTCGTGAGTCCGCCTGCATGGGCTCCGTAGGCATCTCCACTCGTGAGGCATGGCCGCGGGTACTCGCGGGCAGGCGTGTGTATGTCTTTCCAGATCGCGGTTGGCAACGCGACGGACTTTCCGAAACAGTGAAGGAGTTATGGTGAAACAGAAAAAGATGGCGGTTGCTGTAGCGATTGCGACCCTCGCAGTGGCTGTTCCGCTGATTGTCGTCATCGCTTGCGGCCCAGACTTCGGGCCCGATGTCTTCGTCCCGGCTCCCCACCCACAGAACCCCGATGTCTTCGCGAAAGGCCATCTCGGTGTCCTCCAGCCCAGTTACTGGCGCGCAGACAAGGTCGTCGCTTATCGCTACCTGGTCGGAGGCAAGCTCAGTGACGCCGAGCGCGCAGCTTATGCTCCCGCCACAGAAGCGACAAAGCCGTACAACCCGACGACCTGGCAGCAGCAGTACGATGCCCAACAGGCGGCGCTTCCCGTAAACCAGTGGCGTGCCGCACGCGCAGCCGTCCTTAAGGTCGATCTCAAAGGCTCCCCCGAGATCTCTCAGGACCGCTCCCTCGGGACCAAAACCAACGACGGCTTCGAGCTGGACCCTGTATTGAACTGCCCAAACGACGCCTTCCTGACGGCAAAGGCAACACTCGAATCGCGGACAAAGCAGTGGGGCCAGGGTAGCCCCGCCCTGGCGGAGTGGCTTCGCGGACAGGATGCCGTCTTCTCCAACTGCAGCGCCTCCGGCCAGATCCCCTCGCCTCTGCCTGCCAACGCAGTGCCGCTTCTTCGCATGGATCGCGAGTACCAGATTGCAGCAGCGAAGTTCTACGCGACCGACTACGACGGCGCAATCTCGGGCTTTGAGGCCGTCGCCAACGATGCGGCCTCACCCTGGCATCCGTGGGGCCAGTACCTTGCCGCGCGCGCCGAGGTGCGCAAGGCAGCCAAGGCTGCATCGCCTGCACAGTACGGAGACATGGCCGCCTTCGATAAGCCTCTGTTGGAGCAAGCGAAGACGCGGTTAGAAAAGATAGCCGCCAACCCAGGCGACCCACGCATCAAACATGCCGCCGAGGCGGAGTTGAGCTTTATTCAGGTTCGACTCGATCCAAAGCAGCGACTGAACAATGTAGCGACTGCCATCGCGGGCCCCGCACCCGATCCCGACTTCGTCCAGCACCTGGCCGATCTGCGCTTCCTTGCCGACCATGGCGTTCAGAGTGACGCCGACCTGATGCTCTGGATGGATGCTCTGCCAGCTCCTTCTTCCGATACATCCGAGAAAACCGGGCCCAAAATCGACTCCTTAGCCGAATGGCGAACCCGGCAAACCACGCCCTGGCTGGTAGCCGCTCTGATGTCGGCAAAGCCAAACGGTGCAGCAAACGCCGAGCTGTTACGCGCCGCCGCGAAGATACCGGCATCTTCACCTGCCTACACCTCGGTAAGCTATCAACGCGTGCGCCTGATGATCGCCGCAGGCAACACCGCTGAGGCACGCAAACTTGCGACCAGCGTAATCGACGGGCTGAAAGGCGACGATACAACGGCAACACGGAACGCTATGCTTGGCCTCCGCATCCAGACAGCGACCAGCTTTCCAGAGTTCCTCGACGATACTCCGCGTTCCGTCCTCAATTGGCAGTCGCAAGCCGCCTATGCCTCCAATGCCATGAAGAGTTCACCGTTCACGTTCGACGTAGACACCGCGCGGGCCTTCAATCGACAGCTTCCGCTCTCGCTCTGGGTTGAGGCCGCAAAAGCGAAAGAACTTCCCGAGCGTCTGCGTGGCGCTGTCGCCATGGCTGGATGGCTCCGTGCCCAGGGACTCAACGACGAAGCGACCGTGAAGGCCCTCGCTCCGCTGCTTCCTTCTGCTCTTTCGCAGGCAGTAGGCGATAGCATGGGATTCCCAGCCACCCTCGCCCTCCTGCGCAATCCAGGCCTTCGGCCCTACCTGGAGCAGGGAGCCCAGCGCTCGTTTGCTCCAGGCAGCCTCGAAGAGTTTCGTGACAACTGGTGGTGCGAGAAGTGGGGTTCCGGCCCGCGCGCTTTCGACCAGCAATACAACCCACTTACCTTGCCGCCTTTGCCGCTCGTCTTTCTGACCGCGCCCCAACGCAAGGCGGCGGCCGACGAACAGGCAAAGCTAAACTCCCTTTCTCCGGGTGTCGTCTGGGTAGGCCACCGCGCGCTCGATTATGTAAAAGCACACCCGGACGAGAAAGACGCTCCCGAAGCTCTCGCTCTGATCGTTCGCGCAACGCATTATGGTTGTTACACCGGAGATGAAAAAGCAACTCCGACCATTGAACAGAAAACTCTCAGCAAAGAGGCCTTCACGCTGCTACACCGGCGCTATCCCAAGACAAGCTGGGCCGCGAAAACCCCTTACTACTACTGAGATTTTTGTTTTTAGAAGTGCCATTTCGACCGAAGGTCCGCAGGGCCGACGTGGAGAAATCCCCGTATTTTAGTTTCCATTCGGGTGCCGGGTGCCCATATCTGGCAGTTTTATCGTCAGATGTAGGTCCATTTGTGCACCGCGCGAATCGTGTCAATACCCGATATAAACGCCCCGCTGAATCCACTCCCCTTTACCCAACTCCCGCAACATAAACTGTGCAACATCGGCTCGAGAAATATGACTCGAACCCGCAGGCAGGGCATCCCCATCCACCCGAATTCTCCCCTTTGCGGTTCCATTCGTCAGCATGGGGGGCATTACCATCGTCCAATCCAACCCGCTTCTTGAAAGCAGCTGGTACTGCACTCTCTGCTCTTGCACCGGCCATTTTAGGAACAGTGTGTACACCACGTTCTCGACAAACCAGCGACGCCACGCCGGCTGCTTATCCAGCGAATCCGGCAACGCCCCCGCTGAGCCCAGCGCGATAATCCTGCGCACTCCCATCTCTTGCATCGCCTGCACGATCACCGGAACGGCCCGCGGAAGTACATTCTCATTTCGAAGAGGCGAATGCGCTCCCAACGCGGAAAAAACCGCCTCGGCCTCCTCTAGGGTTTCCTTAACCGTAGGCAGCTCGAAGACACTGCCTTGAACGACCCGAACCGTCTCCCAAAATTTAAACGCATCCGGATTACGAATTAACGCCGTCACCACATGCCCTTCTTTTAGGGCATATTCGGTCAACAAACGACCCGTCGCTCCGTTGGCTCCAAAGATAGTGACTCTCACGCCCCCTCCGATTCAGAACCGATTATCCTCTGTCTTCTCCCATAGATGTGCAAAATAAGAATCATTAAAATGATTGATTCAAAAAGCCTTATCTCGAATTCCCACGATCCGCATCAAGTCTTCTTCGCACTGCGAGAGAAACGGCTGTGGACAACAGGGATAAACACAGACCCTATTCAGGGTTTTCGATGCGTCTTCCCGGTATTCCTGCTTTTCCTCACCCAGTTTCCTAAAACAGGACACACATCTAAATAACTGATATCAAGATAGATGGGATAGTTATCCACTTTTCAGACGACAACGGTTATGACGGCGATCTATATCTCCTGTTTAAGAGCTTTTCTCTAGAAGCATTCCCTCGCGCAGCCCACCTTCAGCTCCCAATCCGCACTCTCGCATCCGGTCCTATTTGCCACATACATGGTGCAGCTTTCCACAGGCATCTTGGCTCGCGCAAAACCGCTCCGCACCCTAGAATCGAGCTGTCGCTTCTAATCTTTCAGTAGGCCGTAGCGTACCGATACAATTCGGTGTAAAGTTTGGCCAATAGCTCTATGAAACAGGGTTAGTTGCGAGCGAAAAGACAGCGCGACGGGAGAAAAACACTGTGACCACCGCTACTCAGGACTCCGAGATGACCGCCAATCAAGCCCCAACGGGCAACCTCGAGATCACCGTCTCACGCGCGGAGTTACTGCGTGAGCTGACGGCCGCTCAGTCCGTGGTCGAGCGCAAGACGACCATCCCGATCCTGTCCAACTTTCTCTTTGAGGCTACGCAGGACGAAGGCGGTGACCGCCTCACCATCACCGCAACCGATCTCGATCAGAGTATGAAGACCAGCTGTTCCGCGCGAGTCAAGAAAGCCGGCGCATGCACCATTCCTGCTCGCAAGTTGTATGACTACATCAAGCTGCTGCCTGAAGGCGACATCTCCATCAAGCTGATGGATAACCACTGGGTCCAGATTCGTGCTGGCCGCTCCAACACCAAGATGGTGGGCATGGCGCGAGTCAACTTCCCCCAGGTTCCCGAGTTCCCCGCCAGCGGCGCTGTAAAGCTGCCCGTGGCCGGTCTCAAGAACCTGATCTCCAAGACCATCTTCTCTATCTCGAACGAGGAGTCTCGTTACACCCTCAACGGTGCTCTGCTTGTCCTCAAGGTTGAATCCATGGCGATGGTGGCCACCGATGGCCACCGCTTAGCGCATATTGAGAAGTTGGGTGAGCAGCTGGAAGGAATCCAGGGAGAGAAAAAGACCCTGATTCCGCGCAAGGCCCTTGGCGAACTCGCTGGCCTGCTGTCGAATACCGATGCCGAATCTCTCGAGTTTGCCGATGATGAGCAGACCCTCTTCTTCCGGGTCGGCGGACGCGTACTGACCAGCCGCAAGCTCACTGGCCAATTCCCCAACTACGAGGCTGTGCTTCCGCGCGACAACAACAAGTTTGTCATCGTGCGCTCCGAAGACCTTATGGGCGCGATTCAGCGTGTCGCTCAGTTTGCGGACGAGCGCTCGGGAGCCATCAAGATTCGCCTCGAACAGAACGAGCTGAAGATCTCTTCTTCCTCAACCGATGCTGGCGAATCCGAAGATTCCATCGAAACCCCTTACAACTACGATCCTTTAGTGGTAGGCTTCAACAGCCAGTACCTTCTGGATTTTCTAAAGGCAATTGGTAACACCGGCGAGGTCAGATTGGAGTTCAAAGATGCCCAGTCTGCTGGTCAAATGCGTCCCGAAGATGGAAATGAGGACGTAAAGTACCGGTACATCCTGATGCCGATGCGCATCTGAAGTCCTTTCCCACCCAGGGAAAATAAAAAGAAGGAACCCTCCGGCAGACATGCCATGGGTCCATTTTGTATCTGTCCTCACGCTTCATCGAAGGCGTGGTGACAACACTTTGCGAAATCAATAAAGAAATTTAGGTCCGGCAGTAGCTTTTCCACTCAGAAAGCACGAGGTGGAGTTATGCCTTTCCAGTTTGAGGTCGTCCGTCCCGACGACCTTCTTCGACTGACTTTTCAGTGCGACAACCTGCGCCTCGACATCGACCATCCCGACGCCCCGGCGCTGGTGGTAGACAACGCGCACCTTCCCGCATTCCTGACCGTCTTCTTTCCTCCCCAGAGCATCACCGAGACCGCGTTCTTCGAATCGAGCCTCGTCACGCCGGACGGCAATAAGCCAGATCCCGACGGCCCTTCGACGGTCTCCGAGCCTCTCCCCGGTGCAGGAAATGTAAAGGCGCGCGTCGCGCATCCAAGTCGTCTCGTCTTTAAAATTCCAGCGCAGGCACGAATCCCCTACACGGTCGAAGGTGTTCTCGATTGGTCTGGGCTTGAGCTTAGCGTCAACCCTATTGCTGCGGTTCCTCCCAATCCCACGCAGCAACAGATAGACGCCGCTCCTTCGATTGCATCTCCAAAGCCGACTGAGACCGCGCTTGAGCTTCCCTATCGGTTGACCATCTCGCCCAATGCAGCAGTTCGTTGGGCACATCGGCTGGAACCCTTTACCTCGCGTGGACGCACAGAGCTTTGGCATACGCGCCTGCAACTGGCCACTACGAGCGGCCCCGTGGAGCTCTCCGAGGCGAACCCCGCGCCTCTGCGTGCAATCTTCTCTGAGGACTACAACGCAATTCATCCGCCCGCGCCCACGCTCAAAGATGCCGATCTCGGGCGCACTGCAATGGCGCCGAACGATCGTCACCAGATCGTGATCCTGACTTCCGCATTTCATGGATACGAGGTCGATGAACAGATCCTGATTCCATTCGGGGGAGGTATTGGGAACCGAATCGCGTCCATCAAGGGCCTCCCGATGAAGTTCACGGTTCCCTATGTACCGCAGCCCTTCTTTGCCGACCAACTGATGTTGTCCTCGCTTGGCGGATGGCTGACCTCACGCGGCCAGTGGAATCCTCCACGAACAGCGAAGCCGAAACAGCCACCCGTCTTTCAGACTGTCGGCGACCTGCAGACAAAGTTCTTCAATACCCTTCAACTCCCGGAGCGCAGGCTCGCTTCTCGCACAGTCTCTCTTCCGGTAAATCTCACGGCCGTTCCCGTGAACCCTGTAGTCGTCGAATCTCCTCCTTGGCTCGGCGGTATTCTCTTGCCTCAGCCGGAACAGGAGCAGCTCGATCTCTCCGAGTGGGCCCACATCGCCACCCAGGGACGCGATCACTACGTGCGCATCGTTTACGAAGGTGAGTTGTGGCCCTTTCGCAACCGCGCCGCGCTCATCAAGGTGACAGAGCGAAAGTTCAAGGAACAGAACGGCGTCGTTGTGGCCTACCTGTTCCAGCACATGTTTATCGTCGTGCGCGAGCCGCTCAAGACCTTTGCTTTCAGCGACCGCGGCATGCCCTACAAGCAGGTGCGCCTCACAACTCTCGTCACGCCCGATATCGCTGATCCCTCATTAATCGCGGGAACCCAGCGCTCCTTCTGGGTGGAGGTCACAACAGGAGCCTCGAGCCGCGCGCGCTTCAAGTTTCATGCCATCGGCACAGATGTCGCAGGCAATGAGACCGACTTCACCATCCCGATGATGTTTGTCTCCATCCGCGAGAATGCAACCAACCGCGCGAATGCAGCCACGGCGTATAACTCCACCAAGACGGCCAATGATCTGACACAATGCTCTGCCATTGTCCCTGGCCAGAAGATCGTCTTTGCGGAGCGCAACGCAGCTAACCCAACCGACAACACTCAACTCGTCACCGAAGCGATCAACTTCGTCATGGATACAGCGGGCAATGCTCCCGCCATGTTGAAGGCCGACGTAAAGATTCCGCAGGTGCAGCAGCTTCTGGGTAGCGATTCTGCAACTACTATTCGTTACTTCCAGCAATATGTGAAGAGCGGCATTGATGCAAAAACCGGCGTCTTTGCCGAGATCGTAAAGGAGGACTTCAGCAAGCTCTCCAGTGGCGATCTTATCAACGGTCTGGTAGCGAATACGGTCGGAGTTGAGTTTCAGAGCAACCAGGCAGGCGGCTTTGCCACTCCGAATCTTGGCATATCCTCGCTCACACGCGAGCTGGGTCCGCTGGCCGGAAAGACCGCCGATGCGCTGATCGACAAGTTCGATCCCTCGACCTTCTTCCAGAAAGGAATGGCGCAGCTCTTTGGCAGCTTCGATCTGACTGATCTGCTGCCCTCCAGCAGCATGGGGACAAACGCCCCCAAACTGCGCACCTCGTCTAAGGACATCGCCGGAGGCAAACTCCTCATCGCCACGCTCGATTGGGAGCCGGAGGTCCAGAACGTCGATCTCGGCGTCGCAGCTTTCGAGAAGGATTATCAGGGCAGAAAATCCAAGCTGCTCATTCATGGTCGTATCGAAAAACCGGTAACACTGAACAGCCTTGGCAATCCGGTAGCGCAGAATGTTACCGCCGATTTCGATGGAAAGCTCAATGACTTCCGCGTGAGCGTTCTGAAGTCGGTCTATCTCAACTTCACCGAGTTCGGTTTCACTGCGAAGAGCAAGTCGAAGGCTGATGTTAGCGTAAAACTCGATCCAGCGAGGCCGGTCGAGTTCGCTGGCGATCTGAAGTTTGTCGAAGAACTGCGGAAAGCCATTCCTCCCGATCTCTTCGGCGATGGGCCAAGCCTTGATATCTCTCCAACGGGAATCCGCGCAGGATTTGCTTTTGCGTTGCCTCCTGTTGCGGTGGGCATCTTCGCTTTGAAAGATGTCAGCCTTGGCGCGGCACTCACGCTCCCCTTTTTAGATGGCAAGCCAGCCTTCGACTTCAACGTCTCCGAGCGTGCGCATCCCTTCTTGCTGTCGGTCGCTATCTTTGGTGGCGGTGGATTCTTCCATCTGCAGATCGATACTGCGGGCATCAAGCTCGTGGAAGCTGCCTTCGAGTTCGGCGCATCCGCGTCCATCGACCTTGGAGTCGCTAGTGGCGGTGTGCAGATCATGGCCGGAATCTACTTCAAGCTGGAACGCCAGGATCCCGGCAACCAGCTAGCCCCCACCCTATCTGGCTATCTCAGGATGGGAGGTTATCTCAGCATATTGGGCCTCATCAAAATCTCTCTCGAATTCATGCTGAGCTTTACCTACCACGGAGCGAAGGACAAGGCCTATGGGCGTGCCACCCTCACCGTCAAGATCGAGATTCTTTTTTTCAGCAAGTCGGTGGAAGTCACCGTCGAAAAATCATTTGGTGGCCATAGCGGCGACCCGAAGTTCCTGCAGGTGTTTACCGATGCGCCCGTATGGGCCGAATACGCGGGGGCGTTCGCCTAAGAAAGGGGAAAGATCACCATGGCACCAGGAAAGATCACCATGGATTTAGGAAAGATTACTGCAGAACTGGGAAAGATCACTGCGGTACCAACCAAGCCCGACACGACGCCCACAAAGATTCCTGCAACGACGGCGGCAACGCAGACTGTTCTCTTTACGGTTCTCCCGCGCGGCTTTTGCACCAATCCCGGAACACTTCCGGTCTCGGTCTTTGTCTCGCCGCGACTCGTGGGGGCCGATAACCTCGGTGCTTTTCCCGACTGGGTTAACTGGACCGCGCAGCTCAAAGAGCGCGGCCTCCTCCTCGTCTTCCGTAGTGGAACAAAGCACGCCGAGGTGCGAATCGACCCATCGGTCCTGCAGCCGCAACTCTGGAGCGCGCTCTTCAATCGCCAGACCCTCGTGCGTTCGCACACCTTTGACGACTATTCATCGCACGGCATCCTCTCCTTTTCGATGCGCGAGAGCCTCAGTGCATTGAAGGCGGTGTATCAACAGGCAGGCGTTGTGCTTGCGCTGCCCTCAGGCGCGAACAATCAGGAAGGTGGGCGTAGCGGAAACCGCCGTATTCTCAGCAATCTCGTCGACGGCCTTGATGTTCATTGGAACGGTGATCGTGCAAAACAGTGGCGCGACGTCGTCCGGCGTCGAAATTCCTCTGGAACTCCAGCGACGCAACATCGTGCACTCAATGGACCGCTCGATAGTGAAGGGCTGATCACAACCTCTCCCGATGCTGGTTCCTTCCAGGGAGTTGCTGTTCCATTCGCTGTTTTTAACCACATGCCCACTCCCGATCACGAAACGGCGGGAGACGTCAGCATCGATCCCAACGCCATCGATTTTCACCAGGCGCTTGGCTCGCTTGAATCGCATCCGGAGTTGTTGCGCGCCCTGGGCCTCGTCTTCGATGTAGAGCTACCCCAGGACTTCCTCGCGCAGACGGCAGTAAATACTTTCAACACTGTCGCCGTCGAGAAGACAAACTTCCCCTGGCAGCTCACCACCAAGTCACCTGCGCTCGACACCGCCTACTGCTACTTTGCTGCGGGACAGAACCGCTTCTTCCTCACCGCCTCACGCACCATGACCAAGCAGCCCTCGCCTTCTCAGGTGCTTGGACTTGTGAATCTCGATCCCGAGCGCTTTGGCCTTGCGCAGGTCGATGTCGATGGCGGTATGCACAAGGCCATCATGCTGGCCGAGACGTGGAACAACCCCGACCCGGATCGGAATCTCGATTCCGGAGTGACACCGGAGCAGGCTCCGCATCCAGAGGTCTACGATCCGGAGGCGACTCTACCGTCGCTTCGTTCCGGCGGTCTCCAGCTCTATGTCGATGGACGTGGGCTCCATGTGCTCGATGCAATTCAGCAATCGAAAGCATTCAACGATGCGCTGCAGGCAGGCGGAGCGCAGCCCCGTCCCTTCTTCGCCGAAGATCTTCTTCGTGGCCACCGGTTAGATGTTTGGGATTCGACGACCAACGCCTGGCACTCGCTCCACCAGCGCAGCGGCGACTACCAGATCGGCGACAACCGCATTCCCTTCCAGACACCGAAGGAAGAAGGTTTTCAGCAATTCGCCGCGACACAACCCGCGCCTGGAGCCAATCCTGCCGACAAAGATCTCTACATCCACGAGGCCATCGCCCGCTGGGCAGGCTGGAGTCTCAGTGTCACGATGCCGGGCAAGGTGCTCAGTCGTTTTGGAGATCCCGACAAGGCCATTCCTCCCGATGGTGACGATCCGGACTACAGCACTGACGAGGCGATTACGCCCTACAAGGTCCGTGCAACCTACAAGGTGCTTCCCGGTACGTTGCCCCGTCTCAAATTTGGACGCCGTTACCGGATGCGTGCTCGCGCCGTCGACCTCGCCGGAAACAGTATGCAGGTTGACGATCCGCTCGCCACTTCGCTAGCCGCCATCATGGCTCTCCCTAGGGACCCCGGTGGTTTTACCTATCTGCGTTACGAGCCCGTGATCTCTCCACAGGTTGTCATTCGCGACCAGCAGGCGGTGACGCTTCCCGGTTCCGCCGTCGATCGCATCGTCGTCCGTACCTACAATGCGAACCCTGCGCAGGATGGAGTCGCCGCTGACCTTACCGCGAATAATCGTCACATCCTTCCGCCGCGAACCAGCGTCGAGATGGCAGAACGTCATGGCATGTTCGACGATGCCACCGGAAAATTGAAGAGCGATGCTGCAACCTACAAGCTCATTGCCGACCGCGACGCAGCCGAGCTGCCGCAGGCGTCCATCAACGTGGCCGGTAAGGTCGACAACTTCCCGATGGTTACCGATGCGGGCGTGACGGATCTTCCCTATCTCCCTGATCCTCTCTCTCGAGGCGCTGCCCTTCGCAACCTGCCGGGTGCCGACGATCTTGCCGTAGGCAAAGCTGCTCCTGGCGCAGGTGCTGCCGCATCGATTCAATATCAAATACTGGGCGATCCCAATCCGCGCCCGGGATCAGCCACCATCATCGCTTTCAACGCCAACGACGATTGGCAGAAAACGACCGGTTTCCGTCTCGTCCTGGCGGAACCGCAGTCTGGCGCAACCGATCTACGTCCGCAGTGGGACCCCGCAGCGCGCGTATTGACGGTTTTCTTGTCAAAAGGACAGATGGCCGTAACTCCGCTCAGCAGCTATATGACCCCCGAAGATCTCAAACTGATGGGTGTGTGGCAATGGTTGCGTGAGTTTATCGACCGCGCAACCATCTTGCAGGCACAGCCCGAGCAGCTCTTGCCCGGATATCCCGTCGATCAGATTGCCTATATCCTCCAGCGCGCCGTCGAGGGCGGACACTGGATGCTTACCCCGCCGCACCTGCTCACACTCGTGCACGCCGTGCAGCAGCCAATCGGCGTACCGCAGTTTGATGCATTGCATGTGGACCACCAGGACCTCAAATACGATACCAATCCATTACAGACCGCGCGGATTCGTGGACGCAAAGATCCAGCAGAGTTGGGAGCCATCACCGCGTGGCGCCAGCCCGGATCAACCGATGCCTTTTTGATGGGAACCGTCAAAATCCACGGTGCCAGCACCGCGCAGGTCGACCTGATGGCCGAGTGGAGCGATCCCGTCGATGATCCATCGTCGCCTGCTCCCGATCAGACCCAGACAATGGCGCACGCCGATACTCTACCTCTGCCTCGTTTGACCGAAGGATATCTCCAGGCACAAGAGAAGGAGTACCGCACTGTGGGCTACTACGATCCTGAACACGACCAGATCGCCATGGTGCGCTCCGGCGATCGCGGAGCACCCGCTTCAACATGGGATCTCGTCTTCAGTCAGGCAGCTCCCCGCCATCGCTTCAACGACACCAAGCGGCATCGCGTGAACTATACAGCAGTTTCTACCACGCGTTTTCGCGAATACTTTCCTCAAGACCAGCAGTTGGATTTCACGCGATCGAGCGCTCCGGTTCTCGTGGATATCCCTGCCTCCGCGCGCCCGCTCGCGCCCGAAGTCGTATACGTTGTGCCGACCTTCGGCTGGCAGCGCCAGACCGATACCAACATGAAGCGCAGTGTCCGCTTCGGTGGAGGGTTGCGCGTCTATCTGAAGCGTGGCTGGTACTCCTCCGGCGAAGGTGAGTTGCTTGGAGTCGCTCTGTGGAGCACGGCCAATGGACAACTCAACAATGCGCAGCGCGACAAATTCAAACCCTTCATCACGCAGTGGGGAATGGATCCCATCTGGCAGACAGCAGATCTCAGCTCTGTGCCTGGCACCTACAACTTCCCCGACGCCGTGGAATCCGACACCTCTGTGTCGCTCGAAGAGAGCAGCGCCGCGAAGTCAGCCACCGAGCCCGGACGTGTCGATGTCGTAGGATTCACGCCGCAGTACGATCCAGCCCGGCAGCTTTGGTTTGCCGACCTTACCGTAAACCTCGGTCCTACCTACTCGCCGTTTCTGCGGCTGGCCCTTGTGCGCTATCAACCGCACGCTCTCGATGATGCCCGCATCTCTCGCGTGGTGTTGGCCGGCTTTGCGCAGCTCACTCCCGATCGCGTCGCAACCGTTACTGCCGACCCGTATCACCCCCGCACCATGCGCGTGACGGTCAGCGGAGTCGCCCCGCGCGGCCCGCAACCCGACGGGCCCGGTGAGCCGCGCCCCGCACGGCCAACCCACGTCGAGGTGCATGTGCAGCAGCGGTCTGTGCCCGGCAGCGATCTCTCCTGGCAGGATGTACCCGTAACCGTCGCCACCATTACACAGGGCTACGAGGGTCCAGGGCTGAACCAGCCCGATCTCGCGCTGTGGTTCGGAACCATCAACTTTGCTTCGATACCACAACCCGGTCAGCTCCGCATTCTGGTGGAGGAGTTCGAGTTCATCTCTGCCAGCTATGCCACCGCCGACCGCAAAGCTCCGGGCCGCCTGATCTACGCCGAAACGTTTGCAGTCGACGCCGCGCTGATCACCGAATAACCCCGAGCTACATCGACCAACCCACCCTTCGAAGTGCCATTTCGACCGAAGCTGCCGCCAGCCCGGCAGCAGCATCGCCATTGGTCACAGTTAATACAGAAAATACCGAAACATTAAATCTGCATCACACTAGGGAAGAATGGGGTGTTACAGTCGTTTACACCCAAAGAACATGAACAAAAGCATGAAGTCTATGCCAAACCTCTTCCGAGTCACTATCGCGCTTGTAGTTTTTGCAGGATTTACTGCGCCCGCCCTCGCGGCCGAAAAAGTTCCGCCCAGCTGTAGCCGCCTTACGCAACTCCGCCTCGACGAAACCACGGTGGAATCCGCCTCCGAGGTCGAGGAAGGAATCTTTACTCCTCCAACCTCCAAGTTCACCTTGCACAGGCTGCCCGCCTTCTGTCGTGTGACCGCAATCACTAAGCCATCGATTCGTTTCGAAGTATGGCTCCCCATCGAGAAGTGGTCGGGTCGTTTTGAGTTCGTCGGCAACGGCGGCATGGCAGGCTCCATCAGCTACAGTGCCATGGCCAACGCATTGCGTCGTGGCAACGCCGTCGCAAGTACCGATACCGGTCACATTAACGCTCACGGAGATGGATTCGACGCGAGCTGGTCGCTCGATCGTCCTGACCTGATCGAAGACTTCGGGCATCGCTCCGTACATCTCACCGCCGTCAATGGGAAAAAGATCATCCGTGCGTTTTACCAAAAGCCTGCGGACCGCGCGTATTTCGTCGGATGCTCTAAAGGGGGCCAGCAGGCCCTCATGGAGGCGCAACGATACCCCACAGACTTTGATGGCATCGTCGCCGGTGACCCGGCCTACAACTGGACCCGTCATTACACCGGCGCGCACCTCTACTATGCGCAGGTCACCCTCAAAGATCCCGACAGCTACATCCAGCCCGCAAAGATCAAGCTGCTAGCCGATGCTGTCAACCGCGCCTGCGATGCCAGGGATGGCTTTGTCGACGGGGTGCTTGACGATCCCCTCTCATGTCACTTCGATCCCGAGGTGCTCGCATGTAAGGAAGACCAGGACACCGGGACCTGCTTTACGCCGAAACAGATCAAAGCCGTGAGAGAGATCTGGGCAGGCTTCCGCGATGACAGAGGCAAGCTGATCTCGCCCGGACTCGTCCCTGGCGGAGAAGCCGGACAAGGTGGGTGGCAGAGCTGGGTCACCGGCTCTGCTCCCTATAAGGCGACGCACTGGAAGGCGGCAGACAGCTTCTTCCGTTATATGGTCATGCGCGATCCGGATTACAACACCATGACCTTCGACTATGACCGCGACAAAGCAGCTCTTGAAAAGCTCTCTCCTGCATTGGACGCCGTAGATGCCGATCTACGTCCCTTTGCGCACAGAGGAGCGAAGCTGATTCTCTACCACGGCTGGAGCGACCCCGACATCTCTCCCCTCAGCACCATTCACTACTACCGCGAGATGCAAAAATTCACCGGCTCGAAGACCGACAACTTCGCCCGGCTCTTCATGGTTCCGGGAATGCAACACTGCGGTGGCGGCCCTGGCCCAGATGTCTTTGATCCGGTCTCCGCAATCCAGCGTTGGGTCGAAGAAAACCAGGCCCCGAATCAGATCGTCGCTTCGCACATGTCGACGCGCGGCATTGTCGATCGCACCCGGCCGCTCTGCCCTTACCCGCAGGTCGCCGTCTACAACGGCAAGGGCAATTCCAACGACGCAGCTAGCTTTGTCTGTAAAGCTCCGCAGGAACACCACGGAGAGTAACGCACCATTCGGTCGCCTATTGCCGCAACTCCACCTCGGTCGCGCCCTGTCCCCCCAGATTTTGCGGAGGCTCTGTAATATTCGCCACATGAGGATGGTTGCGCAGATACTCCCGCAGAGTGCGCCGCAGAATTCCCATTCCGGTTCCATGCACCACGCGAACGCGAGGCAGACCTGCAAGAAACGCGCGGTCGATGAAACGTGCAACCTCGTCATGCGCTTCATCTGCTGTGCGGCCAATCACATTGATCTCTGAACTCATGTAATCAGGATCTTCGCTCGTCGCAACCGTAATTCCCCCGCGCTTTCGTGCAGCCTCCAGCGGAGTCATCGTCTTTGTCTTCTCAACCTCTGTGATGTCCTCCAGTGGGACACGCATCTTCATCGGTCCCACTGAAACCTCAAAGGTCTTCTCGTCGATCACTCGTTCCACACGCCCTTGCCTGCCGAGCGATTTCAGTTTCACCATATCGCCGGCGGCAGGAACATCAATCGCGTCCGGCTCCTTTGCAATGACTGCACGCACTCCCGCGCTCGTCACTGAGTGCGCGGCAATCGTCGTTTGAAACTCACTGGAGAATTCACGTCGTGCACGAGCCAGCGCAAGTGCGGAGTCTCGTTGAATGCGCTTCGCAGCAGCTTTATCTCCAATCGCCTTCACCGACTCGCGAATCTGCACTGCGAAGTTGTCTAACAGCGCGCTTAGCTTTGCCTCCAACTCACGTACGCGAGCACGTTGCTCGGCACGGCCCTCAAGATCAAGCTGCACTCTCGCCCGCGCCAGTTCCTGCTCACGCTGTTGCAGCGTCTCGCGTTCAGCGGTTACAGCTTCCAGCTGATCGTGCAGTTGGTCAAGGAACGCCGCGATATCTGCGGTCTGCGTCGTCAGTTGTGCGCGTGCTGCGGCAACAATCGCCGGATCGAGTCCCAACCGCGATGCGATATTTAATCCCGCCGAAGCTCCAGGTACACCCAACCGAAGCTGATATGTCGGAGTCAAGGTCTCCTGATCGAACCCCACAGCAGCATTGAGCACGCCCTCGTGATTGGCCGCGTAGATCTTCAGCGATGTCAGGTGTGTCGTGATGCAGCACCACGTCCGCACTCGCAAAAAGTGCTGTGCCACTGCGACCGCCAGCGCAGCGCCCTCTTCCGGATCGGTCGCAGAGCCCAGTTCATCCAGCAGCACCAGCGATGACGACGTTGCCTCGCGCGAGATGCGATCGAGATTTACAACATGCGCCGAGAAGCTCGAGAGATTTCGCTCAATCGACTGCGCATCGCCGATGTCGGCATAGATACTCGTGAAGAGCGGAAGCCGTGCCTCAACTGCGGGAACAGGAACGCCTGCCTGCGCCATCAGCGCAAGCAGTCCCACCGTCTTCAGCGAAACCGTCTTGCCGCCTGTGTTCGGTCCGCTGATGATGAGCTGCCGTGCATCATTCCTCAGTGCCACTGTGAGCGGTACGGGAGATCGTGCCGCCGTTCCCTGCGCGCGCGTCTCTGCAATCATGCGCAGCTCAAGCAGCGGATGGCGAGCTTCTGTAAACGAGAGCTGCGCTTCTGCAGAATCGACTGCAAAGACCGGTCGCACACAGTTCAGCTCTGCTGCAAAGCGTGCACGCGCAGCATGCGATTCAACCTCTGCAAGAATCCCCGCCCCTGCCAGAATCGCGCCCGCTTCGCCCGCCAGTGCGCGTGTCATCGCAACCAGAATGCGATGGACCTCCGACTGTTCCTCATCGAGCAGACGAACCAACTCATTGTTCTGCTCAATCGTCTCGATCGGTTCAACGAAGACCGTCTGGCCCGAAGAAGAAGAGCCATGTACGACTCCAGGAACCTTGCGCTTGAACTCCGAGCGCACCGGAATCACAAAACGATCGCCGCGAATCGTGATCAACTCATCCTGCGTACTGCCTTCTGCGGCAAGTCGCGACAACGATCGCCGCAGGCTCTCTTCAATCGCGCGATGCTGACGTTCAATCGCCCTGCGAATGCGATGCAGCTCTGGTGAGGCATCGTCCGAAAGCGAACCATCCGGCTCAATCTTTCCGCTCAACTGCCGCAGCAACGATGTCAGATCAAACTCACGTAATGGTGCCGAAAGCTTTGTCAGCCCGGAAGTTGTTAGCCCAGTCGTCTGTGCCGCGCCCGTTGGAAACATCCATCGACTCCACGCAGCAATGCGTTCGACCACGGTCACCAGTGCAAGAATCTCCAACGGCTCCAGCGCAGATCCTTCAATGCGGGCCTTGTCGAGCAGGTCCGTGGGATCGAACAGGCCATGAAAGTCAAAGCTCGCACCGGACTCATAAAAAGCGCGCATCTCTTCCGTGCGCTGTTGCTGCGTCTCGATCCAACCCAGATCTGCTGAAGGTTCAAGCGCCAACACCCATGCCTTTCCCAGCGGAGAAAAGGTCCGTGAGGCAACATGGTCGCGCAAGCGCGGCCACTCCAGGGCGGCGGAACTTGATTCTGGTAAAGGTGACGGAATCTTCGCGGCTAAAAAGGCAGGGGGCACGTCTATTATCGTAATCGCGCACGGAACCGGCCGCTGGCCCCCTGCGTAGCAAACAGCAGTGAGATTTTAGATCGTAGCTTGTTTGATTTGTTAAGGGCAGCTTGAGCCCCAGTCTTGAGCGTAGCGAAGGACCTGTAGGGATTCGTTAAGGGTACGGCTTTAGAGCCTGTCCTGAGCGTAGTCGAAGGATGCCGCAAAGCTCTGAGAATAAAAAGGGGCTTTAGCCCGGAGGTCCTTCAAACCGATCGGTGATCTATGGTCGCCTGGAGGTAACACATGATCTGTCAGGCTTGTGGAAATGAAGTAGAACCGGGAGGACGATTCTGTCCTCGTTGCGGAGCCCAGATAGCTGCTCCACCCCCCAACCCTCCGATGGGTTACATTCCTTACCCACCAATCATCGGATTGCCACGGGTTCAGCGACACTTGCAAACCCTGGGAACCCTTTGGTGCGCTTTCGGCGTCTATCGCGTCGTCGCCAGCCTCCTCGGGTTCTTTGTCTTCCGTGCAATGGCCTGGCATCGCTTCATGGGGGACTGGCCAATGGGGAGATATGGATTCCAAGGTCCTCCCTGGCTCATGATTGCTCCTTTTCTCGTCACCATGACGGTCATTTTGGCCGCCCTCGCACTCTTCACGGGATACAGCCTGCTCACCCGCAAATCCTGGGCGCGTATGCTGGCCATCGTCCTCGGAATCCTGGCGCTGTTCAAGTTCCCTCTCGGCACCGCGCTTGGAATCTACACCCTCTGGGTGCTGGCCCCTGCAAGCTCTGCCGTCGAGTACGACGCCATCGCAGATCCAGGCTAATCAACGCGAAGGCCGGTACGTTACTTCAACCGACCTGGGTGCCCCATTCATGTCGCAGGTATGAGTGGGCATTCGTGCACCGCGTGAATCACAAGAATTCGGCCCTCGCACAAGTGTCATTCCGACCGAGCGCAAAAGCGCGAGTGGAGGAATCCCTGCATTGCCTTTCTCCTTCACGAAGAGAAGGCTTCGCACGAACGGAGTCGGGTGTTGATGCCCATTCATGGACCATCGCGACATGAGTGGGTTCATTCGCCGAAAATGAGAATCCCTTTATTTGTTTGTAAGGTGCCAATCGGCGATAGGTCTTTCAATACTCCCTGTATGCGAAAATGGTGCTCTGTGACCACCGGAACAGAGCCATCTCCAGCCATGACCCGCCAGGGACCTCCCACGGCTCCGGCCTTCTTCCGCTGGCTTACCTATCTGCTCCTGATACCGCTTATCGCCGCGTCTACCGTCTTCTTCGGCTGCATCTCTCTCATCTGCGGCCTGTGGGATAAGTCCGGACGCCAGCAACATTTCATTGCGCACGTGTGGGCCCGCTCTCTACTGCTCTTCAGCCTTTCTCCTGTCACGGTCCTGGGAAAAGAGAAGCTCCAGATTGGCCAAACCTCCGTTTACGTCGCAAACCACCTGAGCTACTACGACACCCCGGTTCTCTTCGGAAAACTTCCCTTTCAGTTCCGTATCCTCGCCAAGCAATCGCTTTGGAAGATTCCCTTCATCGGCTGGTACCTCAATCGCTCCGGTCAGGTACCCGTCGATCAGTCCAGCGCCCGAAACGCCATCGCCAGCCTCAACCGTGGTGTCCAGACACTCAAACACGAACTTCCGCTCGTTATCTTCCCCGAGGGCGGACGCAGTCTCACGGGCCAGCTCCAACCCTTCGTTGCAGGCGCAGCCTATATGGCCATCAAGGCACAAGTTCCGATTGTCCCCATCACCCTCATCGGAACCTATGAACTGCTCCCCATGCACATCTACCACCTCTATCCTCGCCCCCTGGCCATCATCATCGGTGATCCCATCCCGACTACCGGGCTCTCCACCCGCGATGCCGACTCTCTCAGCGAACAGGTCGCCTTCGTCATCCGCAAGACCTACATGGACTACCATCCGGCTTAGGGAAGCGCCTTATCCCGATTCACAAGTCATTAAGTGAGCCACGGGAAAACCAAGCCGCAAGCGTGAGCCATTCGCATTTACGATACTCACCATGGCCCCCTCTGCTCCGCACTACACCCCTGAAGCCATCAAGTTTCTTCGCGGCCTCAAGCGCAACAACACCCGCGACTGGTTCAACGCCCGTAAAGACATCTACGAGCGCGAACTGAAAATCCCTTCTATTGCTCTTGTCGCCGCCATCAACGAAGCCATGCTCCGCTTCGCCCCTCAGAACATCCAGCCGCCACAAAAGGCCATGATGCGCATCTATCGCGACATCCGCTTCAGCCCCGATAAGCGACCCTACAAGATTCATCAGGGCATCTGGTGGGCTCGCGAAGGACTCGAAAAGACCTCCGGCGGAGGTTTCTACTTCGACCTCTCCGGCGAACAGGTCACCATCGCTGCTGGCGTCTATATGCCCGAGCGCGAACAGCTTCTCGCTATTCGTCGTCACATCGAAGCCCACCATCAGGAGTTCCGCCGCTTGCTCGCCTCAAAGAAGCTGCGCTCCGTCATGAATGAATTCGATGGCCAGAAGCTTACTCGTCCACCCAAAGGTTTCCTGCCCGAATCGCCAGCCATTGATCTTCTCCTCAACCGTCAGTGGGGCTTCAGCGCTCACCTGCCGGTTGAAACCGCGACCAAACCAGCCCTGCTTAAAGAAATTGTGAAACGTTTCGAGGCCGCCGCTCCTCTTGTCGCATTTCTCAACACACCCCTGGCCACAACCAAACCTCGACGTCCTCTCTTCTGATAAGAAGGATCTCGCGTCGAGCTTTCCCTCTTCAATGCCCTCTTGAAATTGACGTCATCGCTGTAATCTGCGTGGGGCTTTTAGCCTATTTACTGCCGCAAAATGTCTCAAAAAGCCCTAAATTCGTATAAAAACGGGAAAAAACCCGAAAAAACCTGTGGAAACCGAAGAAATCCGATTGACAAAGTCCGCGAAAAGGCTGAAGGTGAATTGCGGTACGGTTTTCTTGCACCCGCATGAACACTGACGATTCGCGCATCGCAGACGCCCGGACGGCCAGTTGCAAAAGGGGAAAATAGAAGACCTGCTTTAGACCAAAACAAGTACGTTTCAAGGAGCAAGACATGGCAAAGGGATTGACTAAGACAGCGCTGGTTCGTCAACTGGCGGAGAAGCTCGAGCTGACCAACAAGCAGACCGCCGCGTTCCTCGACCTGCTGGCCGAGACGGCCGTCAAGGAAACCAAGAAGAACGGCGAGTTCACCATCCCCGGCATCGGTAAGCTCGTCAAGGCCGAGCGCAAGGCGCGCCTGGGCCGCAACCCCCAGACCGGCGAGACCATCAAGATCAAGGCGAAGACCGTCGTCAAGTTCCGCGTCGCCAAGGTCGCCAAGGACACCATCGCTCCGCCGAAGAAGTAGCCTCTTCCACACTGCGCTCCAGCGCAGCGTGAACCGGAGCGGCCCTCCCTTCCTGTCGTCTCGTTGCAATACAACGCCATGCGGCGGCAGGAGAGATACGCAAATGAACGCCCGTCTTGTCATAAAGGCGGGCGTTTCTTTCATCATGGCTATTACCCTCGCCATCCCGTGCCAATCCTCGATCAACACCTAAAATAGATCCATGTCCTACACCGCAGCGGTCGATCACCTTTACGCCCGTGGTCTCGAGCTGGCCTCCGACTCCTCTTTGCCTCCAGGCAAGCGCCACAAGTTCGACCTCGAGCACATGCGAATCCTCGCCCGCGCCCTCGGCAACCCCCAGGACTGTTTTCCCTCCATCCTGATCGCCGGAACCAACGGCAAGGGCTCCACGGCTGCTACCCTGGCCAGCATTCTCGCCGCTGCGGGCTATCGCACTGCGCTCTACACCTCGCCGCACCTCTCGCGCGTTAACGAGCGCATCCAGATCGACGGCCGGCCCATCTCCGACGACGACTTCGCCCGTCTCTACTTCCAGGTCGACTCCACAGCCGGACGTCTCGTCACATCAGGCGAACTCCCCCAGCATCCCAGCTTCTTCGAAACCCTCACCGCACTCGCCTTCCTCTACTTCGCCGAGGCTGGCAAGGAAGCGGAGAATGCGCCGCAGACTCCATCCGCCCTGCGCGCACCAGTCGACATTGCAGTCCTCGAAGTCGGTCTCGGAGGCCGTCTCGACGCCACCAACATCGTTACCCCCCTCCTCTCCATCATCACCGACATCTCCCTCGACCATCAGGAATACCTCGGCAATACCATCGCCGAAATCACCCGCGAAAAGGCTGGAATCCTGCGTCCTCGCGGAACCCTCATCACCCTCCCGCAGCATCCCGAGGCAAACCAGGCTATCGGAGAGGTCGCAGCAGAACTTGGCATTCACGCGATCAATGCCGCTTCCTATATCCCCCATACCCCTGTCCCGCAAAATGCGCGTCCATCTACCTCATCTGAGTTCGCGCCAGAGGCGCCCTTCGCTATGCGTGTAGCACCTCGCAACCGCTACAACGTCACTCTCGAGCAGCAGCCCCTCCATGTGGACTCCCCTCTTTGGGGGCAGCACCAGCAGCGCAATATTGCTCTCGCCATCGCAGGAGCAAAGGAATTACGTAACCCAACCGGTTACAACATCGACAATAGAAACAGTAGTAGTTACAAAATCAAGAACACTCAGATCGAAACTGGCATTCGTAACACCCGCTGGCCTGGCCGGCTTGAGGTCCTCCCACTCCCAAACTCCGCACCTATCCTTCTTGATGTCGCCCACAACCCCGCTGGCGCGTGGACCCTCCGCGCCGCGCTCTCCCAGCTTCCCGAGGATCTTCCTCGCACCCTTATCTTCTCCTGCCTGCGCGATAAGGACCTCCGCGAGATGAGCCAGATCCTTCTGCCACTCTTCGATTCTTCCTCTCCCGACCGCCCCCATGATCACATCCTCTTCGCGCCCATCAACAGTCCCCGCGCCGCCTCGCTCGATGATTTAGCCGCCACTGCCCGCGATCTCGAGATTCCCGCCGAAACCACCCCCAGCCTTACCGAAGCTCTCGCCCATGCTCGTGCCATCACCCCATCCAACGGACTCATCGTCGCCACAGGCTCCGTCTACCTCATCGGGGAACTTCGCGCCCAGGTCGTTGAGGCGACGACTTAGCGCCCCATACCTCACGCGCGTAAACTTAACCCATGAACTTTCCGGTCACCCGTATGCGCCGCGTGCGCCGCACTGAGGCGATGCGCTCCCTGGTTCGTGAGACCCATCTGCATCCCGGCGCCCTGATCTATCCCCTCTTCATCTGTCCCGGAGAAGGTGTCCGCAAGCCCATCAGCTCCATGCCCAACGTCTTCAATCTATCGTTGGACGAAGCTCTCAAAGAGGCCGAGCAGTGCGCCGCTGCGGGAATCGGCGGCTTACTTCTCTTCGGCCTCCCCTCCGAAAAAGATGAGCAGGCCACCGGGGCCTGGGCCGACGACGGGATCGTGCAGACCGCGCTACGGGAGTTCAAGAAGAATCGCAAGCTCGATTCTCTGGTCATGATGGCCGATGTCTGCCTCTGCGAGTACACTTCCCACGGCCACTGCGGTGTCGTCGCGAGGGATGGTGATCACTATGAGATCGAGAACGACTCCAGCGTCGCCCTTCTCGCAAAAACCGCTGCCTCCCTCGCAAAGGCGGGCGCAGATATCGTCGCTCCCAGCGACATGATGGACGGCCGTATCGCTGCCATGCGTGAAGCCCTCGACGAGGCCGGACACGCAATGACCCCCATCCTCAGCTACGCCTCCAAGTTCGCCAGCGGATTCTACGGCCCCTTCCGCGAGGCCGCCGACTCTGCCCCGCAGTTCGGTGACCGCAGAAGCTACCAGATGGATGGTGCAAACCTGCGCGAAGCCATGCGCGAGATTGACCTCGATGTGGCTGAAGGTGCCGACATGCTTCTGATGAAGCCCGCCATGCCTTACCTCGACATCATCCGTGCCGCGCGCGAACGCTTCGATCTTCCTATGGGCGCCTACCAGGTTTCGGGAGAGTACTCCATGCTCTGCGCCGCCTTTGAACGAGGATGGCTCGAGCCTGAACGGACCATGATGGAGTCACTCACATCGATTCGCCGCGCCGGAGCCGACTTTATCGTGACTTACTTTGCAAAGGATGCAGCGAAGGTACTGGGTTAGATCCCTCTACGGCCCACTTCAACGCCGCCCTTGCCAGAAGCCGTGTAGAATCCAGCGTCGGCAGCGGTGAGTTGTTGTCATTCATGATCAGGGGAATCTCGGTGCAGCCCAGTACTACGGCATCGCAGCCCTCCGCCTTCATGCGCCGGATAACCTTATGGAAGAAGTCCACGGCCTCCGGTTGAAAATTCCCGGGAACGAGCTCCTCCATAATGACGCGGTTCATCTCCGCACTTTCTTCCTCGGTTGGGCGCAGATACCCCAACCCCGCAGCGGCAAGCTTTTCTGGATAGACATTACTCTCCGCCAGCCAGCGAGTTCCCGTAATTCCGAGGCGATGAAAACCACGTGTCGCCGCCTCTTGCGCGACCACTTCAGCAATATGCAGCCAAGGTATCGGCGACCGGCTCTCAATCAACGGCAGCGCCTGATGGATCGTATTGTCTGGACAGATCAGAAACTGCGCTCCGATGCTGGCAAGCTTCTTTGCCGACGACAGCATAATCTCGCCAACGCCCTGCCAGTCATTCCTGCCAATGCAGTCCACATAATCGGCGAGAGATTGCGAGTGCAGTGAAATCTCCGGATGCGCGTGCGGCCCCATGACGGCTTCTGCCTCCGCACAAAGCGTGCGATAACACAGCGAAGCTCCCTCGGCAGAACAAGCGACGATTCCAATATGTTGGGCCATAACGTAATTCTAAGGCGGATGGCATCGCTGATGTCGGGTGCTCCATACATGGAGCGCGGCGACATGTGTGGGTTCATCCGAGCGCAGCTCGAACCCCTCCCCACCCTCACGGTGTCATTTCGACCGAACCCTGAGCGAACGGAGTGAGTCGAAGGGGGAGTGGAGAAATCCCCGCATTTGTCTTTCTCCTCGATCTCTCCCCAAAAGAGGGGAAATTCGCCGGGTACCGGGTGCCCCATATCTGGCACAGCCAGATGTGGGAACATTCGCGCATCGCGCGAACCCATTCACCCCCCTTCCATCCTTTCGAGAACGCGAAGACACACCTGCCCTGAATGAGCGCAGCGAGTCGCACGGGAAATAATCCCCTGGATTCGTTCTCCCGTTCTCAATAAAGTGTCATTCGAGCACAGCGCGTTAGCGCAGAGTCGAGAAACCCGCTTCTCTCCCCCAGAAATAAACCCTCCACTGGTGTCATTCCGACCGACCCTGAGCGAAGTCGAAGGAGAGCGGAGGAATCCCCGCATTTGCTTCCACCAGATTCGCTTAGACCCTTCTTTGCTTTTATCTTTCTTTAAAATCCGTGGTCTCCGTGCCGATCCGCGGTCGAAGCGGTGGCATCGGTATCAGTCTTAATTTGTAACCAAACAAGCTACAAATTAATGCCAGCCCCACCCAATGCCGTCAGCAACGCATCGAAGTCCTCAAGGTTCGAGTACTCAATTGTGACCCGTCCCTTGCCCTTGTTGTCCTCGATCTTCACTCTCAATCCTAGAATCCTCCGCAGCTGGTCCTCCGCCTCACGCACGTTCGGGTCTTCCGCCTGCGCATTGGTAGCCTTCTGCTTCTTCTCCTTCGACTCCGGATTGATCAGTCCTTGGACATAGTTCTCCGTCTGCCTCACCGAAAGCGATAGCGCCAGTACCTTCTGGGCCGCCGACGTGATTGCCTCCGGTGAATCCAGCGCCAGCAAAGTCCGCGCATGTCCAAAGCTCAGCTCACCCGTCTCCACCTTCGCCTGCACACCCTCCGGTAGACGCAATAGGCGCAAAAAGTTCGCCACCGACGCGCGGTCCTTCCCCGTCTTCGTCGCCATCTGCTCCTGCGTCAGCTTGAACTCCTGGCTCAGCTTCTGGTACGCCCGTGCCTGCTCAATCGGGTTCAGGTCCACCCGTTGCAGGTTTTCGACGATCGTCATCTCCAGAACCTGTTCGTCCGGAATCTGCCGAACAATCGCCGGAACCGTCGTCTTTCCGGCCTTCCGCGAGGCCAGCCAGCGCCGTTCTCCCGTTACTAGTTGGTAACGACCATCGACGTTCGGAACCGGTCGCACCAGGATCGGCTGCACCACCCCGGTCGCCGCAATCGATTGCGCCAGCTCATCCAGTTGCGCCTCATCGAACACCGACCGGGTCTGCCAGGGATTTCGGCTGATCTGATCCAGCGCAATCTCCATTGGCTTTCCCGCCGGCTCAGCCACAGAAGCCGCGATCGTGGGAACAACAACCTCATGATTTACAGGGGGTGCAGCTGGACGCTTCGGCAGTAATGATTCAAGCCCTTTTCCCAGGGCACGGCGTTTTGTATCAGCAGGTGCAGTCGCCATAATCTCATCTTCCTTAACAAAATCAATTCCACCGGTCTCTACCGGGTTTCCAAATCAGGTTTCTTTCGAAATGTGCTCCGCGCAGCCCTACGAATCTTTCTTTGTCCAGAACCGTTTCTTCTTCTCCGGTACCTGGAACGACTTCAAGCTGCTGGCCGCAGCTGCAGCCGCAGCCTTCCTCCGCTTCACCTCAGGCGATTCCATTCCACGTCGTGCTAGTAGCTCCAACGCCAGCTCACGATAAGTCTCCGCTCCCCTCGATTTAGCGTCATACAGGGCTACCGGTTTGCCATGGCTCGGAGCCTCTGCCAGCCGTACATTTCGAGGAATCGTCGTCTTCAGTAGCTTGTCATCAAAGAACGACTTGAGGTTCTCCGTCACCTGGATCGCAAGGTTTGTCCTGTCGTCGTACATCGTCAGCAGCACGCCCTCAAGCACCAGCCCTGAATTGAAGCTCGAGCTAACCCGATCCAGCGTCGACATCAGCTCCGAGATTCCTTCCAGAGCAAAATATTCTGCCTGCATCGGAACCAGTAGCCCATCGGCCGCGACCAGCGCATTCAGCGTCAGCAGATCCAGCGCCGGCGGGCAGTCCAGCAAAATGAATGGAAACTGCGACTTCACCGGTTCAATCGCTTCCCGCAGTTTGAATTCGCGCCGTTCCATGGGAATCAGCTCAATCGTCGCTCCGATCAGATTCTTGCTCGAAGGCACGACCTTCAGGTTCTCCATCTCGGTAGGAAGCATGGCCTCGGCAACCGTAGCCTCGCCCAGTAGAAGATCATAGGTGCTCTTCCGGTGGTCGTCTCCATCCCCCTGGCGTGCAATTCCCAGACCTCCCGAGGAATTCGCCTGCGGATCGCAGTCAATTAACAGTGTCGGAATTCCTTCCAACGCAAAGGACGCAGCCAGATTGATCGCTGTCGTCGTCTTTCCCACGCCGCCTTTCTGGTTCACCACCGCAATGACACGCGAGGTTGGCGTCGCAGCTTCTCCATTCTTCATGGAAGACTCTTTGGACTTCGAAACCTCGCCGTTCTTGCTGGACGCAGGCTCCGTAGGGAGCGGTTTTGAGGTGGGATTCGACATGGTCATTACAGGTAAGAAAAGGTTAGTCACATGACTGCAAGAGGGCAATCCTTACTCGCTTGTGAAGAACTCCCTGAACCTGTGGAGAACGTGTGGAACGCTAAATTCCCCGCTGTTTTGAATGATTTCCGGGCACTTGATGTGGAAATCTTTCTTCAGTTCCATTGAAAATAACCCATGAAAACTCTTAAATGAGGAGAAATCTAGACGCCATCTAGAGAGGATGTTCCACGTGGAACATCCCTAAAGCCCGCGACTCCTAGCAGGACTTCTGAGTGTTCCACGTGGAACACTCAACCCCTCACCGCGCGAAGCAAGGCTCCTGTATGGCTCCCAGGAATAGGTAGGCTCTCTTCAGCTAAAAACCCATCTGGAAGATCAGGGGTTCCCGTAGTTAAAAGAACAATCTGCTGCAGTGCGCGAGGTCCTGCTGCTTTCAACGCCGCTGCCATGTCGTCTACGGCTCTTAGCGTAACCGTATGGAACCTACAGTCTTCCGGCATAGTCTCCGCGCGTCCGGCCCAGATAGTCACGTTTCCGATTTCCAAGGTTCGCACGACTTCTCGCAGGAACGTCGCCTTTTTGTTCTGCGATTCAGCCAGCGTAACCTTAATCTGCGGATAGAGTAGTGCAATGGGTAATCCGGGGAATCCGGCACCAGATCCCAGGTCCAGAAGCGTCTCTGGAAGAAGACTTCCAAGATTCTGGGCAGCAAATAGGCTTTCTCCAAAATGCCGCTGCACCATCTCCTCAGGCGAGCGGATCGCCGTCAGGTTGGTCCGGCTATTCCACTTCACCAGTAGATCTAGATAAAGGCTGAGTTGAGGCAGCAGTGCGGCTGGGATCGGGCTTAAGTAAGGAGCTAGAAGTTCCTCAATGCGAGATTTAGGAAGGGTCATCCCCTCCATTGTTCCACGTGGAACACTCTAAGAAACACTCGCGACCGAAGTATGGATTGGGCGAGGCTTCCAGACTGCGGCTTCGGAGATGAAGCGCGAAAAGAGTGCGCGAGAGGCTGGGCTGATGTCACAGGTCCGTTCAGGATGCCATTGCACTCCGAGGACGAAGTGGGCCTGGGGATTGTGCGGATCCTGGCCGCCCTCAACTGCTTCCACCACTCCGTCTTCAGAGCTGCGAGCGACCACACGGAGTCCGTCACCCGGGATTCCGATGGCCTGGTGATGGCTGGAGTTAATAGGAAGACGGAGAAAGCCGCTCTGTTCAGGAGCTTCGTCGCTGGAGACGATTCCGCCTAACGTTGAGTCTGGAGCGACGCTGGCAGAGTGGGCGACGGCGACCGTGCGTCCAGCAGAATGATTGACCGGGACGGGGGAAAGGTCCTGGATCAGGGTCCCTCCGCGCCAGATGTTGAGCGATTGGGTTCCGAAGCAGATGGTGAGGAGAGGTTTGTAGAGATTGTGGGCGTCCTGAATGAGAAGCTCGTCGACGTTCTCGCGGGCCGGGTCTGCTGCGTTACATTCCGGGAGGGGCTCCTGGCCGTACTTGTGAGGGTTCACGTCGGCAGGTGATCCAGGAAGCAGGACTCCCTGACAGGTGTTAATAAGGTCTGCTGTTTCGCGCGGAGTTCCATTGAGAGGAATCTCGACCGGCTCACCGCCTGCATTTCGAACGGCTTCTGCATACTGGGGCCAGGAGCGGGAGTTGTACTCAGGATTCGTGCTGGTCGGGACGGGAATGGCGATTCGCGGCTTCATACTGCGACCATGATACGACCTGACGGCCATGGATTTAATACCTAACCTCGATTGAAGGTGACAGCGACGCTTTTATAGGGGTAAACGCGAATTATCGAGGGTCCTTTCCTACTCTTTTACCCTCAACCTCGACAAGCCAAATATTCTCTGGATCTCAATCTTCGCTTGTACCTAGTTGGATGACACATGGAAGGATGTCCGGGAATGGACGGGATAGTCCTGAAGCGGACACTTACTGTAGAGAATCGCGCTCTACCATTTTGGTAAACTATTGATAATAAGAATCTTATTATCGAGTCGCTATTGGTTCGTGGCTTGCATGACAGGGATTAGAGGCTATCTATATAAAGTAGGCGTCGAATGGGATCGATTGTGCAGGATGTGCGGTATGGGTTTCGGCGGCTGAGGCGGTCACCGGGGTTTGCGGCGACGGCGCTGCTGACACTAGCGCTCGGAATCGGAGCAACGACGGCGATCTTCACGCTGGTGTATCAAGTGATGTTGAAGTCGATGCCTGTTGATCATCCGGAGCAGCTCTACAAAGTCGGGAAAGAGATCGAGTGCTGTGTCGATGGCGGGATGCAGGGGCACTGGCGCATCTTTTCGTATGATTTGTACCGCGATCTACGCGATCACACGCCAGGGATCGAGGGCATGGCAGCGGTTGAGGCGGGAAACATTACAGTGAGCGCATGGCGCAAAGGTGAGCCAGTTGCGCAGCCACTGAATGTGCGTGTGGTCTCGGGGAATTATTTTTCAGTATTAGGCGTGAGATCGTTCGCAGGTCGATTGCTGCGGCCAGAGGACGACCACGAGGGTTCGCCAGCGGTAGCGGTGATCAGTTATGCCATATGGCAGTCGAAGTTTCATGGCGATCCAAGCATCGTAGGCGAGACGATGATGTTTACTGGTCATCCGGTAACGATTGTAGGGATCAGTGCTCCGGGATTTTTGGGCGACCGGAACCAGGGGGACCCGACGGGGGTGTGGCTGGGGCTGGCGCAGGAACCGATACTGCAGCCGGAACGGAAACTCTATACGCAGCCGCAGTCGCACTGGCTGGACGTATTGGTGCGTATCCGCGACCCCAAGACGGTACCCGCCGTGGAGAGCGCGATTCGAGTGGAACTGATGCGATGGATCCGGGCCAACCGTGACGCCGCAAGCCACGATACCGAGGCGGAGATTGCCAAACAGACGACAGAACTGGCTGCCGCGAATGATGGAATCAACGATCTGCGAGATCAGTACGAGAAGAGCCTGAACATGCTGCAGATGATCGCGGCGTTCGTTCTGGTGATTGCGTGCGCGAACCTGGCGAACCTGATGCTGGTGCGAGGTGTGGGGCGCAGGCAGGAACTGAGCGTTCGTACGGCGCTGGGAGCATCGCGAGGGAGATTGATTCGAGAGATGCTGGTTGAGTCGGTGGTGTTGTCGATTCTTGGCGGCGCACTGGGGCTGGCCGTTGCCTATGCCGGTGTAAAGGGGATGCTGGCATTGGTGATGCGCGGAGTTGAGGTGAATCCTCTCAGTGCGAGTCCTTCGCTTCCGGTGCTTGGATTTGCGCTGGGGGTATCGGCGTTGACGGGAGTTCTGTTTGGGATTGCTCCGGCGTTTATTGCATCGCGTACGAATCCTGCGGAGGCGTTGCGCAGTGCGAACCGGACGACCGGCCATGTGAGCGGATTGCAACGGATGCTTGTGATCCTGCAGGCAGCGCTTTCGGTGGCGCTGCTGAGTACGGCGGGATTGCTCATCCTGAGCCTGCAACGGATGGAGCAACAGGACTTCCACTTTCAAACGCAGGGCAGGCTGATCGCCTTCATCGATCTTCAGGCGACGGGCTACCGGTATGAGCAACTGGACGGATTTTACCGGCAGATCGACCAGACCTTTGCGGGGATTCCTGGATTGCACAACACGTCGTATGCAACGTATGGCCCACTGGCATTCAACAACTGGGGCACGGAGATTACGATCACTGGCGGCGATCCAAATGCGCATCATCATGTGAGCTACGATTCGGTGAGTCCGCAGTATTTTGATGCGCTCGGAACGGGCGTGCGGATGGGGCGCACGTTTACGGAGAAGGATACTTCCACGAGCCCTGCTGTTGCTGTGGTGAACCAGACGTTTGTGAAGCAGTTTTTTAACGGTAAGAACCCGATTGGGATGCACTTTGGTCCAGACCCAAGCATGAAGAACGAGTACGAGATCGTCGGGGTGGTCGATGATGTAAAGTACTGGGATCCGGCAGGGAAGGTACGGCCAATGTTCTTTACGCCAATGGCGCAGACGACGAACTTTGATGCGCTTGTGGCGAGCCAGATGACGCGCGACCGGGCGAATAAGAATGAACGGTTCCGGCACTTCGCGACGAATGTGATTGTGCGCTATGAAGGCGATCCGGCGGCAGCGACGGCTGAGGTGCGAAGAGCGTTGCAGCAGATCAATCCGGGGATGGTGATCGATCAGCTAACCACATATGACGACCAGGTCGGGAACTACTTTACGCAGCAGCGCCTGGTGGTACGGCTGACATCGATCTTTGGCGCACTGGCGCTGATTCTTGCATCGATCGGGCTGTATGGCGTGACGGCGTATGGCGTGGCGCGGAGGGTTCCGGAGATTGGATTGAGGATGGCGTTGGGAGCGAATCGCGCCAATGTAGTTCAACTGATTCTGCGCGGGGCCGCGATCCAGGTGGTGATTGGGCTGATCGCGGGAATACCGCTGGCGCTGTTGGCAGGCCATTTTCTGGAAGCGCAGCTCTATGAGGTGAAGGGATATAGTGTGCTGCCACTGGTGACAGCATGTGTGGCACTGGTGTTGAGCGCGCTGATCGCGAGTGTGGTTCCAGCGAGAAGGGCATCGATCATCGAGCCGATGCAGGCGCTGCGGACGGAGTAACCCACGTTATCAAAAGCTCAGAGAACAGGAATTTGGGTCTGATAGGGCTTATGTCTATTGCGAACGTCCCGTCCGGGGTCTATAAAGCTCTTCGTCTCGAAATTGATCTTTAAGGATGCTGGAGGCTTTATGCGTGGAGAGCGTGTGGTCCGGGTTTGTGCCGGGATGTTGGTTGCGGCGTGTCTGTTTGTGCCTCGACTTGTAGCGCAGGCGACTCCTCCGTCTGCGTCGGCGGCTTCATCGGATGCACACTTCGAGGAGAAGCCGTACGACCTGATTCTGAAGGGTGGTCATGTCATCGATCCGAAAAACAAGGTCGACGCGATCCGAGATGTAGCTATTAAGGATGGGAAGATTGCGAAAGTGGCCGTTGGGATTCCGGTGAGCTCGGCAATCAAGACGGTGAACGTCGCGGGGCTTTATGTAACACCCGGGCTGATCGATATCCACGTTCACGTCTTTTGGGGGTTGAAGAAGGACGACTATGCTGGCGGCGACTGGGCCGTTATGCCGGACGGGTTTACGCTGCGAAATGGCGTGACGACGGTGGTGGATGCCGGATCTTCGGGGTGGCGCAACTTCGAAACCTTCAAGGAGCGGGTGATCGACCGGTCGCAGACACGTGTTCTGGCCGAGCTGAATATTGTAGGCGCGGGCATGGGCAGCGGCGCGATCGAACAGAACAAAGAAGATATGGATGGCGAGAAGACCGGCGAAATGGCGCTGAAGTATCCGGGCATCATCGTCGGCGTGAAGAGCGCACACTTCACGGGGCCGGAGTGGCTTCCGTATGACCAGGCGATCAAGGCGGGAACGATCGCGCACATTCCAGTGATGATCGACTATGGTGCTCGTCGCGTGGAACGTCCGTTGGAGCAGTTGCTAGAGAATAAGCTGCGGCCGGGAGATATCTATACACATATGTATGGTGGCAGCCGTGGTGAGCAGGATTCGGAGACGGGTGGACCGGGCAAGGGGATGTGGGAAGGCCGGAAGCGCGGCATCTACTTCGATGTGGGTCATGGGCAGAGCAGCTTCCTGTTCAGCGTGGCTGTGCCGCTGATCAAGGCGGGTTTTATTCCTGACTCGATCTCGACGGATATTCACTCGGACAATGTGAATGAAGGTCTGAAAGACCAACTGACGACGGCGGGCAAGTTTCTGGCGATGGGGCTTCCGCTGAAAGAAGTGATTGCAGAGATGACGTGGCATCCAGCGGTGGAAATGCAGCAGACGCAGCTGGGGCAGTTGTCGGAGGGCGCGATTGCGGACATCGCAGTGCTTAACGTGCGTCATGGCGACTTCGGCTATATCGATGGCTCGGGCGCGATGATGAAGGGCCACGAAAGACTGGAGTGCGAGCTGACGCTGAAGGACGGAAAGTTTGTCTACGACCTGAATGGCCGTGCATCGGAGCCGTGGGACCTGCCGCCAAGTTCGGCGGCGAAGCAGGCGAAGAAGTGGACGTCGCTGCGTATTCCCACCGGCATACCGATGCGTCCGCTCAACCCACAGATGGCGGCGCGAATGGCACAGTTCCCTCCACGCTGGAAGCCATATACCGAGGATGCGAATGGCAAGGTGACGGTGAAGGCTGCGGCGAAGCTGACGCCGCAGGGAGCAGCGAAGCCGAAGCTGGATGTGCCTCCACCTGCGTCGACGTGGGCAACGCCTCCCGCGGACTCATGGCCTGCTGCGAGACGGTAGAGCCGGTCTATTCAATAACGTTTACGAGAACCCCATACGCAGGTATGGGGTTTTCTGATGAATAATCGGATTTTTGACGCTCTTCTGTTACCACGATTTACGCGATAAAAATTCGGTTGCTATGAATGATGTGTGTGGGTACTTCGTTTGTGGAGGACACTTTTTAGCAAAGACATAATTTTCTTGAAACCCGAGAGTGAAAAATCAAGATTGTCGATACAGCACTAGACGAGTGCAATCTCAAGCGAGGTAACACTGGCGGGAGGAAATGTATGGACGAGCTTTCCTCCCGCGGGTTTGAGGGACGCGATTGCGCTGGGTTTGACGGCATTGGGGTGAGCGAAGTCGTTGTGGGCGTGGACGTCGTTTTCGGCGAGTACGGTTCCCTTAGCGGATGTGATGGAGGAGCCGCGTACTGCGATCTCGGTGGTGCGAGGTTGCGTGAGATGCGGATTGACCACGGTCAGGGTGAGGGTCTTGCCGTGGAGCGAGGCCGAGCCGCTGAGTCCTGCGAGCGATTGAATGGGAGGAAGCTGGCCGATGTAGCTGCTGCCTCCGACCTGGCTGGGTGCGGTACCCATAGGATTCGGGATAGAGGGAGCGTTGAATTCGGTACGGACGGCCTGGGCGCCGCGATGAGCAAGGTACATCTGGAAGATGTGGAAGGTGGGGGTAACGCAGAACTTGTCCTCTTGCGCAAGCATGAGCGAGTGGAGGCAGTTGATGGACTGCGCGACGGCTGCTGCGCCGACTTTGTCGGAGTGGCGCTGGAAGATATCGAGAGTGATGCCGGTGAGCAGAGCATCGCGCATGGTGGACTGTTGCGAGAGGTTGTATTGGGGCGCTAGTTCTGTACCCTTGCCGTACCATGCTCCCCACTCGTCGACAACGAGGCGGACGGAAGGACGCGATTGGTTGGAGAGCGCGTTGGGGACGGATTCGCGGATTGCGGTCCAGTGGTCAGTGACGACTTTTTCCATCAGACTTCCGCGGGTGAGCAGGTCATAGAACTCGTCGTTGTTGAAGGCGAGCGCATCGCCTGCGGCAAACTTGGAGGGGCTTCCGGAGGTGTAGTAGTGGATGGAGAGTCCCCAGAGGTGGCGGCGCTCGGGGTTGCCGTAGAGAGCTTTAAAGAGACGGCGGGTCCAATCGACATCGTCTCCATTGGGACCGACAGCGACGAAACGCAGAGGTGTGGAGCCGTAGGTTGGGGTCCATGCGGTGAAACGGCGGTACTCGGCGGCGTACTCTTCGGGAGTCATGTTACCGCCACAACCCCAGGACTCGTTGCCGACTCCCCAGAGATCGACGTTGAAGGGGGCGCGGTCGCCGTTGGCTGCACGTTGTGCGGCGAGGGCATTTGGGGTGGCGGGCGCTGCGGAGTTGGATGGGACGTCTCCGGCGGGGGCGTTGCAGTACTCGATCTCCTGATAGAAGTCGCGCGCAGGCTGAGTGCGGAGGTTTGCAGCGAGATAAGGCTTCGCACCGATGGCGCGGCACGTCTGCATAAATTCGTGCAGACCATAGGTGTTGGGGTCCTGCTGGTTCCAGAAAGCGGTGCGGGCGGGGCGGCGAGAGCGTGGGCCGATTCCATCGCGCCAGTCGTAAGAGTCCGCAAAACAACCGCCGGGCCAGCGCAGTACCGGAGCCTGAACGGCGCGCATGGTGTCGATGAAGTCCTTACGGACGCCATTGATGTTGGGGATCTTTGAAGATTCGCCGACCCAGACTCCGTCGTAGATGACTCCACCGAGATGCTCGATGAAGTGGCCATAAATCTCGGGGGAAATCGTGGCGATGGTTTCAGAAGGGGAGATGTCGATATGAGCGTCGACTTGTGCTGTCTGGGCAAAGGAAGAGGAGCCGCGCAGGGCGACGGCAGCAGCAGCGAGCGAAGAGGACTTAAGGAAGGCGCGGCGCGACGAATAGTTTTGAGACATGGAAAAAATCGTTCTCCCTTTGGAAACACCGTTATACAGGAAAGCCAAGGGTGAGGAAAATTGCACGTGATGCCGAAGATGGCTGTCCATCGGTGGACAGCAAAGAACGGAAATGGACAGGGCCGCAAAAGAGGCGCCAGCGTAAGTGTTTGATAAATGCGGGGATGTGGTTTGCCATTGGTGGAAAGCGACGTGCTTCTCTTATCGAGAGGGAGTGTGGGCCAGCCGTTCCTGCAAGGAGAACAAGAGATGACAGTGTTGATTCAGGACATCCGGTATGCACTGAGACAACTGCGTAAGACGCCAGGGTTTACTGCGACGGTGCTACTGACGATCGCGTTGGGTATCGGTGCGAATGCCGCGATCTTCACGCTGGTGAACTCGGTACTGCTCCAGAACCTTCCCGTGGCTGATCCTGCGACGTTGGTCCATATCGGCGAAGGTACCGACTGCTGCGTCAATGGTGGAGCCAAGAAGGATGGCAACTACTCGCTCTTCCCTACCGAGACTTATCAATATCTGAAGAAGAACGCACCGGAGTTCGAAGAGTTAGCGGCGATGCAGGCAGGGTATGCGTATCGTCCGCTTACGGTGCGTCGCGATGGAGCAGATAGCCTGGCGCAGTCTGCCCAGGGAGAGTTTGTCTCCGGAAACTACTTCCGTACTTTTGGTCTTCGGCCCAACGTCGGTCGCCTCTTCACCGATTCCGATGATGTCGAAGGCGCTCCAATGACAGGTGTGATGAGTTACAGCACCTGGCAGAAGGACTATAACGCCGATCCATCGGTGGTGGGCAGCACCTTCTGGGTGAATACCAAACCGGTGACGGTGGTGGGCGTGGCTCCCAGGGGATTTTTTGGCGATCGTGTGACCAGTACTCCGCCGGAGTTCTACCTGCCTATTCAGTCGATGGACGCATTGTCGAACGCGTCCTTTGTGAAGGATCCCAGAATAAGCTGGCTTTATTTGATCGGACGCACGAAGATGGGCACCGCCATGGTTCCATTGCAGCAGAAGGTGAATGCCCTGTTGAAGCAGGAATTTACCACCCTCAAGGACTACAAAGGCCCCGAGGGTGAAAATTTGTTGTCGAGGGTTCATGCCACTTTGACACCCGGGGGAGCCGGCATTCAGGCAATGCAGAAGCAATACACCTCGCACCTGCACCTGTTGATGTGGGTTGCCGGGTTGGTATTGCTAATTGCGTGCGCCAATATTGCAAACTTGCTTCTGGTGCGCGGGATGAATCGCCGCACGGAGATGTCGGTACGCACAGCGCTTGGAGCACAGCGGATGAGGATCGTGCGTCAGTTGTTGACGGAGAGCGTGGTGCTGTCGGTGCTTGGCGGAATTGCCGGGCTGGCGGTCGCATACCTGGGAGCGAAGATGCTGCTGGCGCTGGCGTTCCCCGGTGCGACGAGCGTGACAATTAATGCTGCTCCCTCGTTGCCGATTGTTGGTTTTGCCTTCGCGTTGTCGCTGGTGACGGGTGTCCTGTTTGGAGTAGCTCCCGCATGGATGGCGGCCAAGGCAGAACCTGCGGATGCGTTGCGCTCGGGTACGCGGACGACGACGGGCGGCGCTTCGCTGTTACAGCGCTCGCTGGTCGTGTTGCAAGCTGCGCTCTCGGTGGTGCTGCTGGTGGGAGCAGGGTTGTTTGCGCAGAGCCTGAGCAAGCTCGAGAGTACGGACATGAAGCTGAACGCCACGAATCGATACATTGTGCATATCAACCCGCAGGCCGCAGGCTATGCCACGACGCAAGCGGAGACCCTCAATCGCACGATTGAAAATAATTTTCGTGCGATTCCCGGCATTGTGAAGGTGGGGCTTGCCAGCTACACGCCAATGGAGGAGGAGAACTGGAGCAGCGGCATACAAGTGCAAGGGCAGCCCGATCCGCACAAGGGTGCTTCCTTTGTAAAAATTAATTCTGAGTACCTCGATTCTGTCGGTACGCACGTGGTGATGGGCCGGGGCTTCGGTCCGCAAGATACTTCAACCTCACCCGCTACGGCTGTCGTCAATCAATCCTTCGTCAAGCAATTTCTCAACGGCGAAAATCCCATTGGCCGACGCTTCGGCGAAGGCAAACCTGAAGCCGCAGGCGACTATGAGATCGTCGGGGTCGTCGAGGACACAGCTTATGTGACGGTGCGCTGGAAGGACCACAGCATGTTCTTCCTTCCGCTTACACAAAGAGCGCCCAGTGATACGAAAACCCCTATAGAGAAAGACACCAGCCTTTATGCATACGCCATCGTGATCCAAACGGATCGTCCGATGAATAACATGGAGTCGCTCACGCGCCGCACGCTGGCCGCGATCAATCCCAACCTGACGGTCGTCAAATTTCAAACGTTCTCGGAGCAGATTGCAGGGCGATTCACCGAGGAGCGTCTAATTGCGCGGTTGACGACGTTGTTCGGCCTGCTGGCTCTGCTACTGGCGACGATTGGGCTGTATGGGGTGACGGCGTATGGTGTAGCACGGCGGACATCGGAGATTGGAATTCGTATGGCGCTGGGCGCAGAGCGTGGCAGTGTTGTGGCGATGATTCTACGCGGCGCAATGCTGCAAACCGTAATCGGCCTGGCGATTGGAGCTCCAGTGGCGTTCCTTTGTGTGCGGTTCGTGAAGTCGCAGCTCTATGAGATTTCGCACGCGAGTGTTGCGGTGATGGCGCTTGCGATGGTGACGCTGACGGTAGCGGCATGTATCGCGGGAGTGATTCCGGCGCGGCGTGCAGCTTCGATCGATCCGGTGCAGGCTCTCAGGACCGAATAGATATCTCCTCAGTGCTCGCCGCGCCAGTGCTCATGTGGTCGCGGCGAGCCCCTTTTTACTTTTCAGTGCTGGTCGAAGAGACTGCGATTTGGCTCGGGTCCCATGATGAATTCGAGTGTGCCTCCGCGCATGAGGTCAGAGTGTTGGATGCGAGGAGTTTTCAGCGGTCGACCGTTGAGCTTAGCTGATTGGATGTAATGGTTCTTTGCGCTGGCATTATGGGCAAGGATAATGAAGCGTTTTCCTCCGGGAAGATTGAGGGTTGCGGAGGGAAAGCGTGGCGTACCGATCCAGTATTCCGGGATACCCGGAGCAACGGGGTAGAAGCCGAGCGAGGAGAAGATCCACCAAGCGGACATCTGTCCGGCGTCGTCATTTCCGGGTAGACCGGAGGGTGTGTCGTTGTAGACATCAAGCAGCGTTGCGATGCGCTGCTGTGTCTTCCAGGCGGCGCCCGCCTGATCGTAGAGATAAGCGATGTGATGGCCGGGTTCGTTGCCGGGGTCGTAAAGATTTTTGGCAAAGAGGCCATCGAGTTTCGCTATGAAGGCATCGTTGCCGCCGAGTGCAGCGATGAGGCCGTCGACGTCCTGCGGGACATAGAAGGTGTATTGATAGGCGTTGGATTCGGTGACGAAGCTGGCCCACTTGTCGTAGACGAAGGGAGTGATCCAGGAACCGTCTTCATGACGTCCGCGAGCGAATTTCGTTTCGGGATCGATGACATTCTTCCAATTGCTGCCGCGCCTGGTGAGGACGGCTGCGTCGTCCTTATGTCCGAGATCAGAGGCGAGATGCGCAATGATGGCGTCGTCGAAGGCGTACTCGAGTGTGCGTGAGACTTGTTCTTTTTGGTGGAAGGCTTCATTGACAGGATCTTCGAGCGGAATGTAGCCGTACTTGATGTACGACTGAAGAGCACGCCGGCCGAGGCCATCTTTGTATTGCTCATAGGGCGGCGTGTCGAAGGCATTCTGACGAATGAGACGCCATGCGGAGGCAACGTCGAAATTGCGCAGGCCCTTTGCGTAAGCATCGGTGATGACGACACCAGTGTGGTCGCCGATCATCTCGGAGGTGTAGCTGTTCCATGCCGGGAAGATGGGCAAGTAACTTCCCTGTTCTCCTTTGAGGACGAGTGACTGCATCATAGAGGGGATGCGTGCGGGATCGAGGATGGTGAGAAGCGGAAGCTGCGCGCGATAAATGTCCCAAAGGGAGAAGTCGTCGTAGTAGACGCCGCTGGGGATCTTTTCAATCTTGCTGCCGTTCGCAAAACGAGGATAGGAGCCGTCGGCATCGCTGACGATGCGCGGCAGCATCATGGAATGATAGAGCGCGGTGTAGAAGGTGCGGCGCTCGGCGGCTGTTCCTCCCTGAATCGCGGCAACATCGAGAGCCTTGGTCCAGACACGGGTCGTCTTAGCGCGGAGAGCTGCGAAGTCCCACGCGGGAATTTCGTCGTTGAGGTTTTTGCGTGCGGCGTCAAGAGAAGTAAACGACGTACCGACTTTGGCGAGCAAAGGTTGTGCAGGGGAAGCAGCGAAGCTGATGTAAGCCCCCATGTGTTCGCAGTGTCCTTTGCCGTTGAGCTCCTGCTCACGGGTGATCTTCGCGTCGCACCATGTGCCGGATTGAGAAGGCTTGCTGTTGAAGCGAATGACAAAGTAGCCACTGAAGCCAGCGGGTTTTCCATTGCCCTGATAGATGCGATAGACGGGGTTATAACCGAGGATCTCATTGTGTGAGAGGTCGACCTTGACCCAGCCATCCTTCATGCGAGCGTTGGGTTCGATGATGAGATTCGCAGTGCCAGGCTTGGTGTAGGTGATACGTAACATTCCGGCACGGATGCCTGCGGTCATCTCAACTTGCTCGTTGTAAGCAGGCAGTTTGACGGAGTAGAAGGCGGGCTGAGTGATCTCGTCGGCGTGGGTGAAGGCCGCGGCGCGTGCTTCGGGCTCGGGCTTGAGATCGCCGAAGGTCGGCATGAGGGTGACGGAGCCGTAGTCCTGGGTGCAGGAGCCGCTCATCCAATGCGAGGCACGGAAACCAGTAAGTTTGGTGTCGGAGAAGAGATAGGGTGAGACGCATTTCTTCTCGGTGGAGTGCGCTTCGGGGATGAAGTTGGTCATGGCGAAGGGCTCGCCGACGGCAGGCGTTGTCTGGCCTTCATTCGCAGTGCCGATATGCGGATCGACGAGAGAGTAAGGCGTCTGGGCAAAGGCAAAGGCAGCAAGCAATGGGATCAGGGCAAGAGTTCGCTTGAGAAGAGGCATCGGGAGAATGATAGCTGAGCGATCGATGCCAATGCATTGAAAGCGCAGTTGTTTACAGGGTAAAACGACGTACACATCGTATCTCCTAAGAATTTAGTTGACAAAGTTTGTTCGTAAGCATAACGTCTCCTAACGAATTAGGAGGTTAAGGCATGGGGCGAGGGGAAAAGGAAGCATTGACCAAGCTGGAGCTCGAGATCATGCAGGTGATCTGGAGGCAGGGCACGAGCACGGTCAGCGCTGTGCAGGAAGGGCTGGAGCAGGAGTTGGCTTATACGACCGTGCAGACAATGCTGAACATTCTGCACCGCAAGGGAAAGTTGAAGCGCAAGCTAAAGGGCCGCGCGTTTGAGTACAGCGCGGTGGTGAGTGAGGCGAAGGCATCGCATCATGCTCTTCGGGATCTGGTGGATCGCATGTTCGGTGGATCGAGCGAAGAGCTGGTGATGAGTCTGGTCAAAAGCAAGCAGATTGACGCCGAGCAGCTTGCTCGTCTGACACGCAGGTTGGAGAAGGAAAAAGGGGATGAGCAATGATGCTGCGATTACTGGAGTACATGGTGAACTCGTTGTGGATGGCTCCCCTTGTGTTTGCAGCGGCATGGCTGGCTGCGCGCCTTGTACGACGTGGGATCCCTGAGGTGGCGCACCGGATATGGGTGAGCGCACTTTTTCTAGAGAGCGTTCTTCCTGCGGTTCGCCCGCAGCCGATTGCGGTGTTGCATGTGTTGCAGAGTTTATTACGGTGGCCCTTTACCGGTCAGGCGAAGGCGGACCAGGGAGGAGTCACGGTGTCCGTGGGTGCAGGGATCGTTAATGGATCACTGACGGTGTCGACTCATTGGATGCTGGCGCTCGCTGCTCTTTATGGAGGCGTGGTGTTGTATTTCGCTGCGCGCCTGGTGTGGGGAGTATGGAGTACATATCGAATTGAACGCCGAGCACAGGAGGCGTCGTTACCGGATGCGTCGCGTCGCGTATGGCAACGTTGCTGTGCCCACTTCAAATTGGAGGAGACGCGAGTCGCTGTGTCACAGGAGATTGGCGGCCCGGTGACGGTAGGGCTTGGCAGGCCGCTGCTTCTGCTGCCGTCTTCCTTCTTTGAGCGCGTAGTCGATAACGATCTCGATGCCGTGATGGCGCATGAGTGCGCGCATATGCAGCGGCGCGACTTCATGAAGAACTTGCTGTATCGCATCCTGTCGTTGCCGATGGCCTATCATCCACTGCTTTGGATGACACTGGCTCACATTGCTGAGAGCCGCGAGATGATCTGCGATGCAATGGCAGCGAATGCGGTTGAAGGAAGACAGAACTACGCACGGTCACTTTTACGGTTGGCGGCAACGATGACAATAGCGCCGCCGGCCAGGACACTTCACGCCATCGGGATCTTCGATGCCAACACGTTTGAAAGGAGAGTTATGCGACTGACAGAAAGAAGTGTAGAGATGGGACGCGGCCTACGTCTGGTAACGGCTGCGGCATGTGTGACGTTGGGCGCAGCAGCGTGTGCCTCGGCACTAGCGTTGCATACGGAGATTGCCGCGCCGGGATCGGCAGTGATGGATAAGAAGGAAGCTCCTTCGAGCTTGAAGGTTGCAGCCGGTGTGATGGCAGGCAATGTGATTTATCAGAAGAAACCGGTGTATCCTCCAGAGGCGAAGGCAGCCCATATAGAGGGTGCTGTCGTCATGAAGGCGATCATCTCAAAGGAAGGAACGGTGCAGGATCTCCAGGTTGTGAGCGGACCGAAAGAGCTGCGTGCGGCATCGATCGATGCGGTTAAGGAGTGGAAATACAAGCCATATAGACTGAACGGTGATCTGAGAGATGTGGAGACGACGATCACGGTGAACTATTCCATAGGACATCTCGAATAAAAGTAGCAATGTGCATGAGTAAACGAGAGACAGATCAACGTCTCTCGTTTTTGTGTTGATGACCTAAATTCAGAATTCGATGCCACGCTGGGCGAGGATTCCCTTCTGATAGGCATGCTTGGCTTCGCGCATCTCGGTGACGGTGTCGGCCAGCTCAACCAGGGTGGGGTGTGCGTTGCGGCCGGTGAGGATGACGTGGACCATCTCGGGTTTCTGGCGCAGGACTTCGGCGACCTTCTCCGGGTCGAGCATCTTGTAACCGATGGCATAGTTGATCTCGTCGAGGATGACGAGGTCCCAATCCCCGGCGAGGATGGCCTGTTCGGCATCGTTCCAGGCATCCTGGACCATGCGCAGATCTTCGGGGTCGGTTTCGGCTCCACCGACTTTGACGAAGCCGCGTCCCATCTGGCGGATAACGATGGCAGGATCCTCAGGGGTTCCGAGAGCGGCGCCCAAGGCAGAGATCGCGTCGAGCTCGCCGTAGTGCCATGAACCTTTGAGAAATTGCAGGATGAGCACGCGCATTCCATTTCCGGCGGCGCGAAGGGCGGTTCCGAGGGCGGCAGTGGTCTTACCCTTGCCGGGGCCGGTGTTGATGAGGATGAGTCCGCGGCGCGAGGTTTCAGTCATAGAGATTAAGGATAGCTGGGTGGCGAGCTTTCAGAGAACATCGAGCTAGTGGCCGGAGTGGTAAGGGTGACCGGCGAGGATGGTGAAAGCGCGGTAGACCTGCTCGGTCAGGACGACGCGGGCTAGCTGGTGCGGTAAGGTAATGCGTCCGAAGGAGAGCAGGAGATTGGCGCGTTTGTGGGCTGAATCCGACCATCCGTCGGCTGGGCCGATGGCGAAAACGAGTCGCTGAGTACCGGAGTCGCGAAGGCGGCCGATGGTCTGGGCCAGCTCTTCGGAGGAGAGCTGTTTACCCCGGCTATCCAGAAGGATGAGGTGGGCGGGGGTTCGAGTCGCCTGACGGTCGAGCCAAACGAGGAAGATAGATTCGGAGGGAAAAGCGGGAGCGTCCACGGGAGTGTAGTGGCTGAGGCGGTCGAGGTAGTCCGCAGCCAGAAGAGAAGCCTGGTCCGATCGTGAGGGATTACGACGGGTATGTATGGAGGCCAGTTGAATGATCATAGGTCAGTTATGCGCCTTCTAAATAAAGGTCAGTCCTCCCATTTTTGGAATCTCGGTAGGGATTTTGGAAAATTATCGCTGGAAACTTAGTGATGAGATGGATTTACTTGGGAAAAATATTGCCCTATATTTGGCAGGGTAATTGCACATTACACAAAAGTAACTCCCCGATTCAAAAGATAAGAATCTGATAAAGGTTTTTTTTCCCAAAGAGGTAATCGAGTTTATGGGTCGTCTGAAGAATATTATTGCCCTGGTTATTTTCATCTGCCTGTCCTCCGCGCTTCATGCGCAGGCAACGGCAACGGTTACCGGAGTTGTTACGGATCCCTCCGGTTCGGTGATCCCCGACGCAACGGCGGTTCTGTCGAATCCATCAATGGGAACGGACTACACAACGACGACGAATACGGCGGGTTCTTACCGCTTTACCAGCATTCCTCCTGGACCGGGTTATACGCTGGTGATCTCGCGCAGCGGATTCAACTCCTTTAAGGTAGAGAACATTTATGTCAATGTCGCGAACGTTGTGAGCCGCAATGCGACGCTGACGCCCGGTACCCAGGTCGAGGTTTCGGTCAGCGCTGCGGGGCAGGGTGTGACTCTCAATACAGAGGACGCGACGCTCGGAAACAACCTTCAGGTTCAAAAATTGGATGAGCTTCCGATTCAGAACCGAACTTCTCCGGCGATCCTTTTTCGCTTGCAGCCGGGTACGACACTTACGGGCGAGGTAACGGGTGCTCGCTATGACCAGAACTATGTCTCGGTCGATACGCTGGATGTGAACGACCTGGCGACGGGACAGTTCGGAGCAATTACTGCCAATGCGCCTGTGGATTCGGTGCAGGAGTTCCGTGGCACGGTGGCCGGATCGACTGCCAATACCGGTCTGGGCGGCGGCGGCCAGTTTGTGCTGGTGACGCGTAGCGGAACCAATAACTGGCATGGCCAGGCAAACCTCTATCACCGAGATAACTCAACGACGGCGAATGACTGGTTCAATAACCTGGCCGGAATCCGAGCGCCGAAGCTGGTCCGCAATCAGTTCGGAGGATCGGTTGGCGGTCCGATTCTTCATGACAAGGCCTTCTTTTTCTTCGATTACACGGCGTCGCGGATTGCTGCGGGAGCGGCGACCGTTCGTAAAGTACCGCTGCCTTCGTATCGTTCCGGTCTTGTCTCGTATATCAATGACAACCCTAATTGCGATAAGAGCAGCCGTCAGAACACGACTCCCGGCTGCATCAGCCAATTGACTGCGGCACAGGTACGGAATGTCGATCCAGCGGGGATCGGCGAAAGCCCGGCGTTATTCAACCTGTATAACTCCCGCTATCCTGCGGTGAACGATGTTACCTACGGCGACGGTGTCAACACCGGAGGGTTCCGTTTCAATGCCCCGAACAGCGACAACCTGAACATCTTTGTCGGCAGGGTGGACTATAACCTGACGGACAAAATTCGGCTTTGGGGACGTGGTACGGTATCGCGCGAGAATGCAGTCAATGCGGTGCAGCAGTTCCCTGGCGATCCGGATGCGACAGATTTTATCGACCGCAGTTATGCCTATGTTGGTGGAATCGACTGGCAGGTCAGCTCGAACAAATTCAACCAGTTCACCTATGGTTCTACAGTGCAGGACTATAACTTTACCCAGCCGACGAACAAGTTGGGTATCGATCAGCTTAATTTTTCCACGGGTTCGATTACGTTTTTGGATAGGCCATACTCTAGTCCGATCAATGCTCAGGGACGTCATGTTCCGATCCCTCAGATCTATGACAATTTCACCTGGAGCGTGGGACGTCACTCAATTACGTTTGGTGGAATGTTCAAATGGATCAAGAACAGCAGCTATTCAATCCTTGATTACAATGATCTGGGAATCGGAATTGGCGGCAATCTTGGCGGTCTGACTGCATCATTCCGGCCAACGAATGTTCAGTCGAGTGTGACTGCGCGTTCGACTTATGACAACGCCCTGGTTGCGGCACTGGGACGTATAAGCAATGCAGCGCTGACCTTCAATTACGGCATTGACGGAAGTGCACTGCCGCAGCCAAGTGGATCGCAGCGCGAATATCAATCCTACCAGACCCAGGTCTTCGCGTCGGATAGCTGGAAGGCGACTCCACACCTGACCCTGACCTATGGCCTTGGTTATCAGTACTACTCGGTTCCTTACGAGATCCATGGATTCGAGACGGCACAAAACACTCTGTTCTTCAACGATTACATCGCTCAGCGTGTGCAGCAGAGCCAGGCCGGCAATACCGCGGCGGACGGGCTTCCCTTCCTGACCTACCAGCTGGGCGGCGCGCACAACAATGGCCCGGCGCTGTATCACCGTGACCCCCTGAACTTCTCACCCAAGGTTGCTTTTGCATGGAACCCGAAGTTCGACGAAAAGACGGTTTTCAACGGTGGAGCGGGTGTGGTCTATGACCGCACGGTGATCAATGCCGTTCAGTACCAGCAGGACCAGTACTCGTACCTTTTTCAGCAAAGTCTTCAGGACAATTTTGGTACGCGGGATCCTTTGGTTTCCCTTACTAGTGACCCCCGGCTGGATTCACTTCCGACGTTTACGGCGCCTCCAACTCCACGGCCGCCATTTACACCTTTTGTCGATGGCGGTATTCCAAATGGCCTGATCGATGGCCAATTCAACCAGATGATCGATCCGAATCTAAAAACGCCATATTCCATCATGGCCAATTTGGGATTCCAGCATGAATTCCCCGGATCGACGATCCTTAAGGTGAGCTGGGTGGGCCGGTTTGGCCGCAGGTTATTGGCGCAGGCCGATGCGAACCAGGTCATCGAATTTCCCGACAAGGCTTCTGGTCAATTGCTTGGCGATGCCATGGGGAATGTTACGAAGCAGCTTCGTGCAAACGCCGATCCTAGAAATCTTCCAGCACAGGGCTGGTTCGAAAACCAGATTCCTCCGGGATACGGAGCCACACAAACTTACGAAGACGACAACGGTGTGACCCACAACTATCCGAACAATACATCGTGGATTGCTGACAACCTTCAGACCTATATTGCCAGAGGTGATTTTGCGGACACAGTTCAGCAGCTCTCCCCTTTCCTCGGCAACAACGTGGGCATGGCCTCTCAGTTTGCCGGAAATAATGTATTTACCAGCAAAGGGTTTTCAACTTACAACGGACTTCTGGTTACGGTGCAGAAGAACCTGACGCAGGGCTTGCAGTTCGATGCGAACTACACATGGTCGCACTCGATCGACAATACCTCACTGGCCGGTAACCAGCAGGCGATTGGTGGTTATGGCTTTATCTGCGATGTGCTACGCCCGAGATTGTGCCGGGCCAACTCGGACTTCGACACCACGCACTACATCAATGCCGATGCGACCTATAGCCTTCCCTTCGGTCGCGGACGCACCTACGGCGCAAATATGCCGTGGCTTCTTGATGAGATGGTCGGTGGCTGGGACCTGAGTAACATCGTGAGCTGGCATACGGGCGTTGCGTTTTCCACGGTTTCGTCGGCGTTTGTCGCGGGGTATGCCAACAATGCTCCTGCGATCTTCACCGGAGACTCTTCGGATATCCAGCGCAAGGTACACAAAACCCAAGGAGGTACGTTGACGTTGTTTGCTGACCCGCAGCGCGCAGTCGGCGCCTTCGAAGGTCCGATTGGATTCCAGATCGGGCCTCGCAATTCTCTGCGTGGACCCCAGTACTTCAACCTGGATACAGGATTGGCCAAGACCTTTACGTTGATGCCGGAGAGGGGGTTGAAGCTGAAATTCCGTGGTGATGCGTTCAATATTCTGAATCACCCCAACTTTGCCGCTCCTGGCAATAACTCGTCTTATGACGACATTACGCTGCCAAGCAACTTTGGTCAGTTGACCTCGATGGCCAATTCGACAGGTGGCAGAGGATCAAGCGCACGCGTGGTACAGATTTCGGCCCGATTCGAGTTCTAGACGCCCGCTGACTACGATCAAAGGCCACTGCGGAGATCCGCAGTGGCCTTGTTTTTTAGGAATGATTCATTGAATGCCAGATGCGAGGACTGTGTAGTTACTTCTTTGCGGCTTTCTTCGCGTTTTTCTTCGCAGTGGTCTTCTTCGTCGAGGATTTTTGGGCAGGAGATTTTGCGACTGTTTTCTTTGTTACTTTACTTGCCGGGGCCTTGGTGGCTTTCTTTGCGGCGTTTTTCTTCGCGGTTTTGCGAGTGCTGGTGATCTGGGCTTTCAGATCGGCATTGATTTCATCGGCCGAGAGCGTAGTGGCGGATTTGCGCAGGCGCTCGAGGCCATAGAAAGCACGTTTCTCGGGTGAAAAGACGTGGACGATGAAGTCAACGTAGTCCATCAGGATCCACTCGGCCTGGCGGCGGCCTTCGACGGAGTTGGGATAGACGCCGAAGTCGCGCTTGATTCGCAGCTCAATCTCGTCAGAGATGGCGAGATTCTGGCGGTCGTTGGTTCCGTTGCAGATCAGGAAGTAATCCGTCAGTCCGCTCTCAGAAGGGTCGAGGGCAAGGATGCGGATATCTTCAGCTTTTTTATCTTCAGCAGCGGCTGCAGCGGTGAGCAGCAGTTGATTGGTTTCGATGGAAGGCATGCAACTCCTTATATCAAATGGTAGCCGGTTGGGCGCAGGGATGGAAGCAAGAACAATGCCTGGATCGGGATACTGATTGGGAGGCGCAGGTCCACCTTAGCGGCTTCGCCGCGAAGATGGGGGCAGGATGCAGAGATTTCTTTCACCCAGCGAGTGAACCCGCCGGGCCCCAATTCTCCACTTCGCTGCTCCGATCGAAATGATACTTCGGGAGGAGTCAGCGGGTGAGTTTTATTGGGAGCCCTGGTAAAGACCATGCTGGCGAATATATTGCTCGACTTCTGGTGGAAGCAGGTTCCGGCAGGGATCGCCGACTGCAAGGTATTGGCGCAGTTGGGTCGCCGAGATATCTTCGTGCACGGTGGTGAGGAGGTGAACGTGGCTGTGCTGCTCCGGGGTAAGGTGCAGGCTCGAGAGGTCATCCAGAGATGAACCGGGGCGGCTGACGACGATCCAGTCGGCCAGAGTAAGCAACCGGTCTGGCTCACGCCACTGTCGCAGGGTGAGGAAGCTATCGGCGCCGACCAGGTTGAAAAGGGTGGCATGGGGCATCTGCTGCCGAAGTGTGGCGAGGGTTTCGACCGTGTAGTTCGGCGTTCCGTCGGGTTGAGGAGCATCGGACAGCGAGGCATGGAAGCGATGGTCGATCTTGCAGGCGAGGCGAACCATCTCCAGACGGTCCTTGAAGGGAGAGGTGTGGTGATCGGTCTTGAGCGGCTGAAGTCCAGCGGGGGCGAAGAGCACGGAGTCCAGCTGGAATGCGTCGGCGGCAGCTTTCGCGATGGCGAGATGTCCCAGGTGTGGGGGATCGAAGGTTCCGCCAAAGAGAGCTACGCGCATGCCGCCTACGCTATCACAGACGAGCAGTGGATTTACCAGACGCGCAATACGAGTCCGGTGGTGAGGATCTTCGCGTTGACGGATTGGCCGGTCAGGGCGCTGTAGTCAAATTCAACGACGCGCCAGTCGAGACGTGGGATGATGGTCATGTCCAATCCGCCAGCGACCTGGTAGTTGAAGTGAGTGCTGGAGTTGTTGGAACTGTACTGCACATTACCGACGCCAACGAGTCCTTCGACGTATGGGCGAAGCGGAAGGATGGGGGCCTTGAAGGCAATGCGTGGCCCGACCGCTCCAGTGTAGTAATGAAAGCCGTCGTGATTGAGAAATGTTCCACGAAGGTCACCACCGACACTGATGAGATTCATAGCGTAGCCAGTCTGCTTATAGATGCCAACCTGCGCGCCGTATGCGGTGTTTGTTCCTGCTCCACTAACAGGTGCTCCACTGAATCCGGCGTAGACACCGATTTGAGCGTGAAGTGCGAAGGGAACTAAGAAAAGAAGAGCGAAAAGAAGCAGTGTGCGATGACGAATCATTTTGGGGAGGACCTCTACTCCTTAGAGTAGCGTTTCCTCCTGTGGAGTGGTCTGGACGCAGTGAAGATGAACCCGAGGGATAAACCATCTTTCGAGAAATAAAAATGGTTTGTGGGACGAATGGCGTTGCGCTCTGACAAAGCAGCCCCACTCATAAGAGTGGGGCTGCTGAACGTTCGTTCGAGGAGCTGCTAGAACAGGTACTTCACTGCAAGCTGGAGTTCGCGATTGTTAATCTTTGTTGAGGAGATCTGTCCGAAGTTTGAATTACCAAAGGACGCGTTTGGATTGGAGAACTGCGGTGTGTTCAGAGCATTGAACGCCTCGAAGCGCACCTGCAGGTTGTGGGACTCAGCGTAGGGCATGGCGAAGTTTTTCATCACGGAGAGATTGACCGTCTTCGTGCCGGTGCCGCGCAGGTAGTTCCTCGGCGTTGTTCCGAAGGCCCGCCCGCTGGAGACGAACGCATTTTTGTTGAACCATCCGTTGATGGCGGATTTGTTGGTCATGTATGGATTGACTCCCGGTACGATGCTTGGCCGCTGCCATGGATTATCGACGTTCTGGTCATCTTTATTCTGCGTCACGTTGATCGGGGTTCCGCTTGCAAGGCTGACGAGCCCGTTCAGCGTCCACCCGTTTACGCCATATCCTGCCAGCTTGCTCTTCGCGAAATCGGGCAGGCGATAGACATAGGCAAGCACGAAGTTGTGTCGCTGGTCGTTGCTTCCCGAGGCCCACTCGTGCGGGTTGCGAACGTCCTGGCAGGTGCAGCCACCTGCATTGGTCGATGCTCCCTGGTTGTCGAACATGTGTGACCACACATACGACGCAGTGATGTTTGAGCGAGGATTGACGCGCCATTCCAGGTGCTCTTGCAGTGCGTTGTAGTTCGACGAACCACTGAAGTCGAGCATTCGGATACGAGCGAAGGTAGGATACGGACGCCTGTCTTGGATAGGCCCATCGCCTGGAGGCGGCGAGTTCCAGTAGTGCGTGCTGGTATCCAGGTTTGAACCCTTTGTTCCTACATACGAGGTGTCCAGAACCACCGTGTGGCCGAATTGCTGCTCCACGGTAAGGTTCCACGTCTGCACCATTGCATCCGGGCGATGACGGTCGGCTGGAATCGTTACCACGTTGAAGAACGGGTCTTCTGGATACAGCGCTGCCGGGACTGGTGTCTGAATCGTCGCTACGGGCGCGTCCCAGATGCCTTTCACGTACTCCCCCTTCGGATTGGTGATGGTGAGGCTTCCTGCGGTTGGTGGGTTCAATTGCAGGATGTTGATGTTATCGAACTGACCGGCGTAGTAGGTGATTCCATAGCCTCCGCGAATTACCGTTGCTGGGGTTGCGCTGTAAGCGAAGCCCAATCGCGGAGCAATGTCCTTATAGCTGATGCTCCAGATATTGTTCAGCCTCTGCCCTGGTGCAGGTGTCAGCACTGGTGGGTTCTGGCTGAAGTCGAGTGTGCGCGTTACGTTGTTGGTATCGACAGGAGGAGCGTAGATTTCGTAACGCGCGCCGAGGTTGAGGGTGAGCTTGTCGGTCAGACGCCAATTGTCCTGGAAGTACTCCGCCGTTCTCCATTGGCGGGCAGCGGTGATTGGCACTCCTTCGGGGGTGACGGATGTCCGTGGTACGCCGAGCATGAAATCTGCTGGAGCGTAGTTGGTAATGTCGCCGGTAAAGCTCTGCTGACCGAAGGGAGTATTGTTGGTGGTTGCGTTGCCCGCCACCTTGCGGATGTCGGTACCGAAGAGCAGCGTGTGCTTGCCTTTGGTGAACGTTACGTTATCGGCCAACATATAGGTCCGGCTATAGTCGAGATTTGATGCCGCAAGCCCGTCGCCCATGCCCAGAAATCCTGAGATGTTGAGCAAAGGGAAACCTTCTTCGTTTGGCTTTAGAGGACGTCCTGCCGGTCCGCCTATGAGGAATCCATTGATTCCCAGAGACTCGATGGTGAAGCCCGTACCTGTTCGCACGCTCAACTGCTTCACGTTTTCGAGATTCGCTCCCACCCTTACCTCGTTGACCAGGCGCGGCGAGAAGACGTGAATGTATTGCAGCGCAGCGTTGTGCATCGGATATGTCCCCGTGTAACGGAAGTTCGGGTTCACGCCCGTGTTTGGGAAGTTCCGTTTGCTGTAGATGTAGTGGATAAAGATGGAGTCCTTGTCGCTGAACCTGTGATCGAGTCGTCCGATGTACTGGTTGTTGGACTGATTGCCGATGCTTGCGCCGGAGTAGTTGTATCCGCCGGAAAACGAGCCGTTTGGCAGTGGCATGTACTGGTCGATGATGCTCTTCGAGACGGGATCTACCGGGATCTGGTTATTGGCGTACGTCGCATTTGGAACATATGGATTTTTGAGAGTTCCGCCGTAGCTGGAAAAGTCGCCGTTGCGTTGGGCGGGAGTCAGTACATTGGCAAGCGAAGGGACCTCGGCGATCGACCGCAGTCCCTCATAGCTGAAGAAGAAGAAGGTCTTGTTGCGATAGATCGGACCACCGAGCGTTGCGCCGAACTGATTCTGCTTGAGTACATTCTTCTTGGCTGGAGCCACGCGGAAGTAGTTACGAGCATCGACCGCATCGTTGCGAATGAATTCGAAGGCCGAGCCGTGGAACTGGTTGGTCCCGCTCTTAAGTTGCACGTTGATGTTGGTGCCTGCGGAAAAACCATATTCCGCTGAAAAGTTTCCCGTCTGAACGCGAAACTCTTCGATGGCGTCGACGGAGGGATAGTTGTTGACGTAAGCGGAGCGCGTGTTCGTCATCACGATGCCGTCTACCTGGACTGCACCCCAGTCGCCGCGTCCGCTGTTGGAGGCGATAGTCGATCCGGCAGTCGAAGAGGAGTGATTGTCGGGATTCGAAATGCGGACCCCAGGCGTGAGCACCGCCAGATCGTTGAACTTGCGGCCATTGAGTGGAAGGTTCACAGTGCGATTGGTATCAACAGTGGTTCCCAGTGTGGCATTTTCGCTTTGCAGGAGAGGTTGAGTTGTATTGACGTCGACGGTCTGTTGGGTGCCACTCAGAGACATGGATACATCCAAGCGGACTTGCTGCGAGAGGGCAAGCTGGATTCCGCTACGCACAGACTGTGCGAAACCTGCTGCGTTGACGGTGACGGTGTAGATACCGGGCACAAGATATTGCACTCGGTACTGTCCATCGCCGGTGGTTTTGACGGTCTGGGTCTGGCCGGTTGCATCGGAATGAATGACAACCGTGGCTTCTGGAATGACGGAGCCCTGCGGGTCGATCACAGAGCCGAGAATAGAGGTGTCAACAGTTTGGGCTAAGAGGGGAATTCTCGGAAATAGAAGGAGTGCGAAGAAACAGAATGCTAGCTTGCGCATAGATTCTCTCCGGACAAAATGTAGGAGTGCGGTTGAGTCGGTGTTACGAGCACTCACCGCACTGCGTTTTTTTAGTTGTGCCGCTGATGGGGATTAATTTATCGAGAAATTAGAAAGCCGAATAAAGATGCTGTCTTGCGACATTTGCCCTAAGAGAATTTAAGGAATTCGAGTCTTGCTGCAGATACTTCCTTAAAAAGAAGAAGGGGGCGATTTCGCCCCCTGAAGCGCAAAACTGAATCGTTTGGACTATGTCGAAGCAAATCCAAAGGCCGGTTCAGGCCAACTAGAAGAGATACTTCACCGCTAACTGCAATTCACGGTTGTTGATCTTCGTTGAGGAGATTTGTCCGAAGTCGTCTGCTCCCCAGGAAGAAGAGGGGCTCGCGAACTGGGGCGTATTGAGCGCGTTGAAGGCTTCGAAGCGCACCTGCAGGTTGTGTGATTCAGAGTAGGGCATGGCAAAGTTCTTCATCACAGAGAAGTTGACCGTCTTCGTGCCGGTGCCGGTGAGGTAGTTCCTCGGTGCATTGCCGTAGGCAAAACCGCTGGAGACGAAGGCATCGGCGTTGTACCAGCCGTTCAAGACGGACTTGTTGTTGATGTATGGATTGACACCCGACACAAGGCTGGGTCGCTGCCACGGATTGTCTACATTTTGGTCATCGTTGCTCTGTGTCACGTTTACGGGTGTACCGCTCGCCAGATTGACCATGCCATTGAGGGTCCAGCCATTGACGCCATATCCGGCCAGGCGATTCTTTGCGAAGTCGGGCAGGCGATAGACATAGGCAAGCACGAAGTTGTGGCGTTGATCGTTGGTTCCCGGAGCCCATTCATGCGGGTTGCGAACGTCCTGGCAGGTGCAGCCGCCGGCGTTGGTTGATGCTCCCTGGTTATCGAACATATGCGACCACACGTAGGAGACGGTCACGTTCGAACGCGGATTGACGCGCCATTCCAGATGCTCCTGCAGCGAGTTGTAGTTCGATGCGCCGGTGAAATCGAGAATGCGGATACGCGCATAGGTTGGATACCGACGCCGTGCCTGGATATCGCCCGGGCCGGGAGTTGGCGAGTTCCAGTAGTGGATGCTCGTATCCAGGTCAGAGCCCTTCGTGCCGACGTAGGATGAGTCGAACACGATGTTATGTCCAAACTGCTGCGACACGGTGAAGTTCCAGGTCTGCACCATCGCGTCCGGACGATGACGATCGGCGGGAATGGTTACGACATTGAAATACGGGTCTTTGGGATAAAGTTGCGATGGGACCGGCGTTTGGATCGTCGCTACAGGTGCGTTCCAGATACCGTTATCATATTCACCTTTCGGATTGGTGATCGTTAGACTACCTGCTGTTGGAGGATTCAACTGCAAGATGTTGATGTTGTCGAACTGTCCGCCGTAGTAGGTGATGCCATAGCCACCACGCAGCACTGTAGTAGGTGAGGCGCTGTAGGCAAAGCCGACACGCGGAGCAAGGTCGCGGTGCGTGATGCTCCAGATATTGTTAAGGCGCTGTCCGGGAGCTGGTGTGAGTGTGGGCGGATTCTGGCTGAAGTCCAGCGTACGCGTCACGTTGTTGGTATCGACGGGGGGAGCGTAGATCTCGTAGCGAACGCCGAGATTCAGAGTCAGCTTGTCGTTGAGACGCCAGTTGTCCTGGAAGTACTCTGCCGTCCGCCACTGGCGTGCCGCCGTGATCGGCACGCCTTCGGGTGTGACGGATGTACGTGGTACGCCGAGCATGAAATCTGCCGGAGCGTAGCCGGTGATGTCGCCGGTAAAGCTCTGCTGACCGAAAGGAGTATTGTTGGTGGTCGCATTGCCCGCTACCTTACGGATATCGGTACCGAAGAGCAGCGTGTGCTTGCCTTTCGTCAGCGTTACGTTGTCGGCGAGCATGAAGGTGCGGCTGTAATCGAGGTTCGATGAGGCCAGGCCATCGCCCATGCCGAGGAAACCATTGATGTCGAGTAGCGGGAAGCCTTCTTCATTGGGCTTGAGCGGGCGTCCGTTCGGTCCGCCGACTTTAAAGCCGTTGATGCCGAGCGATTCGATGGTGAATCCTGTGCCTGTGCGGACGCTGAGCTGTTTGACGTGCTCCATGTTCACGCCCGCGCGCACCTCATTGACGAGCGTGGGTGTGAAGACGTGCAAATATTGCAACGCCGCATTGTGCATGGGATAGGTCCCGGTGTAACGGAAGTTGCGATTAACGTCCGTATTGGGGAAGTCGCGTTTGCTATAGATGTAGTGGATAAAGAGGGAGTCTCGCTCACTGAACTTGTGGTCCAGGCGCCCAATGTACTGGTTGTTGGACTGATTGCCGATGCTCGAACCGGAGTAGTTGTATCCGCCGGAAAACGAGCCGTTTGGCAGAGGCATGTACTGGTCGATGATGCTCTTCGAGACGGGATCTACAGGGATCTGGTTATTGGCGTACGTCGCATTTGGAACATATGGATTTTTGAGAGTTCCGCCGTAGCTGGAAAAGTCGCCGTTGCGTTGGGCGGGAGTCAGTACATTGGCAAGCGAAGGGACCTCGGCAGTGGAGCGCAGGCCCTCATAGCTGGCGAAGAAGAAGGTCTTGTTGCGATAGATCGGTCCACCGAGCGTTGCGCCGAACTGGTTCTGCTTGAGGACGTTCTTCTTGGCGGGAGCAGCAACGAAATAATTGCGCGCGTCGACGGCATCGTTGCGGATGAATTCGAAAGCAGAACCGTGAAGCTGGTTGGTGCCGCTCTTAAGTTGCACGTTGATGTTGGTGCCTGCGGAAAAACCATACTCCGCTGAAAAGTTTCCCGTCTGCACGCGGAACTCTTCGATCGCATCCACCGACGGGTAGTTGTTGACGTATGCAGAGCGCGTATTGGTCATGACGATACCGTCTACCTGTACGGCACCCCAGTCTGCGCGGCCACTGTTCGAGGCGATGGTGGAGCCGTCAGTCGAAGAGGAGTGATTGTCAGGATTGGAGATACGAACACCGGGGGTGAGCACTGCCAGATCGTTGAACTTACGTCCGTTGAGTGGAAGGTTCACGGTGCGGTTGGTGTCGACGGTGGTTCCCAGTGAGGCGTTTTCGCTTTGCAGAAGCGGCATGGTTGCGCTGACGTCGACGCTCTGCTGAGTTCCGCTCAACGACATGGCGACATCGAGATGGACTTGCTGTGAAAGGGCGAGTTGGATTCCACTGCGCACGGCCTTGGCGAAGCCTGCTGCATTGACGGTGACGGTGTAGGTTCCGGGTACAAGGTACTGCACGCGATATTGCCCGTCGCTGGTGGTTTTGACGGTCTTTTCCTGGCCGGTGGCATCGGCATGAACGACGACAGTGGCTTCGGGAATGACGGAGCCTTGCGGATCAGTCACAGAACCGAGGATGGAGGTATCGACGGTCTGGCCCATAAGAAAACTGCTGGAGAGGAGAAATATGAAAAAAAACGAACAACCGATCAGCCTGCGCATAGAACTCTCCGTGAAAACGGGTAGGAGTGAGTTGAGCCATCGCAAAGATGGGCTCGTTTGCACTGCGTTGAATTGTCGGTATTACGGGGAGTTAAATTCTCGAGAAATTAAAACGCGGAAACGAAGAGCCGTCTTACGGCAATTGGCCTAAAGAAACAGGGATATTTTTTGCAAAATTTCAGATGTGCATATTGATTTTCAAAAATTAAAGCGTTTGGAGAGGTTCTTCCGACGTTCATTTCTGGACAGACGGTGATGAATGCGGACACGGCGAGGCTCCTCTCCTATGGCTAAGCTGCTGAAAATAAACTTCCTTACAATGGAAAATAAACTGCATATCCGGCAGCAGTATTTTCGATCTCCTCCGAGGAGGATCGTTTGGATGCAGAACGTTCTGGACGATCTTCGATTTGCGCTGCGACAGTTACGGCGCTCGCCCGTCTTCATGTTGACGGTGGTGCTAACGCTGGCGTTGGGGGTTGGAGCGAATACGGCGATCTTCTCGCAGGCAGAAGACCAGCAGAAGACTCAGCACCCGTGATGGTACTGAGCTACGACTATTGGCAGAAGCATACGGGTGGTGATGCTTCGATCTTGGGGCAGACCATCTCTCTGAATGATCGTCCGTTCAAGGTGATCGGTGTCGTCGGCGCAAACTTTCATAGTGCGGTATGGGGTGAGACGCCTGCGCTGTTTGTGCCAATGTCGATGCTGGAAGAAGTACTGCCCGGCCGGGTAAGGCGCTGATCGATCATACAGACCGGTGGCTGAATATTGTGGGCCGCCTGAAGGATGGCGTAACAACGAAGCGCACGAAGGAGATCGGTATTCGAATGGCGCTCGGTTCATCGCGATGGTTGATCTCGCGGCTGGTCTTCAGCGATGTGTTGAAGCTAGCAAGCGCGGGAATGGTTGCCGCAGTTGCTATATTGGCCGCGTTGCTACCCGCAAGGAAGGCCGCTTCGGTAGAACCTTCGGAGGTGCTGCGGGCAGAGTAGATCAGCGGCGGCTGCGGCGGGCGGAGGGCGCAGGCGGCGGATAGGCCGGCTTATGCTTGGCCGTGGGGGTAATCCCGATCTCGATAGGTGCAGGGCGATGTTCTGCGACGACCTTTGCGATGGCGTACTTCAGCGCATCGACACCTTCACCAGTAACTGCGGAGATGGGATAGAGAGCCATCTTCCGTCGTTTTGCATAGGTAGTGAGTTTTTTGAGCTTATCCGGATTGGCGACATCGGCCTTGGATGCAACCAGCAGCGTAGGCCGTTCGGGGAGCGATGGGTCGAAGCTGCGCAGTTCTTCAGTGATGACTTTGTAATCTTCGACAGGATCGGGCCGTCCACTGGCGTCGGAGACATCGATGAGGTGCACGATCACGCTGGTGCGTTCGATGTGCTTGAGAAACTGTGTTCCGAGCCCAGCGCCGAGGTGAGCGCCTTCGATCAGACCGGGCAGATCAGCGATAGTGAAGGACTGCTCGTGGGGGAAATCGCCGACCTTGACCACACCAAGATTGGGTTCAAGAGTGGTGAAGGCATAGTTGGCGATCTTGGGCCGGGCAGCGGAGAGTCGCGAGATCAGGGTAGATTTGCCCACATTGGGATAGCCGACCAGTCCTGCGTCGGCCAGCAGGCGCAGTTCGAGGCGCAGACGCCGCTCTTCGCCGGGCCGTCCGAGCTCGTGTTCTCGGGGAGCCTGGTGGGTTGAGGTGGCGAAGTGCTGGTTTCCTCGTCCGCCGCGTCCACCGCGGGCGATGACGACGGTTTCGCTGGGCCGGGTGAAGTCGTGGACGAGCTCGCCGGTGTCTTCGTCGTAGACGAGGGTGCCGATCGGAACCTGGAGGATGAGGGGGTCGCCGGAATGGCCGGACATATTGGACCCCATGCCGTGTTCGCCGCGTTCGGATTTGTGCTCCGGATTGAAGCGGAAGTGGACTAAAGTATTGTGGCTCAACGACGAGGTCATCAGAATGTCGCCGCCATGGCCCCCATCGCCCCCGGAGGGACCGCCTCGGGGAACGAACTTTTCGCGCCGGAAGGCCATGCAGCCATTTCCGCCGTCCCCGGCTTTTATGCGGATTTTTGCTTCGTCAATAAACATTTTTCATATTCAGTTTACAGTGCGCTTGTTAAACTAAGCGCATACACAGACTTGTTTAGTTGTACCCGGTAATTCCCTGGTCTCTATATAGATACGAAAAATATAGGGATTCAGAGCGGGAGCTGGGCGACATCATGATCCGGATCGATGCTTGAGAGTCCGGCCGTACCCTTCCGATAAAGGGCGGATCGTTATGGGGGCTTCCCCATGACGAGTGGTCTGTTTATTACCAATACGGACAAGAACGGATAAAGCCGGCGTGGCTGCACAGCTGCGAGCGGTCGAGTTTTTCAGGAGACCTTAAATGAAGATCAAAAATCGAATGCGGTACGCGTGGATCGCGTTGCTATTCGCCGGAGCATGTCTCTCCAGCTACGCACAGTCGCCTACACAGGGTGCGATCGTCGGCACTGTGACCGATGAATCCGACGCTGCGATTCCTAATGCTCGAGTCGTCATCCATAACGATGCAACCAACGCCGATCTCGTATTGACCACAGATTCGTCCGGCCTTTTCCGTGCGCCTCAGCTCAATCCCGGCACCTACAGCGTGACCATCACACAGCCCGGCTTTTCTGAGAACAAGATCACCGGCGTTGCGGTGCAGGTCTCCAACGTGACCAGCCTCAGCCCACACCTGAAGGCTGGCGACGTGGCGCAGACAGTCGAGGTGGTAGCCGACACCCCTGTGCTCAAGTTCGACTCGCCTGATTTCGGTGGCTACCTAAGCAATAAAGAGATTGAGAACATTCCTATCAACAACCGTCGTTGGTCCGCACTCGCTCTTGTGACCCCGGGTGTTACAAATGACACCAACGGCTACGGCTTGCTAAGCTTCCGTGCAACGAGCGCTATTCTAAATAACGTTCAGATTGATGGTACAGACGACAATCAAGCGTTCTTTGGTGAAGAGCGTGGACGTACTCGCGCCGGCTACTCCACCTCGCAAGTCGCCGTACGCGAGTTCCAAGTGCTGACTGGTGTTTACTCGGCGGAGTACGGTCGCGCCGTCGGCGGCGTAGTAAACTCTGTCACCAAGAGCGGCGGCAATCAACTGCATGGCGAGATTTACTTCATGCGCCGCGACGACTTCCTCTCCTCGATCAACCCCAAAGTTAACCTTTCTGTTTTCAATCCCAACACGGGGACGGCAACCTCCATTCCTTTCCGCCCCAAGGACAAGCGTAACCAGTATGGCTTCGGTGTTGGCGGCGCACTCATCAAGGACAAACTCTTCTGGTTCTATGCATGGGACCAATACCGTCGCAACTTCCCCGGCACTGCTGTAGCCGGCAATCCTTCAACCCAAGGTTTTTACGCACCGCCATCTACTGCCATTCAGAACGCGCTCGCGGCGAAGCTCAATGTGTCGCCCGCAGTTGCACTGCAGCGGTATAACGCCGCGCTCCAAGAGTTGACGACAGATCTCGGCCCTGTTCCGCGTTTTGGCAATCAGGACATCAATACGCCAAAGCTCGACTGGCAGATCAACCCCAAGCATCATGCCAGTTTTATGTACCACCGCCTACGCTGGGATTCGCCCGGAGGTGTGCAGACCCAAGCCTCAAACCCCTACGCCCGCGACAGCTTTGGTACAGACTTCGTAAAGCTGGACTATGGTGTTGCCAAGCTGGATTCACTGATCGCCAGCAACATCTCCAACACGCTTCGTTTTATGTACGGTCGCGAACTCAACTGGGAAGGCCAGCAGCCGTACACTGACTACACGAAGAATCACTTTACTGCAGCAAATGGCAACGTTCCCGCCCTGAGTATTCAGGCCCCAGCGGTCGGTTTCTACGCCGGCTCGCAGTACTATAGCTACCGTACTGCATACCCGGACGAGCGCAAATGGCAGGTGGGCGATACGGCATCTTACCTGTTTGGCAAACATAATCTCCGTTTCGGTCTGGACATTATGCACAGCTACGATGTCTTCAACAACCTTTATCAGAGCAACGGCTCTTACAGCTACGGGACGCCAGCCAATTTCATCGCCGATATTCTGGTTCCTTCCGGTGCCTGCGGGGCTTCGACAGGATCAACGCCAACCATCTCGGCGACCGGAACCTACGCCTGCTACTCCAGCATCAACCAGGGCTTCGGTCGCTCGAAGTTCGATCTTGCCACCAACGACTACGCGTTCTTCGTACAGGACGACTGGAAGGTAACTCCGAGGCTGACGCTGAACCTCGGTGCTCGCTACGACTATGAGGCTTTGCCTGCACCGTATTCCTTTGCGGCGACTACGCCTCAGACGCTCAACCATCCTTCCGACAAGAACAACATCTCGCCTCGTCTCGGCTTTGCTTATGATCCGTTTGGTCTGGGCAAGACGGTGGTTCGTGGCGGTTTTGGCTTCTATTATGGCCGCAATCCCAATGGTCTGCTGCTGAATACATTCACAGGAACCGGTTCGCCGGCAGCGCAGGGAGCCTACACCTACTACAACACCACAGGTATCAAGCTGCCTAATGTGTTGACAACGGTGCCGACCTCACAGGCGACGCCAAGCATTTACTACCTCGCCAATAATCTGCAGAATCCCTACTCGGAGCAGTTCGACCTGGCGATTCAGCAGGACCTGGGCTACAGCCATGTTCTGTCCGTTGCTTATCTCGGTTCGCTGGGTCGCGAGCTGCCGAACTTCATCAACACCAATCTTGATCCGACGAAAACTTACACCCAGACCTATACAATCGCTCGCGGTACGGATGGGACATGCGGACCCTATGCCTGCGGCACGCAGTTCACAAACAAGGTCTATGCGAACCGAACTGTAACCTCGACGGGGACGGCTTTCAACACGCTGAACCCGAACTACAACGCGATCTCGGGCACGTTCAGCAACATCAACTCCAACTACCATGCGCTTTCGGTGGACGTCACCAACCGTAACTCGAAGCGCCTCAGTTACGACGTGAACTATACCTGGGCCAAGGCGATGGACTTCAATGCCACACAGTTGACCAATCCGATCGCGAATAACTGGTTTGACCCGTACGGCAATGCGCGAGCCAACTATGCGGTCTCGTCGCTCAACGTGCGGCATCGTTTAGTTGGTTGGGCTATCCTGAACGTTCCGGGATTGCATCGTCAGACGGGGCTTGGCTATCTCACCAACGGTTGGTCGCTGAAACCTCTGGTTCAGATGCAGAGCGGCCTGCCTTATTCCGTCGGTGTCTCAGGTTCTGGTACGAATCAGTGTGCACAAGTGGGATGCTTTGCTCCATATTCCACTGGTCTCGGGGGAACGGGCGTAACCTACATTCCGCAGATCGGTCGTAACACTCTGAACTCACCGCGCACAATAAACGTAGATGCTCGTCTGCAGAAAGATTTCAAGCTGCACGAGAACTACAATCTGCAGTTCACGGCGGAGGGCTTTAACCTGGCGAACCACCAGAACATCACCGGTGTCAACACGACTGCGTACTCGATCCAGACTCTTGGAACGGCTCCCAACACGATGCCGAACCAGATGGTTTGGCAGCCGAACTTCGGTATGTCGTCGTCGTCGGGTGTGAACGGAAACTACGCTTATCAGGTGCGTCAGTTCCAGTTTGGCGCTCGCATCATGTTCTAACTTTCAACGAGAGTCATTCACACAAGGCGGTGGCTTCGGCTACCGCCTTTCTCTTTTATTTCTTCTAACCCATTTGGGTAGTTTACTTGCCTGCAAGATTCGCTAATCTTCTCCTGACTCCTTTTCAGTCCGTATTGATCTGTATCGGGCCCTCAGTCTCATAGGCCAAGAGGAGCGTCGGCTTGAGGTACGTCTTCGGTTCCGGTCGTACGTCTATCGACATTTCGGAGAGAGGACATATTCGGTTCGCGAAGACAGTGATGTTCTTCGTGTCAGAAGCGGATGGTTGTGAGGCGAATCGGACAATTTAGGTGGCTAATATTTTTGTTTTTTATAGTTTTGCTACCTCGATTTCAAGGACAAACGGCGTCGGACGGAGCGATTCGAGGTCTTGTCCTTGATAAAGCCGGGACCGCTATCGCGGGGGCTGCGGTTCGCGTAGAAGACAATACCCGCGGACTTCTCTTTCGAACCACGAGCAATGCTCAAGGAGAATTCTTTCTCGCGCATCTTCCCGCAGGCAGCTACAGCGCCAATATCAGCGCTCCTGGTTTTGCTTCTTCCATCCTGGACGCGATTGTCAGCGAGGTGGGCGCAACAACAGAAATCAATCTTCGGTTGCGAGCGGCGAGTTCTCAAGCGAACGTCATCGTTCTTGGCAATATTGATCCGGGTGCCGGTGAAATCAGCCTGGAGGAACCTTCAGGAGCGGCGGTCACCAATGTGATAAGAGCGCAGGAACTGGAGAATCTTCCTGCAAATGGCCGTCGCTGGCAAAGCCTTGCATCGTTGACTCCGGCGGCAAATCTTGAGGGACAAGCTGGAGATCTCCAGAGCTTTCGCGGATTATCGGCATCGCAGAATGTAACCATGCTGGACGGAGCCTCGGATGATCAAAGCTTTCAAGGCATTCCTCGGGGAGCTGAAAACGGTGGGAGCGATCGTGAGGAAGAGACAGGGGTGGAGCCAGGGGGGGCGCGGAGAAGTGCAGCTTCGTGGCGAAGGTCGGGAGCTGCCTACACGTTTTCGCAGCAGGCTGTACGCGAGTTTCGCGTAAGTACGCAAAATTACTCCGCACTATATGGACATGGCGCTGGCGGTGCGATCGCGACTATTTCGAAGAGCGGAACGAACGATGTACACGGCTCTGGCTTCTACATTGCGCGATCGAGCGGATGGTCTGCGGCAAATCCTTTTTCGATTGCCACAAGCTATCAAGATGGATTGGTAACGAGCCGCGTGGTCAAGCCTCATGACCTACGCCAGCAGTTTGGCGGAACGATTGGCGGAGCCGCTGTTCGGAACCGGCTGTTTTATTTCTACGCGTTTGATCAGCAGCGGCGGGGTTTTCCTGCGATTTCTTCTCCTGGCGATCCGAACTTCTATCGTTTGACCGCAACCCAGGCAGCGTTGCTGGCGAATCGCGGAGTTAGGTCTGCGCAGGCGAATGCGGCGTTAAATTACCTGAGCGGGCTTACGGGCGAGACCAATCGTCGCGACGACCAGACGATCAACTTCGCCAAACTGGATTGGCAACTCTCCTCCCGTAATCGCCTGAGCGTGCAGTACAACCGTGTGCGTTCGGCTTCGCCCGGCGGATTGCGGGGTGCTCCTGTAGTGGATCGTGGAAGAGCAAGCCTGGGCAGCGGATATACAAAGCTGGACGCAATCTCAACGAGTTGGACGTGGAGCAAGTCGCATTTTGCGAACGAACTACGAGCTGCTTATGGTCGCGATCTTCAGTACAAACAAGCTCAGGCGCCGCTACCAGAAGAACCTGCAATCGGACTGGGAGGGTATGCACCGGAGATTGCGATTGATTCCGCAGGGCTGACGTTCGGAACACCTGCCGGTGTGGGACGAACAGCTTATCCCAACGAAAACAGGAAACAAGTAGTGGACACGGCAACCTGGGGATTCGGGAGGCATCTTCTCCAGACAGGATTTGATCTCAGTTTCCTTCACGATGAGATTGGTGGACTGGATAATACGATCGGCAGCTTCCACTATGACAGTGGAACGACAAACGGCCATGCGGGTGGATTGGTGGATTGGATCACAGACTACACCTTCAATGTCCACGCATATCCAAATGGCGGATGCCCTTCTATCAATGCTTCGATCCACTACTTCTGCTTCCGATCTTTCACACAGAGCTTTGGGGAGCAGAAGATCTCGTTTCGCACACAGGAGTGGGCCAGCTTTGTTCAGGACAGCTGGCACGTTATGCCAAACCTGACACTGAACGTTGGCCTGCGTTATGAATATGTCTTGTTTCCGTTGCCACAGCATCCGAATGCGGCGCTGGATGCGGTCTTCGGCGACGTAGGTGCAACAGGAGTTCTGCCGGAAGACCGAAACAATTTCGGTCCGCGCATCGGGGCGTCCTGGGCTCCCTTCGGTACCCGACGTGGTGTTGTCCGGCTGGGATATGGCGTGTATTACGGTCGCGTTCCGGGAACTCTGATTCAGAGTGCATTGATCAATACGGCGCAAAGCTCCTCGACGACGCATATCCGCATCACGCCGACGACGATTACCTCGTGTCCGCAGGTTGCGAATCAGGGGTTCGGATATGTGTGTACATATGTCTCGACTCCGCCAGCTGCAATTTCCTCGACGACATCGGCCACGGTCTTCAACAGAAGATTCCGTTCTCCGATGGTGCAACAGGGAACGTTGTCCTACGAGCAGCCCATTGGAAATGGTGTAGTTGCAAGCGCTACCTATCTGATGAACATCGACCGTCAGCTCGCAGGTGCTGTTGACATCAATATTGCTCCATCGACAGCTACGAGAATCTTTCAGGTTCAGGGAGGAGATGACGTCGCTGGTCTTCAGAGTGGTCAATTTTTCGCAGTGCCGGTGTACAGCCTTCGAAGAAGTAACGACTACGGTCCGGTCACCGCGATCACATCCAATATTTCCGCGAGTTACAACGCGCTTACGCTGGAAGCTCGCAGACGCAATCGGCACGGGCTGGAGTTTCGCACGGCATGGACATGGTCGAAAGCTATTGACCAGGGGCAAAACGCAGGAGCCACACCACGGAGCAACTCTCAGTTCGATCCATTTGATGTGAGATACGATAAGGGCCTTTCGCGGCTCAACTTTCCGCACAAGCTGGTTGTAAGTGCGGTTTGGGAGCCGCGCGTACAAATTGCAGATCGTTTCTTTTCGCGTGTTGCAAATGGATGGACACTCTCAGGTGTCTTCTTCGAGACGAGTGGAAGACCTTACAGCTACGAGATCTTTGGAGGGACGCGGCTGACGGGAGGAAGAGAGAGCATCAACGGCTCGGGTGGGGCAGTGTATCTGCCTACGGTCGGACGTAACACTCTGTGTCTTCCCGATACCAACCGGATCGACCTGCGATTGACGCGAGTCTTTCAGGCAGGAGATCATGCGCGCGTTCGCACGATGCTCGAAGCCTTCAATGTAGTGAACCACGTGAATTACACGGGAATTCAGCAGAGGGCTTTTCTCGTGGGCACTCCATTGGCCAATGGAGTCACCCCGCTGATCTATCAGGATGCTGCGACGATTGCCGCCGAAGGACTCAATGTGCGTCCCTTCGGAACCTATACAGCATCGACAACAAATACCTCGCGCGAGCGTCAGGTTCAGCTAAGTCTCAAGATTGATTTTTAGTCAGACGAACAGGGAGTTTGATGGATACGTGCAATTTTTTGCACGCTAATATTTTCCACATGAGATTCACTTAGCAGAACAGATTCATCCCTATCTTACTGAGCGCAGGTCACATCGTAGTTTTGTGATTCCTGTGTTATTTTTCCGCAGCCTTTATTGCATCCAACTAACGGGGGAACAGGCAATGGAGCTAAAGCTGCATGAACGAAAAGACTACGTCGCTCGTGGACGAAGTAGAGATGCATGGCCCGACGGTTAAGCGATTCCAGTCGTTGTGCGATATGCATCGTGTTCCTTTTGGGGAGCCCGACAATCTGAACGATCTTGTTACCAGCCTGCAACAGAACCGCCATTTCGCGATGGATTTCTGGGCGATAGCGGGTGAGTTGAGTGTGCGAGAGCGAGGTGCGCTTTCAGATGAAGAGATGCTAGAGGTTGTAGTGGCAGGGGCGTCCAACCTGACTCTAGAGGCTGCAGAAAGGGATTATGGTGAGACGCTTTATGCGCTGCGGCAGATGCTTGCAGGCGTGGATGTTGCTGCGCCCAATCTGCCACCCCCAGTTGTTAAGCCACAGGAGGAAGCGTTCTCTTCAGAATCTCCAGAAAAACTAGAACAACTGGAACAATTGGACTTCGCTCAAAAAGTTTTGCGGCGCAGAGAGGAGCAGTACTCTTCGAAGCTGAATCAGGCAAGGTCCTCCGATACGGTCACTCAGGCCATCGCAGACGCCTTACAACGATTAGAACGATCGAATCGTGAATTGCAGGAGCAACTTTCTGCCATGAAGCAGGAAAAAATCCTGCCTGCATCTGAATCAGAAAAGCCAAGGGCGGCAAAACCAGAAAACGTTGCTCCTGTAGAGCCACCGATACAGCAGGCGCAGGCTCCGCGCATCGTAGAAGTGCCAGCTGTGTCAGAGCGAGAGATTTTTGCTCCCCGTTCCAGGCGCAGCCTTTCAAGACGCGGGCTGATCCTTTCAGATCCAGACGACGATCCCTCGATCCACGTTCCCCTGGCTACGTATTCCGAAGACCATCCTCGAAGCAAGGTGGTCCGTATCGGAATTCCGGCCGTTCTTCTTCTGCTTGCAGTTGCGGGTTGGTTTGCCATCAACCGTGGATACGGCCGTCAGATGGTGGAGCGTTACACCCCGTGGGCGAAGGAGAAATGGAATTTCTTTCAACAGGAAGTTCAGGGCCTTGTTGGCAAGAAGCAACAGCAGAATCCCGCGGCGAATCAGCCTGCAAGCAGTCCGACATCGCAATCGAGTCCTGCTCCTGTTACCCCTGCGCCGACGCAGCTGCCTGCTTCAGATAACGCAACCCAAGCGGCTTCACCGGAAGTGCAGAAGCCAGCAGAGTCCTTGGCTGTTCCACAGCAACAGAGCGCGCCAACTAGAGGAGCTTCTTCTTCTACACCTATAGAACAAGTTACAAGCCAGAATGCGCTTGCATTCGATGAGTTGCAGCAGGGCGCGGTCCGTGTATCTTCCTCGACAATGGAAGATAACCTGATGGTCTCGCGCGTTCCGGTTTATCCGGAGGCTGCTAAAGCCAGAGGAATTGAAGGGCCCGTGCAGGTTGAGGTGGTGATCTCTCCTTCTGGAGCGGTGGAGGCGGCGCGAGCTATCCGTGGCGATCCTCATCTGTATGCTGCTGCGGAGGAGTCGGTGATGAAGTGGAGATACAAGCCATATCTCCTCAACGGGAGGCCGGTGAAGGCTGTCACGCAGGTGCGCGTGATTTTTCGTCTTCCGGAATAGCTTCTTCAGGTTCTCTGTTTATTGACGACAAAGAACCACGCAATTGGGAGAGACAGAAGGAGAAGCAGAGCAGAAGCCGAAAGCAATAGGTAAGGAATGGCGGCATGCCGGTTCAGTTCTTCGTTCAGACTTCGGAGTGCGCGCTTGAATGCAGTTGTTGAAGAGTCGCCACCATGTCCTCATAGAGACGCAGCAGTTTGAGTTACTGTGTCGCTCAACCACGATGAAGAAGGGCTGAGATTTGCGACGTATCGACAAGTTATGCAATCTCTTTTTTGAGATCTCCCATATAGTCATTCCACCGCGAACAGGGTCCCCACTACGCAGGGCGAAGATGACATTTCAAAATAAGGCCGAAGGATCCAATTGGTCGTATACGCCCTCATGATCGAACTGCTTTCACCTCGTGTTTCAAATCCATTCTTTAGCTTTTTAGTCCGTGTTCTCCGTGCTGATCCCGCGGTCGTCATTTTGCAATCGGTGTGACCGGTGGCAATCGGTGCTAAGCCTTTCTCTCGAACTTATTAGGCAGGAACAAGCTCTCGCCGCAGCGGGCTATGCAGCTTTTCGTAGGTCGACCATAGGCCAGCGCTCGGTGTGGAGATGTAGAAGACCTCTTCGCCATCGGGCATCGTGTTCCAGCCCTCCTTCATCCTGTCGGGGCTGTAACGTTGCTGTACCTCGGCAAGTGAAGCGTACTGATAGCCGATCTGCTCGATCTCCTGCTTTGAGATCTTTGGACCCGGAGCGTAGGTGATGGTGAAGCGCCCTTCGCTCGATCCATGGATCAGGTGAGCGACTCCATGCGGAATGGCCTGCATGTCTGCTTCGGTTTTGTAGAACTCGAGGGTGCGTGGAGTTCCTTTGTACCCGTACTTGCGGATCAAAGCATCGACCTCAGGCTGTTCGCCAAAACGCTCGACACCGGGAGCGATGATCAGCAGTTCGCCGCCATTGGCGATTGCCATGCGGGTACGATAGACGGCTTTATTCGCTACCCACGTTGCACGGAACTCATCGGCCTGCATCACCGCTACCACCTTTTTTACGGGCTTCTCAAAGATAGTGATGTTCTGTTCGCGCGAACGACGAGCTGCCTGAAGATAAGTCTCCGGGTCGTCCCCGATATAGAGCCCGCTGGTAACCAGGCGGTTTTCGGCGTCGCGTTGCATCACGATCTGGAGATAGACATCCGGAAGATGTTTGAGCATGGCTTCCTCGGCGTAGTTGAAGCAAGCGCGAAGAGGTGTAACCAGGCAGCCGAGGTTCTTCTCGATTCCATAGACTGCTGCAGCGATGTGCGCTGCACAGATCGTCTGCTTGCCCCCAAGGCCGATGAAATAGTTCTTATTGTGATTGGCGAACCCCAGCACTTCATGGGGAACAACATGGCCCAGATTGACGATCAGGTCCCAGGGCTGATCCATCAGCGTGGAGTTGAGCTCGACGGGAATCTCCCAGTCAGCAGCCCCGCCAGTGGTCTCGGCAACCAGTGAGGCAGGAATCGTGCCTACGGGCGAGACACCATTGCGCCAGTCGTGCGCGAGAATCACATCGTTCGGAATCGAGCCGAACATCCACTTATTTTCGGCTTCCGTGTGGGGGACATGCTGGCCAAGAGTCGGGATGATGCGAATGTATGCATTGGGCTCGCGGGCAAGAATCTCCTGGTAGACCCATTCCGTAATCTTGCCGACTCCTGAATGAGCACGGGTCAGGTCGGGCGGCAATAGAAGAACTCGTTTCAGCTGCGGCGCGATGCGGTGTTGCGCTTCGTCGACCAGCCGTTGGGCAGCTTCTTTAATTTGTTGTTCCGTAAGTGCGTCTGCTTCTACAGAAAACCAGGGCATTGGCTGGAACCTTCTCTGGATAAATGGTTAGACCAGTTTATATAGAAAAGAAAGTAGAGGCGTTCAGTTGAGAAAGATTGATTACTTCAACGTCTCGACGGCGATATTTTCAGGGATTTTCAGCTCGAACTGATCGTCGTCAAGTTTGCCATTGAGGGTGAGCTTGGTGATGTTGACGGTCAGGGAGTAGTGATCGCGAGGCCGCTCGATGATGATGTTCGAAGGATAAGGAGTGTTGCCGTAGAACTGGTAGTTGCTGTAGTGCGCCTTCGTAACTACCTGGCCGTTGGTATCGTAGATGTCCTGCTGATAGGGCAGCAGGTCGGTGGAGTTGATGTGGATCACGCGAAGAGTGCGGACGGTCTGGTCGTCGGGTTTGGCAAGAATCTGCAGAGCATAGGCGGGCTCTTCGATCAGATCCTTTTTCTTCTTTCCGGACTCGATCACCCGGATATCGGTGGTCATCGAGATCAGCTGGCCTTGCTCCGGTCCCTGGATGAACATCGAATCGAAGAAGACGTCCGGCCGGAGGTTTTCCAGGCCGTTCTTGGAAGGTGTTGTGACGGTGTTACTCCCTACAATGGCCCGGTGGCGAGGAGGGATCAGAAGCTTGAAACTCTGTCCATCAGAGACCATATCGAGGGCCTGTGTACGCACGACGGGAACCAGCAGCAAGACACGGAGGAATTCCGGCTTACGCATGAGGATGTAACCGGCGAAAGAGGTGTACTGGATCTCCTTTCCTTGAAGACCGCCACCGGTCGTAGCCGAAATCTCGACACTAGCGTTGAAGGTCTGCATGGAGTCGTAGCGGGATACGATCTGCCTTGCCATGGCGTCCAGCGAAGTGCTGATAATGACATCGGCGACACGGGTCTTCGGGACATAACGGGTGTGGGAGAGGCATCCCGTTAGTGTGGGGAGGAGCCCAACCATCCCCAGCGCCAGGGCTTGTTTAATCTTCATGCGCACGAAGCTTAAGTATATCCGTCTGGATTTCAATGGAAGCTGTTGTACCAGAGGATTTAGATGAGTGGGGATACGCAAAGGTTCCGCAAAGTGCAAGGTTTTCTTAACGTTGTCGTGCTTTGCGATAGGCCTGGACGTTCTGGTTGTGCTCTTTGAGGGTGGCGGAGAAGCGGCTGTGTCCTGCAGCATCGGAGACAAAGTAGAGATAGTCGGTCTTGGCCGGAGAGAGCACAGCCCGGAAGGCAGCCATACCGGGGTTGCAGATGGGGCCTGGCGGTAGTCCTGCGCGGCGGTAGGTGTTGTAGGCCGAGTTGGATTGCAGGTCGGAGACGTGGATGGTTCCACGCCAGCGGTTCTCGAGCATCGCCGCGTAGATGACGGTCGGGTCGGTCGCGAGTGGGATCGACTTTTCGAGGCGATTCTCGAAGACACCCGCAACGAGCGGCCGTTCGGCGTCCTGTGAGACCTCTTTCTCGACGAGCGAGGCGAGGATGACGGTACGGGAGATATCGCCTTGAAGGTTCAGTTGCTGTGCTGCCTGGCGGAACCGACGCACCATGGTGGCCAGGATGTGCACGGCCGAGGTGTGGCGGGCGAAGTGATAGGTGTCTGGAAAAAGATAACCTTCAAGCGAGTCGGGTGGATGGGGGGCGTTGGTGGTCCACTCGGCGATCAGCTCGGTGTGCTGGCGCTCGGCTTGGAGGAACTCGTCCCGTTGCCCCAGCCCGGCGTCCTGGACGGCCTGGGCGATATCAAAGATGTTGTAGCCCTCGGGGATGGTGAGAGCGTGGGTGAAGATATCTCCCCGGACGAGGCGGTTATAAACCTCGGTCATGGGGGCGGGGTGGTCGAAGCGGTACTCGCCGGCTTTGAGAGTTCCGCCGCGGACAAGGCGGAGCAACTCAAAGGCGTGCCGGTTGCGAATGATCCCGGCACCTTGAAGCTGCGAGGCCATGGCCTGGGTCCCGGTGTGCGGGGTGATCTCGACGAAGGTTTCGTTCGAAGGGCCGAAGGGGGTGTAGGCAAACCAGTACGCTGCGCCGGCGGCGAGGAGGACGAGGAGAAACAGGGTAACGAGAAACTTCAAAGCGGGGAGAGCCTCCGGTTGGCCTCTATTTTAGAGGAGGAAAGGGATTCGTTTTGCACTGCTTGTGTCATAGACACCCTCCCCCGTCAATTTGATGCAAAGTATTCAATTGTCGATAGTTAGGCTTGTACTTGTTCGGTTTACGGGTGGTCGGGTGCAAATCGACAGTTGAGGAAATGCGGGAATTTCTCCACTGCGCTGCGCCTACGGCTGCAGCTACGGTCGAAATGACACTTCGAGAAGACATGAATTTCTGAGTTGGAGAAGCAGGTTTCTCGGCTCTGGCCCTATGGGCTACGGTCGAAATGACACTTCTGTCGGGTTCGATCAAATTATTACTTTTGGTCGTTAGTTCTATTTTAGAGGAGTGGATCGGGTGATTCTGCATTTGTAAGGCTATGTTTCTAAAAGAGATAAATAGAAACAGACTTGACATGGTTTTGCGGGGGACTGGAGGAGGTATGGGATGGACGGGCGATTCTGACGCGAAGTCGTATAATCATCTTTTCGACCCCCAAACGCGAGCTTTTGAGCCTGCGGGGGAATTCCCTGTTTGTGGATGATTTACGGGTCTGAAACATGCCAGGTATCAGGAAGGCAGAATGCCAGAACAGATCATGAAACGGCTCCAGGAGGAGATCAAGCAGCTGGAGTATGAGCTGACGACTGAGCTTCCAGCCGAGATCAAGAAGGCGGTCGCCCTAGGCGATCTGAGCGAGAACGCCGAGTACCACATGGCGAAGCAGCGTCAGGAGTTTGTGAACGCGCGCCTGGGTCAGCTCAAAAAGCGGATGGGCGAGTTGGCGTTGGTAAATCTTTCGAACATCCCGCACGACAAGGTTGGCTTCGGTGCCACCGTCACGGTGTTCGATACTTCGAAGGACGAGGAGATCGTCTACAAGCTGGTGACCAGCGAGGAATCGGATGTCGCCAAAGGGCTGATCTCCACGACGTCCCCAATTGGCCGCTCGCTGCTTGGAAAGCAGGTGGGCGATACGACTACTGTTGTCACTCCGAACGGCAAGCGTGAACTTGAGGTCCTTAAGCTGGTGACGATTCACGACGTGACGGAGTAAGGTTTGGGCGCACAGCAGATTGCTGTGCCAGCAGTAAGAAGCGGTAGAGGAAGAGATTGACCTGGACAAGCGCATTTGGGAAGGGGAGCGGCTGGCTGTTGCAGAAGATCGTCAACGGTCTGGCGCTCTCCCGTATTTCTCCAAACACGCTCACGTTCATTGGTCTGATCATTAATATTGTTGCCGCGCTTTTCTTTGGTTTTGCGCGGGGTCCACACGCCAACCGCATGTTCGTCTATGCCGGCCTGATCATTATTGGTGCTGGAATCTTCGACATGGTGGATGGCCGGGTGGCACGTCAGACGAACCAGGTTTCGATCTTTGGAGCGTTCTTTGATTCCGTGATCGACCGGTACTCCGATGTCGCCATCTTTTTTGGCCTGCTGGTCTACTATGCACGCGGCAACCGGTTGTTCTATGTGGGGCTGGTGGCGTTTGTGATGACGGCGTGCCTGATGGTGAGCTACACGCGTGCCCGGGCTGAGGCGCTGATTGGGACCTGCAAGGTCGGCTTTATGGAACGTCCGGAGCGGATCGTCTGCGTCATTCTGGGTGCGCTCTTCAATCGTTGGGGCGTGATGGCCGCTGCTCTCTGGGTGCTTGCCGTGTTTTCGACGATTACGGTGATCCATCGGATCCGGTATACCTATCTCGAAACCGAGCGCCGGAAGGTATCGCAGGCGGTTCTTGAGGCTTCCGTAAAACAGTAGCGGGTCAATGACCCCACGCATGTCGCTGCGCTCCCTTATATCAGCACGCGGCCCACGCTCGTTTCCTTCGAAGTCACGCAGGGCGACACGGTTAGCGTTTGATTGTGAGCGCGAATGTTCCCACTGATGTCGCCTTTTTCCATAAATGAGAACCCAGCAGCGAAGATGATGGATCTCGCTTTTTTGTTGTTTTCGTAAAGAAAAGCATCTATCTAAAGTGAGAAACAGCGTTAGTATGTTTTTGAGTCTCTTTGTGAGCTCGCACGTGGGCCCTGACGGATCAGCTGACTTACTTGCATCAGTTTTTGCCTGAAAGCTGCTTCTTTTTCCGAGGGGATTGGATGTATGTATTCCACAGTGTCTGTGAGCTCCAGTAGTGCTGTCTCGTCTCCAGCGCAGTCTTCAAATCTTCACGTGATGCGTGGAGCTTTTTCAATTTTACAAATGCAATCGGCCCTTAAAGGACTTGCTAACCGATGCATTCAACCCGGCGCCATGGACGACCTGAACTTTTTTCTTTCCCGTCCGCAGCTTCGGAAGAAGACGCCTTCTCTTCTATCACTCTCTCGAAACATTCAGGCTGATGCCCCTGATGCAACGGTGTTGTTGTACGAACACCATATTGCGGGACGCGGGACCGGGATCTTTGCGACGGACGACACGACGGGTCGAAGGACACTAGTCTCGAGACCTTCTCAACGAACGTTGTTTGCCCTGTCTGCGTGCCGCCATCTGCTGAAGCGGGGCGCACAGTGTGTCCTGATCTCCTTTCGACATGAGGAGGTCGCGATCAATACCGCGCTAGGGGAACAGGTGCTGGAAGACTCGAGGTATTCGTGCCGTTGGGCCAGCCGTGAGCGCGAGATCGCGGGATATCTTCCGTTTGAAGCGACGTTGGACATGACACTGGCGAAGCTGGGAGCAAGAACGCGAAACCATCTGCGTTACTATCGCCGCCGTGCCGAGAACCAGTTGGGATGCGTATTCGTTCCGGAGGTGAAGATTTCGCGCGAGGACTTCATTGAGCTGAATCGCATCTCGGCGTATCCGGTATCGGATGAGACGGCAGGATGGCGCTATGATTCGCTCGGCTATATGAAGGCCCCGTTGTTTTGCGGTTTGCGGGACCGCGATGGCCGTTGGTTGAGCCTGATGGGAGGTCGGTACTACGACTGTAACTTCGAGATGCACTGGCAGATTAATCGCACGGACATGCCGGAGTACTCTTTAGCAACCGTGATGCGAGCTTTTCACATCGAGCATGAAGTGCAGCGAGGCACGCGGCGCATGTATGTGGAGGGCGGAACGACCCATTCGATGAGCCACGCTTTCGTTCCAGAGAAATCTACGGACCTGATTGTAATGCGGCAATCGCCAATTGCACGGATGATTCCCGGGATGGTGAAGCGGTTTCTTCCGCCGGAGAATATGCTGCTGCAGGTGCTGGAAGATGAGGCGATGTCGTGGCACACGGTGAAGAGGATGTAGTGCTAAGCGTAGACCTTTGGCGGAACTAATCGCAGATCTTTTGATTTCTCAATTTGCAGAATGCGCAAATTACTTCGTTCAAGATGACACTTCATCGGAGTTGAAGGGAATCCTGCAACAAGACAGGGATTCTTCGCTGCGATGGTGGTTCGATAAACCTGTGGGTTTGGTGGAACGTTATTTAAGAATTCGCTGGAGAATATTCGTCTTTGCCAGATCGAGTACCTCGTCGCCGCGTCCACTGAGAACGGATTTTGCCGCCCAGAGAGAGAAGCCTTTGGCCTGTTCGAAGGTGACGGACGGAGGCATGGAAAGCTCCTGCCGATTCACTATGACTTCAACCAGTGCAGGGCCAGGGACCTGGAAGGCCGTTCGCAGAGCATCTTCAAGGTCGTTGGGCTGCTCGACCCGAACGCCGTGCAGGCCTGCCGCAGTCGCCAGATTGGCGAGGTTGGGGTTGTCGAGCGCGGTGCCATAGTTCACGATGCCGGCGGCCTTCATTTCCAGTTCAACAAAAGCAAGCGAGCTGTTGTTGAAGACGACGATCTTGATGGGGAGTTTGAGCTGTCGAAGGGTGAGGAGATCGCCAAGCATCATAGCGAGTCCGCCGTCTCCTGCGAGAGCGACGACCTGACGTGTGCGATGCGATGCCTGTGCTCCGATTGCCTGAGGGACGGCTGAGGCCATAGAGCCATGCACGAAAGATCCGAGCAAGCGCCGTTGTCCATTCATGGTGAGGTAGCGTGCGGCCCAGACTGTGGGGGTTCCGACATCACAGGTGAAGATGGCATCTTCCGCAGCCAACTGATCGATGAGGCGCGCGACATACTGCGGATGAATGGGAGTGCGATTGTTGTCGGGCTGCGCGAGATCTTCGAGGCCCTCACATACTTTTTTGAAGTCGTTGACGTGAGTCTCGAGATGGGCGGCGTCGGTCTTCTGGTTCAGTAATGGAAGCAGCGCGGGCAGAGTGTGCTGGATGGTGCCGACGAGGCCGAGATGAATCGGTGTACGGCGGCCCAGTTGCTCGCCACGAGCATCGATCTGAAGGACGGTTGCCTTCGTGGGGAAGAACTGCTGATAGGGAAAGTCGGTGCCGAGCATCAGCAGGGTATCGCAGTCTTCCATGGCGTGATATCCGGAGCTGAAGCCGATCAGTCCAGTGAGGCCGACGTTATAAGGATTGTCGTATTCGATATATTCTTTGCCGCGCAGGGCATGGACGATGGGTGCTTTCAGCTTTGCGGCTGTAGCAATCAGATCATCGTGGGCACCTTTGCATCCGGCTCCGGCAAGGATGGTCACTCTCTTTCCTGCGTTCAGATGGTTCGCGGCTTCGCGCAACTCTTCATCATTCGGGCGAAGGAGTGGTTGTGGAGTACGGATAGGCAGGATGGGGTTGTCGTCGAGAGCATCGTGAAGAAAGATCTCGCCAGGAACGACGATGACGGAGACGCTAGATCGAGAGACGGCACTTCGCATGGCAATCTCAAGCATGCGCGGCATCTGTTCGGGGATGCTGACCATCTCGCAGTAGTCGCTGCACTCTTTGAAGAGATTCTGGGGATGCGTTTCCTGGAAATAGCCGCTGCCAATTTCGACGCGAGGGATGTGGGCCGCGATGGCGAGGACAGGAACGCGGCTGCGGTGGCAATCGAAGAGTCCGTTGATGAGGTGCAGGTTGCCGGGGCCACAGCTGGCGGCACAGACGGCGAGTGATCCGGTGAGGTGCGCTTCGGCTCCGGCGGCGAAGGCGGCGACCTCCTCATTGCGGACGTGGGCCCACTCCAGAGCGGCATCTTTACGGATGGCATCGGTGAAGCCATTCAAGGAGTCACCTGGAAGGCCATAGACGCGTTTGACTCCGGCGTTCTTTAGGCTTTCGACCATCACGTCTGCAATTGTCTTTGCCATCAATGTCTCCTAAGGGCGATCTGGGTTCGCAGGGTGAATGATATGAGATGAGCCGACCCGTTCGTAAGGATGCTGGCGTGCTTTGAAGATCTGATTCAGATATGTTCCTTTGGAAAGAGCAGAGCGAAACTCAGCATACTCCTCAGGCGCGACTTCGTAGTAACGATAGGCTCCGCGCTTGCCACGGTAGATGATGGTGAGGATGTGGGCGCGGTCGTCGTAGTGCATGGCGGCAATGACGCTAGAAGGCATCGTGGGTGATCCGTATGTTCTTCGATGCGTGTTTCTGTACCGCTGAAACATAGTCAGCTTAAGTCACACTTAGTCTTCAAAAAGAAGGCGTTGAGTATAAATCACCTGTTTGCAGCGATTTAAACCTTGCATTCACGTCCTGTTAAAAACCTCGTTACAAGTCCGCTCTAGTTTCAAAGTCACGATGAAATTTCAGGCGGTACTTCTGCAAGGCGGAGTGAATCTTCGCGGTCGCAGGAGCTGGAGTCTGCGCGGCAGAAACCTGCTGGCGCTTCCTCTGGGGTGAACAGATCAGCAGAGTTTTCTCCGAAGTGAAAAGGTTGTGCAATTTTGGAGGTTTGAGGCATGCATAGGATAGGTTTGAAAAAGATAACGACGCTGATGTGCGCGTTCGTTTTGGGATTCGTATTGACAGCGACGCTGACGGCGCAGCAAGCGGGGCTGATCACAGGAAGTGTTGCGGATACGAAGGGGACGGGAATTCCCCATGCGACGATCGTTTTCAGGAATGAGAAAACGAATGTCGTAACGAAGATCGCGGGCGATGATCTTGGACGCTTTACGGTTCCTGCACTTGCAGATGGAAGCTATACCGTAGAGGCCTCGGCCCCGGGATTTGCGCTCGGTACAAAGAAAAATGTTGCGGTGGCGGCGGGACAGCCGATACAGATTGGCTTTACGCTGAACATCGGTTCTGTGACGGACCAGATCACGGTAGAGGCGAGCAACGCGAACTCCATCGCAGCGCAGTACGCTCCGATGGATGGGCTGCTGGAGGCACGCAGCGCACGCACAGAGGTGAACACGGCGTTTATCCAGAACTTTAGTTCGCCTGTGGCGGACTATACCGAAGTGATGCAGATGACGCCGGGTGTCTTCAGCATCAACTCCAATGGTGTTGGGCTGGGCGACGCGAAGATGTACTTCCGCGGTTTCTCAGATGGCTTGTACGACATTACTTTCGACGGTATTCCGTGGAACGATACGAACACGCCTTCGCATCACTCGTGGGCGTTCTTTCCGTCGCAGTGGCTTGGTGGAGTGGACTTTGATCGCAGTCCGGGAACGGCGTCCACTCTGGGGCCGACTCCCTTTGGCGGTTCGATCAATCTGCTATCGAAGGAGATGACCGATGTGCGCAACCTGCGTCTTGGGATGAGCTATGGGTCGTTTAATACGATTCTTTCGGATGGGCAGTTCGATACTGGCAACTTCGGTGGCGAAAAGAAACGCAACAATCTGCTGATCGATATACATCGCATGACATCAGATGGCTTCCAGACGCTGAATCGCCAGGAGCGGAATGCCGGTTCGTTGAAGTATCAATACAAGTTTTCTGACACGAAGGTGCTGACGGGGTTTGCCGGTGTGATCCGGTTGACGGCGAACACACCGAACATCAAGGGACCGACACGGGCGCAGATCGCGCAAAATGGTTACAACTATCTGCTGCAGAACAACGATCCTACGCAGCAGAATTACCAGGCGTATAACACGTACTGGGTCCCGACGGACTTCGAGTATGTGGGATATAAGCAGCAGTTTGGTAATGGATGGTCGCTCGATACCAAGCCCTACACGTACAGCTACTACAACGCACAGTACTATGCGACGCAGCCGAAGAACAATGGGCCGATTAATGCGAAGAACTGCACTACAGGTACTTCCCCCAATCCGTGCGCGGTTGACAAGCTGAACAGTTATCGTAAGTACGGCGAGATTACCTCGTTGAGCAAGGTTTCGAAGTACGGCATCTTCCGCACTGGCATGTGGTACGAGTGGGCAACGACCAACCGTTACCAGATACCTTCAAATCCGCTGACCCGTAAGGACGATGCGCTGCCGAACTTCCACGAGCAGTTCTGGACCAACAGCTATCAGCCGTATGCTGAGTTTGAGTACCGCGCGACGAACGCGCTGACGGTGACGGCTGGTTTCAAATGGGCGCACTATAACCAGGACCTGAAGCAGTATGCGGACAATGGAAAGACCGTCGGCAACCTGAATGGAGCCGCTTTTGTAGCGCATTCGGCCGGATACAACAGCTATCTGCCCAGTGTGGACGCGAACTACCGCATCAAGCCAAACTGGAGTGTGTACGGGCAGTTCTCGACAGGTTCGGTGATTCCGCCGAGCTCGGTCTTTGATGTAACCGGTGCTGTGGTTTCGACATTGCCGAAGCCGACGGGAGCCAAGAGCTATCAGGGCGGCACGGTGGTTAAGCTGCGTCACGCAACCGTAAATGCTGACTACTTCTACATCAACTTCGAGAACGTGTACACGTCTTCGCCGGACCCGAATAACCCAAGTGCGACCTCTTACTCTCAGGCCGGCAACAGCGCGGCGAAGGGTTTTGAGGGGGAAGCGAATCTATATATCTATAAAGGTTTGAGCCTGTACGCTAACGGAACTGTGGGAACGGCGAAGTATGTTTCGCAGACGATTGGCGGGGTAGCGAATCCGAGCTATAACAAGTGGGTTGCCAGCACGCCAGGCGATACCGAAGGACTGGGCCTGACCTACCAGCAGAAGTATCTGGACTTCGGCATCTTCAATAAGCGTATCGGTTCGATGTGGAACGATGGTGGCAAAGGAAGCACGGTCATCAACCAGTATGTGCCGATCGATTCCTTCAACCTGACGAACCTGTTCTTCAACTACACCATTCGCAAGGGGTCGTTCTTCGATCAGAGCAAGCTGAGATTGAGCTTCAACAATCTGTTTGATACTCGGCAGATTACCAGTCTCACTCCTGCGCTTTCAGGTGCAACCTACAAAGCCGATCCAGGGGATACGTTGGGGCTTCTTGCTGGCCGCAGCGTGACGGTATCTTTCGTGATCGGGCTTTCGCCGCATCATGAATAGAGATTTGCAACGAATACTCTCCGCGGGAGCAGCTATTGCTGCTCCCTTATTTTTGGAGAGCTAATTGGTTCTTATTCTTTGATTTTTCATTGAGAAGCGAATTGCCAAAATCAGAAAGACGAAATACGGGGATTTCTCCACTACGCTGTCGCCTGACGGCGACAGCTTCGGTCGAAATGACGAGGGGTGGAGGCTCTGGGTTTCCCACACATGCTCCGCATGTATGGGGTATCCAGCTTGCTCAGGATGACGAGGGTTTGCAGCGCAAATTTGCATACAATCGAGTATGGAATGAAGACCTCTCCTATTCTGCTGATTCACGGCGGCGCATGGGCGATGCCGGACGATGCGATTGCTGCCCATGAAGCCGGAATTGCCAATGCTCTTGCTGCTGGATATGCGTTGCTGGAACGGGGTGCGAGCGCCGTGGACGCTGTGGAAGCAGCCGTTGCGGTGATGGAGGACGATGAGGCCTTCGATGCGGGCCGAGGATCGTTTCTGACGCGCGATGGGCGTGTACAGCTGGATGCCCTGCTGATGAACGGCGAGAATCTTCGCACCGGTGGAGTGGCCTGTGTAGAGCGGCTGAAGAATCCGATCCGCGCGGCTCGGCTGGTGCTCGATCACAGCCCACATGTCTACTTTGTTGGCACAGGTGCGGAGCGATTTGCGCGGCAGCACGGCATGGATCTGATCGATAACACGGAGTTGATTGTGCCTCGCGAGCGAGAGAGGCTGATGGCCTTTCAGAAAGCAGAACTGGTGGGGGCAAAGGATACGACCTTTTCCGGGCCGCTCGATTCTCATGACACGGTCGGTGCGGTTGCGCTCGATCAGCATGGCCATATTGCTGCGGGTACGAGTACCGGAGGGACCCTGTCGAAGGCTCCGGGACGGGTGGGGGATTCCTCGCTGATTGGCTGCGGTTGTTATGCCGATGACGAGTCTGCGGCGGTTTCGCTGACCGGCTGGGGCGAGCCCATTATGAAGCTGGTGCTAGGCAAGTGGGCTGTAGATCGTGTGGCAGCGGGAGCATCGCCGGAAGAGGCTGCAAAGGCAGCAATTGATTACCTTTATGCGCGGTTAGGTGGACATGGCGGCATGATTCTGCTTGATCGCAAAGGCCGTGTAGGATTGGCTCACAATACTCCGCGTATGGCGTGGGGACTGCAGGCTGAAGGACGCGTACAGGTGGGAGTGACGCGAAATTAAATAAAATAGAAGGAATGCAGGCAGCCCGCGAATTATTTCCAGCGAACGATGGTGAAGGAGCATCCTTCCGGCGTCCATTGACACCGGAGGAGGCGGACCGGCTTCCGCATATTCATCGGCTACTGCTCGGATATTTTGGTGAGCAGAAGCCGCGTGAGCCGTGGGACCCGCTTTCGCAGTTCATTTATTCCCTGCTCTCTTCGCGCACGAAGACGGAGACGACGTATGCGGTGGTGCGTCATCTGCGCGAGAGGTTTGGCACATGGGAGAACCTGCGCGATGCATCGCTTGCTGAGATTGAGGATGCGATTCGGGATGTCAGTTTTCCTGAGCAGAAGGCAGTACAACTGAAGGCCTCGCTGGAAGGAATTACGCAGCGATACGGCAGCCTGACCCTGGATTTTCTTGCGCGATACCGTACAGACAAAATTCGGGCCTGGCTGGAGCAGTTTCCTGGCGTTGGGTCGAAGACAAGCGCAGCGGTGGTGAACTTCTCCACGCTACGGCGACGAGCGATGTGCGTGGACTCGCATCATCTGCGAGTGACACAGCGCCTGGGACTGACTCCACGGGCTGATGCAGCGACCACAGAGGAACGATTAATGCGTTTGGTTCCCGAGACGTGGAGCGCGGAGATGCTGGATGAGCACCACCAGCTGATCAAAAAGCTTGGTCAGACCATTTGTACTTTTTCAGAGCCTAAATGTGGGGAGTGTCCGTTACTAAAGATATGCCCCTATGGCCTGAAGCAACCTTCACGCAAGGTTGGGGTGGAGTAATAAATCCCGGCGTTTTGCCGGAAAGTTGATCTTCCGGACGCCGGAAAAAGGTTGCCTCAATTCATTCAGAATCTATGCTCTGGTTTGCCTGAAAACAAGCGTCTAAGTATTGCAGAGCTTGTATTTAGAAAAGACCTTAGGGAACCGAGCAACTTCAATTTTCGTATTGGTTTTTAGATAGAGATGAACTTGATTTTCACTTTCTTGACTTCTACGGCACAGAGATTCTCGAGCTCTGTGCGACGCGGTAGTGTGTGTGTTGTGGGGATTGCGGTGTTCTTTTTGGTGGGTGGGTTGGCTGCTGCTCGGGCTGATGTTGCTTTCTTGATGGAAGAGCCTTACGGCGGTTTTGGAAGCGTCAACCCGACCGGGCACGGAGCGCTGTATTTCAATCACATCTGTGCGGATTCGCCGACGCGTTTGAGGATGTGCCACGAAGGAGAGCAAGGCGTCGTTCTTAGCCGATATCACAAGATTGCAGGCTACGACTGGCTGGCGATTCCGTTGGTGCCGTATCTCTATGCTGTCGATCGCGTCGAAGATGTTCCTGCGACGGCGGATGCGACCCTACGGGAAGACTTACGAGACCGCTACCGCAGGAACCATCTGCAGGAGCTTGCTCCTGATGTTCTTAATCGTCAGGGAGTCGCTGAAGCGCCGAAGGGAGAATGGGTCCAGCTTGTAGGTTCGTCGTACGACCGCAAGATCTATGGATTCCAGGTCGAGACGAGCCGCGAAGAGGATGAGCGGTTCATCGCGCATTACAACGATAAGCGAAATGTCAGCCACTTCAACCTGTTCTTCCATAACTGTGCGGATTTTTCGCGTGTGGCGCTAAATTTTTATTTTCCTCATGCGGTGCATCGCAGCATGCTGATCGACCTGGGGATGACAACGCCGAAGCAGGTGGCGAAGTCGCTGTCGAAGTATGCGAAGAAGAATCCAAATCTTCCGTTTACGGTGTTCATGATTCCGCAGGTTCCAGGGGAGATTCCGCGAAGCCATTCTATCGATGGCATTACGGAGTCTCTGGTGAAATCGAAGAAGTATGTGGTTCCGCTCGCGCTCTTCTATCCGGAGTTTACGGCGGTGGTGGGCGTCGCGTATCTGACGGGCGGAAGGTTTTCTCCGCCGAAGGACACGCCGGCGGTGATGCTGCCGGGCGAGGACGCGCGGGTGATCCTTGCGGAGAAGCGCCTGAAACAGGAGAACGCAACGTCGATAGCGTTAGTTGACGCTCATACGGGCGTCGACGTCGAGAACAAGCAAGGATCCCTGGACGAGCATGGAGTGGATCTTGAGGGCAGTCAGCGAGAAGGCATAGCCCGTGGTTTCGGCGGACCGGCTCAGTAGCTGCCTCATCAGATCGGCGGCGTTGACCTTCATCTGCTGTGGGAGCTCACGGCTCAGGAATGGAACAAGAAGAAAATTAAGCTCGCGAGAGTTGGAGAGATGGTCGATTCGGGCATCGCGAAAGCCGATGGTTTCGCCCTGCGCATCGGGCAAGATGGAGACGTCAACCTCGCGGGTGATAGAGACTCCCATGCAGGCTCCCCGGATGCCGGTACCCAGACGGGCGCGAGTGTGGACGCGGACGACAACACGATCCTGATCGAAGGAGACGCGAGGCGAGTCGGCATAGACATAGCAGGCGGAGCGGGAATCACCGCGTAGATAGTAGCGACCTTCGGGACCGTTGAAGAGCTGCGTCTTCAGGGTGCGCTCGAGGGCCTGGGCGGAGATGCCAACCTCAATGGCGTGGACAGGGATGATGGCAGAAAGCAGGAACGCGCAGACCAGCAACGTGCGGGGCATGGCTTTAGGATAACGGGCCTGTTTACAACAAAGATGAAGATTGTTCACGCTGAGTTCAGAAGTTGTAGCGCAGACCGGCCTCAACGCGACGACCGGGGTCGGCGGCAAAGGGGCGATTGAAGAGCGGAGAGGCCAGGACTCCACCCATGGCCGTGACATTGGTGTGGTTCAGAATATTGGCAGTGCGAAGGTTCACGGTGAGGGTCTGCTGGTGTTCCGCTTTGGCGTTGCGGGTGAGTTTGAAGGCGCGTTGAAGATTGGTGTCGAGATAGAAGACCCAGGGCATGACGCCTTTATTACGCGGGAAGACGCCGGTACCTCCACTGGCGACGAGTTGTCCCCAGGGAGTTGGGATCACTTCCGTCTGGCCAGAGATGGCGTACTGTGGCCGGTCATTGAAATTACCATCGCCGTTGTTGTCGAAACCAGTGGTGATATTGAAGTGACGCTCACCGCCGCCGTTGAAATTGGTGCTGAGTTGGATGCCAGCAGGCAATTTGAAGGTTCCGTTGCCGAAGATGTTCCAGACGTTCTGATTGCTGCGGTAGGCGAGTTCGCCAGCATTTGAGGTGGAGCTTTGCGGGGTGGAGAATTCGTTGTCGTCGGTGTCATCGAGGAGATTGACGCGGACGGTACCGAAGAAGAATTGCACACGCTTGAAGGAGTGTTGCTCGATACCAGCGAATACGGCATTTACGCGGCCCTGACCGCTATTCTGCATCTGAAGGATGTTGAGATTGGCGGGGCCGGGGCGTGGGCCGTAAGGACTGTCGTTGAGAGGTGAGTTGATGTTGTTGGAGCGCGTGTAATTCCAGATGCGACCGTTGTAGTAGTCGACAGAGAGATTGAAGCCGTAAGGGAGAACGCGTGTGCCACCGATGTTCCATGCTCCCCAGGTGAGGTTGGAGATGTGTGGAGAGAACTGACGGATGCTGTGGATCGGCGTGGAGTTGATAAAAGGATCGCCATAGATGGGGTTATAGATGGTGCTGGTGATGCGATTGACGCCGTCCATGCGGGTGACCTCGGCGTAGTCGCCCTTGCCGTAGCGCCCGGCGAAGAGTCCGCCATGAGCGTGGAGGGTCCAGCGATTTTTCTTATCGGGTGACCAGAGGATCCCCATGCGGGGCGTGGCAGAGCTAAGAACAGTCGGGTTGTTCTGCCAGTAGTAACGCAGGCCGGCGGCAATGTGGACGCCGTGACCGACGTTGTAGTCGTCCTGAATGAACCATGCATTCTGGAAGAGGTTGAAATTGATGTTCGGCGTACCGGCTACATTGGTATATGCGGTAGGCGTTCCACCGGGAAGATGGAGCAGAGCGCGGCGGTACTGCTCGATGCCGGTGATGGTTGTGGTTTGCCCGGGAACGGGGTTGCCGTTTGCATCGAGAACGGGCGCGGAGCCGCCACCGAAGTTGTAAGTGCCATTGAAGTTGCTGGTTAGCTGCTGGTTCTCTTTGTAGAACCAGAGCTGCGTGCCGAACTTGAGAGTATGTTTCTTTGTGGTGAGGATGGCATCGTCGTCGTATTCGATGGCGAGTTCGCGGATGCGCTGTGGGCCAAGGGTAGCGCCTCCACCAGTAAAGGCGCCAGCAACCTGGAGTTGAGGTGCAGTGGAGGTGGGGCTATCTGTCTCTCCGTCCCACTTGAAGCTGAGACGGGCCTCGTGCATGAGATGAGCAGAGGCGGTGGTAATGTTGCTGACGCGAAGAACATGCTCGTACTGTTGGGAGTCATAACCAGCCTCAGCCAGCGCAGTTCCGCCGACGCCGACGTTCTGAAGATGATTGACGTTGGCGTTATAGCTGGCGATGAAAGTGTTTTTTGCGCCGAGCTGCCAGTCGAGACGAGCGGTACCGATCCAGAGGCGTTGTGGGGTGGCGACATTGGCGACGGTTCGCTGCTGGTTGCCATTGCTATCGAGCGTGATGGCGTTGACGACTGCGAAGTTGTCGATGCTGCGGTGCTCAAGGGTCATGGTGAAGTCAGAGCCCTTTTTGCGAACGGGACCAGAGAGTTCGAAGCCGTAACGCTGCTTGCCGATGGCGGCCTTGCTGGTAGAGAAGGGGTCACGCGCATTCATCCACGGGCTGCCATTGGTGGCGAAGAGAGCCCCATGATAGGCGGGTTGGCCGGGTTTGGTGTAGACCTCTACGCGGCCTCCGCCGAAGGGAGGTTCACGGTATTCGGCTGAGAACTGGTCGGGGTTGACCTTGATGTAGGCGATGGAGCTTTTTGGCGGCAGCTTGCTTGAGTCCTGAAATCCATCGACGGAGATGGTCGCGTTGGAAGGGTTACCTCCTGCGGCTGCGGCAAGCTGCTGCAGTTGGCGGAGCAGGTCATCGGGGTCGTCGGCAAGAGATTGAAGACGACTGGAAGAGATGGTTTGCGTGGGGCCACTGGACGCTGCACTGTTCGCTGCCGAGGTGGCCTCATCGCCGCTGACGTCGACCTGGGTCTCGACTTCCTGGAGCTGAAGAATGAGATCGAGTGAGGCGGAGTGAGGCGTTTTAACCGTGAGGGTTTGAGTCGCGAAGCCTTGTGCCGCAATGGATAGCTGATGTGTGCCCGTCGGGACGCAGGCAAAGCGGAAGTGTCCGTCGGCGCCACTGGCTTCCGCAGGCCCACCGTCGAGTGTGAGCGATGCTCCGGGAATGATCGCCTGCGTGGTGTCATGAACGATGCCGGTGAGCGTAGTCCCGGATGTTTTGGCGCAGGGTGTCTGCGCTGGAGCATAAGGGAGCGCAAGCGCAGCAAGGGCTGCGGCAACGAGAAACTTCATAAGGCACCTCTTTGGTCGATTCAGGTGCAGAGCAGGACTGCACAACCTGCCTGGCCCAGGACATGGCTGAAGGTGTTCTACGCGAGGGTGCGATAAAAAGTTCCCAGCGGCAGATGGGCGGATCGGATGGTAGTCTTCTTCGCGTAAGAAAAGTGCTAAGTACTGAGTTACGAAGAGAGAAGCTAATTTTGTTGGTTACAGGAGGCGAAGTCTGATGGATGTAACGCGGAGGGCTCTATTAAAGAACGCCACGCTGGCAGCAGCGGCCTGCAAACTGAATCCTGGCCTTATGGCGCAGACGGCGAACAAGGTGATGCCCGGGAAGTTCAAGCCGACATGGGATTCGTTGAAACAGTGGCGCATGCCAGAGTGGTTCCGCGATGCGAAGTTTGGCATATGGGCGCACTGGAGTGCGCAGTGTGTACCGGAGCAAGGCGATTGGTATGCGCGACGCATGTATCTGCAGGGCGACCCTTGTTACAACTTCCATGTAAAAACCTACGGACACCCAACGAAGGTGGGCTTTAAAGAGATCGACCACATGTGGAAAGCGGAGCGCTGGGAGCCGGAGAAGTTGATGGACTTGTACGTGAAGACGGGCGCGAAGTACTTCATGGCGCTGGCCTGTCATCACGATAATCTGGATTGCTTCGATTCGTCGCATCACAAATGGAACACGATGAATGTCGGTCCGAAGAAGGACATCATCGGCACGTGGGAGAAGCTGGTGCGTGCGCGTGGGCTGCGGTTCAGCGTGTCGAACCACTCGTCGCATGCATGGCACTGGTTTCAGACGGCATATGGGTACGATCTCGAAGGCCCACTGGCGGGTCAGCGTTATGACGCCTATACGTTGACGAAGGCGGATGGCAAAGGCAAGTGGTGGGACGGGTTCGATCCGCAGGAGTTGTACACGGGCAGGAATATGGTGATGCCGGACGGCATCAAGACGATTGCCGAGGCGAATGCGTGGCATAAACAGAATGACGGACGGTGGTTGGAGACGGTGCCCCCGAACAACCCTGAGTTTGTGCGGACGTGGTACCTGCGTTGCCAGGAATTGATCGACAAGTACAAGCCGGACATGCTGTATCTGGATGACGAGGAGCTTCCGCTGGGGCAGGCGGGGCTGGATCTGGTCGCTCACTTTTATAACGCGAGTGCGAAGTGGCATGGCGGGGAGACTCAGGCAGTGGTTTCGGCGAAGGAGTACACGAAGGAGCACATGGGCGCGACGATGCTCGACATCGAGCGCGGCCGTGCACAAGGGATCATGGAGGCTCCGTGGCAGACGGATACCTGCATCGGCGACTGGCACTACAAGCGTTCGCTTTATACGGAGCACAAGTACAAGACTCCGGAGTGGGTGGCACAGGCACTGGTCGATATCGTGAGCAAGAACGGCAACCTGATGCTGAATATTCCGGTGCGTGGTGATGGCACGATCGACGAGGACGAGTACAAATTTCTCGATGAGTTCGGGCGATGGATGCGCGCGCATGGCGAGGGTATCTACGGTACGCGGCCATTCAAGATCTATGGTGAGGGATTGCCGGACGCTGCGGACTCGCACAACTTTAACGAGAACAAAGGCAGAAAGTTCGGCGCGAGCGATATACGCTTCACGGCGAAGGGAGACACACTATATGTCTTCGCGCTGGGCTGGCCGGAGGGCGGTAAGTTGAAGGTGAAGTCGCTGGCAAAGGGCAACTCGCTTTATCCGAAGGCGATTCGTGGTGCGGAGATGCTTGGAGGCAAAGGAAGATTGCAGGTAAAGCAGGATGCAGATGGGTTGGAGATTACGCTGCCTGCGAAGCCGGCGGATCATTTGAACGCATATGGATTCAAGGTGCTGACGTAACGCTAATCGCAGCGAAGCGTCTGTGCTGGATCAATCGATGCTGCCCGTGCAGCGGGCAGCATGCACGCAAGAGTGGCTGCGGCTAAGAGGACTGCGGTCACCGGAGCGAAGATCCAAAACGATGCGTTGTTTGCGGGCATCCAGTGCTGGATTAGTTTTTGTAGCGCAAGGTTGAAGGCGAGTCCTACGACGATACCGCAGGCGATGGTAGAGAGCATTGTGCGGGAGACGGCCCAAACGATATGGGGGCGTCTTGCACCGAGCGCCATACGGATGCCGAGTTCGTTACGTCTGCGTGCAGTTGCAAACAGAACGGTACTTGCGATGCCGAAGAGCGACAGGAAGAGTGCGAGGCCGCTGAAGAAGCTGAACAGGATGGAGAAGAGATGTTGCTGCATCCAGATGGGCTGATGGCTCAAGGCACCTTCGAGGGTTTCGATTTCAGTTGTGAACGAGATGCGTTGTTCAGGATTGAAGCTGTGTAGCGCGTTGCGAAGCGGCAGCAGGATACTTTGTGGGTCGCCTGCGGTACGGATGAAGAGCTGGGTATAGTTCCACATGAAGGTGGTATAGGGAACGTAGATGGCCGGGGCAACGGGCCGTTCCAATCCATTGTTTTGCGAATCAGCAACCACACCAAGGATCTGGCGCCAGTCGCCGCTGTTCGGTGAGGTGATCGTAAGCGGCCGATCATCGTTCTTCAGGGAGTCCGTACGCACTTGCTGGCCGATGATGTTGTGTCCTGCGAAGTATTGCTGGGCGAAGGTTTCGTTGACCACGGCGACGAAGTCTCCGCGGCGATTTTCATCTTCATTCCACATGCGGCCACGAAGGAGAGGAATCTTCAGGGCGGCAAAGTATTCTGGACTAACGAGCGGCACTAGTGCGTGTTGTGGTTGCTTAGGTGGATGTCCAAGTATTTCGAAGGAGGCTGGCAAACCAAAACCGCCGAAGGGCTGCGACGGCGGGATTCCACTGGACATCACTCCAACCGAGACGACGCCAGGGACTGTGGCTACGGTGTCGCGCATGCGGGAGATGTAGTTGGTATACGCCTGTTGGTTCTTGTTCGGGTCACGCTTGATCGGAATACCTATAAAGCATACGTTGTGTGGGTCGTAACCGAGCTTCATGGAGGTAATGTGCATGAAGCCCGCGATCGCTGCGCCTGCAACGCCGAGCAAGATGAAGGTGAGGGTAATCTGTGCGCCGATGAGTATGTTGAGCGGCCTGCTGTTTGTTGTGCTGAGTGTACGTGCTCGCGCCTGCATCATGGTCGAGACATCGGGGCGGGAAAAACGCAAAGCAGGAGCGAGGCCGAAGAGAACTCCCGTGACGAGGGCCAGCGTCACGGAGAAGGCGAGCACCGGCCAGTTGATGGCGATTGCTGCCTCTTGAGGAAAGGTGCCGGGCATCAGCTTCAAAGGTAATTTAGCCAGCCAGTACGAGAGTGCGGTCCCAAGTGCTGCGCCTGAGAAAGCGATTGTCAGCGATTCCACGAGCAGCTGACGAATCATTCGAAACCGGCTGGCGCCGATAGCAGATCGGATCGAAAGCTCATGCTGGCGTGCCTCTCCGCGGGCCAGCAGCAGGACGGAGCAGTTGGCGCAGCCGATGAGAAGAAGAAAAATGACGGCGGCGAACAGCATTGCCAGTGTACGCCCGGTACGGCGCATATATGGAGCGGTGATCGGCTCCACATTAGCGCGAAACTGCTCTGGGAAATGTCGCGGGGTTTCCTGTTTGAACTTGTTGAGGTAGGCCTGAAACTCTGCATTGGCCATCGCTGGTGTGACGCCGGGCCGGAGCTTGATCCACGGAAACAGCGCAGAGCTGCGAGATGCACTCCAGGGGATGTAAACGTCCGCGTTACTCACGGTCTCCGTAAAGGTAAATCGCGATGGCATCACACCGATAATGGTGAAGCTCTGATGGTTGAGGTCCAATATATGTCCCAGAATTTCGGGGTCACCACTGAATCGGCGCTGCCAGTATTTGTAACTAAGCACAACCACGTTCTGCGAAGCGTCGGAGAGCTGGAGTCCGCGCCCAAGCAATGGGGGAACCTTGAGGAAGGTGTTCATGTTCGATGTCACATATGCGGTGCTGACATTCTCTGGGAACGGTCCGCCTGTCTCAGGCTGACCGGCGAGCATGAAGCCTAGTACACTCTCGATCGACTTCGCCTTGATAAAACTTTCGTACTGCGCTGGCTCAAGAGCGAACCAAGTCGGCACCAGTGGTTGTTTTTCGTCGATCAGCGAAGGGTTCACGATGCGGTCGGCATCGGCATAAGGAAAAGGATGCAGCAACGTGGAGTAAATAACGTTGAACATCGCGGACGTTGCTCCAATGCCAAGCGCAAGCGAAAGGACAGCTGCGATGGAGACAGACGGCTGGCGATAGAGCGAGCGGATGCCGTAGCGGATGTCACCGCCGATTTCATGTAGAGGACGAAGTCCGATGGCTGCGCGATATTTTTCCTTTTGTATACCAACATGACCGAATGCGATCTTCGCCTGTCTGGCGGCGTCTGCTGGTGTAAGCCCTGAATCGATGAGCTGCTGTGTGTAGGCGTCGATATGGAACTGAAGTTCTGCTTCGACATCACTGTCTGTATCGAGGCGATGGACGAGTGCATTCCACCATGAGCGAAGCGGAGCAATGAGATTCATAACGCCTCTGGAGTGGCATCGAGGATGGAGCCGACGACATCTGTCATCTCATTCCATTTTTCTGTCTCTTTTTTCAGTTGTTTTCGCCCTGCAGCAGTAAGCGAGTAAAACTTGGCGCGCCGGTTATTCTCCGACTCTCCCCACTCGCCGCGAATCAGACCCTTGTGCTCCATGCGGTAGAGAGCGATATAGAACGAACCCTGAGGAATCTCAAGACGCCCCTGTGAGATCTGCTGAATACGGAGGAGGATGCCGTAACCATGCAGAGCTCCTAGCGAGACAGACTTCAGGATAAGGATCTCGAGTGTTCCCTGTAGTAGATCTACCTTGTCTCCCATAAAAATCTTCTCTCCTATTTGGAATAGGAGAGTAGGCAGTAACGGGGATAAAGTCAAGTCGTTAGCTGTTGCGAGCCTGATTGAGCCACTGTTCCATCTGTTGATGGCCAACGAGTCCTGCTTGCTGGAAGACGAGCTTGCCTGCATTGAAGACTGCGAAATTGGGGATGCCGCGGATGTTATAACGTGCGGAGAGCTGAGGGTTTTGTTCGGTATCGACCTTGAGCACTAGAGCACGTCCGGCCTGATTGGCCGCGGTGCGTGCGACCTCGGGAGCTGCCATGCGACAGGGACCACACCATTCAGCCCAGAAGTCGACGAGGACAGGAACGCGGGATTCGCGGACGATCTCATCGAAGAGGGTTGTATCCACAGCGATAGGTTCGTTCATAGGAGGGAGAGCGTTTTTGCACTGGCCGCAACGACCCGTGTCGGTAAGATGATGTGCCGGGACGCGATTCTTTTGGCCACAGTGAGGACAGGTGCGAATGATAGGCATGAGAAGGTCCAATTGATCGGTTCAGAGATTTTCGGGGGTTCCGCCCCAGTCACAAGGATCAATGTCCGCGACGGACTGGGAGAAGGTCCAGGTGCGTCCAATGAGATCGGCAACGCTGTACTGACGTTCGCCGTAGGGGTAGGTGATGGGATGACGGAGAACGCGTGCACCATACTCAGACGCATGAAGATAATGTGCATCGACATCCGCAACTCGAATCAGCAGAGAGTGCGCCAGCGGTGTTACGGCTCCGGCGGAAGGGTGGTGGGTGAGGACGATGGCGCCATCCCCGACATTAAGTTGGGCGCGATGATCGCCGATGCGGAGACGAAGAGTAAAACCGAAGGCTGAACACAGCCAATGGATCGCATAGCTCAGATCGGGATAAGTCAATTCAGGGATGACTGTGCAGTTTGGTATGGAGCGATTCGCGAGCATATTTCTCTCTCCTGCAGGAGCTGAATGCAGCGAGGCCCCTCTTTTTGGGCTCTATGTCTAGGATGCATCGTTCCGGCAGATTGAGGTGAATATTCGTTCCTTAAGTCAGGCTTAAGGAAACGTGACAGAAGAGATGTCGCCGATACAGGTCGTCATGCGCGACGGCGATACCGGACAGCGAACTCATAGCCAGCATTGGGCGGAAATAGTTTGCCAACAAGGCGGAGCCGTTCGCCGAGGGCCTGGGGGGCAAGCAGCGGATATTCGCGTTCGCGAAGCTCTGTATAGTCGAAATCGATCGCAAGCGAGAGCAGATAGATTGCGATGGAATCGGAGAATGCGCTTTCGAGGAAGCTGGTTTTGGCGCGTTCGTCGACGATGTCTGGACTGTCGGATTTTCCGGAGAAGGAAAGATTGCGGCTTTCCCATGCGTCCTGTGAGGTTTCGCCACGAACTCTGGCGACGGCCTGGGACCAGGCAAGCTGCTGGAAGCTGTCGGGAACTCCGGTGACATCGACAAAGGCGTGCGCCACATTAATGAAGAACTCAAACGAGAGGGCGAAACGGTCGCCGAGCAGGCGGGTAGAGATGAAGACCCCGTCAGCGTCGTCGAGGGTAACGTTGCGGTGGCAGGTGGCCTGATCGCCAAGCTCGGTGGTGTAGGCGGGAGCGACCAGGGTGGAATCGCCCGTGCGGCCCTCGCTGAGGGCGAGAGGCACAAAGTAGTACGCTTTGCGGGCGAGCGCAGCGGCGATTGCTGATGGAACAGCCTGGACGATACGTTCCAGATCGCGCCCTTCGAGGCTGTTATCGCCAAAGGCCCCGTAGGCAATACCGTTAGGAGCGCGATGCACTGCTGTTTCGCGGGCTACCTGAACTGCCCGCAAGAGTCCGTTTTGAACGCCTTCTGCCATAAAGCAGTATTCTACTGGTATGACGCAAAGACCGCAGGCAGAAGGAATATCACAACAAACGCAAAATCAACAGGGAAGATTGTTTGGTGTTCCGCTTGGCGATCTGGGTTGGTTTGCCAGTCTACTGATCGGAGCAGCCGCCGGTGTGATCGGATTCTTTGCGACGACGTTTGTGGGGATCTTCGGGATTATGATCTACAACGCGGTGACCCACGCTAACGTGGACTACGAGTATGCTTACGCTCGTGGGGGGCTCACTGTGGGGATCATTACCCTGGTGGCGGCGTGGGGGTATTTGGGGACACTCTGGGTAAAGCGAATTACGCGCAAGGGATAAAAAGGTAGGTTTGGGGATCCACTCATGTTGCGGTAAGCGACAGTAGGAGTGGATCTTCCTGTTTTAAGTAGCCTTGCGCTGGAAGCTGGTCTTCTTGTGCGCCGCGGCTGACTTGGTTTTGGGTGTATTGCCAGAGGAGGCGGAGAAGTTCTTTTCGCCGCTTTTTTGCTGAGCCATCTTCTCGCGAAGGGCCTGCAGTTTCTGCGCCTTGGGACTGAGGCCACCGATGCGAGGGCCGGTGGGTTTCTGGGGAATGAAATCGCTCATGAGGGAGATTTTCTCATGCGGAAGCCCGTTCTGGAGGCTCGTTCTGCTATTCTTCGATCTTTGAAAAGCCAGTTTTGTGGAGGACTATTTATGTCATTTGTACGCATGGTCGCGCGCTGGAGCTGCTTTACGGCGATAGCAACGACACTTGCACTCCCCTCGGTTGCCGCTGATAAGAAGGCCGCTCAAAAAGAGCCTGTTGCGGAAATCCCATCCTATTATGGGTCTCAGCCAGCCAAAGAGAACCTCGACCTGACGATGTATGCGCGGATTCGCGAGGAGGGTTTCAAACACTCACACGTGATGGAGTTTGCGGATGCCCTGACAAACGGCATCGGGCCGCGTCTGACAGGTTCGCCGAATATGAAGAAGGCGAATGAGTGGACACGAGACACGCTAACGAAGATCGGTCTCGAGAATGCGCATCTGGAAGACTGGGGCGAGTTCGGAATGGGCTGGCAGCAGATCAGTACGACGGCGAAGATGATCGCTCCGGATACGGCTCCGCTGTGGATGCAGGCTGCGCCGTGGTCACCTTCCACGAATGGATCGGTGACCGGCGAGGCGGTGTTGATGAACGTCTCCGAGTTGAAAGACCTAGACCAATACAAGGGCAAGCTGAAAGGGAAGATCGTGCTCTTCGGCGCGATTCGCACGACACCCGATCTCGACAAGCCGCTATTTACGCGCTACACGGATGCCGAGCTGAAGGAGCTGGAGACGGCTGAAACCCGTGCCGGCCGCGACATCGTTGCGTTGCTGGCACAGCGGCGCAAGGTGTATGAAATGCGGGCGGCTGCGCTGAAGATGATGGTGGAGGAGGGAGTGGTGGCTATTATCACTCCTTCGCGTGATGGCGGCGCCGGCGGTGGTACGGGGATCATCTTTGATGACAACGGAGCCAACCTTGCGATGAGCGCGCAGAAGAAGGAGAACGCGATCACGATCCCTAACGGCCCGATGATTGTCGAAAACTACAACCGAATTGCGCGTCTGTTGGAGCATAAGGTTCCGGTGACGCTCGAGGTCAACATCGATACGAAGTTTACGGGAGACCATGAGCACGGATTCAACACAGTAGCGGAGATTCCGGGCGCCGATCCGAAGCTGAAGGACCAGGTGGTGATGGTCGGCGGTCACCTCGATAGCTGGATCTCTGGAACGGGTGCGACCGACAATGCTGCCGGTTCCGTGGTGGCGATGGAGGCGGTGCGTATTCTCAAGGCTCTTGGTGTGAAGCCGAGGCGCACGATCCGAATCGCGCTGTGGTCTGGCGAAGAGCAGGGACTATATGGATCGCAGGGATATGTGAAGCAGCATTTCGGAACGTTTGCTGAGCCGGAGCATCCCGATCCGCCGAGCACACCGAGCTTTATGCGTTCGAAGGGCAAGCTGACGACGACGAAGGAGTGGGAGACGCTGGATGCGTACTACAACCTGGACAACGGTACAGGCAAAGTACGTGGCGTGTACACGCAGGAGAACTTCGCCATCGCGCCGATCTTTGCGCAATGGATCGCTCCGCTGAAAGATCTCGGCGTCACGACGATTACCAATCGCAACACCGGCGGTACTGATCATCTGTCGTTCGATGCTGTGGGGCTGCCGGGGTTCCAGTACATCCAGGACGATATGGATTACGAGACACGCACGCACCACTCGAACATGGACACGTTCGATCGCTTGCATGCAGCCGATCTACAACAGGCTGCTGTGGTCGAGGCGATCTTCCTGTACAACACCAGCGAACGAGATGCGATGATGCCCCGCAAGCCCTTCCCTCATCCAGAGCTGGAAAAACAGAAGACTGAGCCGATTCCCGGAATCTATCCGAATGCAATGGACCCTGAAGTGAAGTAGATCGATAGCTGAAATCGGCAGGGGTCTTGATGGTCCCTGCCGATTCTTTTTTGCGAAGAGAAGAGTTACGCCACAGAGTCAGACGTTATTTCAGAATGATGTTGACTCCTGTTGTGAACTGAAATGAGTTGCGTTGATTCGGCGGCGCAGGATAGATCGCTGTCGGGGGATTATTCAGGTAGCTGTCCTGTGTGCCGATCTGGAAACGGAATCGCTTATAAAGCGGGAAGGTCAGGCTGTTGGTCTCGTTGGCCGAATATGCATTAGGAAGGTTGTAGGCAGGCAGATATTGGAGCTGCTGCTGAAAGACGATTTTGAGAGGCAGGTTTCGAAGGTAGTTCACGCTGAAGGTCGAACCGATCAGGTCGGTATTAACGTTAATAGAGCTTGCTAGAAAGTCCTGCTTTTCATATTGCAGGGTCGCCTTCAGATCCAGCGTCTGTTGCTGGTTCTTGATGACGGTCCAACCTACACCACCTCCATAGATCTGCTGCAAATCGAGGCCCTGGGAAAAATTGTGGTCGAAGGCCACTGCGCCCAGCAGGTACATGCGGGAAGACAGGTACTCATCACGTTCTGAATCTACGTGATAAATCGAGGTCTTTAGATCGGGCAATACAGGCGCATCCTGTGCCTGTCGTTGCGTGATGCGGCTGTAGGAGCCGGAGAAATTGGCGAAGGTCCGATTGCGCGGGGGCAGATAGTCGACCATTGGCATGTTGCGAGCCAATGATGCGCCAGCCGTATAGGTGTAGTTGTTCTGTGTGGCCTGAATCGCAGTGATACCGAGGGTGGCGGACCCTTTCCAGTTCCGGAAGAAGTTCGTGTCCCGGTGGGCTTCGCGGCTGAAGGTATCAAGATCGAGCACATCGGCGGTGCTCTTGATCGGCATCGTCTGGGTTTCCTGTTTGCCTGTCAGCTCAATCTTGTTGTCCGATACCTGGATGCTGCCGGAGGGGATCTTCTGTGTATTTCTCCAACTCCAATGAGAGTTCTTGCCAAGCACGACGAACTGGCGATTGGAGCGCAACTCCTTCACCTTCGACCAGGGCACGGTGATATCTCCTGCCATATCGCTGTGGAACGAAACGGAGTCGCCGGTCGAATGCGTAAGCTTTCCGGTCAGCTGGTCGCCGTTGACGAAGATCAGCGTGTCGGGGTCTTGCGCTTTATTGCGATCATTCCCATTTCCTTGTGCCGAAAGAATCGTAGTCACAAAGAGGAAGAGAAAAAGAAGGGAAAGGTGCGTTTTTTTCATCCTTTTTAAAGCGTAACCAATACACCTGTGTGATTTTCTGGTGGTACCCAATCAGGTATAGGCCGTTTGTGTGAGAGCAGACGAGGCAGCAGAGATCCTTACGATCAATGGCCACGAAGTGCGGGTAACGCATCCAGATAGCTCTATTTCTCCAGGCAGGTGCGAGTTACAAAGCTCGATCTGATCCGCTACTACCTCGTGGTTGCCCCGGGAGCGTTGCTGGAGATTCGTGATCGGCCCATTGTGCTGAAGAGTTTCGTCAACGATCGAGCGGCTTTTGATCGCGACTCTGGATGAGAAGCTCATCGCCATCGCGAAAGATGAAGGCGCGAAAGCCATCCCACTTTGGCTCGAAGATCCAGCAGCCTTCGGTTGGGATCTCTTCGACTCGCTTGGCGAGCATGGGAGGATCGGCGGAGGGCGCAGGTAGATTCACGGACCGATGCTATACCCAGGCGCTGACGATGCGCCCGGCGGTTCCAAGGAGCTTCAGGTTGTCGGTGCGGCTGGAGAAATAACGGGCGTTGAGCTCGATTGATCCGAGATCTTCGATGTTATGGAAGTCTGCGAGCTCCTCTGCCATCTCCGATGGAGTGAAGAAGAGTTGGAAGGGTTCCCCTGCAAGCTGCACGCGTGAGGCCAGCGAGTCGTGCGCAAGCTGCTCGAAGTATGGAAGAGCGGAGCGGGGTTGGCCGTAGTCCATTACGATGCCGGACCCTTTGGCTGAGGCCGCGACCAGCGAGAGCGTCGATCGGAAGGCCGCTTGCGTGAGGTAAGGCACCACGCCAAGCCATGCAAAGAAGGCAGGTGCTGCGGGATTGAAGCCTTCTACTATGAGTTGAGTGGAAAGCTGCTGGTGCTCGAAGTCGACCGGTGCGTAGGTGAGATTGGCCGGGATAGAGATATTGGTAGCGGCAAGTAGATCACGCTTCCATTGCTGTGTCGCGGGGTGATCGACCTCGAAGACGTGCAGATCGGGAAAAGGATTGCGATAGGCGAAGGTGTCGAGTCCGGCGCCGAGCAGAACATACTGGGTCACGCCGCGGGCGACGGCCTGGGCCAGGAGATCTTCCGCGTATCGGCTACGCGCAACCATGTGGGCACGCAACCCAACGGAATGTGGTTTGTTGAGCTTGAACTGCGTGCGCTCGACCTCGGGAAGGAACTCGTTGCCGAGGATGGGGACGGCAACGGGGTCTTCGAAGACGAGCGGTTTGGCGTCGTAGATCTGATGTGCGGCTCGTCGCATAGCGACGCGAAGAGCGGTGCGTGAGGGGCGGGCTGCTTCCATTCGTTTCAGTTTAATTGCAGTTTGCTGATGCTACTTTTTGGATGCGGGGATTTCTCCACTTCGCGGCTGCGCCACTTCGGTCGAAATGACACTTCTTTGATTTCTTGCCCCTCATCTTAAATCTGCACCTAACTGAGAACCTGTAACCTGCGACCGACAACTGTAGAGTTAAATGACGGTGACCGATCTCTCCTCCAAACCCTTGCCCCAGCCCCGAGCTAAAGGCTTTCTTGCGCGCTCGTCTGCGGTGGCAGTGGCAACGGGCATTCTGATGAGCCGTCTGCTAGGGTTGGTTCGTGACCGTGTCTTCGCGCACTATCTCGGTAACTCCGATGTAGCCGATGCTTTTCGTGCGGCTTTTCGTATTCCAAACTTCCTGCAAAACCTCTTTGGAGAAGGTGTTCTTTCTGCATCGTTCATCCCGGTCTATGCTCGTCTGCGTGCCGAGGGCAAGGACGAGGAAGCCTCTGAGGTAGCCGAGGCGATCTTTGTCCTCCTGATGCTGATCACCTCGGTGCTGGTGCTGCTGGGCATCTTTGCTGCGCCCTGGCTGATCGATGCCATTGCTCCTGGATTCCATGGCGAGAAGCGCGAGCTGGTGATCCGGCTGGTGCAGATCCTCTTCCCGGGCGCGGCGCTGCTGGTGCTCTCGGCCTGGTGCCTGGGGGTTCTGAACAGCCACAGAAAGTTTCTGCTCTCCTATGCCGCACCGGTGATCTGGAACGTGACGATGATCGCAGCCTTTCTCTGGAATGGCGGCCGCCAGGGACAGAGACATCTGGCAATTGTGATTGCATTCGCCTCGGTAATCGGCAGCGCCTTGCAGTTTGCCGTGCAGGTGCCTTCGGTGCTTCGCCTGTTGTGGCCGCTGGCGCTCCGTATTAAGTTGCGTAGCGACTCGGTCCGGACGATCGTCCGGAACTTCTTTCCGGTCTTCCTGAGCCGTGGCGTGGTCCAGATCAGTGCGTACCTTGACTCGTTGATTGCGAGCTTTCTGCCGACAGGTGCAGTCTCGGCCCTGGCCTATGCGCAGACCGTGAACTCACTGCCGGTGAGTTTGTTTGGCATGGCGATCTCCGCCGCCGAGCTGCCTGCGATGTCGAGCGCTCTGGGGAGTACTGATGAGGTTGCGGAGACTCTGCGCAGGCGGTTAGCGCAGGGGCTCCAGAATATTGCGTTCTTTGTAATTCCTTCGGCGGTCGGGTTCGTTGTTCTAGGCGATGTCATCGTGGCGACGATCTACCGTTCAGGAAAGTTCACTGCCGCCGATGTGACGTTTGTATGGAGCGTGCTGGCGGGCTCCGGGGTCGGACTGCTGGCCTCGACCTCGGGCAGACTCTACTCGTCGGCCTTCTATGCGTTGCGCAATACGCGAACCCCGTTGATCTTCGCGTTGATTCGTGTAGGACTGACGGTGGCACTTGGATACTTCTTTGCGCTACCTCTGCCAAAACTTCTCGGAGTAGACCGTCACTGGGGCGTCGCCGGACTGACTTTTTCCGCCGGTTTGGCCGGATGGGTGGAGTTCGCCCTTCTGCGGCGAGGATTGCATCAGCGCATCGGCGTCGTCCCGGCGGCGCGGGCTCGGACAGCCAAGCTCTGGGGTGCCGCGATTGTGGCTGCGGCGGTTGGCTATGGTGTGAAGCTGGTGCTTCCTGTTCCTCCGGGTCACTTCTCGTCTTTGATTCTTGGAGCGGTTGTGCTGCCTTTGTTCGGAGTGCTGTATCTGGGCTTCACTCACGTTCTTGGAATTGAAGCACCGGGAACTTTACGGCGATTCCTGCGCCGTGGCTAGAAGGCCGGCGGGTACACCCCCCATCTATTTTGTACAAAGTATTCATTCGATGGAAGTTAGGTTCGGACTTCAAGTGTGCGATCTATCCTGGTTCGCCCTGGCTCTATGAGAATTCCCTCTACTTTTAGTGTAGTGATTCGGGAGGGGTGGTTTTGCAGGTTTGAGGAGTTTATTTTGAGGGGTAAGTTGTTTTTTTAGTGATGGTTGCAGGTTTATGCCCGAGGGGATGAGCTTGACAGAGGAGTTCCCGACTCTTATCAATGACGCCGATTCGACCTCGGATGGGCGCGGATTTGTAAGGTAAAGGCAAATGCGGGATTTTTCTCCATTCGCTATGCTCGTCCAGAGAAGCTGCCCGCGTTTTCAGAGTGTTGAAAAGTGTCTCAGCGAAAGAAAAGAGTCCCTCAGCGGCTAAAGCCGCATTGAACCCAAGAGTCTTACGGCACGGCTAAAGCCGTGCCCTTAACAAAGCAGATATTTTTCAATGCCCTGCTGGCCGAACGCGTCAGCTTTGGTCGAAATGGGTTCGCGCTATCGCGCGAATGAACTCACACATGCCTACGGCATGTATGAGGCACTCAAAGCCCAGATCAGCCAGGTTTTTAAGAGGCCTGGGAGTTGGAGGTCATCCAGCTGAGAGTGTCTTCGAGGTATTGCTTCATGTCTTTGCGGTCGACGATGGCATCGAGGAAGCCGTGCTCGAGGAGGAACTCAGAGCGTTGGAAGCCTTCGGGCAGCTTCTGCCGGATGGTTTGTTCGATTACGCGAGGTCCGGCAAAGCCGATCAGTGCTTCGGGTTCGGCGATGTTCAGGTCGCCCAACATGGCGAAGCTGGCGGTGACGCCGCCCGTGGTGGGATCGGTCATCACGGAGATGTAGGGAATCTTTGCCTCATCGAGCTTCGCCAGACCGGCGGAGACCTTGGCCAGCTGCATCAGGGAGGCAATGCCCTCCATCATGCGGGCGCCACCGGAGGCGGAGATGATGATGAGCGGATGACGGTTCTCAAGTGCGCGGTCGACAGCGCGCGCGATCGTCTCTCCTACGACCGAACCCATCGAGCCACCGATGAAGCTGTACTCCATGGCCGAGATGACGACAGGATGAGGTCCAATGTTGCCGATTGCGTTGACGATAGCATCGTTCAGGCCGGTCTTCTTTTGAGCGTCCTTCAGGCGGCCTTTGTAGGGCTTCAGGTCGGTGAATTGAAGCGGGTCGGTTGAGCGCAGTTCGAGATCAACAAGCTGATAGCCGGGTTCCAGCAGGTTCTCGATCCGTTCCCTGGCTCCGATGCGGAAGTGATGGCCACACTTGGGGCAGACGTGGAGATTGGCTTCAAGATCAGCCTTAAAGATGACCTGACTGCATTTGGGGCAGCGAACCCAGAGTCCTTCGGTGCGAACTGTTCGCTCGGCGTCGTTGACGATCTCGTTGTCTTCGCGTTTAAACCAGCTCATGCCTGTTTGTATGCCTCTGGGGAACCCTCGACTATTGTAGCTGCTGTGGGTTGCAGGTGGTGGTTGGGAGAGGCTAACACCGATTTGTCCCGATGACACCGATTCGACCGCGGATTGGAGGCGGAGGAATGCGGATTTGGGTGGCAAAGGGGATTTCTCTCTATTCGCTATGCTCGCTCAGGCAGGCTAGTCGCGTTTCAGAGTGTTGAAAAAGTGCGTCCGCGAAAGAAAAGAGTTCCTCAGCGGCTAAAGCCGCATTGAAACCAAGCGTCGTGTGGCACGGCTAAAGCCGTGCCCTTAACAAAGGAGTCTCCTGGAAAGGCGTAACGCCGATTTGCACCGATAACACCGATTCGACGACGCGGATAGGAAAGACAAAGGCCAATACAGGGGATTCTTCGTTGCGCGATGCTCGCTCAGAATGACGAGCAAGGCAAATGCAGGTCCCTTCCAGGGCAGGCTCTTCGACTGCGCTCAGGAGGACACTTTTAGGGGTGATCCAACTGACAATCTGCAACCTCCAACTGGCAACTACCCGGTGATGATGCCCATACAGATGATGGTGGCTGCGATGGCAAAGACATCTTCGGTTAAGGTGACATGCCAGGTCTTGCAGCCAAGACGGTGGGTGAGCTGATGCCGGAGCTGGTAGGCACAGAAGGAGCCGACGAGGGCTCCAAGAACACCGAGAATGACTCCCTCGACCCCAGGAGCATCGAGAGAAGAGGCGACGATGGCCCCGATCAAGCCCCCAAGGAAGAAGCGGACGATCAGGGCATAGGGACGCGTAGGGCGAGGCATGTGGGAGTACTTATCGGCGAGGTACTCCATGACGGCGAGTGCCGTAAACAGCAGGGCGATGGCAAGTTTTGCTGCCCACCATGCCCAATCGTCAACGGGAAGCAGCTTGAGCCAGGCAAACCAGCAGAGGACTGCCATGGGCGTCATAGACCGCATACCTGTAATGAAGCCGAGCAGCGGAATTGCGATGAGCCATGTCAGGACCTCAAGGGTCATGCTGCGCACTCCCTCCTTCCCGATAACACTGTAACTGCAAGTTATCGCTTATGGGATGACGAGAAGAGAGGAATGGAAGTCTCGCATGGAGATTGTGAGGTACAGGTTGTCAGTTTCCGGATCGTGCGTCACTGGCAACCTGTAACGGGAATCAGGCGACAGGCTGTGGCTGGCGCAGGAACTCGTAGAGGGGGAAGCGGTCGGCGAGTTCGGTGACCTCACCGCGAATCTTACGGAGCGCGGCCTCGTCGTTGCGGTTCTCAAGAGCTCGGGCGATCCAGACGGCGATCTGCTTCATCTCGGGCTCCTTCATGCCGCGAGTCGTCAATGCAGGGGTGCCAACGCGGATTCCGCTGGGTTTCATCGGCGGGTTGGTGTCATAGGGGATGGCGTTCTTGTTAACAGTAATGCCAGCCGCGCCGAGCGCGTTCTCTGCTTCGGAGCCGAACATACCCTTCTGGAAGACATCGACCAGGATCAGGTGGTTATCGGTTCCACCGGAGACGATGCGGAAACCCTCAGCGGCGAGTGCTTCGGCCAGTACCTTAGCGTTGGCGACGACCTGGTGAGCGTAGGTGGAGAAGGCCGGGTCGAGAGCTTCTTTGAAGGCCACAGCCTTGGCCGCGACGATGTGCATCAATGGGCCACCCTGCTGGCCGGGGAAGACGGAGCGGTCGACGGAGGCGGCGAGGTCCTGGGTGCAGAGAATGAGTCCGGCACGGGGTCCGCGCAGCGTCTTGTGCGTGGTGGTGGTAGTGATGTGCGCGTGCGGTACCGGTGAGGGATGCGCGCCGCCGGCGACGAGTCCGGCGAAGTGGGCCATGTCAACCATCAGATAAGCGCCAACCTTGTCGGCGATCTGGCGCATGCGAGCGAAGTCCCAGAAGCGTGGGTAGGCTGAACCTCCGCCAACGATGACCTTGGGCTTCTCGGCGACGGCCTTGGCCTCGAGCTCGTCATAGTCGATGGTCTCGGTGTCTTTGCGGACCTGATAGCCGACGATGCGGTAGAGCTTGCCGGAGAAGTTGAGCTTGTGGCCGTGGGTGAGGTGTCCGCCGTGAGCGAGATCGAGCCCGAGCAGGGTGTCGCCCGGATTGATGATCGACATGTAGGCGGCGGCATTGGCCTGCGAGCCCGACGAAGGCTGGACATTGGCGTGCTCGGCACCGAAGATCTTTTTGGCGCGGTCCCGGGCGATGTTCTCCACCACATCGGCGAACTCGCAACCGCCGTAGTAACGCTTGCCGGGATAGCCTTCGGCGTATTTGTTGGTGAAGACGGTTCCGGCGGCCTCGAGCACGGCGCGGGAGACGAAGTTTTCTGACGCAATCATCTCGAGTCCTTCGTGCTGGCGAAGAATCTCGTTTTCAACCTGAGCATAGACCTCAGGGTCCGCGGCGGCGAGCGTGGCGTTCGGATCGATGGGCATAAGTCTATTTTATGCCGGGGTGGAGGCACAGGAGTAGGGCATACGGACTATCCCCGGAGAGGGCTCATTTAGACGCCTGAAAACGTGATCCCAAGGCTTTCGTCAGGTCAGGAAGATCGAGGTCCTGCAGAATTCCGGGAACGACGATACTGGGAGGCTGATTGTTCAGCTTCAGTTCCGTCATGGCCAGAAAGGACATCGGAGGCGTATCGCAGCGAATGCTTTTGATCTTCGGTTCCAATACGGTGGCAAAGATGCCGACGTTGTTGGCTATCCCCTGTGTGTGCAGGGAGATTTCGCGCGGATCGACATCGGGCCGCGATGCCAGATAGTGGAATGCGTTGAGAGCATCAAAGGTCTGCATCCCAGGCATGGATTTACCGACGAGAATTGCGCGCATCGCCACCTGATAGTCGTTGTGATAGCCGGAATTCATCTTGTTGGGAGGAGCGCTCTCTCCCCAACCACGCGGATCAATGGCCAGAACGAGATTGCCTTCCGCGACGAGCTTTTCAATTGGGCCATTCTCACCGGCATCCGCTGCCATTCCAGAAGGGTTCAGGTAGAGCACGGCATGCTTGCGGGACGGTCCTTTGGAGGGATGAAAGACGAGTCCGGGCACGGTAATGCCGGCCTCTGACTGGATTTTGATCTTTTCGATGCGAATCCCATTCTGGGTGAGAGAGCCTGCCTCTTCGACAGAGGGATGCATGACTACATCAGGGATGGTGAGGCGTCTTCGGAGCAGTGTAGCGAGCTGGCGCGTGTCCTTTGGCGCGGGTTTTTCCCTGAGCTTCTGCGCAAATTTTGCATTCCATGACTGAACTGTCTCCGCATCGGGATAGGACGTAATTACCTGCCCGGAGGCGGTGGCGCTCAGCTCGGATGGTGTATCCAGCTTGAGCTCGGCTTCCACGCCATCGTCGGGCCGGTTCTGGAGCCATCGCATGAGCCATTGATAGGTGGCGAGGCGTCTGGGTTGCGACCATCCGTGGGTATCGTCGGCTTCAAACATAGCGATTTTGTCGTCGACGCCGAGAAGGTGAAAGATGTCCTTTCCTTCGGCGAATGTCGCATGGGCTCCTGCGATGGGAAAGAAGTCGCGAGTGGCCACGGCCATTTTGACGGGCCTTGGCGCGATGCTAATGAGAAAGTCCGGGAAATCGAGGTGGTCTGCCAGAAAGCCATCCAGCACCTGCTCTGAATCCTGCGGTCCCGGGCCGGCCCACAGGGTATTCCATGAGGTCATGTAACAGGAGATGACGGCCGCAGCAACGCGAGAATCGAGGGTGGCGGTATAAGCAGACTGCGTGCCTCCACCGGAGTTTCCGGCAACGCCAATGCGGGCCTTATCGACGTCATCTCTGGATTCGAGATAGTCGATCGCTCGCATTCCATCCCAGAGGAAATAGCGCGCGATGGGGGTTCCGGTTAGCAGTGTCTGTAGTCCATCCGCCATGTGTTCGGCTGTTCCGCCGGTAGATAGCAGCGATTTATGCGTTACCGGATCGAGATGTTGTAAGCGCTCTCCCTGGCCAACGGGATCGATGGCGATGACGAGAAATCCACGCTTCGCGAGCGATACCCATACCGTCTGGTAACTGGAGTAAGCCTTGCCATCACCGCTGTGTCCTGCAAATCCGAGGACTGCGGGATACGGTTTTGGCGCATGTTGAGGAACGTAGACATTTGCAGTGACGTAAAAATGGGGAAGGCTTTGATACACCAGTTTCTGAACCGTGTAGTCCTCGTGGTGTATGACTCCGGTGATCTGGGCATGGAGCGGAGTCTTTTCAGGCCATTCGCCACCCAACTCGCGCATCAGGGTTTTTCTTATATAAGCCTGGCGATTTTTAATCGCGAGTTTGTCATGGATCTTTGCTATCTCGTCGTGCCTTTTGGACAAGTCCTGTTGTTCAAGGGTGGTGAGATACGCGTCCGTCATCCCTTCCAAACCGGTCGTCACCTGCAAAGGCGATTGAGAGATTGCTGTTCCGCAGACTCCGAGTGCTGCGGTTAGAGCGATGATCCATAGGGACTTTTTCATGGGGCCTATTTTATGGCGAGAGATTGATTCGATTGCTGCTTCGACCCCAGATTCTATGACTCGTTCTAATGCCGTGGTTGTTAGAAGACAACGACGCCTTCTTCGGTGACGAGTTGATCGACCCGGATATTCATCGTTTCACCCAGCCGGAAGAAGTCTTCTCGCCACTCCTCGGTCCAGTAGCTCTTATCGCTACGCCGCAGAAGATCATTCCAGATGTTCTGGGCCTGCCAGAAGTTCACTTCGAAGGGCAGCTGGCGTAAGGTCTCCGCCACCAAGAGAGTATCGGAGAGGACCCGGGAAGAGATCTCCTCGCCGGCTACAGCCGCTTCAAGTTGTACCATTGCGCGTTTCATGCGCTGACCGGAAACGTATCCGAGCTCCGCGATGTTGAGGGTAATTTGTCCAGCTTTAGCGCGCGCCACCAGAGCAAGTATTTGTTCGGAGTCAAACTGGTCTGCCTCGATTACACGGCGCAGCGTGGAGCTGATGGCGTAGTTGGCGACAACTTCGAGAGCAGACGGAGGGGCCATTCCGCTATCGGTCAGGAAGTCGAGCAGAGAGGTGTGGTCCTCGTAGATCTTTCGCAGAGAGTCTTCCATCTCCGAAACAGTCTGGGTGAGGATCGCCCGAAGGATACGGTGCTGTTCGTCGGCAAACAGCGAGAGCAGCGAATAGTTCATCCCGCCAAAAAGCTGGTCGATCAGCCGGATGACCTCGGGGAGGTTCGCCCGGCGCATGGCCTGGCCTATGTTGCGCGAGAAGGCCTCGAAGTCGGCTACCTGTTCCGGATTGGACGAATCGTAACGCTTAACCGCGGCGGAGAGATTTTGATCTCCAAGATGAAGCACTGCAAAACAGATCTCCTCGGTTTCTTCCGTGATACGGGAGTCGATCCATGCGCTTCCAAGAGCAACACGGCCACGGCCTGAGGTGAAAACCTGATGGCTCTGACGCCGTACGTTGTAGCAAAAAATTTCTCCCTGCTCCGGGTAAGAACGAAAGATCGAGCTGATGGCGTAGTGTGCGCCCACCTGTTCCAGGCCGATCTTCATGCTTGTTACGTAGTGCCGATAGACCTCGGCTCCGTTACCGATCTCGGATAAGTTGCTCGAGGCCTTCGAGAGCGTCTCGAGAAAACGGGATTCCAGAGCTTCACCAGGTTTGCCGAAGAGGCATGCAGCGAGTTGGAGTACACGGGCAGCATAGGCGATGACCTGCGTAGTCTCAATGCCAGAGATTTCATCGAAGAACCAGCCGCAGCTGGTGTACATCAGTTGTGCATGCCGCTCCAGTTCCATTAACTCTAGTGCGGTGGTGCGTTCTGCCTGAGTGAGCACACGGGTGGAAAACTCTGCGAAGAATGCATCCACGTTTGATCGCGAGCGGTTGAGAATGATGCGGATGTAGGCGTCGCGGGCGGCCCAGAGGTCCTTGAAGAACTTTTTGGAGAGCTGCTCAGCGAGCGGAATCGTAGCATCGCGAAGTTGATCGAGCGCTTCACGGAGAGGAGCACGCCATTGCTGGTTCCAGCCCGGATGGCCCCCGCTGTTGCAGCCACAGTCGGAGCGCCAGCGCTCGACTCCATGGGCGCAGCTCCATGATGTGTCCTCTACGACCTCAGCTTCCCATTGCGGAGGATGCTTCGCGAGGAATGCGGCATAGTTTGTCAGCGGGATATGTTGCTGGTCTTCGAGCCAGTGCATGGCATACGAGAGCGCCATCTCCCCGTGTCGATGATGGTGACCATAGCTCTCCCCATCGGTGGCGACGTGCGAGAGCAACGCGATACCGTTTTCGTCTCCGTTGTCTCCATGCTCGAATCCGGTGAGGAGACGATTCGCGAAGTCCACGCCGCTGTTCAGGAGTCCTTCAAAGGCAATGGCGCGGGAGTTCGGTCCGTTATAGAAGAAGACTGTGATCGAGAGGCCTTCGTTGAGCTGGACCTGGTAAGGATGTCGTGTGTCGACGGAGCCGTCAGGGGTTTCCGTCCAGGGAGGATCTTCAGAATTGTCTAAAGGCCGAACGTGCGTGCATTGATGTGGCGCCAGGATGGTGAACTGGATGCCTTCCTGCGCCATGAGATCCAGGACTGAGTGGCTCACGGCAGTTTCCGCCAGCCACATGCCTTCGGGTTTGCGGCCGAAGCGATGCACGAAATCGTAGATGCCCCAGCGAATTTGCGTTCGTGCATCCCGCTCATTGGCCAGGGGCATGATGATGTGGTTGTAGACCTGCGCGATCGCAGAGCCGTGCCCCTCGTGACGCTGCGCGCTGGTGGCGTCCGCGTCGAGGATCATGCGATAGGTGCGCGGTGCAAAGTCATTGAGCCAGCTCAGCAACGTGGGTCCGAAGTTGAAGCTGATCCGCGCATAGTTGTTCATGATGCGGATGATCTTGTTTTCCTGATCGGTGATCCGCGAGGCCCCGTTGGGGGCGTAGCACTCTGCTGTGATGCGGTCGTTCCAGTCGTGATAGGGCGCGGCGGAGTCCTGCACCTCGACTGTCTCCAGCCAGGGGTTTTCGCGTGGTGGCTGGTAGAAATGGCCGTGAATGCAGACGTATCGTTCTGCTTCCTGGGCTTCGGGAGCCTTTGAAGATTGTTCCGAGGTCGCCATCTTTACCTTAGAGACTATCGCGAAGCCTGGGGTTGGTATGACAGAGAGGTGAACCGCAGACTTATGGATTTGTCTCGCCTGGTCTTGGCACCAGGGTTCCATTGGCGAGATCGCAGGCACGCCACATATACCAGCTTGCAATCGAACGCCACGGAGCCCATTTCTTTCCACGCTTGTGCATGGTTTCCGCATTGGGAAGATCGGAGGGCTCGACTTTCTTCGTCGGCTTGAGTCCCTGGAAGGTCAGGGCGAATCCTTTGCGCACCCCGTAATCGGAGACAGGAAAGATATCCGGCCGTCCCAGCCGGAAGATCAGGAGCATCTCGACGGTCCAGCGTCCAATTCCACGGACCTGTGTGAGGTGTTCGATGATGTCCTCGTCAGACATTTTGCGGATGGTTGCCAGTGTAGGTACGGTACCGTCGATGGTCTTGGCGGCAAGGTCGCGCAGGGCGAGCATCTTGTTCTTGGAGAGACCGGCAGCGCGGAGTTGATCGTTGGGGCAATCGAGCAGATGCTGGGCCGAGGGATGGACCCCGATGCCGCAGACATCGTGAAAGCTCTCGAGCATGCGTTTGTGAATGGTTGCGGCTGCCTTGCCGTGGAGCTGCTGGTAGACGATGGCCTCTGTGAGCGCTTCAAAGGGCGACTGCGTACTGGCAACGCGCAGGATAAAGGGTCCGGCGCGCTGGATCAGTTTGCCGAGTTTGGGGTCGGCGGCGGAGAGCTGGGCGATGGCGGCGGCAGAGTCGTAACGCGGAACGCGCGAGGTGGCACTGGAACGAGGCATAGTTTTTATTCCATCGACTCTCTTTGACTGCTCCAGAGCATTGAGTTCATCGAGAGTAGCGGATGGATATCGGTGGTTTGGTCGCTTGAGGGTAGCACGGCAACGGTGTGGAAGGCGCAGACCCCGAAAGCAACTGTGACATAAGTCATAGTTTGCGCCTGAGATTGTCGATTAGGTTCTTGTGAAGATTAATGAGCAGTGACAAAAGTGACGAACAGAAAAACGGACTGTTTTGGTATGGATTTACAAGACCGATACCTTTCGGGCAGGTTAGATGTTGTGGTGCGAGAGACCCTCGCCGCTCCTATGCACGAGATGTTGTGCAATCGCTTTTCTCGAGGGGAATCATCGGTTTCGATAATCGGTGAAACGTAGGAAAATCCATGGCGAGTATCGGCCAGTGGTCTTGGGGAATGCCTTTTTCCACTGCTATACTCAAAATTTCTGAGACACGAATTTTTCAGGCTGAAGCGTAAGAGTGGACGCCTGAACGGTTGATGGAGTCATTAGCCGGTTCTGGGAAGCCAGTCACTTCAACCTTTTGACCCTTCTCCTCGACGGAGAGGAAGCAGGAAAAGCACTCATGGCGCAAGTTTTTGACCGCAGTTCGAACGCGCTGGCTCGCATGAGCCTGGTTTTGACAGGCCTGATTGTCATCGCGCTCGGCGTTGCTCTCAACGAGTTGCAGCGATCTCCCTGGGTTACGCGACAGGGCCAACGGCCGGACCAGCCGATTCCCTTCAGCCACAAGCATCACGTGGAGGGCCTCGGGCTGCAGTGTCAGTACTGCCACACGCAGGTTGAGAAAGCTGCATATGCAGGCATCCCCCCGACCAAGACCTGTATCAATTGTCACGCGCAGATCTGGACCAACGCCGACTATCTTGAGCCGGTACGTGAGAGCTGGGCTACGGGAGCTTCCATTCAATGGATCCGCGTGCACGACCTTCCGGACTACGTTTACTTCAATCACGATATCCACGTGAATAAAGGCATCGGTTGCGCCAGTTGTCATGGTCGTGTCGATGAGATGCCGCTGATGTATCAGGAGAATACGCTGCAGATGGAGTGGTGCTTGAACTGCCACCGTAATCCAGCCGTGAACCTCCGTCCGACCTCCGAAATCTACAACATGGCATGGCAGGGGCCGTCGAGCTCGAAGCCGGTCTGGTGCGCTTCGACCGGAGCAGAGGGTCCGACCTCTGGATCGGTTGCCTGCACCACGGCGGATCCTTCGGGTAAGGGGCCAGAGCTTGCTCTGATGCAGACGGCTTCGTCGCAGACTGCAAGCGATGCTCCTGCGGGGATCACGATGCCGGCCAGCTACCAGAAGTTCACCAGCCAGATTGAATTAGGCAAATACCTGATGGCGCAGTATCACATTCGGACGGCGAACGAGCTCTCCAGTTGCGAGACGTGCCACCGATGAAGACGACAGGGATTGGGACAGAACAGATCATGACTGATACCAAGTCACAAACAGAGGCCGGGGCGCAGGTTGTGACCAGCATTGCTCCGGCGAAGCCGAAGAAGATGACGCTCGCCGAGGTTCGGTCGAAGCTGGACGGAAAAACGGGACGGCGCTTCTGGAAGAATCTTGATGAACTGGCAGAGACTCCCGAATTTCAGGAGTTGATGCAGGAAGAATTTCCTCGTCAGGCAGGCGCGGGTGAGTGGGTTGACCCGGTCTCCCGTCGCGGCTTCCTCAAGGTCATGGGAGCTTCCTTCGCTCTCGCGGGACTTGCCGGTTGCACCAAGCAGCCTGATGAACCGATCTATCCTTACGTCAAGCAGCCTGAAGACCTGGTGCTGGGCAAGCCGATGTACTTTGCAACGGCGCATCCCTTCCCCACGGGAGCGATTCCGGTCCTGATCAAGTCGGATTCTTTCCGTCCGATCAAGGTGGATGGCAACCCGGAGCACCCGATGTCGAAGGGTCGTTCCGATGCCATGAGCCAGGCAACTCTGCTTGATCTTTACGATCCTGACCGCTCGCAGCATGTGCGTTTCCGTGGACAGAATTCAAGCTGGGGCGAGTTCCAGAAGGCCCTTCAGGATGCAGCCAGCAAGAGCTCGGGTGGACGCGGTCTTTACTTCCTGAGCGAGACGATTACCTCTCCTACCCTGGCCGGCCAGTGGAAGGCGTTGCAGGCCAAGTATCCCCAGGCGAAGCTGGTGCAGTGGGAGCCGGTCAATCAGGATTCTTCCCGTGCAGCTTCGAAGGCAGCTTTTGGAAGCTATGCTGATGCGCAGTACAAGCTTGAGGATGCCGACGTTATCCTTTCGCTCGATGCGGACTTCCTGGGTGGCATCGGACATCCTGGATTCCTTCCTCTCGCAGCAGCTTATGCTGAGCGGCATCGCTGGGAAGAGGGCAAGAAGATCAATCGTCTGTATGTTGTCGAGACGATGCCGACCGTTACAGGCTTCAAGGCAGAACACCGGTTAGGGCTCAAGCCAAGCCAGGTGGCCCAGTTTGCCGATGCATTGGTGTACGGCACGGCACCTTCCGGGTTGAATGCCGAGCAGCAGAAGTTCTTTACGGTACTTCTGAATGACCTGAAGAATCACAGCGGTAGGGCCGTTGTGATTCCGGGTGAGCAGGCTCCTGCTTCGGTGCATGCTGCCGCCTATGCAATCAACACGCTGATCGGTGCGGTAGGCAAAACGGTGGTTTACACCGAGACGGTGAACCCGCTGCCGACCGAGCAGTTCTCTGAGTTCAAGCCTCTGGTTGCCGATATGAATGCGGGCAAAGTGCAGTGGCTGGTGATGCTCGGGGTTAATCCGATTTACTCTGCCCCTGCTGACCTCAACTTTGCCGATGCTCTGGCGAAGGTCCCGGTGACGATTCATCTTGGCTCGCACGTTGATGAGACCGGCTCGATTACGACGTGGCATGTCAACAAGGCGCACTATCTGGAGAGCTGGTCGGATGCGCGCGCCTATGACGGTACGCTCACGATCATTCAGCCAATGATCGACCCGATGTACGGCGGCAAGGGCTCGCACGATGTCTTCCAGACGCTTTTGGATAACCCGCAGGCTTCGGCGTATGACGCGGTCGTTGCCAATGCAAAGAACTACGTCAAAGGCGATTTCGCCACGGGTTGGCGCAAGGCTCTGCACGACGGTTGGGTTGAGGGCACAGCCTTTACGCCTAAGGCCGGCGTTCCGGCGCGAGTGACGGCGTTCGCTGCTCCTGCCTCTTCTGCTTCCGGTTACGAGCTTTCCTTCCGCCCCGACGTTTCGCTTTACGACGGCCGCTATGGCAATGTGGGCTGGCTGCAGGAGCTTCCCAAGCAGGTCACGAACCTGAGCTGGGACAATGCCGCTCTGGTCAGCATGAAGACCATGGCAGACCTCAAGGTCGAAGAGACGGAGTTGATCGAGCTTAGCCTCGATGGCCGCAAGGTCACAGCTCCTGTCCTTATGGTGCCGGGCCATCCCGATGATGTGATTACAGTTCATCTCGGATTTGGCCGTAGCGTTGAAGCGGGTCGCGTGGCTGCCGGAGTCGGGTTCAGCGGTTACAAGCTGCGGACCTCCTCGGCTCCCCTGGTCGCTTCCGGCGCAACAGCGAAGAAAGTCGATGGCAGCTACTATGATCTTTGCGTTACCAAGGTGCATAACGTTGAGCACCGTGGTTCATTCGCGCAGCAGGATCTTGAGCGGCCGATCTTTGATACGCAGGGAACCTTCTCTCTGGCGGGACATGAAGCGATGGAGCGTTCCATCATTCGCTACGCCACAGTGGAAGAGGCGGAGAAGAACCCGAAGTTCGCTGAAGAAGGTGCAAGCGGCACCATCGTCAACAAAGTTGGATATGGTCCGCAGGGCGAAAATCCTGTCCATGGCGATCCGGGTTGGAAGTCGCAAAAAGAAGTCAATCTCAGCATGTTCCCGAATGCCTGGCGTTATGACCGGACCGATCCTTCCTCGCACAAGAAGCAGAATGCCTGGGGGATGGAGATCGACCTGAACAGCTGCATTGGCTGCAACGCCTGCATTGTCAGCTGCTACGCCGAGAACAACATCCCCGTGGTTGGGCGTGAGCAGGTCAAGGTCGGACGCAATATGCAGTGGCTTCGTATCGATACCTACTTTGAGGGCGATCTTCATGCTCCCAAGGCTCACTTCCAGCCGATGGCTTGCCAGCACTGTGAAAACGCCGGTTGCGAACAGGTTTGCCCGGTGGGAGCGACGGTGCACACGCCCGAGGGCCTGAATGTGATGGTCTACAACCGTTGCGTGGGAACCCGCTACTGCTCGAATAACTGCCCATATAAGGTCCGTCGGTTCAACTTCCTTTTGTACTCGGACTATGACACGGAGAGCCTCAAGTTCGGACGCAATCCGGACGTTTCGGTTCGTTCCCGTGGCGTTATGGAAAAGTGCAGCTACTGCGTGCAGCGCATCATGTCCGCCAAGATTACGGCTGACAAGGAAAATCGTGAGATTCGCGATGGCGAGATTGTGACGGCCTGCCAGCAGGCTTGCCCGACTGACGCCATTGTCTTCGGCAACATCAACGATCCTGCGAGCAAGGTTGCAAAGCGTAAAGAAACGGAGCGCAATTACTCCGTTCTGGGCGACCTGAACTATCGTCCGCGCACAACCTACACGGCTGGCGTCATCAACCCGAACCCGGAGCTGGCATAAATGGCGACCAAAGTACCCATCAACGACCCGATGATCGATCCGCGAACTGGCGAATACGCGGTCATCGCCCCGGGCCACAACTTCAAGTCGGTGACGCAGAAGATCGCCAGCATCGTACTTACGTCAAATACCCCGCTGGGTTGGTTCTTCGGCCTGCTGGTGGCGGGCGGCGTAGCTACGCTGGTGGTCATCTCGGTGACCTGGCTCTTCCTGAAAGGCGTCGGCATTTGGGGCGTCACGATGCCAGGAGCCTGGGGCTTTGCCATCATCAACTTCGTTTGGTGGATCGGTATCGGCCACGCCGGAACCCTTATCTCGGCGATTCTTCTGCTCTTCAAGCAGACCTGGCGTAACTCGATCAACCGTTTCGCCGAGGCGATGACAATCTTCGCCGTTGTCTGCGCGGGCATGTTCCCGCTGATCCACGTAGGGCGTCCGTGGCTGGGTTACTGGTTGTTCCCGTACCCGAACACGATGAACGTCTGGCCGCAGTGGCGCTCTCCGCTGGCCTGGGACGTCTTCGCAGTCTCGACCTACGCAACGATTTCTGTGGTCTTCTGGTACATCGGTATGATCCCGGACTTCGGTACGTTGCGTGATCGCGCGACGCTGCCGCTGGCCCGCTACTTCTACGGAATTCTCTCGATGGGCTGGCGCGGATCGACGCGGCACTGGATTCGTTACGAGACAGCGTCGCTGCTTCTGGCTGGTCTTTCGACTCCCCTCGTACTCTCGGTTCACACGGTCATCAGCTTCGACTTTGCGGTGGCGGCGCTGGCAGGATGGCATACGACGATCTTTCCGCCCTACTTCGTCGCGGGCGCCGTCTACTCCGGCTTCGCCATGGTGCTGACGCTGGCGATTCCAATCCGCAAGTGGTACCACATGGAAGACCTGGTCACGTTGCGCCACCTGGACAATATGGCCAAGGTGATGCTCGCAACCGGTTCAATCGTAGGCTACGGCTACGGCATGGAAGTCTTCATGAGCTGGTACTCGGCCAGCCACTGGGAGTTCTTCATGATGTGGAACCGTATGTTCGGTCCCATGGGCTGGGCGTACTGGATGCTCATCCTGACCAACATCGCGATTCCGCTGACGACATTGTGGTCGCGCAAGTTACGGGTGAACGTGGGCTTTCTGTTCGTTCTCTCGTTCATCATCAATATCGGTATGTGGTTCGAGCGCTTCGTCATCGTGGTGACTTCGCTCTATCGCGATTACCTGCCATCGAGCTGGGGAACTTACCGAGCGACCAAGTGGGACTACATGCTGTTCATCGGAACGTGGGGACTGTTTACAGTGCTGTTCCTCTTCTTCGTCCGTTTCCTTCCGATGATCCCCATGTCTGAAATTCGCATGATGCTGCCGCAGACCAAGATCACGCGTGGCGGTAAAAACGCTGAGACCGTAAGCGAGGAGATGAGCTAATGCCGCGCAGAGAGGGAATCTACGGACTACTGGCGGAGTTCAATACTCCTAGCGAGCTAGTGTATGCGACCGAACAGGCGCGTGCAGCCGGGTACCGTCGTATGGAGTGCTACACGCCGTATCCGGTGGAAGAGGCTGCTGAAGCGCTGGAGTTTCACAAGAACCGCGTTCCGCTGGTATGCCTTCTGGGCGGGCTGATGGGAGTCACCACGGCCTTCCTGATGGAGACTTGGATCTCGGTCTGGGCCTATCCGCTGAACATCGCGGGACGCCCGCTGTTTTCCTGGCCGGCGTTCATTATCCCGGCCTATGAGTGGACGATTCTGTTCTCCGGTCTCTCGGCTGGGTTCGGGATGCTCGCCCTCAATGGTTTGCCGCAGCTCTATCATCCATTGTTCAATGCGCCGAATTTCCGCAACGGTGCGACCACGGACAAGTTTTTCCTGTGCCTGGAGTCGACGGACCCGAAGTTTTCGCCGACCGAGACAAGATCTTTTCTGGAACAGTTCCATGCGGTCTCCGTGGTGGAGGTGGACCATTAATATGCAGAACAAACACATGAGGCTGGGTCTGGCGGCAATGGCGACGCTTGCGATGGCGGCGACAGTCGGTTGCCGACAGGACATGCATGACCAGCCCAAGTTCTTCCCGCAGCGAGGCACGACGCTCTACGCCGATGGCCGTTCCGTGCGTCCGCAGGTCGCCAATACGGTAGCCCGCGAGCAGCTGCATGAGGACTCCTACTTCTATACGGGACTGGTGGATGGTAAGGAAGGCGATGGACTTCCCTTCCCGGTCAGCATGAAGGTCCTCGAGCGCGGTCAGGAGCGGTATAACATCTACTGCACTCCCTGCCACTCGCGCGTGGGCAATGGTGAAGGCATGATCGTGCAGCGCGGCTACGCCAAGGCCGGCGATTTCCATACGGCTCGCCTGGAAACAGCTCCGCTGGGTCACTTCTTCCACGTCATCACGAACGGTTATGGTGCTATGCCCGACTACGCGGCGCAGGTTACGCCTGAGGATCGATGGGCGATTGCTGCTTATATTCGGGCTCTGCAGTTGAGTCAGAAGGCGCAGCAGGCCGATGTTCCGGCGGGTGCGCACGTCGAACGGCTCTCCGATCTCGCAGAGCAGCAGGGACTGCCAGCAGCATTCGTCAAGGAATGGCATGTGCCCGCCACTGCAGTCACCGGAACACCGGATGGCCAGCCAATGGCTCTTCCCGCACCCGGCGAACCTGCCAAAACAACTTCAGCTCAACCTGCAGGCCGCCAATCGGCGAATAACCCTGGAGCAACACCACAGCAGTAATCTCGGAAGCTTCCGAACGAAGGCTTGAAACGCATGTCACATGGACACGAACATCACGGAGGAGCGGGGCACAATCACCATGGCCCGCGCACACTTCCTGCATCGCTGGCCGCTCCGGAAGAGATCAAGGCCTGGCGGACGCGTCTGTTGGTCGTTGGCGGAATCGCCACGCTGATCTCGCTGGTCTTTCTCATGGTCAAGGGAGGCCCAGGCCACATTCTGCGTGCCTACCTGATGGGATTTATGGTCACGTTTGGATTCGCCGGCGGCGGTCTAGTCGTGTTGATGCTCCAGTACGTCTCGGGCGGTAAGTGGGGACTCCTTCTGCGTCGCCCGTTGGAGGCGATGTCCCGCACGCTTAAGCTGGTCGCGCTGATGGTGATCCCGGTGCTCTTCTTCATGAAGCACCTGTATCAGTGGGCTGCGTATCCCAATGCCAAGGCTACGGCAGCGGCTTATGCCAAGGGGCTGATGACTCAGGAGCAGATGCTGACCGCAAATGCGAAGCATGCCATGCTGAGCCCCACCTCAGCCGTGGTTCAGGTGGTCATTGTCTTCGGCATCCTTCTCACCTTTGCGTTCTTCCTCAATCGCTGGTCGCTGCAGCGGGATGCTGATCCGGAGGCTGGCTCGCAATCCAGTTTCGACTCCTGGCGCATCAAGTTCGAGAATCTCTCTGGAATCGGAATCTTTATCTATGTTGTGCTGCTGACCGATCTCTCGATTCTGTTGATCAAGTCTCTCGATGTGACCTGGTACTCCTCGATCTATGGTCTTCAGTTCCTTGTCGGACAGGGCTATCAGGTGCTTGCGCTGGGTATTCTCTCGGTTGTTTTGCTCTCGCGTTTCGAGCCGATGAAGACCCTATTGCGCGTAACCGAACAGCACGATCTGGGCAAATTTCTATTCGCCTTTGTCATGCTGAACATCTATCTCTGCTTTGCAGAGTTCCTGATTATCTGGTCGGGTAACGTCCCGGACGAAATTCCCTGGTACCTGGCGCGTATTCAAGGCGGCTGGTGGGTCATCTGCTCGCTGGATTTTATTTGCCACTGGCTGATTCCGTTCACCCTGCTGCTCTCGCGAGATCTGAAGCGTAACAAGAAGAAGATGATCTGGCTGTGCGGCTGGATGATCTTTGCTCGCAGCCTGGATATGTTCTGGCTGATTGAGCCGAACTTCCCGGATGCGGCTGGAAACCTTCACCTGAGTGGAAATCTCGGAATTCTTGCCTACATTACGGTTCCGGTGGCTGTGCTTTCGATTTGGGGAGCGTACTACCTCACCGAGCTGATGAAGCGTCCGCTGATGAACGTCAACGACCCCCACCTGGAAGAGATGTTGGAGCCTGAACATGCCCACTAACGATCACAACCCGCATGCCAAGCACGATTCGCACGCCCATACATCGGAAACTCCGGGGTATGAGACAACGGACGTCAACGTCAACGGCGTACTGGTCTTCCTCTCCGGACTGGCTGGATCTGTCTTTGTTTTCTTCATCTTCTGCTGGCTGATGGGTAAGGTCATCAACGGCGCGATTCAGAAATCGGACGGCCCCGCAGACAAGTGGCATCAGACAGGCGAGAAGTCGAGCTACGGATTGACGAACAACCCGGAGTTTGAACAGCGTCAGCTGCAGCAGCTGACGGCGTCCTTTCCGGAGCCTCGCGTCAATACGACTGATGATGCTCAGCAGACCGCAGACCTTCACGCGCGTGAAGACCTCTTGCTGGGGTACTACAGCAGCACTCCGGGCCAGGATGGGATTCGGATTCCTATCGAGCGGGCGATGCAGCTGATCGCGCAGCGGGGACTTCCGGTTCACGCCGCACCGGCGGGTACTGAGGTCAAGATGGTTGGCGATGCCAATCCTCATATCCAGGCTCCCTTGACCAATGGGTTTGCGCGTACGGGATTGGAGCTGGAGGAGATCGAAGCGCGCAAGCAGAAGATGGACTTCGGCAAGGCCGAAGCGGCAGAGCACGCGCAGCTGGCTCCCGTTCGGTAATCGACGGGTTCCAGAGAATTTCTGAAGTCGCTTCCTTAAAATGGAAGCATGAGCAACCGCAGCAGCAGTTCAGCAAAGGATCTGGCAGGGATGGAGCGGAATACAACAACACGGAAGAGATGGCAGGCAGCGGCAATGGCGATGCTTGGCTGTGCGCTGCTGTGTTCTCCGCTAGCAGCCCAGGTTTCCAGTTATGGAGACAAACGGGCTGGCGAGAACTCCGGTGATCAACTTCCGCAGGTCCTACAGCGGGTCGGGGTCACGCAGAAGCTCAATCAGCAACTCCCCCTGGATGCGCAGTTTGTGGATGAAACGGGCAAGTCGGTCCGGCTGGGAGATTACTTCGGCAAGCGACCTGCGATTCTGACGCTGGTGTACTACACCTGCCCGATGCTCTGTTCTGAGGAGCTGGACGGTTTAGCGGGTGCGTTGGAGATGGTGAAGCTGACGCCCGGAAAAGACTTTGACATCATCGTCATATCAATCGATCCGAGCGATACGCCAGAGGCGGCTGCCAAGAAGAAAGAGTTTTACCTCAAGCGTTATGGCAGGCCGGAGACGGCGAACGGATGGCATTTCCTGACTGGCCAGCGTCCTGCGATCGATCAGGTGACGGATGCGACAGGTTTTGGCTACGTCCGGGTCCCTGGTCCTGACGGGAAGCTGACGCAGTTTGCACACGCCAGCGCAATTGAGATAGTTACGACCGATGGTAAGCTCGCGCAGTACTACCTTGGCGTGGAATATTCGCCCAAGGACATCCTGCTGGGCCTGATCGAAGCCTCAGATAACAAGATTGGTTCTCCTGTTGCCAATATCCTGACCTACTGTTACCACTACGATCCGCAGACGAACAAGCACTCATTGATCGTCGCGCGTATTGTTCAGCTCGGTGGGGTAGTCACGATGGCTGGTCTGGGTGGGTTCATGTTCATCATGTTCCGCAAAGACATCAAGCTTGGCCGGGACCACGATTTGACGAAGAAAGAGAATGGATAAAGGGTAACGATGCATATCAGTCCCGTACTGTGGCAATTTCTGGTGAAGTGGCTCAACGCTTCGGCGCTGTTCCCCCGCGAGGCGTCTACGATTGCGCCGTATACCGACGCGCTCTACTTCTTCCTTCTGCTGATCACGGTGGTGGGTCTTACGCTGGTGGGAACGCTCGTCTTCGGCTTCTCGATCCGGTATCGTAAGGAACGCAATCCGGTCGCCACGCAGGTGGAAGGCTCCACGCTGCTCGAGGCTACCTGGACCATCATCCCTCTGGCGCTGTTTCTTATCGTCTTCGTCTGGGGCGCGCTGCTGTACTTCCGTATCTATAACCCGCCTACCAACGCGATGAACATCTACGTGGTGGGTAAGCAGTGGATGTGGAAGGCTGAGCACCCGGGTGGTCAGCATGAGATCAATAATCTGCATGTTCCGATGGGTCAGCCCATCCAGCTGACGATGATCTCGCAGGACGTCTTCCACAGCTTCTCGATTCCCGACTTCCGCGTAAAGCGTGAGGTGATTCCGGGGCGCTATTCGACGGTGTGGTTTGAGGCGACAACGCCTGGAACATACCACATCTTCTGCACGCAGTACTGCGGCACCAAGCACTCGGGCATGATTGGCGAGGTTACGGTGATGACGCCCGAGGACTATAAAAAGTGGACGGAGAGCTCCACCAGTGGCATGTCGCTGGCACAGAATGGGGAGCGACTCTTCGCCAGCATGGGATGCAACTCCTGCCATACTGGAAACGCAGCTGCGCGAGGTCCGGACCTCGCCGGAGTCTACGGATCGAAGCTACGTCTGGCGAACGGCTCCGAAGTTTTGGTCAATGAAGCTTATCTCCGCGATGCGATTCTTAATCCGTCGCAGCACGTAACCGCGGGCTATGCGCCCATTATGCCCACCTACCAGGGGCAGATCAGCGAAGAGGGCCTGATCGATCTGGTGGAGTATCTGAAGACCCTCAAGACGAACTACCGTGTGCAGCAGACGCTGACTACGTCGGAGTCTAACCAAGCGGCGCCGATGACGCCCGAGGCGGTGAAGCCATGAGTGCTACCAGTTCAACCATCGTCAACCTTCCAGATCAGCGGACGGCGACTATTCCGAAGAAGAATTATCTGAACGCGGAAGATGGCCTTCTCAGCTGGCTCCTTACGGGCGACCATAAGCGTATCGCGATGCTTTACCTCATCTCGATTACGTTCTTCTTCTTCATCGGAGGAGCGTTTGCCGGCCTGATTCGCTTGGAGTTGTTGACTCCGCAGCCGGATCTCGTTGCATCGGACACTTACAATAAGCTCTTCTCGATGCACGGCATCATCATGGTTTTCTTGTTTCTGGTGCCTTCGGTTCCAGCAACACTCGGAAACTTTTTGATCCCGATCATGATCGGAGCTAAGGATCTTGCTTTTCCGAAGATCAATCTTCTGAGCTGGTATCTCTATCTGGTCGGCGGCATCATGACTCTGGCTGCGCTGGTTCTGGGCGGCGTGGATACCGGATGGACCTTCACGACTCCGCTGTCGACCCACTATCTGAATACTCACGTGGTGACGGCTGGACTCGCGATCTTCGTCGCGGGATTCTCATCCATCTTTACCGGTCTGAACTTTATCGTGACCATTCATCGTATGCGGGCTCCGGGTATGACCTGGTTCCGAATGCCGCTATTCGTGTGGTCCAACTATGCGGCTTCGATCCTGATGGTATTGGGGACTCCGGTTCTGGCCATCACCCTGGTGCTCGTCGTTCTTGAGCGTACGATCCACATCGGCGTCTTCGATCCTTCGCTCGGTGGAGATCCACTGCTCTTCCAGCATTTGTTCTGGTTCTATTCGCACCCCGCTGTGTACATCATGATTCTCCCGGGCATGGGTGTGATCTCCGAGATCATCCCCACCTTCAGCCGCAAACGGGTTTTCGGCTATACAGCCGTTGCATTCTCTTCGGTGGCGATCGCGGTCTTCGGCTTCTTCGTCTGGGAACACCACATGTTCATCATGGGGGTTTCTAACTACTCGGCACTGGTCTTCTCGCTGCTGACCATGCTGGTGGCCGTTCCTTCCGCAATCAAGGTCTTCAACTGGTCCTTCACCCTGCAGAAGGGCTCGATCACCTTTGAGACCCCAATGCTCTACGCCTTCGCCTTCATCGGTCTGTTTACTATCGGCGGTCTTACGGGCGTCTTCCTCGGCTCACTCGGCATGGACATCCATCTCACCGAGACCTACTTCATCGTTGCTCACTTCCACTACGTGATGGTGGGCGGTATGTTGATGGCCTTCCTCGGCGGAGTTCATTACTGGTGGCCGAAGATGACGGGTCGTATGTATCCCGAATCTCTCTCGAAGCTCTCAGCTGTCACGAGCTTCATTGGATTCAACCTGACCTTTATGCCCCAGTTCATCCTGGGTTATCTGGGAATGCCGCGCCGTTACCACGCGTATCCGCCGGAGTACCAGGTGCTGAATGTGCTCTCTACGGCAGGTGCAACCGTGCTCGGAATTGGGTTCCTGCTCCCGCTTATCTATCTGGCCTGGTCGCTCAAGTATGGTGCGATTGCAGGCAACAATCCCTGGCAGGCGACGGGCCTTGAGTGGCAGATTCAATCTCCGCCGTTGACTGAGAACTTCATTGAGACACCCGTTGTCGACTTCGAGGCATACGACTTCGAGTGGCTCGCGCGTAAGACGGAACAAGAGGTGACGACCGTTGGATAACACGATCGTAGCAACGCATCATGATACGGCTGTAGAAGAGCACCACCACTCGCTGCCACAGCACCGGCATCACTTTGAGACGCAGGAGCAGCAGCGTGAGGCCGGAACCTTCGGCATGTGGCTCTTCCTGCTTACGGAAATCATGTTCTTTGGTGGGTTGTTTTTCGCCTACCTACTCTACCGCAACTGGTACAACCCCGCCTTTGTGGTCGCGTCCAACCAGCTCAGCATTCCGTTAGGAACGGCGAATACAGCCATCCTGATTACCTCGGGCTTCTTTATGGCCCTCGGCGTATGGGCCGCGGAAGTTCGCAAGAAGGGCTTACTGGTGGTGATGCTTCTGCTCACCACATTCTTTGGCCTGATCTTCCTTGGCGTCAAGTACGTGGAGTACGCGGAGAAGTTTGAGAAGCACCATGTTCCGGGCTCGAGCTTCGATATCTCGGAGTTCGTCAATCCTCCGCTGAACCCAAAGACGGGTAAGCCGATTGAAGAGCCACTCTCGCCGGACATGGCAAAGAAGACCCAGGTCTTCTTCTCGCTCTACTTCGCCATGACCGGTATGCACGCGCTGCACATGATCATTGGTATTGTGTTGCTCGGGTGGCTCACCTGGCGTGCGCAGCGGGGAGACTTCAGCTCGGGCTACGTCGCGCCTATTGAAAACTTCGGACTATATTGGCACTTCGTCGATATTGTCTGGATCTTCCTATTCCCACTGCTGTATCTCATCAACCGGCATCCAGGCACGTAGCCCTGTCGCAAGGAGAAGATCATGTCGTCTCATTTTCATGACCCGGCCAACGTGACCAACCCGGAGCACGCTGAGCATCGCATCGTTCAGCCGGGAACCTATATCGCTGTGTATATCGCTCTGCTGATCTTCACGGGCATTACCGTCGGAGCGGCATTTGTCGATCTGCACATCTTCAATCCGATCATCGCGGTTGCGATTGCCTGCATCAAGGCAGTGATCGTTATCCTCTTTTTCATGCATGTCATCTTTCAGTCCAAGCTGATCAAGATGACCGTCGCTGCCGGTTTCTTTACCTTCCTAATCCTCGTGGCCATGACCCTGACCGACTATCTGAGCCGCGCATGGGGACTCTGGTAAAGCACAAAGTTGTTTCAAACGATAAGGCGGCCTTCGGGCCGCTATTTTTTTGTGATTCAGGAAACGCTGATGGTGGACATTACTTTTCCGAGATAGAGCAGTTTTAGCTTCGCCAGTGTAACGTCACTGGGGCCAGGAGCGGATGATCTCCTGTTCCCTTCAAGCGTGCCTGCTTAAGCGCGAAATACCACTTTGCGGGTTTGTCGGCATCGTCGATGAGCATCAGTCCAGGATGGAAGCGCAGCCCTTGGGCTTGCTCGATCATTGTCTGTTGGTCCTGGCGTACGAAGCGCGCACCGAAGAACCGTGCAATGGGAGTGACAAACGGCACGTGATAAAAAACATTCCAGGCTGCGATAACGTCGATCCGACAGGTTGAAGCCGTCACAGGAGTAACCGTTGTCAGGCTCGAAAACCACTTTGCGCCCGCTCGGATCGTTTCATAACGGCGATTGGGAAGAACGAAATCAATCGTGGTCGTGATGGGCTCGCCATACACTCCGAGTAGTTTGTACGGAGCGGAATTTGCGCTGGGCGCGTGAGACGACATTCTGAAGCCAGCATTTCTCCCATGGTTTTCGCGGTCTTCCAGCGGTTCGAAATGCTTTTCCTTTTCATGGATGCTGGCCTGGCTACGCCACCACCATGCCTGATGCACGAATGGGCCGTGCGCTGGATCCATCAGTCCGATAATGCCGTGATCCACATTGCACGGTAGATCAGCCACAAGATGCGCGCTGCGGTACTTTTCGGAGAACTTCGGAAGCTCTGGTACAGGTGGTAGTTCGTTCCCTGGGCCTCCCAGATTGCGGCCTGTGCCAGCTTCAGGAACGTACACCCAGGCATACCCATCCCGCTCTTCGCACGGATACGCTCCTGCATAGATCCTGCCCGGATCGATCGTATCGTGCCGTGTTAGCGAAGGGATCTCTGCACACTGGCCGGAGCAGGGTTCAAATTTCCAGCCATGGTACTTGCACTGCACGTGTTCACCGTCAAACCATCCTGCCGAGAGCGGAATTCCACGATGCGGACAGAGGTCGCGCATACAGAACAGTCGCCCGTCGCGCTTGCGGCCCAGTACCAGCGGAATGCCCAGCAGGAGCGCCTGCGTCATTTTGCCAACACGCAGATCCTGCGAACGCAGCGCAGGATACCAGTCACCGAAGATCAGTTCGGCTGGTGGCCCAGGCATCGAGATTGCAGGCGGAACAAGATCGTGCATTGCTATCAGCCTGAGTCTACACAAAGATAGCCACGGATTTTCGCAGAACCTGCGGAGAATGCAGAGGCTTAACAAGATTCCAGAATCGCTGGTGACCGATACACTGGTTTCGTGCCCATCGAGCTCACGCCGGTCAAACGTAACCGCCTTATTCTGCTCGTGCTGTGGTTTGTCTTTTATTCGAGCTTTACACTGCTCACTCCGCCCTTGCTGGACGATGCCGACTCCGTGCACGCCGAGGTGGCACGCGAGATGCTTGTCCGTCACGATTGGACTACGCTCTACGCCAATGGCATCCGTTACCTCGAGAAAGCACCTTTGCTTTATTGGTCGATGGCGACGAGTTTCAAGGTCTTTGGTGTCGGAACCGCAGCGGCGCGGATTCCGTTGGCATTGACGGTTCTCGCACTTGTTTTCGCACTCGAGGCCTTTGCGCGACGTGCGTTCAGCAATGTGGAGCAAGCAAATACCGGGCCGCGAGCCGGTCTGTACGCCGGTCTTATCCTTCTCTCCAGCTTCGGAATCTTTATCTTCACCCGCATCACGATTCCCGACGCGATGGTTTGCCTTTGGCAGACACTTGCTATCTTCTGCTTCTGGGTAACGGAGCAGGAAAAGCAGCCGAGCCGCCTGCCTTGTTTTGGATTTGCCGTTTGCTGCGCCCTCAACGTCCTCACCAAAGGACTCATCGGCATCGTCTTTCCCGTCGGAATCATCGCCGCGTATCTTATCCTTACCCGCGGAGTCCGTGGCGCCATCGCTCGTATCCTACGTTGCCATCCATTTACAAGCGCAGCAATTTTCTTCGCAATCGCGGCTCCCTGGCACATCCTCATCGGGCTGGCTAATCCCACTCAGGGCGACCCCGGCAGCATCACTTTTCACAACGGTCACTGGATCGTTCCGCAACCAACGAATGGGAATGTTCATGGCTGGACCTGGTTTTACTTCGTCAATGAGCATCTCCTGCGTTATCTGAACCTGCGCGTCCCTCGTGACTACGACACGGTTCCGTTGCTGCTCTTTTGGGGGCTGATCCTCATCTGGCTGATGCCCTGGAGTGCCTTCCTGTTTCATTCCCTCACGCAGATCGAAGCTCGGGCAGCGCTTGCTGCTTCACCTCTCTTGTCACAGTGGAACTGGCTGCAACGCAAGCTTAATCCGGATTCGCATGAGGTCTCTCTTACGCCGCAGGAACGCACCCTGCTGCTACTCGGAATCTGGGCTGCACTGCCGCTGCTCTTCTTCTCCTTCTCTACGCGACAGGAGTATTATGTGCTGCCTTCGCTGCCCGCGCTCGTGCTTCTGATTGCTTCCTGGCTTACCAGCGAAGTCGACGAGGCTGAATCCTTTTCTGTCCCTGATCGCAAAGTCAAGGCTGGTCAACGGATTGCTTTGGTCCTGCTGATGTTCGGGTCGGTCATCGCTCTCGCCGCGCTCTTCTTCATCATGAAGACGCAGCCTCCGGATCCCAATACCGATCTGGCCAGTCTTCTCCAGCAGAACCCAGGCGAATACGCTCTCTCCTTCGGTCATTTTCTAGACCTTAATGGCAAAGCCATGGGGGCCTTCCGCACACCGCTCGGTATGACTGCATTCTTTCTCTTCGGAGGAACGCTTGCGGCCTTCCTGTTGCGCCGATCCTATCGTCCTCATCTGGGAAATCTCTGGCTCGCGGGAGGAGCCTTCGGATTCCTGTTGGCCGCACATCTTGGGCTCCAGATCTTCTCGCCGGTCTTGACCTCAAAGCAACTTGCCGACGCTATCGCTCCGCAACTCAAACCAGACGACCTTCTAATCATTCACGGTGAATATGAAGCAGGCAGTACCCTTGGCTTCTATCTTCAAAGAAACGATATCCATATCTTCGAAGGCCGCAGCTCGAATCTCTGGTACGGAAGCTTCTTCCCCGATGCTCCTCGCATCTTTGAGAACGAAGCCTCCCTCAACCTCCAGTGGACAGGGCCGCAGCGGGTTTTCCTGTGGCAGGACGTAAGCCAGCCGCTTCCAAAGCTGCGTGGCCGAAGTTACCTTGTCCTGCAAAGTGGAGGCAAAGAGCTTCTAAGCAATCGGCCCTTTTTATTTCAATGAGTGATGGCCCCGGAATCGTATTTGCGATTCGCGGGGCCATTTTTCTGCAGACGGCTCGTAAGCCGAATTCTGTTCTAGATGATCATTCCTCTAGGCGACGCATTACTGCGGCGCTCCAGCAACCTACCCGCAGGTTTCGGAGCCCTTTCGGGCCTCTTCGCCTGAGCGTACCGGGCCGATACGCCTCCGCCGCCTGAAGAGAAGCGACGAAGTCCCTGCCTATTTGGTCTTGCTCCGTGTGGGGTTTACATTGCCGCGTCTGTTACCAGCCGCGCGGTGCGCTCTTACCGCACCTTTTCACCCTTACCCCGATCTTGCGATCGTGGCGGTATGTTCTCTGTTGCACTGGCCGTCCAGATGGCTTGAACCATCCGTCCCGGACGTTATCCGGCACACTGCCCTTCGGAGTTCGGACTTTCCTCTCCCGGCAGATCATTCGACCTGCTCGGCAGCGATCATCCGGCCGCCTGCAGGTTCTAGTTTAGCAGGCGCCGGGATTGAGAAGCGCCGTTTGTCACAAGTGTCTTGACAAGTAAGAAGTGAACGAATATTTTTCCCCTAAATCAATTAGGGAAGATACATGACAACGCGAGATGAAAATACGGACTCCGGAGCGCTGCTGCAGGGAACGCTGGAGATGCTCATTCTGAAGGCGTTACTTCGTGGGCCACAGCACGGGTATGCCGTAGCCGAGTGGATTCATCAGACTTCACAGCAACTGCTGCGTGTTGAAGAAGGTGCGCTGTATCCAGCGTTGCATCGGCTGGAACTACGCGGATTGCTACAGGCTGAATGGGGAGCGTCCGAGAACAATCGGCGAGCTAAGTTCTACCAGTTGACGGCTGAGGGGAAGAAGCGACTCAATGCCGAAACGCAGCGCTGGGCGCGGCTCTCCGCCGCCGTGGCGTTTGTAATGCAGGCTTCGTAGGGAGAGGGGCACGTATGTCTTCAGGGATACACGAGCTGTTGGGGCGGCTGAGATCGTTGTTTCGGCGTCGGCGATTGGACCGCGAGATGGTTGAAGAACTGGAGTTTCACCAGGAACAACTCCGCTCGAAATATCTGCGCGAAGGAATGCCGGAAGAAGAAGCGAAAAGAGCGGTGAGAAAGCGTTTTGGCGACCAACGTCGCTGGCAGGAGCGTCTGCGCGAGGTGTGGCAGTTCCGTTGGTTCGAAGATCTGACTCGCGATGTGAGATTCTCCGCACGGCTGCTGATGCGGTCACCTGGGTTTACGACGATCGCTCTGCTCACACTGGCTCTGGGCGTGGGTGCGAATACAGCGGTCTTCTCGCTGATCAATGGGTTATTGCTGCGCCCGTTGCCGGTGCCTGATGCACAGCAGATGACCGTGCTGCATATTGATGAGGGCGGCTCCCTGCCCAACTATTCGTTCTGTACGCCGTTCTTTCGTGCGCTGGAGAACAAGCACGACGTGTTTGCGAACGTCTTTGCCTTTAACGATGATGTGCTCCAGGTGCGCGGAGAGGCTGGCAACGAGAATATTCCCGGCGTGCTGGTGAGCGGACAGTATTTTGCCGCGATGCAGGTTGCTCCATTACTGGGCCGCTATCTGACGCCCCAGGATGACAAAGTCGGCGGAAACCCAGAGGGACTTGCTGTGGTGATCAGCGAGCCGTTTTGGGAGCGTTGGTTCCATCGCGAGCCCGATGTTATCGGGCGCAAACTGGTGATCGCGAATACGCCGTTCACGGTAGTAGGCGTGATGCCGAAGTGGTTTACAGGAGCAGAGCCGACAATGAAGCCGGAGATCTTCGCTCCTCTGTCAGCGGATCCGATCATTGATGCGCCACGAGATCACATCAATTCCGGAGTGCATTCGTGGTGGTTAACAGTGATGGCAAGACTGGCGCCCGGTGCCACGCTGCAGCAAGCGAATGCGCTTCTGGTCACTGTCTCTGAGCCTATCCTGCATGCAGCAAGCGACGATGCAGAGTATATCAAGGATGAGGAGGGACATTTCCGCTTTGGCGCGGAGCCTGGGTCGAATGGATTTGCCTTTGCGCGCTATCTGTTCCGCAAGCCGCTGGTGACAATGTTTGCAATGTGCGTCGGCATTCTGCTGCTGGCTTGCCTGAATCTGACCAGCCTGTTGATGGCGCGTGGCGCGTCGCGTGAACGTGAGTTGGCGACGAGGCTAGCGTTGGGTGCGACGCGACGCAGGTTGGTGCGGCAGCTTCTGATGGAGAGCCTGCTGTTGGCGGGGGTAGGGACAGCACTTGGTTTGGTGGTAGCGCCGATGGTCAGCCATACGCTGGCGGCGATGCTGCTTGGCGGCCGCAACATAGGCCAGAAGGTTGCCCTCGATACGTCGATCGATATGCATGTCTTCTTCTTCTCGGCCTTGATTGCGTTGACGGCCGCCCTGCTGATTGGTCTGGTGCCAGCATTACGAGCGACGGGCAACGAGCTGAATGAACAGATCAAAGAGGGTCAGCATACAAGCCGAGCGCCGGAACGCAGAAAGCTGCTGCCGCGTGCGCTGATGGCAACGCAAGTAGCTTTGGCCCTGGTTCTAGTTGCGGGCGCGGGTCTGCTAGCGACGAGCCTGGTGCGGCTTTATCGCTCTGGTTTGGGCTTCGATCCACGCGGCGTGGTTAACATTGCCTTCAGCATGGACAAGCAACAGCTCGAAGGCGATGAACTGATGCAACTCTACCGGCAGATCGGCGATGGATTGCGGACGCAGCCTGGCGTGAAGGAGGTGAGCTTCGAGTCACAGGTGCCGCTGTCGGGAAGAGGCTGGAACGCGAACATCTCAAGCCCAGGTGCCGGAGAACACGTGATCTGGATGAACAGTGTGGGGTCAGATTACTTCAAAACGATGCGCATTCCACTTTATAAAGGTCGCGAATTTAACTGGAACGATACGAAGGCGAGCGGGCCGAAGATCATTCTGAATAAAGCTGCTGCAAAGCAGTTCTTCCCTGATGGAGAAGCGATCGGGCGGCAGGTGACGTATGTACGCCTGAAGACTTCGTATGAGGTGGTAGGCATAGTCGGCGATACGAAATACAAAGACGTGCGCAGGCCCGCTGCTGCTGTTGGGTATCTTCCGATGCAGCAGGACCTGGAGAAAAAAACGTCGCTGACCGCTGTGGTGCGTGTGGATGGGCCATGGGGTCCGATGGCTGCGGCGTCGCGCTCGCTGGCATCACGGCTGGCTCCATCGATTCCGGCGCCAATAGTGTATCCCTCAGATGAGCTAGTGGATAATTCGCTGGGCACAGAAAGGATGATGGCGGTATTGGGTATTTTCTTCGCGCTGTGCGCGTTGTTGGTGACGGCGATCGGACTCTACGGGACACTGGCCTATGCAACATCGCGCCGGACAGCAGAGATCGGCATTCGCATGGCGCTGGGTGCGCAACGGTCACGCGTGATGGCCATGGTCTTTCGCGAGAACGCAGTCGTTGCAGCGATGGGGTGCGTGGCCGGGTTGGTTGCGGCAATTATGTTGTCGAAGCTGCTCGTGAGCTTTCTGTATGAGACGCCGCCGCGTGATCCACTGGTCTTTGGCGGATCCATCCTGTTGCTGACGACGATTGCTTGCGCAGCTTCGTTCCTGCCAGCCCTTCGCGCCGCGCGTATTGAGCCGATTTCAGCGATTCGGTATGAGTGATCAAGATAGTCGACTACCATCGCGTGTCGATGCAGTTTAGACCAAAAAAGAACCAGGCATGCCGATGCCACATGCCCGGTTGAAGAGAGGAGAACTGTTACTGGACGGTAAGAGCAATTGTCGTTGTATGGACGATGCTTCCTGAGGTTGCCGTCACGGTGACCATTGAAGTGCCTGGAGTTACTGGTGGGGTAGAGGAGGGCGTAGAAGAGCTCTTCGTGGCTCCGCTGCATCCACCCAGAGTCAATGCGATCGTCAGGAAGGCTCCGCTGCAGAGCGCCATGCTTTTCCAAGCCTTTCTGCGCCTTCTTATCACTGGGAATAATCCTGCCAGTCCTATCGGGAACAGACTCCCCGCAAGAAGCATCCGACTGTGCAGGCTTCCCTTCATAGCAGTGGAATAGGGATTCGTTGGTGGCGTCGGCGTGGGTGTAGAGCTGTTACCCGAGATCGTCAGTGTCGAACTGGCAGCCTTGCCAGCCGTGGGAGTGACGGAGCTGGGAGAAAACTGGAAAGTGAGTCCCGTCGGCAATCCTGATGCTGTCAAACTTACTGCCGAACCGAATCCATTTGCGGGCGTGATGTTGATCTGAATTGTACCGGGAGTGCCTTGAGTCACAGTCAACGAAGATGTAGAGGCTGCTATCTGGAAATCTCCAGCAGGAGTGGGAGCCGCGGCGGTGATTGCGCCAAATAGGCCACCCTTCTCATCGTTGATGCCAGCAGAAAAGTACAAAGTGTTGGGATCGCCGGTTCCGTTCTCTCCAAAGAGAATCTCCCAAAGGCGATCATTGACGATGACCTTTCCATTTGCGTCTTGCAACTGACCTTTGAGCGCGAACGTGCTCGGATCGAAGGCATTGATCGTGCCATCACCAAAGTTTCCAACTAGAAGATCTCCGCCGAATGGTCCGAAGGAAGCAGGCGCGAGAACAAGTCCCCATGGTGCGTTCAGATTTCCTCCTGAGATCGCCCGCTTAATAAAGTTGCCATTTGTGTCGAAGATACTGATATATCCAGCGCCTGCTCCAGCAGTTGGAGGTCCTCCACCCGGTGTCTGCATCGCGTACATGACATAGACCTGGTTATTCAGCACGTGGACATTGAAAGGCGCGAATCCCTGAGGGATCGTGGGATCGGTGAAGCTGCTCGCCAGATTTGCGGGAGCAAATTTCGTATCGAAGACATCGATCTTGCCGGAGGCTAGGTTGGCGGTCAGGATGAAGTTTGCCGTGCTATTGTTAGCGATGGCCAGTCCGGTATAGACCGCTCCGGCAGCGGAGTTATCGACGACCGTCACAGCGTTCGTCAGGCTGGAGTTCCAGGCCGAGATGGTTCCATCCAGCGAATCGAAGAGGAACAGTGCCGACGATCCCTGCTTCAGAACGAAGTCGGTTGTAGAAGAGTTGAAGGCGATTCCGGTGGGAGAACCGCTCTTACTCTTGCTTCCAGCTGCTGGCGGTATGGTGACGATGAACTGCTTGTTCGCGCCGCCGTCATACACCTCGGACAAGCCCGTCCCTGTGGTGTTGATCCAAAAGGGAGTTTGTTGTCCGATCGCTACACCCCACGGATTGATGAGGTTCGGATCCGTCTGCTGCGCTTTCACGGAGCCGTCCGAGATCAGGTTGGACTGCGTATAACTGTTGCCGGTCTGGGCCTGTGCCAACCCCGGCAATAGCAAAAGCGGAGCAAGATAATGAATCCGTCCAAGCATTTGCCCTGTCACCTCATATGAAGGATCTGCGCAAATGACACTGCTATGCCGTCTGGTTTATGCGCAGTCATAGGGGATAACTGCGACATGGCGTTTTTATTCCGCGCTTGGATCAGAAAATTTGGGAAGAAGCAGGAAAGACAACGGTCTTTTGCAAATTATGATTTGCTTCTGCTACGGAGTGTTAGCTGAAATGACTTCCGCGGCAGTGATCACCCCACCGCCTGCTGAATTAATTCTATCAATTTGCATCTCTCAGATTCGCCTTCAAAATTTTTCCGTTCGCGGGTATTGTTGAGAAGTTTTGTCATGTGCCGAAGCAAAATGTTCTGCGACTTTCGACAATAACTATACATCCGTATAATTACTCACCCTCACGAGGCGCCAATGACGACCAGCACAGCCACCGCCAATCGCCGGACCATGATGCTCGAGGGCCCGCTTACCCGCTCGCTGTTTACTCTTGCTTTGCCCATCACCCTGGCCAATATTTTGCAGACCGGCTACCAGATGACCGATGCCTTCTGGGTAGGCCGCCTCGGGGCCGCGGCAGTTGCAGCCGTTGCTATCAGCTTTCCTGTAACTTTCCTCATCATCGCCCTCGGCTCAGGTCTTGCCATCGCTGGAGCTACGCTTTCGGCGCAATATATGGGAGCGGGCAAGCAGGAGATGGTGGACCACGTCGCCGGGCAGACGATGCTGATGGTCGCCTTTACCTCGATCATTCTTGGTGGAATTGGATTTATCGCCGCGCCATATCTCCTAAACCTCATGGGAGTCGCGCCAGACGTCTATCGCGATGCTCTCGGCTTCATGCGGGTGTCCTTTGTAGGAATCATCTTTGTCTTTGGTTATGCCATGTTTCAGGCGCTGATGCGCGGCATTGGTGAAACAAAGCTGCCTTTGGTGATTGTGCTGGGGACGGTGTTGCTTAACTTTCTTCTCGACCCGCTATTCATCTTCGGATGGGGCCCGATTCCGGCAACGGGAGTGATGGGCGCTGCGATCGCCACTGCCATCACACAGGCTCTGGCTGCAGCGGTTGGCATCTTCATCTTTGTGCGGGGACGGCATGGAATTCACCTGCATTGGGGAAATCTCAAGCCGGACATGGAGTACATACAACGTGCCCTGAAGCTTGGATTGCCAGGTTCCATCGAGCTCTCGACGCGCGGACTCAGCCTTATCGTGCTCTCATTCTTCGCTGCCAGCTTTGGAACGCTGACCACTGCAGCCTACGGCGTTGGCTCGAACATCTTACAAGTAGTGATGATTCCTGCCATGGGAATCTCGATGGCAGTTTCCACCATGGTGGGGCAGAACATGGGTGCGGGCAAGGTGGAGCGTGCTTCGCGCACGGCCGTGCTTGGAGCGATTACCAGCTTTATCGGGCTCTCGCTGGCAGGTGTGGCCGCGTGGCTGTTTGCACCGCACATCGTTCGCTTTTTCGTGCCGCACGATGCAGCGGTCATCGCGGAAGGAGCGCGCTATGTTCGCATCATGTGCCTCGCCTGGGGATTCATCGGTATCCAGTTCTGCTTTATCGCGGTCTTCCGAGCCAGTGGCAAGATGGTGATGGCGATGGCGATTGCGCTGTTGTCGCAGTGGACGGTGCAGTTCCCGCTGGTTTGGCTGCTCTCCAAGCACACCAGCCTGCACGAACACGGCTTGTGGTGGTCGTTCCCGATCAGCAGCACCGCAGGAGCAATCTTCTCTTCCATTCCGTTCTTTACAGGGGGTTGGAAGAAGAAACGTCTCACCGACGAGATCGCTCTGAAAGCAAAGGTAACCGAGGAGGAGATCGTCGAGGAGGGCCTGCGATGAGCCGGCCTTCGCGCAATCAGGATCAATTGCTGATCGAAACCGCTAAGCGTCTATATCCAGAAGTAGGTGCTAGTGGCATGAGCCTCAAACGCGTCGCCGAAGAGGCTGGGGTCAACCTTGGGATGTTCAGCTACTACTTCGGGTCGAAGTCGAACTTTATGCGCAAGGTGCTGGAGGCTCTTGTAGAAGAGGCCGGAACCTACGCCACAATCCCTCTGCCTGCAAGTGCTTCTTCCATTGAGCGTTTGCGTTGTTTCTTGATCACCTTGGGTAGAAACTACCGTGACCATCGCCGCCTTGCGCTCGCGATGTATCGTGACTTTCTTAACCAGGATCCCGATGTCACGGATCATCTGTTTGAGAGGATTCAACAGCAGATGATTGGGCTGACCCCGCTGATTGAGGAATGCCAGCGCGATGGTTACGTGGACGGCATGCTTTCCATGCAACAGATCATTAGTTTTTGCATGGGGACGGTGAAAACGCCGATTGTGGTGGCTGCTTCGCAGGAGCGCGGTCCCCGTCGTGGTCCTAAGTTGCTACGTGAAGGCACTAGTAAAATGCTTACTGATGAGGCTATTGCCCAGAGAGTGGAGCTGGCTCTGCGCGGCATTGCAAAACCACAGAGCGCTCGCAGGTAGTTATGGCATTGTTTTCAGAAAGGCGATCACGTCCGCGCGTTCCTGCGGTTTTACGACGTGGAAGTCCATGTTGTTCCCGGCGACGAAGGCGTCGGGATCGGTAAGCCACCGTTCCAGCGAGTGCTCGTCCCAATGGATGTGGGATTGTTTCAGAGCGGTGGAGTAGTCGAAGCCAGTGACTGATCCGGCCTCGCGACCATAGACTCCGCGCAAGTGTGGCCCTTCGCGGTTCTGATCGAGAGAATGGCATCCGGTGCATCGATGTTGAAAGACGTCTTTGCCGCGCGCCGCGTCCGCTGCGATGGATACTTCCTGATTGAGTGTTCCGGGGTCTGGCGTTGAACTATCGTCCACCCAGCGAGCGATAGCGTCGATCTCCGGTGTAGTCACAATGCTGCCCCGGTGAATCAGACGATATTGCGGTAGGGGCATCTTGTGCGACCTGGTCTCAAGCAGGATCTTTTCCCGGAAGGCGTCCTGCTCATCCGTAGAGTAGCTGTTCCATTGTGAGAGATTCATTGCCTTGCGGCCTTCGACAATGTCGCGTTCGACCAGCCAGGAGATGGGCGCCAGTCGAGCATAGAAGGGCAATCGTGGCTGTATCGAGTGACAGTCAATACATTTCGACTCAAGCGTAGTACGCACTGCGTTCGGGATAGAAGCGTGCTGCATGATGGGCTGCAATTGCTGAGGAGTCTCGTCAAGACGAGCGTCGCCGAACGGATGTGCGCGCGCCAGCAACAGTGACGATGCCAGCGCAACGATGCTGCCGATCATTACGGTGCGCCCGGTCATGCTTTCTGCGCCAGGGAAGAGTCGGCAATGGCAAGATGACTGTGCCGTGCAATGTAATGGACTTCAGTGACGCCAAGTACGCTACGCAGCTTGCCCGCGGGAACAACCATGGGTCCAGCGTTAGGGGCCGACCCTGGAGCAGGCTGCGGAAAGGCTGTCGAAGTTGCGGTGTGGAATGCAACGTTGCCTTCGACTTTCTGGACGATCTGATGAATATGTCCATTGAGCACGGTGACTGAACCGAACCGCTTGAGGTACGAGAGGGCCTCGGCTCCGTCCTGTGTTCCCCAGCCCCATTGGGGATAGACCATCCAGAGAGGGATATGCGCAAAGATGACGATCGGTGTCGATGGGGTAAGGCGCGCAAGATCCTTCTTGAGCCATGCAAGCTGCGCCGCGCCGAGCTTACCCATGGCATCGATTTGTTGCACATTATTCAGCCCGATGAAGTGAACGCCTTTGTGGTCGAAGCTGTACCATCCATCCCCAACAGTGCCTTTGCCGAAGCGCTGGCGATACTGCGCGCCGTCGTCGATGGCGGTGTCGTGCTCGCCAGGTACATAGAAGATCTCACCCGCTCGCGCCGTCTTGATGATCTGCTGGGCCGTGTCGAACTCAGCGGGCTTCGAAGATTGGGTGATATCTCCGGTGTGAAGCAGAAGGTCAGGCGTAGCGGGTATCTGGTTGATCTTGTCGATGGCCAGCTTCAGAGTTCCGGTAACGTCCTGGTTAGCGGCCTTGTTGAATCCGATGTGACTGTCGCTGATCTGGACGAAACTGAAGGATGCTGCCTGAGCAGCTTTGCCTGCATCCGAACTTGCAGCAAATACCTTCGACGTGGGTATTCCGCCTACGATACTCCAGAGCAGCCCAGTGCCTGCCCAGGCCATGCAACTGAGAAAGTTGCGGCGGTCGATTCCGTCGTTGGCCACAGGTCCATCTGTTGATGGACTAGCAGTCTCCGCTTGCTGAGCAATGTATGCGGGCGTAAGGTTTTCCATATTCTTCATGTGTGCATCCTCTGGGGATGCAAACCGTCGGAGATACGATTTATTCCAGCCAGACGGGAATAAATCTTTGCGTCAATAGTTTTCTTATGCAGTGAGGCAAACCAGTACGATGACTCTGCTGCCATGGAGGCGCGCAGTGCAGAAGGTGGATGTCAAGCCCTCGACCTTCGAGGAGTTGGCGCTGCCGTTGTTGCCTGCACTGTACAACGTGGCGCGGTGGCTTACGCGCAGCGGCAACGATGCAGAGGATCTTGTGCAGGAAACCTTCGTGAAAGCCCTGGCAGGATTCACAGGCTTCGAACAGGGCACGAACTTCAAGGCGTGGATCTTCCGTATCCTGCGGAACACGTATCTGACCTCACGCAGTGGACTGGCTGCGCGTCGCACGGTTGCGTTGGAGGACGAGTTGGACGATCGCGGCGATGTGTCATTGCTTGACGGAGCGATCGACCGGCAGACCCCGGAGTTGAATCTGCTCCGTCTGGCCGATCAGGCAGCGGTGGCAGAGGCGATGGAAAAGCTCCCCCCTCCTCTGTTGGAGGTAGTTTTGATGTGCGACGTAGAAGAGATGAAGTACAAGGAGATCGCCGCTGTGCTTGAGGTGCCCATCGGAACCGTCATGTCGCGTATTGCTCGCGCACGGGCCTATTTGCGCCGGTTGCTCGAAGAAGATCAACGCCAGCCAAAAGGATGGAATGCATGAACGAACACCTTTCAGCCGCAACGCTTAATGCGCTGGTAGATGGCCAGCTCGCATCGGAGGAACTGCGTGCGGCGAAGGGACACCTCGACTGCTGCTCGTCCTGTACGTCCGAGGCCCTGGAATACGCGCTCTTGAAGAATTCCGTGTCACGGAACGGCCAACGCTACAGTGTGCCTGCGGAGTTCGAGATGAAGATGCGGTCATTGATCGCGAATGCGTCGGTTTTGCCGGCAATCAGGAGTGGGACAGTCCAACGCGGAGATGCTCCACGTCGTGCGGCTTTTGCCGGATGGGCTGTGGCCGCGGCCATGCTGCTCGCTGTCGGGGGAGTTGTGGTGTTGGAGCAACACATGCGCCACTCAGAAGTAGCTACGACGCAGAGCGCATCACTGGCGAGCGAGATTCTTGACCAGCATGTGGCAACATTGGCGAACAGTCAACCGCCGCAGGTCGTCTCGTCGGATCGTCATACAGTGAAGCCGTGGTTTCAGGGCAGGATTCCGTTCAGCTTCAATCTTCCTGAGGCGCTGCCACAAGATACAAAGCTCGATGGTGCCAACCTGGTATATCTCGATGGCCGTCCAGCGGCGCAACTGCTGTACAGCATTGGAAAGCATCGCGTTTCAGTGTTTGTCGAGGAGCGAACAGGCACAGAGATATTGTCGAAGACACTACGCGAGCGTGAGGGATATCATCTGGTTTCGTTCAATATGGGAGCGCTCGATGCTATCGCCATCAGCGATGTGGATCCTGCAAAGCTTGCTGAATTGGTCCGGGTGATTGAGCAAGTGCAAAACGGGAGCCGCTGATAGCGGCTCCCGTTTTCGATTATGGCTTGGTTTTGAGGAAGGCGAGCAGGTCGTCCAGGTCCTTATCGGTCAGGTTCGGATGCGGAGGCATTGGGGGCTTCGCATCCGGAATACCTTCTTTGGCCACCGTGCGGACGTGTTTCTCGCCAACACGGTCCACCACTCCAATCAGTGATGGGAAGACGGGTGGCATTCCCGCGCGCGTGGGCTGGTGGCACATGGAGCAGTTGGTTCCGTAGACTTCCTTGCCGTGCGAGGCATCGCCCTTTGCCGCAGGCTTTTCAGGCGCTGCTGCCTGAGGTGCAGCCGGTGCGGTTGCGCTGGCGACCTCAATATTCTTGGCGGATTTTGTAACAGCTACAGGAGGCTGCGCTGCTGCCTTTGCCGGAACAGTCTCCGGAGCTTTCGCGGATGCCGTTACTGACGTCGTGGCGGAGATCGCAGGGGCCGAAGCCACTGCCGGTGCGCTCGATGTCGATGAACCGGCGGACCCTACCCACGGATTCAGAAAGTCGCTCGAAAATCCGTTGCTCTCCTCGACGGCGCTGATGGGAACGACCCGTGCGCCCGAGGGAACATCGGTTCCAGCGGCGTTCTGGCTCAACTGTAGAGCGCGGATATAAGCAGCGATTGCCCAGCGATCCTCGGGACGAATCTGGGCAGCATAATCCGGCATAGCGCCATAGCCATTGCTAATCACATTGAAGAAGTGGCCCAGCGGAGCCTGGCGCAGGCGATAGGAGTGGAAGCTGGTCGCTGCATAATAACCGCGTTGCACAATCATTCCCTTACCATTGCCGACACGCGAGTGGCAGGGCGTGCAGTAGACGTTATAGCGCTCCTGGCCGCGCTCCAGCACAGGCAGTGTCACCTTGTAGGGCATACCGTCGCCCTCGGCTCCATCCACCATGCCGGTCATGAAGTAGCTTCCGGCCTCTCCTTGAGAGCGTGCCACGGTGTTGACGACCTGCGGACGCACCGAGCGTCCGTCGGCGTAAAAACTTGTTCCGCGCTGCGGAAAGAACTTAGGTTGGTCATGCATGTCCTGACGACAGCCCGCAAGAGTGGCTGTAAGCAGGATCGCGCTCGCAAAAGAAACACAACGGCCAAACGGTCGGGGAAGCCAATGCATAGGTTCAGGTTCCACCATGAGGAAGATTTTTAAAGAGATATCTGCCGTACTATCTCCTGTTCGAAAGGCTATCGAGAAGGGGTGGGGTTTGTAAATCCCCATAGGACAGCGTTTCCGTATTGGGTTGATAAATCACGGTATTTTTGAGGGAACGAAGCAGAGCCGGCCTTCGTACATGCTGCATAAGAGAAGTGCGTTTTTTCTCCGTTGGCCCAGTTTTTGTCCAGGTACGAGAAGGTGATCTCGCTGTAATGAGGGGAATCCCGATGGCTTTATTGCGCCAGAACCTTATCTATTCCGGCCGCCGGTTTATGCGGATGCCCGGCGTCGTCCTTGCAGTCATCCTGTCCATCGGAATCGGTATTGCCGCAAACGCAACGATTTTCTCGATGGTCAGCACATTTCTGCTGAAACCCGCTCCGGTAGGAGATCCGGGAACGCTGATCGGGATTCATAGCTACGAGCGAGGCGATCGCTGCTGCAATAATCTGACGTGGCCGCTCTATCGTGATGTTCAGGAGCGGACGAAGTCCTTTTCAGGCGTGGCGGCGATTGCTGAGCTACTACCTGCCTCCATCGGCGGGAACGGAGAACCGCAGCGTGTCTGGGGGCAGGCGGCGACTAGCAATTTCTTCGATGTAACGCAGCTCCGTATGCCTCTGGGACGTGGTTTTCGCGCCGATGAGGAAAACCAGCATGTGATCGTGCTGGGCTACAACCTCTGGAAACGGAGATTTGCGGGCGATACAGCCTTAATCGGTAAGGTGGTTACGGTTTCAGGACAGCCATACACAATTGTTGGAGTGGCGCCTCTCGGATTCCATGGAGTTGATCTTCTGCTGAATCCGGAGTTCTGGGTTCCGTTGGGCAATATGGAGCAGCTCGCTGCGAACATCTCGAATCGCACCTCGCGAAACTACCATTGGCTTAGTGTGATCGGCCGCCTTGCTCCCGGTGCGACGCAGAGTTCGGCTGCGGCGGAACTTAACAGCCTTGCTGTCGATCTGGCTAAGGCATATCCAGCAACGGACAAGAACAACAACTTCCGGATTGACGCTGCAGGTTCGCTGCCGCAGAGCTTCCGCTCGTCTGTGGTTCTTTTTCTTGGGGTACTTGCGATCGTCGCCCTCCTGGTCTTGTGCATTGCCTGTGCAAATGTGGCGAATCTTATGCTCACGCAGGCCGCAGCCCGCCAGCGGGAGATGGCGGTCCGGCTCACGCTGGGAGCTACTCGTGGCCAGCTAATGCGCCAGATGCTGACAGAAAGCGTCGTGCTGGGGCTTGCGGGAGGATTGCTCGGCGTCTTCCTTGCCTTGTGGGCAACCTCCGCGCTCTCGTCGTTCCATCTCCCAGCGCCGGTTCCGATGGAGATCGGTGTCAGCGTCGACTGGCGCGTGCTCAGTTATGCCTGCGCACTCAGTCTGGGCGCTGGCTTGTTTTTCGGAGTTGCGCCTGCATGGGTCGCCTCCAATCCCGCCATTGCCAGCGCACTCAAAGGAGAAGACGCGCTCGCCCGCCCTGGAAGGCGGTTCAATCTACGGAACATGTTAGTCGTATTGCAGATAGCCGTCTCGCTGGTGCTGCTATGTGTGACAGGCCTGTTTCTGCGAAGCCTCAATCGCGCGGCGGGAATCGATGTCGGCTTCCGCTCACAGGGATTGCTAATGGTCTCGGTCGATCCTCGGGTCCATGGATATTCAGCAGATCGTACGATTCAATTCTTGAATGAGCTGCGAGAGCGCGCAGCAGCGCTGCCTGGAGTGACTTCGGCCGTGACCACGGATGTCGCTCCGCTGTCGATGGGCAATCGTAGCGATGGATTTCATGAGCAAGGAGTGAAACCAACTGGGGCCGAGCCTTCCGTCGACCTCTACATGGTTTCGCCGGGCTATTTCCAGACAATGGGGATACCTCAGTTGCTTGGTACGGATGTATCGAATGAGTCGGCGACTGCTCCCAAGGTAGCTGTGGTCAACCAGACATTCGTTCGTCGCGTGCTGCAAGGAGCCGATCCCGTCGGCCGCAGTGTCGAAGGAGGTGGAGTAACGTACCGCATCATCGGTGTTGTCGGCGATACCAAATCGCGAACCATTGGCGAGGAACAGCGGCCGGTTCTCTACCGCCCGCTGACGCAGTCTATTGGATCGGATCCATCATTCCTCGGGTACTCGCTGATCGTCCGGACCTCAGGCGATGAAGCGGCTGTGGCATCTGGAGTCCGCAACATCATCTCGTCGCTCGACCCTGCGATGGCGGTCTATAACGCAGAAACCATGCAGCAGCATCTGCGGGATGCACTGGTTCTGCCTCGCCTTGCCGGAACGTTGTTCACCATCTTCGGCAGCGCCGGATTGATTCTGGCAGCAGTCGGGCTGTATGGGGTGGTCAGTTATTCGGTCCGGCGACGTAGGCAGGAGATCGGCATACGGATCGCACTCGGATCTCCGCTTGTGGCTGTGCAGAGACTCATTCTTGGACAAGGGCTACGGCTGATCGCCGTGGCGCTTGTGATCGGATTCCCCACGGCCTGGATGGCGGCTCGATTTGCGCGCAGCTTCCTTTATGGAGTTCAGCCACATGATCGAGCGACGTTTATCGCGATGCCGCTCTTTCTGGCTGCGATCGCTCTAGTGGCCGCCTGGATTCCAGCCCGTCGCGCCGCCACAGTCGATCCAATGACGGTGTTGCATTATGAGTGAGATTACTTTTTCTTTTCGATCAGCTCGTCCCGGCATCCGGCTGGCGCGTTGATCGGATTGCATCGCGCTGCAAGGCCATTCGGCAGACCCACCGTATATCCCGTCCACGGTGCGGGCTCGCTGACAGGAAAGTCCGTACTGACCATCTGGGCTCCGCTTCTGAGCGTCTCGTCCTTGCGAGTGGTGTCATTGGTCCTTCCTTGGTCGGTGTTGAAGTCTGCGCGCGTCCGCACCAGATAGCCTTTCTTCACCAGCGCAGAGATCTCGTCGGCCTTGCCCTGGTCCTGCTCGACAAAGCCTGCCTCCGGCTCTCCCGGTCTTCCATTCACAAACAGCACGCGGCCCTTCATCATCGCGTGGCCTTCAAGATATGCCGGAGCCGACTTACGGTTGTAGAGCAGAAACACCACCTTGCCCCGAGCGTTGGCCAGGGTTGGCCATTTACCTGCCAACACGGCTTCTTCCAACGTCGCCGCGTTACCGCGCACCTTATCCGGGGTAATAATCTCGTTTTCCTTGAACACCGAGCGAATCTCCGCGTCCATCGCATTCCAGGTCGCAGTGATCCAGGGTTCGGCCGTGACTGCACCGGGCAAGGGGCTCAATCTGCCCTGCTTGTCCTCGATCAGCAGAAAAATCGGCACGTGCCCCCGATGCGCCTTCGACCATGCGCGAATCTCCTTCAGACATGAGGTGAACAGGATGCAGGCGCTCCGCTGATTCAGGTCGCCCAGGTGCAGCACCTTGAATCCCGGCCGGATCCATTCATGGTTCGGGTCGAAGTCTGGATCGGCGGGCAGTCCGGCCTCCTTTGTCAGCTCGACAATCTTCGGATGCGCAAAACGTCCTCCTGCGGGATCCTGCACAATGTCCAGTTCAAGCTGGCGCACACCGGCATCGAGCTGTCGGGTCAGTGTCTGATGGTGATACTCCACCCCGTGGTAAACCTTGGGGTAGTGCTGTTCAAAATACTTCGCCTCGCTGGGGGCGAAACCCAGGTTGTAGCTGTTGTGCGTGCCAATCACCTGGATCTGATTCAGGTGAATCAGCTTATCCTGCGCGCTTTGTGTCTGCGCCCAGGATGTAAAAGACGCAAAGGATACAGCTGCCAACAATCCCGCTGAGAGAAAACGCAACATGGGTCAAGCCTCGATGGAAGAAGAATGGAGATGAAGAAAAGACCGGTTCTTCAACCATATCAAGGCGACAAGCACCGGACGGCTGGAAGGCCGCATTTCGTCAATTTTCCCCGGCTTATGGGATGGAAGACCTCGCTTTGAGGGCGATGGGCTGATACTCTCAAACCTGCCCATTAGTCCGGTTTTAGCGCATACGGAAACGCCATGGAATTCAAGGAAGCCGTCAAGATTGCTCTGCAATCCCTGTGGTCCAATAAGCTGCGTTCCATCCTGACGCTCCTCGGCGTTGTGATCGGAGTGTCCAGCGTGATCGCCGTTGTTACGCTGGTCAACGGCGCGAACACCTTTGTTACCACCAAGCTTTCCAACTATGGCGCCGATGTCTTCACGGTGTCCAAAATGCCGCAGATCATCACCAGCGCGGAAGAGTATCAGCGGTTCCAGAAGCGCAAGAACATCCTCTTCGACGATTACAAGTACGTCGCTGAGAACTGCAAACATTGCGTTGGCATTGGAGCGCAGCAGGCGGTCACGGGAAAGATTGTGCGAGGGACGCAGTCGACGACCGATACCACCATCCGCGGGTATACCTGGCAGATGCCATCGCTGCAGAACCTGAATATCGTGCAGGGACGCGGCTTCACCGAGGCCGACGAAGAGCATGCCTCTCGCGTGGCCGTCATTGGAACCGATATTCAGGACCACCTCTTTGCGGGCATCGATCCGATAGGCCAGGAGCTGCGCGTCGATGGCGTTCCCTATACGGTCATTGGCATTAGCGAAAAGCAAGGGAGTACCTTCGGGGCGAGCCAGGACAACTGGGTTGCTGTGCCGCTCACCTCGTTCCAGAAAAACTATGGAACGATGAAAACCCTTACGATCTATGTAAAAGCAGGAGCGGCAGGTTCAGTGCTCGAGACGGCCGCCGATGAGGTGCGGGTCTTGGTGCGGGCCAAGCGTCACGATGGCCCGGGAACGCCCGACTCCTTCGAGCTGGACACCAACAATACGCTGGTGGGCTTTTTCAGCATGATTGCCAGTTCATTTGGAGCGGTCGCGGGCGGCATCGCGCTGATCGCTTTGATCGTCGGTGGCATCGTCATCATGAACATCATGCTGGTCTCTGTGACCGAGCGCACGCGCGAGATCGGAATCCGAAAGGCGCTTGGTGCGCGGCCGAAGGACATCATGTTGCAGTTTTTGATCGAATCGGGAACGATGGCCTTTGTCGGCGGCATCTTCGGCGTCATGGGCGGCATCATCGTGGCCGAGGTGATTACGATCGTGGCCGGCTTTCCGTCAACCATCGCGCTATGGAGCGTGCTTGCCGGTCTAGTGATGGCCGCGGGCACGGGAGTCTTCTTCGGCGTCTATCCAGCGCGGAAGGCTGCAATGCTCGACCCCATTGTGGCGTTAAGGGCAGAGTAAGGGATAAATCATGCGGATCGCCGATACAAAAGAGACAGTCACCATGGCGCTGGATACCCTCCGGGCCAACAAGCTGCGCAGCGGCCTGACGATTCTTGGCATCGTGATCGGCGTCATGACCGTCATCATCATCTCGTCGGTCATTAATGGCCTCAATTCGAACGTCTCCAACCTGGTCGAATCTCTCGGGACCAACGTGATGTGGGTCTTCCGTTTTCCGGTCATCGGCGTGCGGCCGACGACCGAGATGCTGACACGCAAGCAGCTCACTTACGATGACGCCATGGCGATGCGCGATCTGCCGCATGTTGTGGCCGTCACCCCCGGTTTGCAATACCGCGACAACCGCGGTATTCAGGGGACCGTGGCCGTAAAGTGGGGAACCAAAAAGTTTGAGGGCACCACGCTTGAAGGCGATACCGCGAGCGTCAAGGACGTCTACGACCTCAACATGAAAGAAGGCCGATTCTTTACCGATACTGATGTCGAACGGGCGTCCAATGTCGTTGTGCTCGGTAACGATACGGCGGAAGGACTTTTCGACACGGTCGATCCCATTGGCCAGGAGGTCACGATCGCCGGTTCGGTCTTCACCGTAGTTGGTGTCATGGATAAGCAGCCGCAGGCTTTCGGCGGAGGCAAAAATCCGGAGGATAACAAGGCGTACTTTCCAGTCACGACCTTCCACAAGATTCATCCTGAGGTACTGGACTACTGGATCAGCCTCAAGTTTGACGATCAGAAGAACAAGGCGGCAGTGCAGGACGAGTTGGAGGAGTTGCTTCGTCGTCGCCGCAAGGTGAAGAACGATGCCCCGGATAACTTCGCAATCTTCGGTACCGACTCGCTGACGCGCCTCTGGGATCAGATTACTTTCGGGCTATTCGGCCTGATGTTGTCACTCTCGGCAGTGGGTCTTATGGTCGGTGGCGTGGGAGTGATGAACATCATGCTCGTCTCTGTGACCGAGCGCACCCGCGAGATCGGGGTCCGCAAGGCCATTGGTGCCACTAAACCGATGATTATGACCCAGTTCACCCTGGAGGCGATGACACTGTGCGCGGTCGGAGGCATCATTGGCGTGCTGGGTGGCAGCGCCGTCGCCTTTGCGGTGCACTTTTTCTTCCCCGCTGCTTTGTCGCCGCTCTGGATCGGCGCTGCCTTCATCTGCTCGTGCACGATTGGGCTGGTCTTCGGAATTTACCCGGCCTGGAAGGCTGCAAACCTGAACCCCATCGACGCGCTTCGATATGAGTAAGTCTCCCCGGAAAGGGACATCACATGGATCGATTCGGTTCGCATCGATGATAAAGTCGTCCCCTTTCAGGTATTAAACTCCAGAAAAATATCCCCTCCCGGATCGAAACTTGCTTCCACCCACCTGGGTTTATCCAGAAGCATGTTAAGGGGGCCAGGATCGTGACAAATGTTTTGCCTGCGGCTGTGCTTCTCTCATTTTTGATCGCCCCGCTTGGTTTGGCTCAACAAGCGGCGCCTACAACTGCCGCGCAGAATCCTCCACAGGCCCAATCCACTTTTCAACAGCCGGCACAAAGCGGCACAGAAGCTACGCGTGACGATAACGGCACCTACACCATCACCCGCACAGCCCGCATTGTGATCCTCGATATGGTGGTCACCGATCGCAAGGGCAATATCATCACCGACCTCAAACGCGACGACTTCCATGTCACAGAATCGGGCGAGCCCCAAACAGTCCTCAACTTTGATCCGGCAGGCGCTCACACGACCACACCTGGGCTCAACATCAACTCCACTACCGAGCTCGATGCCCTGGCCCCCAACGCTCCGGTCGATATCATTCTGCTCGATGAGTTCAATACCCGCTTTGAGGACATGGCCTTTGCTCGCTACTCGCTCAAAAAGTTCCTGGAGCGTCAGCCTGGCAAACTCACGACACCAACCATGCTCATCGCTGTCGACCTGCAACACTTCACCGTGCTGCACGATTACACACAAAATAAAGACGAAATCATCTCAGCTCTCAATCATCACTTCGCGGCCTATCCCTGGCAGGTGCATCAGCATGCCTGGCTCGCCGAGCGATATGCCACAGCCTTTATTACGCTGCGCCGTGTGGCCCAGGCGGTCATCGGTCATCCCGGTCACAAGAGCATGATCTGGATCGGCCGCGGCTTCCCCAACCTGAACATGGCCAACTATCCTCTCGATACAGCGCAGCGCGTCGATAACGCCGTACAGAATTGCGTGAACGTGCTGCGTGATGCCCGTATTACTCTTTACACCATTGATCCCGCCGGTCTTAAGTTCGACCAGCAAGCTTATGGCTCCGACGCCGAGCTTACCGACCCCTTTGGCGGCAACTATCAGTTCGCCAAGCTTGCCACCGCGACCGGTGGCCACGCCCTCTACGGCCGGAATGACGTCGATGCCGAAATCGGAACCGCCATCCGCGATGGAGCCAGCTTCTATACCCTCACCTACCGGCCTACCAACGATTCCACCGACCCACAGAAGTTTCGTCGCATCAAGGTTACGGTCGATCGCCCGGGTCTCACCGTCACCACACGTGAGGGCTACTACCTTTCGCGTGCAGCAAATCCCAACGACTCTAACCCCGTTAAGCCTGCCGACCTGATGGTCCATGACCTCATCTCGGCTTCAAACAGCACCATGCCCTACGATGGTGCGAACATCTATGTCCGTCGCAGCCCGGCCGCTCCAGATGACTTCATCATTCACATCAACGCCAAAGATCTGGTTTGGACCTACGCCACAGATACCGAGCCTCGTCATACCGAGGTCGTCCTTGTAGCCTCCACCTTCGATAAAAAAGGAAAGCCGCTAAAGAGAGACGCCAAGGTCATCCGCGCCAAAGCCACCACAGATGTTCCTCCAACTGGCCGTTTGGAACGCGGTTTGGATCTCCATTACGTGCTTGGTCACGACCCCAAAGCGGCGCGCATCCGCTTCGTCATCCGTGTCACGAATTCGGGACGCATCGGAACTGCCGATATCGATCTCACGAAACCGCTGCCGCCTCTGAACTCTGAGCTTGCTCCCTCCGCCACTCCATTGCACTAGCTTGTCAGTCCAGACCAATAGCTCTTTAATCGAAACCCTCTCTCTGGCGTCATCCTGAGTGCAGCGTAGCGGAGCGAAGAATCTCTGTATTTTCTTTCCTCACTTCCTCGACACTCCCGTCCACAGTGTCATTTCGACCGAAGCGATCACCGTTAGGCAATCGCGGAGTGGAGAAATCCCCGCATTAATTTGTGTCAAGTCTAAAACCACTCTAAACGGCACAAACCAAATCACTTCCGAATTGCAGAACTCCCCCGCCCGCATTGCTAAACTTAAATCAGCACACAAAAGATCCGGCAAAGCCGGGTCTTCGTTTTTACGGCAACAAAATGAAACGACCAACATGCCGAAGTACGAGCTTAACTAACCTGAATGGAATACTTTGCGCAAAAAGCTAGGGGAGGGGGGACTATCCCCTCTCAGCCAGTAACCGCTCCACCAGTTCGTCCATCGCGCTCTCCGGGCCTTCTTCGCACAAGCCAGTGTGAACCGGCGAGACCTGAATGATGGTGCTGCGCGGCGAGACCAGCCAGTGAAACCGGTCGCGCTGAGGAAGCTGGGCGATCGGTCCTGCCGAGGCATCGCCTGCCGCGATCTTCGGGATCGCCTCCAGGTGCCGTCGCACCAGATCGAGATCGAGGTGCGGCCACAGCGCCCTGAGCCGCGCCTCGTCCACAACGATCCGGGCTTCAAGGAATCTGCGTTCGAGGCAGAAGACAATGACACCGGCGTTGATAAACTCTCCGCGTTCGACGCGAGGGACAACGCGCACTACGGCGTAATCAAACGAGCTGGGCACGGGCACGGCTGGCCTCCTCTCGAAAGATCGCGGAAGCCCTCAATCTCCGCAGAAAGAAATCGCAGTACACCTTGCGCTTCGTTGCAGCGCTCAGGCCTTCGCCTTCGCGCAACAGCCACTTATCAGGGACCTGTTCGAGAATCTGCTCGATCTTCTCCTGAGTCAATATCAGATGCGCCCGCTCGTCTGCCTCTGCAAGGCGGCTGGCCCAGGGCAGAAGAATATGGTCCTTGATCTGCCGGAAGGGAGATTCTGCGCGCTCCAACATCGTCTCCCAGTCGTGATGCACGTAGATTGCAGCGCCATGATCGATGAAGTAAAGCTCGCGATGCCAGCACAGCAGGTTCGCATTGCGCGGAGTACGGTCGACGTTCATCACAAACGCGTCGAACCACACCGCCATCGAGGCTGTCTCCGCATCCGCCACATCACCTGCTGCCCGGTCGAACATCGTTGAACCCGGCAGATAGTCGAGCGCAAGATTCAGCCCGACACTGGCCTTCAGCAGGTCACGAATCTCTTCGTCAGGCTCATTGCGGCCCAATGCGGAGTCGACCTCAACAAAGACCAGTTCAGGAACATTGAGTCCCAGCTCGCGACCCATCTCACCGGCCACAAGCTCCGCCACCAGCGCCAGCGGACCCTGGCCCGCGCCGCGAAATTTGAGCACGTACAACCCAAGATCGTCACCAGCCACAATCGCCGGGAGACTTCCTCCTTCGCGCAGTGCGGTGACATATTGGGTGGCCCTGATGGTTCGGAGCTGCATGATTCCAGTGTAGCGACTATTGCCCTTTGGAAACTCCGATGTTTGTTTTCGCAGCAAACTCCTCGTTGATCCACTGCTTGAGTGCAGTAAGGTTCTGCGGTCGCCCCAGAAAGTCCTTCACCAGCTCCGCGGCCGGCTTGGTCGCTCCGGGTTCGAGCACGGTCCGGCGATAACGCATCGCCGTTGGGCCGCCCAGCAGGTTCGACTTATCGAACTGCGAAAAGAAGTCAACCGCAATCACCTTGTCGAGCACATAGGTGTAGTAGTTCGACGAGTAGCCTGTCAAATGCGTAAAGCTGGCATACATCCGGTTGCCATCGACAAAGCTGAAGTGCGAAAACCGTTCCGAGTCTTCACGCAACAGAGCATCGAAATTGACTTGCTCTGGAGCGCGATCATGTACCTGCAGCGAGTACGTGGAGTAGAACAACTGCGACTGCATCCAGCGTCCCCGTCCGTAGGCCCCAGCGGCGTCCATCTTATCGATCAACGCTGTTGGAATCGTCTCACCGGTTTTGTAGTGTTTCGCGAAGCTCTGCAGAATGCCGCGGTCGCGGAACATCTCTTCGAGCATCTGCGACGGCGCCTCGACGAAGTCGCCCTCGACGTTGAAGCCGCCCGCGTTGGACCACTCACCCTGACCTCCGAGGATGTGGTGCATCAGGTGTCCGAACTCGTGGAAGAACGTCACTACTTCGCTGTACTCCATCAGGCCCGGATCCCCGGGCACGCCGCCCGAGAAGTTGCAGATCAACGCTCCCTCAGGAAGCTGTCGCCCACGAATCCCAGGGACCACCGGCGCGCTCGAAAACCACTTGTCCTTTCCATCGCGTGGATGCATGTCGAGGTAAATTCGACCGAGCTTCTTCTTCGACGCGGTGTTATCGAAGACATCGTAGGTCGAAACCGACGGGTCCCACGTCTTCGCATTGGGAACTGCGCGGAACTCCACATGGAAGAGAGCAGCGGCGGTCTTCAGGATGCCTGCCTGCACTTCAGCATAAGGAAAATAAGGCCGCACGCTCTGCGCATCGAAGTCATACTTGGCGCGACGATACTGCTCAGACCAGTAGTTCGCATCGGAAGACGGAATGCCCGTCAGTCCGGGTTCCTGCTGCTTCGCATAGGCTTGCAGAAGGTTGAATTCTTTGTCGGCTGCTTCCCGCGAAGCATCGTCGACGTCCTGCAGGAACTTCCGCAGGTTGCTGGCCGAGCCCATCATCTGGTCGGCCATCGCGAGGTCGGCAAAGGTCTTGTACCCGAGAGTGGTGGCCAGCTCCTGACGCGCCTCGAGCACACTCTTCAGCACGGCAACATTCTTCGGATACGCCCGCTCGTTATAGGCAAGATACATTCTCCTGCGCAGACCAGCATCTGCCGCAAAGTTCAGCACCGGCGTGCTGTCGGGAGAGTCCGTCGTCAAGGTATAGGTCCCATCGGCGGCGGGCTTGTGACGGGCAATGTAGTCTTCCGGCAATCCTTTCAGTTCGGATTTGGTGGCCTTTACGTCGAGCCTGCCATCCGCGACATTGCGGCCAAAGACAAGCGACGCTTCAGTGATCTTGTCCTGTAGCTGACGAATCTTCGCGCGGGTCGCATCGTCCTTGTCGACCCCGGCAAGACGATACTCGAGCAGAGTGTGTTCCAGGTAATGTTTCGCTGCCGGATCATTTGCGGGAGCAGGAATTGCTGCCAGAGCACGATATACCGCCTGATTCAGGCTGAGATCGGTGGCGGCAGAGGAGACCTTGGAGACAAGCTCCTGCCCCTTATCGCGCAGTGGAGCCGAATCACCGACGGAATACATCAGGTAAGCCTCATTGCCTGCCAGCGCCAGCTCATTCTGCGCATCGTCGTAGAGCCGCAGGGTATTGGCAATCGTGTGATCGCCTTTGATGGCCGTCAGCTCGTCGATATCGGCCTTGACTGTAGCAAGACGGGCATTGACCCACGTCTCGAGTGTGGCGGGAGTAGTTCCGCTCTCCCATACGTGCAACGAATTCTGGGCCATTCCTGTTACAGATCCGGCAAGCAGCGCAGCGCCACAAACAGCGCGCATGGACAGCCTTTGTACAAGCGTCATCGAAACCTCCCAAAGAGGACAAGCTAAATAAAGAAAGCCCTGAAGATAAAAGAATAAGACAAATCGCGGAAACAGAAGGATAAGACAAACCCTGGGGAATAAAGATAAAGTTGTACCGGGCGAAGTAAAGACGACGCCACAAAAACTCTTCCTCGATGATAAGGATCTTTTTATGGCCTCATCCGCAGACCTCGCTCGTGTCGTCCATCAGGAAACCGAGCTGCGCCTCCCCCGTTTCGACCATGATGACGCCTGGCGTCTGGGTACTCTGTTACGTGATCTTGCAGTTGCCCGCAAACACTCCCTGGTGATCGATATCCGCCGTTTTGGTCAACCAATTCAGCCGCTCTTCTATGCTGCGCTTGCAGGCACTACGCCCGATAACGCCCGATGGGTACAGCGTAAGGCCAATGTTGTCGCGCGGTTCCATCGCAGTTCGTACCAGCTGGGGCTATATCTTGCGCAGAGCAATACAAGCATCCGCGAGAAGTACGCTCTGGATGAAGCCGACTATGCCGCACACGGTGGCAGCTTTCCTCTGCACGTGATCAACGCCGGTATCATCGGTGCGGTCACGGTTTCCGGACTTCCGCAGCGCGAGGATCACAACCTGGTTGTCGAGGCGCTGGCGCGTTTTCTTGAGCGTGATCCTGAGCCGTTGCGGCTGCCCTGATCTCTATGCAATCCTCTGCGGGCTATCGCCAGCACGCTTCGTGGCATCTAAAGGTTCAGAGCAGGAAACGAGGATTGCAGAGAACCGAACCGTCCTCGTAACCGCAGAACGCTCCCAGCCGGAGTTCGGTTGAGGAGCAATAACCGTCCAGATTGGGCCGTGGCTTTCACGATGAGGGCTGCGGCCTTTTCCGTTGCTGTAATTTATCGCAATGTATCGCTCGGCTTGAGGGCCGGCGCACCAGGAAGGTTGGCTGGGACGTGAAAGGGGATGGGTAGAGAATGTAGGCGGTTCTGGCTTGACCGATCTCCCGCAGCGACAAACAATGCAGGATCTCCGTGATCGAGTGGAGTAAATCCCCCAATGGCCTTTGCTGGAAATGCGACCGGCAGACGACGCACAGGATAACGGTGATTCCACAGATCGCGCACCAACCAGTTTCCATCGCTGGCGAGAATCAGGTAATCTGCAACGTTTTTCTGGAAGTCGGCCAGCGGAACGATCGAGAGATGGTACAGGTTCCGTCCTGCCCACAGATTCTCCTCCGGAGAATCTTCTCCGCGAAAAAAACGGATCGCTGGAAAATCCACTGGAAAGACCATCCGTGACGCAATCGCGGGAGGAGCATAGTGCGCCAGCGGTAAGGCCATCAGAGGATCGGCCACTGCGATCGGCTTATCTCCAGCAGCCCCAGGAAGACTGTTCAGCACCTGGTAGAAGCACTGCTTCTGCTCGTGATAACTCCATCCCACAAAGAAGACTCGCCCCAAAAAGACTGCGGCGCACAGCCCGAAAGCAATCATGCCTGCGTAGCGAAGATGTCCAAAGAGATGGTAGCCGGCAATCGCACCGCTGATAGCAAATCCGAAGCAAACCGGAATTACAAATCTGGGCGAAAGCATCCCTCCATGAATTGATGCGACAAGGTATCCAAGAAACGGGTACAGCATGAGCAACAGCACCGCGACTGCTTCATGCAGTGGAAGTAACAGCCCGGAACAATACACGTGCTCGTCGGCAAGATTCGCAAGCCATCGCGGACGCAACCGTCCCCGGCAATGAGAGCACATCCGGGAGAGCATCCAGACCAATGCGACAAGCGCTATCAACACAACGACAGGGATCAGGATGACCTCAACCATCTCGAGGTAAGAATCCGCGACCTGATCGAAGGAGACCTTGTTCCACGCGTGCGGAGCAAACTGTTCAATCGAGCGTTGAATCAGCCCTCGAAATACAAGCAGAGGAGTTGCCGCAACTGCCAGTGCTGTCCAGATGCGAACATCAATCCTCGGCCGCGAGCCAGAAAGACGGAACGTACGAACCAACTCTCCTCCTGCGATCGGAAAGAAGGCGAGTACAGCAAAATAGTTTGTGCAGATGCCAGCAGCGAGCGCAGCTGTCATGCCTAAAAGCACGAACCGGCGCCGGGGTTGCGAGATATATGGGTCGATTGTGACGCTCCAGCAAAGCACCGCGAGCATCGCGAGACCGTAGAAGATGCCGTAGGAGCGGCTCTCATAGCTGTAATCGAAGGCGGCATTCGACATGGAAAGTAGAACTCCTGCCAGCGCCCATACCGTGGGAATGTGCCGCCTGAGAAAGATGAAGAGCGAGAGCAGGCCGATCCAATATCCCAGGATTGCCGGTAATCGCAATGCGAACTCATAATCACCGAAGAGGCGCAATGACGCCAGCACTGCAAGATGCGTCAGCGGAGGGTTTGGGTCTGCTGCATGCGCGAGCGCATTCCAGATGGCCTTTGCACTGCCGAGCTGCGCAATGTGCAGCGTAATCAGCTCGTCCAGCCAGAGCACCTTGTTGTGCGATAACGCGCTCACCACGAGAAAGTACGCAGCGGAGAAGATCGCAAAGAGAATTGCCGGTCGATGGTTAGCAAACTCCGCAAAAGTATCCAACGCACGACGTACAGCGGAAGACTGTCTAGGGGGATCGAAGACTACGGTGAAACCCACAGCAACATGCTCCAAAGACGGGGAGAATCAGTCGAGCAACGTTCTATTTGGTTGTTAGACGCAGCAAACCGGGGATGATTTGCTTGAGAATTTTTTCTGCTTGAAAAGACGGGATATTTATTGTCCGGCTTCGACATCCGCCAGCGTCGTCACCCTGCTCAGGCGGCCGTCGCGAAGGTGAAACTGCTCTCCACGCCACACCACCGTATCTCCTGCAAAGCTCCACAGCCAGAAGCCGAAGGCGAAGAAATCGCGCAGAGGAAGGAGCCAGAAGTCTCGTAGAACCTGTTCGTCGCGAAGGATGCCGACCCCCACAGAAAGCGCCACGGCCACGCGAGCCAGCAGAGTCAGGCTCAGGAGAGTAAAACTCCACAAAGCAAAGCCGCTGGCGATGCAGGTGGCAACTGCCCAGGGGAGACAGAAGGTAATTCCCAATCCGACATAGCCCAGCTTGCGGGAATCGCGTGTGGAGCGCGACCAGCGGAGCTGATGGTCTACGAAGCCGCGCAGACTGTAGGCCGGGACGGAGGTCTCCACCACCTCGTCAGCCAACTCCACCTTGTAGCCTGCCTTGGCGATCCGCACTCCCATCTCGTAGTCGTCGGCAAGGTACTCGACAAGCGACTCGAGCCCTCCGGTCCGGGCCAAAACAGTTTTGGTTGTAGCCAAAGTTGAGCCCAACCCGAAGCGGATACCTTTCTCGAGCTTACGCGCGGTGAGTACTCCGGCGAAGAAGTCCGTCGAGATTCCCAGAGCCTCGAGGCGCGACCACAGTCCGGCATGTTTCTGCGGGGTACGACCGATATACGGTGCCGTCACCAATCCAACCTTCGCGTCTTCTTTTCCTGTAGAGCCTGCGAAACAGCTCATGATCCGTGTCAGGTAATGTGGGGAGACGAGGATATCGCTGTCGTTGATGACGATATGCTCGTACCGGGCTTCTTCGAGCATCTGGACCAGGTTGCTGACTTTGCCGCTGGTTCCGAGGCGGCGTGTGCACTCCACCAGCCGAATTGCGACCTCAGGAAATTCATTTCTGAGCCGTTCGATTTCGGGCACGGCAGGATCTGAGAGCGAGGAGACGCCGAACACAATCTCATATCGGCCGGCATACTGCTGGCGGCAGTGGCTCACGAAACCGTCATACATATGCTGGTCAATACCCTTGACCGGCTTCAGAATCGATACTTCGGGAGCAAACTCTTCTGCCCTTTTCCGGCCGCAGCAGGTGCGATGAAAATCGCGTGCGCTCCAAAGGACCAGCGTCATGTAAACCACGCCAGCCAGCGCCAGCAGTGCAGTAAGGCCCATGATGCAGTTTGCCAGCATATCTTTTCCAGTCTACCGGTTCGGCCTCTGGAACCGTGATCCGCATGAGATCGTGCCGGTCCCCTCCCCGTCCTTTTTGTGCAAAGTATTCCAAACAGGAAAGTTAGGTTGGTACTTAGGATTCAGCAGAAGGGGGAGGGCCGAGTCCCGAAGATTGTTTTAACCTACTGATTTAATTGTAGCGGGTGGGGCGGGGGAATCTGCATCGACTAAGTGGCTTGTTTTTAGGGTGATAACTGGCTTGGAGTCTTGACAAAGAGAGGAGGCGCTTCGGAAGCGATGCGCGTATTGGCAGCGGATCGGTGAATCGATGTCGATCGGTCTTAAGCCGTTGGATATGCGTTGATTAGCATTGCTCTGTCGCCGGACTGATATTCTTAAGGCTTGGCAAACTATCTCATTACTGGTGGCGCAGGTTTTATCGGTTCGCACCTGGTCCATGCGCTGGTTGCGCGTGGAGACCAGGTCAGAGTACTCGATAACTTCGAAACAGGGCTTAAAAAGAATCTCGAACCGGTGTGGGACCGGATTGAGGTGCGCGCGGTCGATTTGGCCGATGCCGATGCGGTGCAGAGTGCATGTGAGGGGATCGATTACGTGATGCACGAAGGCGCCCTGCCCAGCGTCCCGCGAAGCGTCAAGGAGCCGCGCCCGAGCCATCGGACAAACATCGAAGGCACTTTTAACGTGTTGGAAGGCGCACGGCTGGCCGGGGTGAAGCGCGTGATCTATGCGGCATCTTCCTCGGCATATGGGAACCAGCCGGGTTTTCCACGCGTGGAGACGATGGCTCCGCAGCCGCTTTCTCCTTATGCGGTGCAGAAACTGACGGGCGAGCTGTACATGCAGGCTTACTGGAGGGTCTATGGACTGGAGACGGTCTGCCTGCGTTATTTCAATATTTTTGGGGCGCGGCAGGTTCCGGATTCGCCTTATTCCGGGGTGATGGCGCGGTTCATTTTGATGATGATGCGTGGGGAAAGACCCACGGTCTTTGGCGATGGCGAACAGGGTCGCGACTTTACCCACGTGGAGAATGTGGTTCAGGCGAACCTGCTTGCGGTGGACGCTCCCGCAACTCTTGCTGCAGGACGCGTGTTCAATATCGCGTGTGGCCAACGCCACACCCTTAACGAAACATATGCGCTTTTAGCAACCTTGCTGGACTTCAAGCATCCACCTATTTATGGCCCCGAACGGGAGGGGGATGTTCGTGATTCGCTGGCGGATATCTCAGCTGCCTCCGCTGCCTTGGGGTACGTGCCGCGCATTGATTTCGAAGAAGGATTGCGTCGCACCGTCGCATGGTATCGCGATGAATTTGCAGGTTAGGAAGAGAAGAGAGTGACGCCGATAAACTTGGCCGTATCCGCAGCAGCAGGACTGGAAGAATGGATTGGGAGCGTGGACCGGCGCACGGCGCGGGTTGGAATCATCGGACTCGGGTATGTTGGACTCCCTCTGACGCTGTTATTCAGCGAGGAACGCTTTCGGGTCACCGGCTTTGATATCGATTCGCCGAAGGTCGCCAGTCTTAACAGTGGCCAGTCGTATATCCATCGCATAGAACCGGAACATATTGAGATGGCGCAACGCAGCGGGTTTCGCGCGACCTCAGACTTTGCAGAGGTCGCCGGAATGGATGCGGTGCTGATCTGTGTGCCTACGCCGCTGAATCCGGACCACACGCCCGACATGAGCTATGTTGTCTCGACGATTGAGGCAATCGCTCCGCATCTGCGCGCTGGACAGCTTGTGGTCCTGGAGAGCACGACGTATCCAGGTACGACGGAAGAGATCATCGTAGAGACGATTAACCGGCATGGAAGCAAGAAGGGCCTGAAGGTTCTGCGGAACGAAACAAGTTCTGACCTCGATGGCGTGATGGTAGCGTTTTCGCCTGAACGCGAAGACCCGGGCAACATGATTACTCCGCGGCGCGAGATCCCCAAGGTGATTGGCGGAGTCGATGCACGCGCAACGAGAGCAGCTTCTGCGCTTTATGGCAGCATCTTCCAAAAGACTGTTCCGGTCTCAACGCCAGCAGCAGCGGAGATGACCAAGCTGCTGGAAAACATCTACCGCTGCGTGAACATCGCGCTGGTCAACGAGCTGAAGCAGCTCTGCGAGCCGATGGGGATCGACATCTGGGAGGTCATCGACGCAGCAGCGACCAAGCCCTTCGGCTTCCAGGCGTTTTATCCCGGACCGGGTGTGGGCGGCCACTGCATCCCGGTGGACCCCTTCTATCTGAACTGGAAGGCTCAGCAGTTTGGAGTGCAGGCAAAGTTCATCGAGTTGGCCGGCGAAGTGAATGAGGCGATGCCAGAGTACGTGGTGCAATCGACGGCGCGTGCATTGGAGCGCAATGGCTCAGCCTTAAAGGGCGCGAAGGTGCTGGTGCTCGGCGTGGCCTATAAGCGCGATGTAGACGACCTGCGCGAATCCCCGGCGCTGGTGGTGATCGAGAGTCTTCGCAAGGCGGGAGCAGAGGTGGCTTATAACGACCCGTTCTTCGAGGAGGTCGGACGCGGCCGTCACTACAACCTGCAAATGCATTCGACTCCGCTGGAGAATCTCGATCGCTTCGATTGCGTACTGATTCTTACCGACCACTCGCTCTACAACTATGGTGAGATTGTGGGCCAGGCGAAGCTGGTCGTAGATTCCAGGAATGCCACGCGGGCCATCGACTCACCGAAGATCGTGCGCTGCTAACACAGCCCCTCGGCCGACCTGTGTTTTAAACGATATTGATAGAGAACTCTCGAGAAAGATGAGAGTTCTCTTATCCTTTTCTGGAACGACTCCGCTTTCTTTTTCCTCTTCTGCGTTGACTCCTCGTGTGCTGGCTTGCAGCATCGGAAACAGGGTGTCTGCACCGAGTTTTTAGCACGCTATGGGATCGAGGAGAAGCTTACAGCTCAACGTGTGTCGTGTGGTCGCAATTGCGCTGTGGATGCTGCTCGGTTTTTTGACGCATGGTGTAGCGCAGACGCGCTTCGATGCTCCGTGGCAGCCACTGGGCCCAGCTCAGGTAATGAGCACAACCTATGGAAAAGTCACAGGGCGGATTACGGCGATTGCCATCGATCCAGCGGATGCAACTGGAAATACGGTGTACCTGGGCACCACGGGCGGAGGCGTATGGAAGTCGACGAATGCGGCGGGGCCAGCTTCGGCGGTGACGTTTACTCCGCTAACGGATACGTTGCCTGTCTTTCGTCCGAACGCGGGGAATGCGGCGATCCCTTCGCTGAGCATTGGGGCTTTGAGTGTGCAGGGTTCTCTGGTGCTGGCGGGGACGGGCGATCCGAATGATGCAGTGGACTCGTTTTATGGTCAGGGTCTGTTGCGTTCGACGGATGGAGGATTGATCTGGACGCTGGTCAGTGGGTCGCAGGATGTTCCGTACCAGAACTACTTCTTTAAAGGACTCGCCTTTGCCGGATTAGCGTGGAGTACGACTTCATCGAATACGGTGGTCGCGGCGCTCTCGCAGTCTGGGGAGGGGATGCTCGTTGGCTCGGTGGACCCGTCACAGAGCATCATGGGGTTGTATTACTCCACCGATGCAGGCGTGACCTGGCATATGAGCACGATTAAGGATGGATCGCAGGTCGTGCAGCAACCTTTACCGACGGGTGGGATTACATCCGGGGGCAATGCGGCGACATCGGTGGTGTGGAATCCTGTGAGAAAGCGTTTCTATGCTGCTGTGCGTTTTCACGGGTACTACGAGTCTGCCGATGGTGTGACATGGACGCGGCTGGTACAGCAGCCGGGAGTTGGACTAACGACGAGCGCATGTCCGGTGAACCCGAATCTGGTTGGAAGCTCAAACTGTCCGATCTTTCGTGGCGTGCTTGCAGTGGATCCGGTGAGCGGCGATATGTACGCACTGACGGTCAGCTCAGGAAATCATGATCAGGGTTTGTGGCGCGATGCCTGCTCCAGCAATGGTACGGACTGCGCCGGGCCGGTCAGCTTTGGCTGGCGCATCGGAGGCAGTTCGCTGGAGTCGGCCTGCACCTCGAGTGCATCAAACGATTGCATCCAGCAGGGTGATTACAATCTTTCGCTTGCTGCTGTGGCCACAGGAAGTGACACATTAATCTTTGCCGGAGCGGTAGACCTTTACCGTTGCTCACTGAGTTCGGGCTGCGCTGTAATGCGCAATACGACGAATGCGTTGAACGGATGTGGCGCTCCAGCGAAGGTGGCTCCGGCACAACATGCGATCGCGGTACGAGCTACTGGTAGCACGTCCGTACTGTTGTTGGGCAACGATGGCGGGCTGTGGCGTTCGAACGATGGAGTGAACCAGCAGGGGCAGCCGTGTTCGCCAGATGATGCCGTGCACTTCGAGAACCTGAATGGTGGGCTGGGTTCGCTGGCTGAGGTGGAGAGTGTGGCGGAGCATCCGTCAGATCCTTCGATTGTGCTGGCGGGGATGGGAGCCAACGGCACTGCGGCGACGACATCCGCTTCCACCACGGGCTTTGACGTGTGGCCGCAGCTTGGGGCAGGCGAAGGCGGCATGGTCGCAATCGATCCTGCGAATCCGGAGCTCTGGTACATCACGACAAAGGCAGGAGTCAGCATCCGCCGATGTACAAAGGGAAGCGCATGCACATCGACGGACTTCGCAGGGGATCCGACGATCGGGTATGGACAGACGGCGATGGATGCTTCGCTGATCCATACGCCGTGGTTGCTCGATCCGGCACTGACCACGAATTTGATTGTGGGAACCTGCCGTGTGTGGCGTGGTCCTGCCGAAGATGCCAATCTGTGGGCCACAAGTAATGCAATCAGCGCGATGTTTGCCGGTTCGCAGGGGAGCGCCTGTGCAACAACGAATGCTCTGATACGGTCGCTAGCGGCGGGTGGGCCATCGAGCAACGCAGCGAATGCGCAAAGCTCCGGCTCGCAGGTGATCTATGCCGGAATGGCCGGGAATGGTTTAGGGGGGGGGAGCGCTGCGGGTCATCTCTTCGTGACACAGGCAGCGGAGAGAACAACCGGCACGAATCCGTGGAGTGATGTTACGGCTTCGCCGGTTATAAACGCTGCGGGGAATTCCTTCAATCCAAAAGGCTACGATGTCTCCTCCGTTGCAGTCGATCCGCACGATGTTACAGGGAACACGGTCTATGTGACGATCCGCGGATTCGGGGTGCCGCATGTGTATCTCTCGCAGGATGCAGGAGCGCATTGGACGAACATCAGCAGGAATCTTCCCGATGCTCCAGCCAACAGCATTGTGGTCGATCCAAATGATGCCAACACGGTCTATGTGGCGATGGACACCGGCGTCTATGCAACGACGCAGGTCTCCACATGCGGGACGAGCGATTGTTGGACGGCATATGGAACAGGACTGCCCAATGCTCCGGTGATGCAGCTTGCTGCGGCGCAGGCCATGGCGACTGGTGATGGCCGCACGGGCGAACTGCGAGTTGCCACTTATGGGCGCGGTATCTGGCAGATTCCGCTGTTGACGGCTACGCTGCCTGCGCAGGCGGCGATCTCGGTGAGTCCTGCTGCGCTGGTTTTCACGGATCAGGCGATCGGCACAGCGAGTGCGGTGCAGAGTGTGGCGGTTACGAACACGGGGAATGCTCCGTTGAATATCAGTCAGGTCACGGTCAGCCTGGCGCAGCTTCCACTGGGGCCACAGGCAGAGTTTTTCGAAACGGACAACTGCATTGGGAGCAGTGTTGCTGTAGGACAGAGCTGCACGCTGCAGGTGCGCTTTGGCCCGGCGGCAGCGGGAGATCGCACGGCGACTCTGACGGTCTACGCTAACGTCGCGGGCGGACAAGCCACAGTGCCGTTGAGTGGCAAGGGGATATCGGGAGGAAATATCGTTCTGACTCCGCTGTTCCTCAGCTTTGGTTCAGTGGATGTCAATGCAACCAGCCCGGCGCAGAACCTGACCTTGTCGAATACTGGTACTGCGGATGTCAATATAGGTGCGCCTTTAGTGACTGGCGACTTCCACATCTCGGCGAATACTTGCGGTGCAATCTTGAAGAGCAGCAGTGGATGCACAGTTGGGATCACCTTCACGCCGGCGAGTTCGGGAGTGCGCGCGGGCAGCTTCAGCATTACGGGCGATGGTGCTGCCCTTACGTCTTCGCTGAATGGAAGCGGGACTCTTCCTGCAACCGATACGATTGCGCCCATGGCGCTCTCGTTTGCTGCGCAACCGTTGGGCACCTCGAGCTCGGTACAGCGTGTGATCCTGACGAATGCAGGCGATACAGCGCTGAAGTTGATTACTGCGCAGACGACCGGAGACTTCATTGCCGTAAACTCATGCGGCAACTCGTTGGCTGGTCATGCGAGCTGCTCGATTGGTGTGATCTTTCAGCCCACAGTTCTCGGGGCAGCGGCGGGATCCCTCACCATCTCGGACCAGTACCGTGCGCAGAGCGTCACGCTTAGTGGCACGGCCGTAGCTCCACCGGGAGTTTCGCTTTCGCCACTCTTTGGCATGAACTTTCCTGCGACAGGTGTCGGAATATCCTCTTCACCCCAGATGGTGACACTGACCAATAACGGCGGAGTTCCGCTTGCAATCTCGACCATTGCGCTGAGCGGCGATTTTACGGTTGTGCCGGACAGTAATCGTTGTGGCGACTCACTTGCCGTGGGTGCAGCCTGCACGATGCAGATCGCCTTCCGTCCTACAGCAGGAGGAGTGCGGCCGGGAACTTTGGTTATTGCCGATAATGCTACCAACTCTCCGCAGACGTTGCCGCTGACCGGCGTGGGTGTCGACTTTGCGATTGCGATCAATGGGTCGCCTTCGGTGGCGATTTCGAGCGGGCAGAGTGCCGTCTTTCCGCTGCTCTTTACCTCGGGACCTACTGCGGCAGGCCTAAAGGTGAACCTTAGCTGTTCCGGGGCGCCGGTGAACTCTACCTGTAATATCACGCCTGCGAGTCTCTCGTTGGATGGCAATGCGACGACGGTATCGGTCACAGTGCAGACAGGAGTCGTGAATCTGAGCCAGAAGACTCATGCACGTCGATATTTATGGTTTGCGCTGCTGTTGCCTGTTGGCCTAGTTCCGTTCAGTCGCAGGCGATGGAAGGCGATGGCCTTGCTCAGCGCGGTTCTTATGGCAGGTGGGTGCGGAGGTGGCCGATTGATTCCTCCATCTGGAGGACCAGGTTCTGGCAGTGGGAACAACGCGATTACGCCGTCGGGAACCTACAATCTTGTTGTAACGGCCACAAGCGCAGGGCTTACCCGGACAGTGAATCTGACGCTGGTTGTGCAGTGATCATACGGCGCGGCCAGCGCTCGCTCCCGAGGCCCAGGCCCACTGGAAGTTGTAACCTCCCAGCCATCCGGTGACATCGACGACCTCGCCGATGAAATAGAGGCCGGGAATCTTACGGCTTTCCATTGTCTTGGCATCCAGCTCAGCAGTATCGACGCCACCCGCTGTAACCTCGGCCTTTGCATAACCTTCGGTTTCAGCAGGGGTGATGTGCCATGTGTGCAGTTCGTTTTCAAAGTGCTCGAGCGCAGGATTGGTCCAGCCCTTCGGAGGATGCGTTGCAAGCCATCGCTCTGCAAATCTTGCCGGCCATACGGAGCGTAGTGCCGTGAGGGCAGAGGTGGAGTCACGCTTTGCACTCTGCGCGATGAGAGGAGCGATGACACGAGCCTCTGGCGCAAGATTGATCTCGATGGGTTGTCCTGGTTGCCAGTACGAAGAGGCTTGCAAGATCGCGGGGCCGCTAAGTCCTCGATGTGTGATGAGCATCTTCTCGCGAAACCTCACAGGGCGCTTTATTCCGACAGCAGACGTGATGACTTCCGTGGAGACTCCGCTGAGGTCACACCAGCGGTGGTGGTCTTCAGGATTGAAGACAAGCGGCACCAGCGCAGGACGACAGGAAGCCACGCGAATTCCAAACTGCTCGGCGATCCTGTATCCAAAGTCGGTGGCGCCCATCTTTGGGATGGAGAGGCCGCCGGTGGCGATGACGACAGACTTCGTACTGATATTTCCGAACGATGTTTCGAGGGTAAAGCGATAGCCCGTTGTCTCTGTCGTTTTTGTGAGCCTGTTGATCTTTGCGCTGGTCAGAATGCGTACGTTCGCATCGCGGCACTCTCGTTCCAACATATTCACAATCTGTTGCGCAGACTGATCGCAGAAGAGCTGTCCCAGCGTCTTTTCGTGGTAACGGATGTTGTGTTTTTCGACCAGTTGGATCATGTCTGCCGGAGTAAACCGCGCCAGCGCTGACTTGGCGAAGTGCGGATTTGCCGAGAGAAAGCTTTCGGCGCGGCAATGCAGATTGGTGAAGTTGCAGCGTCCTCCGCCCGAGATGAGGATCTTTTTGCCGATGCGGTCGGCATGATCGAGCACGAAAGAACGTCTTCCTCGACGACCTGCTTCGATGGCGCACATCAATCCCGCTGCGCCTGCGCCTATAACCAAGACATCAACTGTTTCCACAGATTCCTCAATCTTGATGCTATCAATCCGGGCTTCTCCCTGTGCCCCTCAGCGATGTGCGACCATAACAATGGATGGCGAAAGAGAAACAAGAACGGACCCCTCAGATACTGGCGACGCAGGAGCATGGCCCAGCAGTTGTCATTAACCGAAGAGCCTCAGACCGACTGCGTGCCGGACATCTCTGGGTCTACCGGTCAGATGTCACTGCGCTTGTGCCGCCGCAAGGAGCGGAAGAACCTGCTGCCGGATCTCTGGTGACCGTGGCCGATGGCCGTGGTATTCCGCTTGGATCAGGTTTATATAGTTCAGCCTCGCAGATTGCGGTCCGCATGGTGAGTACAGAGCCACAGCTTGGCCGCGAGGCATATCTCCGCGATGTACACAGCAGAATTAAGGCAGCGCTTGCCCTGCGCAAAGAGATTGCTCCTGAATCGGCTACAAATAACTCCCACCGGCTGATCTTTGCCGAGGCCGACGGATTGCCGGGCATCATTGTGGACCGTTACAACGATCTTGTGATCGTGCAGCTTCTCACCCAGGGAACGGCCCAGGCGGATCTTCGTGCTGTACTAGGCGAAACTCTCCGAGAAGATCTTGGTGCTGCCGTGAAGATGATTGTCGAGCGGCCTGATCCGAAGATTCGCGAGCTGGAAGAACTTGCGCTGCCACCTGCAGAACCACTCTACGGAGGTACAGCGGCAGAGCCTGTGACGATCTTTACGATGAATGGAATGCGCTTCCACTATGATGCTTCTGCCGGACAGAAGACCGGAGCATTCCTTGATCAACGCGTAAACTACGCTGCTGCCGCCGAGCATGCGCATGGAGTGGCGCTGGATGTCTGCACTTATCAGGGAGGATTTGCGCTGCACCTGGCACGAAACTGTGAGCGTGTTACTGGAGTGGATGTGAGCCGTGCGGCGCTTGAAGTTGCCGATCGCAATCTCGCGCTCAATTCAGGTCTACATGCAACGGTCGATTGGATCGAGGCCGATGCATTCGAGCTTTTGCGCGAATATGATGCAACCGGGCAGCGGTTCGACACGATCGTGCTCGACCCCCCGGCCTTCGCAAAGTCTAAACGAGCCGTGGATGGGGCGCTGCGCGGATATAAGGAGATGAACCTTCGCGCGATGAAGATGCTGCAGTCAGGCGGAACGCTTGTTACGTGTTCGTGCTCACATCACGTCGGACGCGAAGAGTTTCTGGGAGTCGTCGCGGCAGCGGCTTCGGATGCACGGCGGCGAGTCCAGGTGCTGGAGGTACGAGGGGCGGCGCCCGATCATCCAGAGATTGTTACGTTGCCTGAGACAGCATATCTGAAGTGCATCATCTGCCGGGTTAGTTGATTCTTACTGGCTACGGAGGTTGGGCAAGCTTGGATGGATGATCTACTCTGGGCGACGACAGAAGTTCGTTTTTGACCGCGCCGCCTGACGCGCATTTTTGAGGCAAGCAAAAAGAGGCCTATAAAAGGGCCTCTTTGCTTTTAAGTCGTAAGGTTTTGTTAGAAGCGCAGCTCCATAAAAACATTGGCACGCACGTAGGGTGAGGGTCTGGGCGGCAGATGTTTGAAGCCAAGAGATTCGTACAAGTGAATCGCGTTGGCGAGCTTGCTGTTGGTCTCAAGATAAAGCGAGGTGGCTCCGAGAGCACGACCTTGCTCGATGGTGTACGACAGCACACGACGTCCGATGCCGCGGCCCTGCCAGAGCTCGTTGACCGCCATCTTTGCAACTTCATAGACACCGGGTGAGATCGGGACAAGAGCGCAACTGCCGATCGGGATCAGGTCTGCAACAGCAAAGAAGATATGGCCTCCTTTGGTGAGGACATAGCTTTCCGGGTTGCTGAGGATCCGGTTGTCGGATTCCTCCAGGCCAAAATATTTCTCAATCCAGGCTTCGTTCAAGCGGCGGAATGCCTCTGCATCGCCGGGCCGGAAGGCTCGAAGCTCGATTTTGGGTTCATAGCGCAGGTTTTCGTTGGAAGGGATGTCAGCGAGGCTAAGGGTCGACGCCATAACGATCTCCTTTATGAGATTCAGCCTAGCGACCGCCCGATCATACGTCCAATATATTGGACATTGCAATTATGATCTATTAAGTATGGATCGCGAAATCGAGTTACGCCATCTGCGGTACTTCGTCGCTGTTGCTGAGGAACTGCACTTTGGCCGTGCCGCCGAGAGATTGCATCTGGCTCAGCCTCCCCTTTCGCAACAGATCCGCAAGCTGGAAGAGATTCTTGGGTATCCACTTTTTTTGCGGACTTCGCGGGCGGTGAAGTTGACCGCGGCGGGAGAGGTCTTTCTGGAGCGCGCACGACGCACCCTACGCAATGTCCAGGAAGACATGGAAGAGGCGCGTAGCATTGGGCGTGGCGATGAAGGTTTTTTGCGGGTCGGGTTTATCGGGTCAGGTATGTTAACCCCGCTGCCTGCGATGCTGGGGCATTACCGGCGTTTATATCCTCGGGTCCAGCTTCAGCTTTCGGAGAATTACACGGCGGGCATCGGGCAGTCGCTCAATCGCGGGACCCTGGATGCTGGATTTTTACGCGATGGTGGTTCGATAGAAGGGCTGCGTCTGGAGGCGCTGTTTTCTGAGCCGTTTGTTGCTGTTTTGCCGAGTAGCCATCGCCTGGCAGACCACAAGTTGATCTCGGCTGCTGATCTTCGCGATGAGCCATTTGTCTTCTTCAGTCCAACGGCGGGTGCGTTGGCGTATGAGAAGCCAATCTCGTTATGCGAAGAACATGGGTTCCGTCCCCGGGTGGTGCAAGAGGCCCCGCAATGGCTGACGATCCTGCGACTGGTCGGCGCAGGGCTGGGCGTCACGATTGCTCCGGAGTGTGTGAAACAGATTGCGGGAGAAAACGTCGTCTGCCTGAATTTGCGCGGTGCGAAGGTGATGAGCGATATCGAGCTTGCCTATCGGAAACACGAAGACCGCGCTGTTGTAGGAGCGTTTGCTGCGGTTGCGCGCGCGAGTTTTCGCAACGCGGTTCACGAAGAAACTGGCCTCAATATGCAGGCTAGCCGAGAAATAGCTTCTCGACGTCGAGCCAGTCGTTGACGCGGCGATACCCTTTAACGTCGATGTTGTGTGGTGAGGTGAAGAGGATGCCTTCTCCCTTGAAGCGGCGCAGCTGTCGCGGGTTGTCGTCAATGAGGAAGTCGGCGTTGAGGATACTCTTGTCGCCACAGTAGACGATATGCGACGGAAGAATGAAGGGAAAGTGACGTTCGAGCCAACGGAACTTCTGATGGAACGAGGTGGGAACCTCCATCGCGGCAGTGGCAATAAAGACTTCATAGTCTTGTTGCAGTCGGCGCATGACTCGCTGGGATTCCGGCATAACGGAGAGGTTTTCGAAGAAGTCGGCAGAGGATAGATAGCCGAGCAGTGTGTTGTGCCGATCAAAGGAGACGACATCCCAGAGCGCCTTGCCTTGCAGGTCGTCGAGTGAGAGCTGATCTTCGTGGTCTCGGTTATAGCGGCGCAGATGCTCAGCAAGAGCGTCTGCCATGACCTCATCCATATCAACGCAGATACGTTTCACAGGGTGGCTCTCACAATCGAAGCTGCAATGCTCTCCTGACGTTCGGCAGGCTTCTTTTGTGGGGCATCTCGAGCGGGGTCCCAATAGAGCAAGCGTCCGCAGCTTTCGCAGGTCAGCATCAGTTCATGGTTGCTGCGGTCGCGTAGATCGTTCCAGGGCTGCGGCCGAACGACCATCTGGCATGCAGAACATTTGTGGTCGACTCCTTCAGCAAGTGCAGTGCCACGCGATTTTGCGATTCGGTCGTACATTAATAATGAGTTTTCGCCGATCTGCGGTCGCAGTTCGGCTCGCTTCGCATTTGTTTCTGCAAGGAGGGCTTTGTTGCGGTCCAGAGCCTCTGTGGTACGAGTGGTTTCGTCAGCGTGACGGCGCGCGAGGTTGGCGATGGTTTCTTCGGTCGTCTGCTTTGCGGTTTCCAGCCCCTCGGTTCGCTCCATACTTTCAAGCTCGGCGTCTTCAAGACGGCTGACTTCCTTCTCAGAAAAGGAGATCTCGTGTTCGAGAGCCGCGGCCTGGGCGGTTGTGGTCACGACATCCATCTGTTTTCGCAGGCGGGCGATCTTCTGTTGATGATCCTTGATGTCCAGTTCCTGCTGACGGCGCAGGGTTTCTTCTTTCGTCAGGTCGCTGAGAATCGAGGCAAGTTTCTTCTTTGCCGCAGCGTGATCCGACGCCAGGGCAGCGACTTGTTTGGGCAACTCAGCCATTTCGTCGTTCAGGCGGCGGACTTCGAGGTCCAGCCCCTGCAGCGCAATCATCTTTTCAAGATCGGGATGCATCCGAAACCTCTTCTTCTGCGGGGTTGCAAAATCCTGCACAGACGCAGGAACCGCAGGAAATCGCAGTCTAGCATGGCAGCGGAATACGAACCAATTTATGCACATGCAAAGCGTGTCAGACGTTGAGATGGCTGAAGAATTAGGGAGATAATGGGAGGTATTGCGGGCCGCTTTCCGCCGTGCGTACGTTCCGGCAGCGAGAGCGGCTAATGTTTCACTTGCCCAAGGGGCACACTCCTGCACCCATTTCCCTTAGGACTGGTTTGTATATGCAACTGTGGAATGACTACGAAGGAAGAACGATCGCTGATGCGTATCCGCTGAAAAAACTGGTTCGGCCTGAGGGTCGTAGCGCCTTTTTTCTGACAACGAATGGGACGGGAACTCCGGCGATGGTGCGATTGATCGAGGCGCACTTCGATGAGTCGGAGATTCTATCGCGGTGGAAGAAGGTTTCTGAGATCAAGCAGGAAAACCTGGTTGCGATCCGAAAGTACGGCGAGACCGTACTGGACGGCACTCCGCTGGTGTATGCGGTGATGGAGCCCACGGAGATGAGTCTGGCAGACCTGCTCCAGAACCGCACCATGACCATTGACGAAGCAAAGCAGCTTGCCAACAGTCTGCTTACGGCGCTCACAGCGCTGCACTCGCGTGGTCTGGTGCATGGGCACATTGAGCCGGTGAATATTCTTGCAGCGGGAGAGACCGTCAAGCTGCGCAGCGATTGCGTACGCGAGGCAGCGGAGCCGGATGGAAGCGAGGCAGATATCACCCGCAAGAAGGCCGAAGATACTCATGCAGTCGCGGTGGTGTTGTTGCAGGCATTGACGGGAAGACGCAATCTTCAGGGATCGGCAACGTTGTTGCCTTCTCCTTTTGATGGAATTATTCGGAATGGCTTGAGCGGTAAATGGGGGCTCAGCGAGATGGCTGCCGCTCTAGGGCCAGTCGCTCCGGTGCAGGTCGCTGCCGCGGTCCCAGCGCCGCGTCCTACGGAAGTGAAAGAACAGCCGAAGGAAAAGAGCGCGACCGTAGTCGAGGAGTCGAAAGAGGCGAAGCCCACGAAAGAAGCGCAGGCGAATCTCTTCGAGAAGGCGGAGACAGCTTCTACTGGAAAGGTTGGAGAAAGGATCGCTCCCCAGACAGCGAAACCAGCTACGCCGGTATCGCGACCTACTGTTACGCAGGCTCCTGATGTACGACATCGGATTGTGAAGCCGATTGAGGAGGGCACAAAACGAACAAGACTGATGATTGCTGCTGCCGCAGTAATCCTGCTGTTGGTGTTCTTTGGATGGCGAATGACACGGAGCGAACCTGCTGTGGGAGCCAGTGAAGATGCGCGAACAGCAGTGGCCACACCGCAGCCGGTTTCGACTACTCCGGCACCAGAGAAGACCTCTGCGGCACGGCCCTTACCGGGAAGAGAGATAACATCCGTAGTTCCGGCTTCCGGACGCACTCAGTGGCGAGTGGTGGCCTACACCTACAATCACGAAGCTCAGGCGCAACAGAAGGTCGAAACTCTGAAAAAGCAACAGCCGTCGCTGAACCCGGAGGTTTTTTCTCCGAACGGACGTGCGCCGTATCTAGTCACCCTTGGCGGGCCCATGACGCGGGAGGATGCCGAGGTGTTGAAACGAAAGGCTCGCAGCTCCGGATTACCTCGCGATATCTATACCCAAAATTACGATCGCTAAGTTGTTATTAACGATGAGGGTGCAGCTTTCCTGAAGCTGCACCCTTTCGTGTGCAAATGCCAAAAAAATCAGCCAGAAACTGAATCAAGAGGCTCTGGAAGGGAATCCAAAACTTCGACCCATGGCCTCCACCACATTAGATTTACCAGAGTTACCGGAACCTGTTCAGGAGCACGCTGCTCCCCACGCTATATGGCGTCCGAAGATTAATCCATGGATCGTCGCCATGACCGTCACGCTGGCGACCTTTATGGAGGTTCTGGACAGCTCCATCGCCAACGTAGCCCTGCCCCACATTGCGGGCGGCCTTGGAGCGTCGCAGGACGAGGCAACCTGGGTACTGACCTCCTACCTGGTCGCAAACGCCGTGATTCTTCCGGCGGGCGCCTACATGACGACCTTTATCGGGCGCAAGCGGTTCTACATGATCTGCGTCCTGCTATTCGGGATCAGCTCGGCTCTGTGCGGTCTGGCTCCTTCATTGCCGTTACTGGTGTTCTTCCGCATCCTGCAGGGGATCGGGGGAGGCGGTCTGGCTCCCTCGGAACAGGCTATTCTCGCGGATACGTTTCCGCCGGAGAAACGAGGCCAGGCGTTTGCGATGTATGGTCTTGCGGTCGTCGTTGCTCCAGCGATCGGACCTACACTCGGCGGATGGATTACTGACAACTACGATTGGCGCTGGATCTTCTTCCTGAATGTTCCTATCTGCCTGCTTTCGCTCTTTTTGACATCAAGGATCGTGGAAGATCCGCCGTGGGTGGCCGATCAGGTGAAGGAGTCACAGAAGGGTGGCATCAAGCTCGACTTTCTGGGTTTCGCATTGCTGGGTATAACCTTCGGCTCGCTGGAGTTCATCCTCGACAAGGGTCAGGAAGACGACTGGTTCGCTTCGCCCTTGATCACCTTCTTTTTTGTCGCGATGGTCATCGCCTTCGTGCTCATGATCTGGTGGGAGCTGCGGCAGCTGCGAATAGGGCATCGACCCATTATCAATCTAACGCTGTTTAAGCGACGTAATTTTGCCATTGGCTTCATCCTGATGTTTGTGTTGGGTTTTTCGCTTTATGGCACGACGGTCTTGATTCCCCAGTTTGTGCAGACGTTGCTCGGTTATACAGCTGAACTTGCAGGCATGGTGCTTTCGCCGGCGGGCTTGATGATGATGGCGATGATGCCGGTCGTCGGATTCCTCTCAAGCAAGGTCGATCCGCGCAAGCTGATGGGCTACGGTTTTTTGATGCTCACGTTGTCGCTGATTACGATGCACACGATGGACCTGGGTATCAGCTATCCTCGCCTGGTATTTCTGCGTATCTTCCAGGCCTCGGGGTTGGCCTTCCTGTTCATTCCGATCAACATGATCGCGTACATCGGGGTGAAACAGTCGGAGAGCAACGACGTCTCCGGCCTCACCAATCTAGCCCGTAACATCGGCGGATCATGCGGAACGGCTTTTGTAGCAACTATGTTGACGCGCCTGACTGCGGCGCACGAGACGCACATGATCCGTAATCTGACGCCGGGCAACCCGGCCTTTGTCGATCAGGTGAAGAAGCTACGCGGAATGTTCGGCGGCCACGGCGACGGAAATCCCTTCCTCGGCGACGCAGCGCACTCGGCGCAGGCATACATCTACAACCAGCTGCATCGTCAGGCTGGGATGCTGGCATATCTCGACATCATCCAATATATGGCGATCTTCTGCGCCTGCATGCTTCCTCTTCTGTTCTTTATCCCCAAGCCGCCAAAGGGAATGGGGCCGGGAGCAGGGCACTAAGAAAATCTGAATTGACGCAAAGGGCGCAGATGAATATCTGCGCCCTTTTCTATGTGATGAATGGTGTTATTTCGTATCACCCAGCATAGGTTTGCTTAAACCGCGCACGGTGTGACCCATCCTTCCTTGAGCATCGAAGACGATGACGTCGTTGCTCCCTTCTACCAGCCACGGCGCAGGCGTATAGAGCGTTTTCTGCGGACCAACGTTCCATATTCTCCCCATGGCATGTCCATTCAACCAGAGCTGTCCCTTGGTGAATTCTGTAGTGTCAAGGAAGGTGTCGGCAGTCTTTGCGAGTTTGAAGTCGCCACGATAGAAGCAAGGTCCTTCGCACGGTTTAGTCGCAAAGGGTAGCTTGTCAGTGTGCGTCATCGTTAGCGGATAGATCTCCCAATCGAGTAGCTGTTTCCCCGCAAGTGTGACCTGGTGGGTGATGCCTGCGCTTTCTCTGCCGATCGTCTTGCCGAAGTTCACCCGGCCGGTATTTTCCACCAGAATATCGAGTTGGGCGCCCACAGTGCCATGAAGAGCAATGCGATCCTGCTTCAATCTCCGGTCGATCGTTCCGATCAGCTTCTTGTTGAGATACACCTGCGCATAGCTGTGCAACTGGTCGAGTACAAGTTCACCATCGGCATCAGCTTTGAGGTGAGTGCGATAGAGAATCCAACCGTAAGCCTGGCCGATCTCTTCCATTGTCTCGATCCTCTCCGAGCGGATTGCAGTTGGCAGGTTCTCCCATAGCGAAGCTGCTTCAGGCAATGCAACAGCAGGCACAGCCATTGCCGGAGCTACATTTGGAACCGGAGGTAGCTTCGCGCCGGTGGCCTTCGCAATTACGTCGCGCATGGCGAAATACTTGGGCGTTGGTCGACCGCTCTCATCCAGAGCCGAGTCGTAGTCATAGCTCGTCACGTCTGGCTCGTAACTTCCCTTGCCATCGGTGTTGGCTCCGTTCATCCAGCCAAAGCTGGTGCCGCCGTGAAACATGTAGATGCTGACTGAGTAGCCCTGTTCAAGCATCCACTTGAGGTTTGCCACTTGCGCCTCGGTGTTCGTGTGCGCGTGCTTGCTCCCCCAGTGATCGAACCATCCTGCCCAGTATTCGCTGTTGAAGAAGGGACCATTTGGGCGATACTTCTTCAGCGTCGCAAAGGCTTCTTTTGCCTCTCCATCTTTTTCGCCACCGAAGTTGATGCCGACCGGAAGGTCCGGCAGCGAGCCATCCGGAACCTGCACCGGACCATCGGCCGTATAGAGCTGCGATTTGGTGAAGCCTGCATCGACCAGCAGCTTGTGAATGTGCTGCATGTACTCATGATCTTTGCCGAAAGAACCGTACTCATTCTCAACCTGTGTCAGGATGATAGGGCCGCCATTGCCGATCTGCAGTGGCGCCAATTCCTGCCCAAGCCGCTTGATCCAGCGCGCAGCAGGCTGCATAAACTTTGGATCCGTGGTGCGAACCACAGTAGAGGGATCTTTGAGTAGCCACGCTGGGTAGCCTCCCCACTCCCACTCTGCGCAAACATAAGGCCCGGGGCGAAGAATGACATAGAGCCCTTCCTGCTTGGCCTCGCGGATGAACTCTGCGACATCGTTATTACCGCTGAAGTCATAAACTCCGGGTTGCGGCTCATGCACATTCCAGAAGACATAGGTTGTGATTGTATTGAGCCCCATGGCCTTTGCCATACGCAGGCGAGCACGCCAGTATTCGCGAGGAATACGCGGATAATGCATCTCGCCAGAGATCACACGGAAAGGTTTGCCGTCGAGGACAAAGTGTCCATCCGCGACTCGAAAAGTATGGGGTGTCGTCTGTGCGTAAGAAGAGAGGGTGAAGCAAGATGCAAGAACACAGGCGCAAAAGAAGCGTGCGGCTCGTGAAATATTCATCGCACCCTTATAGTACTGGCATCGGGATGGCTGCTGCTGCTCTCTAAGTGACTTAGAACTTGTAGATGAGGTCGACTCCAAAGAAGAACTGGTTGCGGGCCGTTCCGTTGTCATATCCTCTTCCATCCCATGAGTGATCGAAGCGGAGTTCGGGTCGTAGCATCAGCGTAGAGCTAAGATACTGCGTTATATAAATCGTGTTCTCTGTATATTTCCCAGGGATACCAGTGCGTTGGCCACGCTTATCATTCAGAATGTCGAAACGAAAACCTGCAAAGAGCTTTGGACTGATCTGACGATTGATATAGCTCACCAGCGCATATGCTGGAGCTGTACAGGTGAGCTGCCCATTAGCGCAGTAGGCTCCATTCGCTCCTATCTTTGTGGGGACAGGATTGGCAACATTCCCGGCGACGTTTGGCACATCGAGTTGATACATGTACCAGGCCTCGCTGGCTATATGCCACTTCGTGTTGAATCGGTGATACCAGGTAGCATCGTAATGTTGTACGTTGTCGTGGCCGTATCGGCCATCGTTAATTCCACTGGCGCACAAATACATATTGTCGCGATGGCTATAGGTTGAATAGTCCAGGCAGGCAAGCGCAGATGCCCTGGCATCTTCAGTCCATGGAGCGACATCGTGACCCGCTGTAATGCCCAACTGTACGATCCATTGTTTCGTCAGCTTCATGCTGGCAACCGCGCCGGTTTCCGTAGAGGGAGCAGCGGTGTAAGCGAGTGAATGCGTCATGCTGTAGTTATTAGCGGAAGGCTGCGATTCAATACCTGGCATCGACATGAAGCGGCCGATGCGGATGTTCATGCCCTTTTTCATCGGAAGATAAAGATCGACATACGCCAACATCGGATCGAAGCCATACTGGCGATTCTTCTGATACAGCTGCTGGCTGAAGTAGCCTTCCGAGGTTGTAAACCGGTAATCCGTTCCATAAAGAGCCATCACGTGATAGCCCCAATCGAACTTATTGCTCTGCACCGTATCGGGAATTCGTTCAAAGTTCAGAACCGCTTGATTCAGCTCTAGGCGATTGGCATAGATGCTGTAGGAGACCGGGTAAGTACTCTTTCCTGAGGTGGTGGCATCCACGCCCATAGCAAACCATCCATATATATGAGAGCGACCTTCTTGCACCCCAAGCTGTTTCAGCAGAGGGCAGGAATCGCCATCCGGCGCGCCAATAGCCGGAGAACCGCCATAGCTCCAATCCGAGGCCGGAAACGGAGGTGAGTTCAATGGCATTTCGGAGATCTCGACCTCGGATCCGTTGGCATCCGCTGAAGCATTGCCAGGGCTTATTCCGGAAATCTCTTTTGTTTGGGCACTACATTGCATCCACACGCCTGAAAAGCTGCATGCAAAAAGCAGCACGACGCATGCAGCCTGCGCCGGGCGCAGCCTGCTTTTCAATCTCATATTTTTTCCTGTGGAGTGATACGAAAGGGACTCGTCGTGGAGCCTTATCTACGACGAGATAGTATCACCCGAAACAGGCAGATTGGTAACAGATTTTAAAAACAAAAAGGCCGCGGAAGACCGCGACCTGTCTATACAAATCTAAAACTTGTAGATGAGGTCGACCCCGAAGAAGAACTGGTTGCGGGCCGTTCCGTTGTCATATCCTCTTCCATCCCATGAGTGATCGAAGCGGAGCTCCGGTCGGATCATGATCGTTGAGCCGATATATTTGGTTGCGTAGAGGGTGTTCTCGGTGTACTTGCCCGGGATGCCCGTGCGCTGTCCCTTCTTGTCGTTCAACAGATCCGAGCGGAAGCCGACGAACAGATGAGGATTGAACTCACGATTCACATAGTTGACGAAGGCGTATTCCGGAGCCGTGCAGGTCAGTTGTCCTGCGGCACAGGTTGCGCCATTCGCGCCGAGTTCTGGGGTAATCGGATTCTGGACATTGCCGGCAACGTTCGGAACCTCGCGCTCATACATGTACCAGACCTCGGTAGCCGTATGCCACCTCGCGTTAAAGCGGTGATACCACGTTGCATCGTAGTCCTGCAGATTGTTGTAAGCGTACTTGCCGTCGTTGATGCCATTGGCGCACGCATAAAAGTTATCGTGATTGGATTTGGTGGAGTAGTTGATACAGGCGATTGCAGATGCCTTGCGATCATCCGACCAGATAGCCACGTCATGACCGGCGGAGACGCCAGCTTGAATCATCCACTGCTTCGTCAGTTTCAGGCTGGCAATTGCGCCTGTGTCAGTAAAGGGGTCGATGGTGTAGAGCAGCGAGTGCGTCATGTTGTAGTTATTCGGCGCAAGCTGCGCTTCGATACCTGGTACGGAGAGAAAGCGCCCGATACGGATGTTCAATCCCTCTTTTACCGGAAAATAGAGGTCGACATATTCAAGCACAGGGTCAAAGCCGTAGCGACGATTCTTCTGTAACAGCTGCTGGCTCAGATAATCCTTTGCAGTAGTAAAGCGATAATCGATCCCAAAAAACGCAGTAAGGTGATAGCCCCAATCGAAGTGGTCTTTCTGCACCGTATTGGGTAGGCGCTCGGCGTAGATGACCGCCTGGTTGAGCTCCAATCGGTTGGGGAAGATGTCATAGGAGACGGGGAAATTGTTGTTTGAAGACGTGCTGGCGTTCACGCTTACAGCGAACCAGCCATAGATCTTCGAACGGCTGTTCTGCTTGCCCAAGGCCGTCATCAGAGGATAGACATTTCCATCCGGAACTCCGATTGGCGGCGACCCGCCATAGCCCCAATCAGAGCTTGGAAACGGCGGCGAATCAAGTGGCGCATCCAACATCCGGCGAGTTGTGGCCGGAGGGTCGGGGAGATGTCCTGTCCAGTCCGCTTTATAAAAGGCCCCGAGACGCTGAAAGAAATTCCCCTGAGATTGTAATGATGAAGATGTTGTTTCTTGCGAATCCGAAACACCGGGGATGGAGTATATTACGCCTGCATTTGCAGGTTGGTCGATTGCAGGCTTGTTCTCTTCAGAGATCGCTTCTCTGCAAAATAAGGCAAGAAAAAAGCCCGCGCAGAGAATCCGCGCAGAGCTTCGCTTCCAAAGGATTGAGTGCATACGTCTCCTGCCGTGGCGACCGGAACATTCGCAGTTCTCGCTGCCAAAGTGCGGCATATCTAACGTTAGCGCGCAAAGTATAAAGAAGCTGTAAGGAAACAGAAAAGAGTCTGTAAGGAAGCTTCTTGAGCTCCCTTACAGCAAGAAGTTATACCGGTAAAGGATTACGTTCGCCAAACTGAACCTGATGCCAGTAAGGATAGGCACGCTGTACTTCACTGGCCGCATCAAGTTTAGCGATCTGCTCGGGCGTAAGCTTCCAGCCCACTGCACCCAGATTCTGCTTCAGCTGCTCTTCGTTGCGCGCGCCGATGATTAGTGTAGAGACCGTCGGCCGTTGCAGCAGCCAGTTCAGAGCGATTTGCGGAACAGTCTTTCCGGTCTCCTTGGCGATCTCATCCAACGCATCGACCACCTTGTAGACGTATTCCTGTTCCGGCTGTGGACCGTTGTCGACCACGACCTTCGTCTGTAGGCGGCTCTTCTCCGGCAATGGTTGTCCGCGGCGAATCTTGCCCGTCAAGCGCCCCCATCCCAGCGGTGACCATACCAGTGCCCCTACGCCCTGGTCGAGCGCCAGCGGCATCAACTCCCATTCGTAATCACGTCCGATCAGAGAGTAGTACACCTGATGGCCTACATATTTAGCCCATCCGTAACGCTCGCTCACCGAGAGAGACTTCATCAGATGCCAGCCGGAAAAGTTTGAGCAGGCGATATAACGGACCTTGCCCTCACGTACGAACTGGTCCAGTGTCGTCAGCACCTCTTCGACCGGAGTAAGGGCGTCAAAGGCGTGCATATGGTAGACGTCGACGTAGTCAGTGCCCAATCGCTTCAGGCTGCCATTGAGCTGCTGAATCATGTGATAACGGCTGGAACCCGTATTATTCGGCCCTTCGCCGAAGCGAAAAGTCGTCTTTGTCGAGATCAACACATCTTCGCGCTTGTAGGGCTTCAGGGTTTTGCCTAGTACCTCTTCGCTCGACCCATTCGAATACACATCCGCGGTATCGAAGAAGTTCACGCCTGCATCCATACAGATGCCGACAATACGATCTGCTTCCTGTTGCGTCGTCTCACCCCACGCCTTGAAGAACTCGTTGTTTCCGCCGAAAGTTCCCGCACCGAAGCAAAGCTCCGGCACCTTAAATCCTGATCGTCCAAGAAGTCTGTATTCCATAGTTATCTATGATGCTTCAGACTTCAGCAGTGATTCCACAGGCTGAGGCCAGAGAAAAACCGTTTCAGACAAACAAAATGCCGCATCGGAACCCGATGCGGCATTGGAAAGGGCTAATCAGTGCTCACTTACCGAGATGCCAGCTTTCTGCGAGCAATTCCAGCCGCGGAGACTAGTCCCGTGCCCAGAAGAGCAATCGTAGAGGGCTCCGGTACAGCCGGAGGTGCCGGTGCGCCGATCAGGAAGAACTGCTCGGCACCGTCATTTGCAATGGGCATGGCCATCGTGAAGAAAACCTGATCGCTCTCAGCAAAACCCGCGAGACTGAAGCCCTGGAGTAGATAGTCGGCATAGCCATTACCGTTGTTGACAGCTGGAACCGGGGTCGGCTCGCTGGGGTCATACCCTGCTACCTTAATCCCGTTAACAAACATGTCAAAGTAACCCAGGTACTGCGTCTCGCTGGTCTGATTGATATCAATTCCGATCCAGAACGAGGTGGAGTTCACAACGCCCAGGATCTGGCTGACGGTGTACGTCGGCGACTGGGTATCGGGATAGCTCGACACATTGGATTTAATCAGGGTGTAGTCGAGGCCAACTGGATTCTTGCATGAAGCGTTACCGATCACGCAAGGGCTGTTGGTCGATTGCTGGTAATTCTTGGCGGGGTCAGAAACCAAGGTAATCGTATCAGCGTAAGCGACGGTGCCTGCAAGCAACAGTACCGCCAGTCCAATTTTCTTCATTCAATTCTCCAGTTCTAAAGACTTATGAATTTTGTACAAACACCTTCTCAGGGAAAAGTTCATATTTAGAAAGCAACAACCTGGCCAAATCCGTATTTCTCGGCTATGGATGAACTAAGCGCTTGAGGAAGCAACAGTTACCTGCACGTCGAAAATGGGTGGATGGGGAGACTCGATCTGTGAAAAAGATTGTCACTGTGCAAGTCAAAGGCACATTTAATGGAACTGCTTCTCCTAATTGACTTTTCCAACTAGAAAAGCCGTGCGGTAACTTGCAGCCGAATCGATGCAAACAAGGGCAAGGCTACGCGTCTCTTTCGCCGTTCGATAATCGTGGCTTGTCAACCTGCGACTGATACACCTCTTCCACACGCACTACGGTGTCAATTTCATTCACAGGTTTGTCATCGCGGATTCGCACGATGCGCGGAAAGCGCAGCGCGAAGCCGCTCACGTGGCGATCGCTGCGCATAATGTTGTTGAAGGCCACTTCGAGGACTCGCAGAGGCTCGACCGTGCGGAAGAAGCCGTGGTCTTCAAGCGTGTGATCCATCATCCACGCGCTCATCTCTGCAATCTCGGTGTCGGTAAGGCCGGAATATGCCTTACCGACATTCAGTAGCTCACCTGTTTTCTCGTAGTGCGGTCCACGCACTGCAAAGGTGTAATCGCTGAGAATGCCAGCGCGTTTGCCGTGGCCAAACTCCGCGCCAGTCACCACAACATCCAACGTTGCCAGCTCGCGCTTGAGTTTTAGCCATGCTAGTCCACGGCGCCCTGGCTGATAGGTGGAGTCAGCCGCCTTCAGCATCACGCCTTCATTCGCTCGTGCGCGAGCTTCAGCATAGGCGCGGTCGATGTCCTCGGCAGACTCAACCAAACGCGATGGTGAGAGCAGCAGGCGTTCCACGCCTTCACCGTCAGGTTCAGGAAACATTAAACCTTGCGGCTCTCTTTTTCGCTCATCTACCGTGAGCGGCGAGCGCACATGCTCCACCAGCTTTTCAACAACCGCTTCGAGTCGGTTGCGTCTCTCCTTTAGCGGTAGATCAAGTAACAGTTCACCATCCGCATAGAGCAGATCGAACGTCATAAAGATGACAGGGACTTGCTCGCGCCATGCATTCGAAACACGCTTGCGGCCGATTCTCTGGCCCAGTACAGCAAAGGGTAGCGCTCTACCCTCATTCAGGTCCCAGCCCAGAATCTCTCCATCGAAGATGAGCGACCCTGTGCCTGCTTCACTCACTTTCGAGAATGCTTCTTCAAGGTCGGGATAACTTTCCGTTACATCCTCTCGATTGCGAGAGTAAATAGCGACACGGCCCGGGTGTCGAGAATCGCCGCAATGCACCTGCGCTCGCATGCCGTCGTACTTGTCCTCGAGAAATGCGTCGATGCGAACTGTATCTAAAGAAGTGTCATCCTGAGCGAAGCGTAGCGAAGTCGAAGGATCTGCGGTTGCTTTTATATCTGACTTGCCCACAAAGCGTTCTGCCGCCTCCTCGGGCGAATCCACCGGGTTCGCCAGCATGAAACCCAGTGGATGAAATAGTCGCATCCGTGCATCTTTCAACGCACCTGCAAAAGCACGATGTACAGCGAGTGCAAGGTCTGCCTCGAGCATCACTGCATGACGAACCTCAGTTACTGGAACCTCAGCCGCAACAGCAATAGCTTCTTCAACCAGACTCTGCTTCACCCCGATGCGCATGTCACCGCTCATCAGCTTTAGCAAATACTTCGCTTCCAGTGGAGTCGCGCTCTGCAATAGTCCTATTACCAGGGCTTCACGCGCCGCAGTCGTCTTCGCGACAGCCATTTCCGCGAATGCTTCGTAGACATCGTCCAATGTGAGTGAAGCAGGCTGCTCCCCGGCTTTATCCATCAGCTCGTATCCAGCCGCGCCTAGATCACCATGCCGCTTATAAGCAGCGGTCAATTCGACGCTTGTTGCTCCACTGACTGACAGTAGCGCCTTTGAGAGCAACGCCCCACCCGCATTCAGTTTGCGTGGATCGGCTTCGGCAAAAGGAGAACCCGCAAGATACAGCGCAAACCTCCCCGCATCCTCTGTCCCCGGTGCAGCTTCGTGGACTCGCCGGACTGCCTCTGCGATTGCAGCGCGCTTTTTCAGTCTGCCGGGCTCCTTTGCCAGCGCCTCGGCCAACTCGGCGAGTTCACGAAATAACGCCATGATGAAATTCCCTTACAGTTCACCTTCATGGATGCCGAAAGGCACCGCACCCAGCTACAATCCTTTCAAGATATTCAACACCCAGGGCCACAATTCCTCCATTAAGGAGCCCAAAAGTGGGACATCGATATTCCAGTATCCTCGATACCGTAGGTCATACCCCCGCAGTTCACATCAACCATCTTGCTCCTGAAGGCGTGAACCTCTACGTGAAGGTAGAGGCCTTTAATCCACTCGGTTCAGTAAAAGACCGTCTCGCTCTCGGTGTGATCGAAGATGCCGAACGCACTGGCAAGCTCAAGCCCGGCCAGACCGTTGTCGAGGCTACCAGCGGCAACACCGGCATCGGTCTTGCTATGGTCTGTGCCGCGAAAGGATATCCATTGGTTCTCGTGATGGCCGAGACGTTCTCAGTCGAGCGCCGCAAGCTGATGCGTTTTCTTGGTGCGAAGGTTGTCATCACGCCAGCCGCCGCTCGAGGAATCGGTATGGCGGCAAAGGCTGCTGAATTGGCCGAGAAGCACGGCTGGTTTTACACCCGCCAGTTCACCAACGAAGCCAACGCCGATTTCCATTCCAAGACTACGGCTGTCGAGATCCTCGACGACTTCCGCGATCAGCCGCTCGACTATTGGGTTACCGGCTTCGGCACTGGCGGAACGCTCAAGGGCGTGGCGCGTGTCCTGGCCAAAGAATCGCCCAAAACAAAGATTGTCGTCTGTGAGCCCGCTGACGCTCCCATGGTCAGTAGCGGCCAACCGCAACCGCGTGACGAAAACGGTGACCCTACAAGTGGACATCCCGCCTGGAAGCCGCATCCCCAGCAGGGCTGGAGCCCGGACTTCATCGCAAAGTTGGCAGGAGACGGAGTGGCCGATAACAAAATCGACCAGGTGCTGACGATCGAAAATGCTGAGGCGATGAAGTGGAGCAAAGAACTCGCCCGCAAAGAGGGTATCTTCGTTGGCATCACCTCAGGTGCAACCTTCGCAGGTGCGATGAAAGTCGCTCAAAAAGCGCCAAAGGGTTCGACGATCCTCTGCATGCTGCCCGACACCGGTGAGCGCTACCTGAGTACGCCACTCTTCGGAGAGATTGCTGCGGACATGAACGAGGAAGAGATAGCGATTGCGCAATCCACTCCGAGCGCGCAGCTCGCACCGGCATCTGTATAGATCAATGAAGTTGATCTTTCTGTACGGCCCGCCTGCTGCTGGAAAGCTCACGGTTGGAAGAGCGCTCCAGCAGAGGACCGGCCTTCGTCTCTTTCACAACCATCTTGTCGTGGACACGCTGTTGTCTGTCTTCCCTTTTGGCTCGCCCTCGTTCGTCAAGCTGCGCGAACAGACTTGGCTCTCGGTCTTTGACGCCGCAGCCAGAGACGGCATTTCGCTTATCTTTACCTTTGCCCCCGAAGCAACAGTGAACCCCAGCTTCATCGAATCAGCCATCTCCACCGTGCAGAAAGCAGGTGGTGAGATTTGTTTCGTCGAGTTGACCTGCCCCATCGATGTAATCGAACAACGCATGGAGAATCCCTCCCGGGCGCAGTTCCTCAAACTGCGCTCTGTCGAATTCTTTCGTGAGTCGCGTAGTAAAGGCGCCTACTGCTTTCCGAAGTTTCCCGCTGATCTTACCCTCGACACAAGCACGGTGGAACCACCAGAGGCCGCCCGCAGAATCTGCGAACACTTTCAACTCGATATCTTGACGGCGACTCCGGACGCACATCACGATCCTAGAGCCTGAGCAATCCAAAGATTACTTGCATCTGGGTAAGAGGGCCGTCAACCGATTTATGTTCTCGCCTCTTCTTATCTTTATCGCCTGACGATGCAGATGCCGCGTGGGATCGTCAGGACCGCTGTCATCATCCTCGTTCACCTCTTCCTTGAACTTCTCTTCAATGACGTACCTCGCCCGCGGCTCGGCAATCGTCTGCAATTGGTGAAGAGCGTTGCCCAAAGAAGCTGCTCGTGGATAGAACCCCGGGTTCTTCCCCTTGCGTGTTCTTCGTCGCCAGCGCCATCGTTGATAAAAAAATACGCATGCAAAGAGACACGCCATTCCATAAAGACTGGCTAGCAAAATCCGGTCCGGAACCATCAAAAACCTTCCGTTTCGCCGAAAAGGGAGTTGCTGCCTCCGGTGCAAGAGGCAGATCGATGGACGCGTAGTCCACGGCATCAGCAGATTTCAGGAAAGAGAAGGAGGAGGGCGTTGAAAAAGCGCAGAACGAACGGGGTGAGAATTTGGTAGAACTTCGTTCTCAACGATTGCCAGCGACCATTGTGCTGTGTTTTCAATCTTCCCGAACAGAAAGACGGGTAACAGAACAAAACACAAGGGCACAAGCACAGGATGGACAACCGCAGTAACAACAAGCAGCAACGCAAGAAAGCCCACGATGGCCAGAATCCACGCTGGAATCCCTGATCCGGGCTGCTGCTTGCGCATGTTCATGCCGTCAGTATATCGGCACGCCGCTGAGCAACTTTCCGGTATCCGCATCGACCCCGACCGGAGTAACATCTATATAGAGATGCGATTCATAGCCGAATTCCCGGTGTCCTTTCCCGGCGTGGCCTCCAACCGCCACGACTTCGCCTAGCTACGCCCACGCTCACCTTTCCGCCTCTAACCTCAAATTTATCAGCACCATAAGAAGGATTTCCCATGTTTGACCGCCTTGACCAGATGGAAGCGCGCTATGAAGAACTCGGCCAGCAGCTTGCTGACCCCGCGCTCGTCTCCGATCAGAAGAAGTTCTCCGCCACCGCCAAGGCGCACCGCGACCTCGAGCCTGTCGTCGAAAAGCTGCGTGAGTATCGCCAGGTGAAGCAGGGCGTCGCCGACGCCAAGGCCATGCTCAATGAGCAGGATGCCGACATCAAGGCGATGGCCGAAGAGGAACTGCTTGCACTGGAGCCTCGCCAGGCCGAACTCGAAGAGCAGCTCAAGATTATGCTGCTGCCTAAGGACCCCAACGACGACAAGAACATTGTGATCGAGGTTCGCGCTGGCACCGGCGGCGACGAGGCCTCACTCTTCGCGGCCGAGATCTTCCGTATGTACGTCCGCTTCGCAGAGCAACATCGCTGGAAAGTCGAAGTTCTCAGCGAATCCCCCTCCGACGTTGGAGGTCTGAAGGAAGTCACTGCCATCTTCGAAGGCGACAAGGTCTACTCGCAGATGAAGTATGAGTCCGGCGTTCACCGTGTGCAGCGCGTACCGGCCACTGAGACTCAGGGGCGTGTCCATACCTCCGCGATCACCGTCGCTGTGCTGCCCGAAGCCGAAGAAGTCGACGTCAAAGTCGAACAGAAAGATCTTCGTATCGACACCTTCTGTTCCTCCGGCCCCGGCGGACAGTCCGTTAACACCACGTACTCTGCGGTGCGCATTACGCATATTCCCACCAATACCGTGGTCAGTTGCCAGGACGAGAAGTCGCAGATTAAGAACCGCGAAAAGGCGATGCGCGTTCTCCGCTCACGCCTCTACGAAGTCGAGATGGAAAAGCAGCATGCTGCGCAGGCTGCCGCCCGCAAGTCGCAGGTTGGCTCGGGAGACCGTTCGGAGAAGATCCGCACCTACAACTTCCCGCAGAACCGTCTCACGGACCATCGCATCGGCCTAACGAACCACCAACTCGCCATGGTGATGGAAGGAATGCTGCAACCAACCGTCGATGCTCTGATTGCGCATGATATCGCCGAGAAGATGAAGGGTGAAACGACAGCCGCTTGAAGCGCGCTTGAGGCGCAGGAAGCTTTCCGGCGGACAATCTTTTCAAACGGAGTCATCTAAGCGTTTTTGGAGCGCGAGAGCAGCGTATCTGAGAGAATCACCTTGAAGGTCACCTCAAGGAATTTCGTCCGATGTCTCTGCGCCGCATTTGTTTCCTGGCTATCTTCCTCGCATTCTTCCTTCCGCTTCAGGCGCAGCAGACGCCGCCCTTAGCTGGCATCGCTCATCTTGCCCTTCGAGTGCGTTCGCTCGATGCCTCCCGCGAGTTTTACAACAAACTCGGCTTCGAAGAGGCCTTTGCACTTAAAGACAAAGAGGGCAAGCCCCGCGAGAGCTTCATCAAGATCAACGATCACCAATTCATCGAGCTCTACCCCGCGAATCCCGAAGTCCCGCGCGAGGCCTCCATCGGTTTCCTTCACGCCTGCTTTGAAGGCGATGACCTTCAGGCAGTTCATGACGACTACGTCGCTCACGGACTCCCCCCCACCGCAGTTCGCAAGGCCGGGGCAGGAAACCTTCTCTTTACGATGAAAGGCCCTGAGGACGCCAACGGCACCGCGCAAAACCTCGAATACACCCAGTACCAACCCGGATCTCTCCATTACAATGATCGCGGCCAACATCTTGGTCAGGATCGCGTCGCCGATTCGATCCACTCCGTTGCCCTGGCCATGCGCGATCCCTCTGCCGCACGGGACTTCTACCTCAACCAGCTCTCCTTCAAGTCCATTGCAGGCGACCCCATGTTTCTGCACATGCCCGGAAACTCCGGGCAGGAGGTCGAGATCACTCCTGCGGATTCGCTTGGTCCAAAGGCCCGCTTCACGTTGCGCACGTCGAACCTTTCGCGGGCAGCCCGTCTCATCCGCAAGCAGAAGATAGAGGTCCTCAAATCGAAAGATGCGCTCACAATCTCCGATCCCGACGGCAATCTGATCATGATTCGGGAGCAGTAGGACCGTTGGAGGTTATAGGTTGTCCGTTGCTGGTAACACCTTAGGGAATGTCATTCCGAGCGGAGTGCGCAGCACGCAGTCGAGAAACCTGCTTCTCTCCCCATTTCTTAATGATCTCCAAAACCCCTACCGCCAGCGACGCCTCGGCAACCTGTAACCTGCAACTGGCAATTTTTATGACACTCCGCGAAGCCATCCAATCTGCCGCAGAACGACTCGCCCAAGATCAACATCTGCGTGACAGTGCTCGTCGCGACGCTGAACTGCTCCTGCAGCACCGGCTTAACCTCACGCGGGCAGGCTTGCTCGCCAATCCAGCTCGTAGCCTCACCCCCACCGAACTACAGGATTACGAGAACCTGATTGCCCGACGCCTGCTCCACGAACCCGTCCAGTACATCACCGGCGTGCAGGAGTTCTATGCTCTTCCTCTTCGCGTCACCCCTGCCGTGCTTATTCCTCGGCCCGAGACCGAACACCTCGTCGAGGCCGTGCTCGAACGGCTTCCGCACGACCGCCCCGTTACCATCGTCGACATCGGCACCGGCTCCGGAGCTATCGCCCTCGCGCTGGCGACCCATCTTCCTCAGGCAGCGATAACCGCCATCGACCTTTCCCCGGCGGCATTGGAGATCGCCAAGGCAAATGCCCACGCGCTTGAGCTCTCCTCACGGGTCCGTTTTCTTGTCTCTGATCTGCTGGCTTCGCTCTCCCCTTCGGAAATACATGCCGGCTTCGATGCCATCGTCAGCAATCCGCCTTATATCCCCGCTTCCGATGCTTCTGGACTACATCCCCAGGTTCGAGAGCACGAACCACGGCAGGCCCTCTTTGCCGGTGTCGACGGACTCGAGATATATCGCCGCCTCATCCCCCAGGCCTTTAAAGCTCTCAAGCCAGGCGGTTTGCTCGCCGTCGAGATTGGCCACGGGCAAAAAAACGACCTCGCTACCCTCCTCGCAGGCTGGACGCAGGTGGTTTTTGTGGATGACCTTCAGTCCATTCCACGGGTCGCCCTGGCGCGGCGGACGGTTAATTTGGTCTGACCGTTTCTGCCTCCCGCGGCTTAATTCAAAACATGAACTATTTCCAGTTGACATCGGTCTCAACCCGTCCATATAGTCCTTTGGCACGGGAAATAGCCATTTAATCGACGTGAAATGTAGATGTGCCGTCCGTGCGATGAAACCAGCTTCGAGGCCTGACATGCAAAAATCAAAAGTAATTGGACTATCCAATCCTAAAATCCTGCTCCTTCTGTTCGCCCTTTTACCGTTCCTATGTCTCCCGCAGGCATGGGCGCAGGCGGCGGGTACTGCCAGCATCCAGGGCAATGTTATCGACCAGACGGGAGCTGCCATTCCCAGTGCGACCGTCACCTTGACCAATACAGGAACGCGCGTCGCCCGCACCACCGTCACCGATGGTTCCGGCCTCTACAGCCTTCCCAACGTTCCCATCGGTCCTTACTCGCTTGGGGTTAGTGCCACGGGTTTTCAGACCTATACCCAGACTGGCATCGTCCTTCAGGTCGGCAATAACATCCAGATCAATGCCACCCTGCAGGTGGGCAACGCCAGCGAGCATGTTGAGGTGCAAGCCTCGGCGGTCGCGCTCGATACGGAAAACAGCACCTTCAAGCAGGTCATCGACCAGACCCGCATCACCGAGATGCCTTTGAATGGTCGTCAGGCAACCCAACTCGTGCTCATCTCCGGTGGCGCCGTCAATGCACCTGCGGCTGATATCAATACCAGCAAAAACTATCCCACCTCCGTTGTTATTGCAGTTGCGGGTAGCCAGGGCAACTACAACAACTACGTCCTCGACGGCGGCTATCACACCGACAACTTCACGAATACCAATTTGCCGTATCCGTTCCCCGATGCGTTGCACGAGTTCTCGGTCGAATCCAGCTCGCTCCCGGCCCGTAACGGTCTCCATCCCGGTTCGCTGGTCAATGTTGTGACGAACTCCGGAACCAACCAGTGGCACGGAACGGTCTTCGATTTCGTCCGCAATAACGTCATCAACGCGACCAACTTCTTCTCCACGGCCAAGGACACCGTCAAGCGGAACCAGTTCGGCGGAACCCTTGGCGGAAAGATCATTAGCGACAAGCTCTTCTTCTTCGGCGGCTACCAGGGAACCCGCGAGCATAAGATCGGAAACGCGACCGGCTACTGTCTTCCGACACCAGCCATGCTGAACGGCGATTTCAGCCAGATGCCGAAGAGCGGAAACTGCGCCAGCACCGGGGCGGCTTTCAAAGATCCCCTCACTGGAGCCGCAAATCCCAGCCGCAAAATTCCAGTCTCCGAGTTCAGTCCTGCGGCCCTGGCGCTGGTTAAATATCTCCCGCTCTCGCAAGCGGACGCCAATGGTCGCGTGAATGTTGCGCTTCCGGGCAACAATACTGAAGATCAGTACATCGGCCGTATCGACTACACCTGGAGCGCCCGTCACTCGCTCTTTGGCCGTTATTACCTCACAAACTACAACCTGCCCTCCTACTACTCGCCTTCGAACATCCTGCTCACGACCGTCGCGGGGAACGACCTGCGAGTGCAGAGCTTTACTCTCGGCGATACCTTCATCTTCACGCCGAAGTTCGTCAACACCTTCCACGGCACCTACTCCCGCCGCCGCAACAACCGCGGCCCAATCGCAGGTGGCATCAACGCCAATACTCTCGGCGTCAAGATCTACCTCTATGCTCCCGTTGATCTTCGTGTCCAGATGAACAGCGGCTTCAACGTCGGTTGCGGAACCTGTACTCCTGGCTTCTTCAACGTCAACACTGAACACTTTGCCGACGACATCGACTGGCTTGTCGGCAAACACCAGATCGCTCTGGGCGGTGAATTCCTTCGCACCGGCGATAACACTCACGTCGGCTATCTCTTCAACGGCAGCTATTCCTTCGGTGGAGCAGCCTCCGGAGAGGTCCTGGCGGACTTCCTCACCGGCCAGATGACCAGCTACGGAACGACCAACGCGTTCAGCCAGAGCCGCGCTCAGGACACCACCTATCGTCAAAACGTCTTCGGCCTCTATGCCCAGGACACCTGGCATATCACGCCGAAACTCACCATCAACTATGGCCTGCGCTGGGAGCCAAATCTCTTCCAGACTGATAAGTTTGGCCGCGGATCGACCTTCGATCAGGCAGCCTTCAACGCCAACAAGCACTCGACCACGTTTCCCAATGCTCCTGCCGGGTCCTTCTACTACGGCGATGCTGGTGTTCCCAAGTCCTTCACCAATAACCAATGGAAGAACGTCTCGCCGCGTGTCTCCATGACGCTCGATCCCTTCGGCACCGGCAAGACCGTCTTCCGCGCAGGCGGGGCTATGATGTACGACACGCCCGCCCTCTATACCTCGCAGCGTGTCGCCTCCAACCCGCCGTTCGTCAATGAGATTGACATCAACGCACAGACGTCTTTTGACGATCCCTGGAACGGTTATCCCGGTGGAGATCCCTTCCCCGGAGTCTTCCCGCCAAATGCCTCGGCGACCTTCCCCACCAATACCCTCTGGGTGCTGTTGCAGAAGAACATGAAGACCCCGGTTATCTACCAGTGGACGGCCAGCGTTCAGCAGGACTTCGGTCGCGGCTGGATGTTCTCCATCAACTACCTTGGCAACCAGCAGGCCCATCAGTGGATCGGCAACGGCATCAACGCCGCCGTCTTTATTCCGGGCAACTGGTCAGGGCCAAGTTCTTGCCAGGGCATGCCCCAGATTATAGTCGGAACGGCTCTTTATCCCGGCAAGATTGGCGACCCCTGCTCGACGGTCGGTAATCCAAACGCTCGCACCCCGTTGACTCTGGCCAACAGCACCCAGGGACAGGGTTACAGCCCCACCATGACCCTGATCACCGATGGAGGAACCACCAGCTATCACGGTGTCATTACAGCCATCCAGCACCGCATGTCCGACAACTTCAGCTTCCTGGCCAACTACACCTGGTCCAAGTGCCTTGCTGTTGCGGATAACCCGGGCGACATCGCTGGTCCGGCCTACGAACACACGCTGAATCCGCGGCTCGATCGCGGTCCGTGCGGCTTCGACGTTCGTCATATCTTCAATACGTCCATCGTCGCTCGCAGTAACTTCCACTCGCTCCAGGGCTGGAAGGGCGCGCTGGCCAACAACTGGCAGGTTGCCCCGCTCATCCGTATCCTCTCCGGAACGCCTCTTAACGTGACCTCTGGTGTGGACAACTCCCGCAGCGGCATCGGACTCGACCGGCCAAACCTGGTGACAGGCGGCTCCGTATACACGGGTGCCAAAATCTACCAGAAATCGCCCGGCAATCTGGCTTACCTCAACAAGGCTGCATTTGCTCAAAACACCGTGGGAACCTACGGAAACCTGAGCCGCAATGCTTTCCGTCAGCCGAACTACTATAACGTGGACATGTCGGTCAGCCGGATCTTCCCGGTCCATGAGCGGCTCAACTTCCAGCTCCGGATGGAAGCCTTCAACGTCCTTAACCATCCCAATCTAAACGCCTTCACCACGTCGCTCAGCTCGGGGACCTTTGGCAACGCCACCGGTGCGGCCGATCCTCGTATCTTCCAGCTCGCCGGGAAGTTCAACTTCTAACCCCTGCTGTATCAATCGAAAGATAGGGCTGTCCCGTCTGAGGACAGCCCTATCTTTTGCACCGGTGAAACTCTCTCTACCCTGAACAACGTCAAATAGATATGATGGCCACGGCTGAATTAGACAAGATGACGACGGCTGAATTACAGGAACACCTCTACTCTCTCGAAGAACGTCTTCTCCACCCCGATCGCGAAAGAGACCGTAACGCTCTGCTCGACCTGATCGTGCCTGAATTCAAGGAGTTCTGCACCTCTGGCCGCGTCTTCAACGCCAATCAGCTCGGCCACGAGCTCCTCAGCAGTGCCGCCCGACCGGCAACCATGAGCTACTTTTACGTCACTCCGCTGGGAGAAAACTCCGCGTTGGCCACCTACCAGATCACGACGTCGAACTCTACCTCCCGCCATTCTTCCATCTGGGTTCGCCGCAACGGCCAATGGCAGATGTACTTCCATCAAGGCACTGTCTCCGCCTAGGAAGGTTCGCGGCCTCTTTCTTCCCATTCGCGTTCTCGGTAAGGACGATCTCTCTGAGATTTGCCCTCTTCCTCTTCACGCCATTGTCGGCGTTGTTCTTGCTCCTCGCGCTCTTCACGGCCATCGCTCATTCCGGCCTCCTGTCACAATAAAGCAGCGAAGGACTATTCACTGGATTCTGCCGATTTCGCCAATCCATACAACTCCATCTCGAACCTCTGGATCATCGACTCCGACCATGCATGGGTCGACTTTCGCCAGGTATCTCCCTTTTCCTCCAGGAAGTTCGGGAAGTTCATGCGGCAGTATCCGGCACGCTCCTTGAAGTCGTACAGTCCCTGCGGAATCCCGTCCAGGTACAGTACGGCCTGCAATCCATCCCGTGACCACTCCACCGCGGCAATCCGTTCCGGCTCGGGACGCTCCAGTTCGGCATCACTTTTGGCCAGCGCAGCAACGTTATAGATCAGCATCGCGTCCAGGATGCTCTCTTCGTGCGTCGTCTGCGAACGGTCGCAGGCGTAAAAGTATCCTGCGATTCCCTCATCTTCAAACACCACCGTCCACGGCGGGGCCGTCGGCGAATCCGAGGACAGAAAAGCGCGGCCGGGGGTAAAAGTAAGCGACTCCATATATCTCTCACGATACGATAGAAGCGATGTTCTGTCGCTTAATCACCCAGAGAACGGAGACCCGCTTGATCCTTCAAAAGGAGGCGGGCCCCCGTTGAAGCTCCCTGCATTTAAGATCGGCTGGCCTCAAAGGCTGGCTGCATTCCTGCTCGTCCTCTTTCTCGGCCAGTGTCTCTGGGTCATCTCCCGCCAGCAGCTCTCCACCGACGACTATCGCTTCGCTCGCTGTGGCCGCGAGATGTGGGAGAACCCCTCGCCCCTCAACGGCTACTTCACCTCCTGTGGCAATCTCAACGGCGATGGTACCTTTGGCTACCGCGTCGCTGGTCTTCCTCTGACGGCGCAGCGTCTCACTCTTCTGACCATCGACAAATTTCGCAGCCCCGAGAACCGTGTCTACTCCGCCGGCAGTCTCAGCGGCTCCACTTGGGAGTCGCGTCACGAGCTCTCTTATGTCAAATATCTCCTCCATCTGCCGGTTGTCTTCTTCGCTATCTGGTTGGGAGCAGGACTCTGGTGGGTTGCTCGTCGACTCTTCGGCAACGAAGGAGGGTTCTTCGCTCTGGGCCTCTATTGCTTCTGCCCCGAGATCGTTCGTTATGCCGTGTCTCCTAACAACGACGTGCTTGCCATGTGGGGGGTCTACGGTCTCGTCTACACGGCGATCGGAGTCGCTCACGCCATGCAGGGACCACGTCGCAAATGGCGACCACGAATCCTGCTGCTGATCATGGCGCTCGGCCTCACTGCAGCCGCACATCTCCTCGCCGCTATTGTAGGATTTACCGCCGCGATCTTCTTCATGATGTACCTGGCCGAGCGTCGCCGCAGCTACGTCATGCAGATTCTTGTCTTCTCGATTCTTGGAGCCTTGGTCGTCGTCTTTGCTTTCTACGCTTTCCATCTCTCCGCCTTTACCTACATCTTTACCGGAGGCAGCGCGCGGTTCTGGTTTTCGCTCGAAGCAGCGCGCAACTTCTTTTCCACTCCCACCAATTCGGCCATCACGATCGCTTCGGTCGTGGCGGCCGTTCTTTATCTTGGCATTCGTCGCTGCCGTTACTTCGGCAACACAGCTCCACTGTTGATGACGCTTGCGCTCTTCCCATTGGTCACGACCCAGACAATCTCACGTCCCTGGTTCTGGGCTTTGCCCTTTCTGTTTACCTTCCTCGGGGGGGTCTTTGGCGACATCCTTGAGACCCGCTACCGCAAACTTTTCTTAACCTTTACCGGGCTCATTCTCATCACCCAGGCAGCTTTGTGCATCTCAGTCCTTACAACCATCGCTCACCAGTCTTAGACTTGTTGAGGACCTCGACTTTGATGAAGTTTTCTCTTCGTTCTTCCGGTACTTTATGTGCCGTTGCTCTGCTTCTGTCTCTCTCCGGTTGCCAGCGCCATCGCAAGACCACCTCTGCGCCGAATACCACCAACTACTCCGACGCACTCCAGTCACTGACAACTTCCAGCAAGATCCCCTTTCTCCGTTGGCCGAATATCTCCGACTATCAATCTGCGGTTAAGACCTTCTATGACGACCGCAACTACGAGATCGCCTGGACGCGTAATGGCAAGCCCACTCCTGCATCTCACGGCTTCATCCAGGCCTTTGCCGATGCAGGTGCCAAGGGCCTGAACCCCGAAGACTACGACAGCTCACTCTGGGAAGCACGCATCAAGGCGCTCTCTCCGCAGAAGACCGACAGCATCGCACAGTTTGATGTCGCCATGACGGTCTGCGTTATGCGCTTCATCTCCGATCTCCGTATCGGCCGTGTCAATCCACAACACTTCAATTTCGGCGTCGACGTTGCGAATAAGAAATACAACCTTGCCGAATTCGTCTCCGATCACGCCGTCGATGTCACCGATGTTCCTAAACTTCTCACCACGGTCGAGCCGGACTCCGAGCTCTATCGTCGCGCCCAACAGGCATTGGCTCGCTACGTCGATCTCGCTCGCCAGCAGGAACAGCAGGGGGCAGAGCCTCTTCCCGATGTCTCTGCCTCGATCACCGTGGGGCATGCTTACCCTGCGGCCGCACAGCTCTTCGACCGGCTCAAACTCGAAGGCGATCTCGACGACGCGGATGCAGATACCGAACCCCCGAAGAGCACCTACACCGCAGTGCTCTCGCGTGGAGTCAAAAACTTTCAGCACCGCCACGGCTTTACCGAAGACGGTCACCTCACTTCGCAGACCATCGCCGCTCTCAACGTTCCTTTAAGCAAACGCGTCGAGCAGCTACAGGATGCACTTGAGCGCTGGCGCTGGCTTCCCGAGCCTTACCTCAATCCGCGGCTCATGGTGAACCTTCCGGAGTTCGTCCTCCGCGGATATACGCCGGATAATCATCTCGACTTCACCATGAAGGTGGTCGTGGGTAAGGTCGTCGATGAGCACCAGACGCCGGTCCTCGCGCGCATGCTGCGCTATATCGTCTTCCGTCCTTACTGGAATGTGCCTACGGATATCGCGCGCAAAGAGCTCGTCCCTCACCTTGAGAAGGACCCTCACTATCTCGAAACCCACAACTTCGAAGTCGTTAACACAAAGGGCCAACCAGTTCCCCACTACACTGCGAAGCAGGTCGCGCAGGGCGGAGTGATGGTGCGCGAAAAACCCGGTCCGAAAAACTCGCTCGGACTGGTGAAGTTCATGTTCCCCAACCAGTACGACATCTACCTGCACTCCACGCCGGCCACACAGCTCTTCAATCGCACGCGCCGCGACTTTAGCCACGGCTGTGTGCGTGTACAGCATCCTGACGATCTCGCTGTCTGGCTGCTCGACGGACAGAATGATAAGGACGGACAGCCCTGGGATCTCGAGAAGGTGCAGGAGGCTTTCAATACTGGCCCCGACAATCATCAGGTCAACCTTAAGACGCCAGTTCCCATCGTCATCTTCTACGTCACTGCCGAGGTCGAAGACGACGGTGAGGTTCACTTCTTCAACGACATCTATGGCTACGACGAACAGCTTCAGCAGGTGTTGTCGAAAGGGCCACCCTATCCCATCCGACCCTACCCTGTTGCGGCGAAACCTAAAAATGGCGACACCGTGTAGTTGTCAGTCGACTGAAGGCGGCATTACCGCCGCAGTGGAGAAACCTGCTTTTCACCACACAGTCTTCCTAGGTGTCATCCTGAGCGAAGTGACCAACGGGAACGCAGTCGAAGGATCTGGGGTTACGGTTTGTCAGATCAGCAAGTTTTAAATCTCAGAGTGTGACCTGCCACTAACTCGCGGTACACTGCTTCCACGATGAAAGCCGCCGAATTCTTCGACCCTCGCGTCGACGCCTACATCAACAAATCCGCAACCTTTGCCCAGCCCATTCTTGAACATCTGCGCAAGCTCTTCCACAAAGGTTGCCCTCAGGTCGAAGAGGCCATCAAGTGGTCCATGCCCTTCTTTACCTACAAGGGCCAGCTCTTCGGCCACATCGCTGGATTCAAACAGCACTGCAGCTTCGGTCTGATCGGTTCGCACAATCGTTCCTTGACGAAAGCGAAGTTCGAACAGAAAGATGGCATGGGAATCGTCGGCAAGATTACAAGTCTCGACGACCTACCCTCCGACAAGGAGATGCTGCAACTCATCCGTGAGGCAGCAGTCTTTGTTGATGAAGGCGGCAAGACGATGGCTCGAACGAAAAAGGCCGCGAAGCCCGTTCCTGAAGTTCCTGCTGAATTCGCCGTCGCTCTGAAGAAGAACAAGACCGCCCAGAAGGTTTTCAAAGACTTTAGTCCCTCCGCTCAACGCGAGTACATTGAGTGGATCGACGAGGCCAAGCGTGAAGAGACCAAACAGAAGCGCATTGTCCAGGCTGTTGAGCAGATTGCAGAAGGCAAGCAACGCAACTGGAAGTACCATAATCTTTGAGTTGTCCGGCGCTCACTATCTCTGACGCGTCATTTCGACCGAAGCTGCCGCCGTTAGGCGACAGCGAAGTGGAGAAATCCCGCATTTTGCTTCGAATCGCAATCAAGCCTTAGCGTTGTCATTTTCCCGCATACAGAGCCACAGTCTTCCCCCACTCTTCGCTCAGATCTTTCCATTCTGGATTATTCGCAACGATAAGCTGAATTTTCTTAACCCGGGACCATCTCTTCAACTGTTTCTCTCGCGCAATCGCATCTTCGATCATGCCAAAACGCTCCAGATGAACCAATCGGTCTATTTTGTATCGAGAGGTGAAGCTGTCAGGATACCGGCCGTTTTTATGCTGCAAAATGCGCAGCTCTATCTCGCTGGTTACGCCGATATATAGCACTCTGTAAGTGCTCGACATGATGTACACATAAGCCAGGTCCGGCATGAAAGAAGTATTTCAGGCCGAATCATAAAATGCGGGGATTCCTCGACTCACAGCTTCGCTGTTCGCTCGGAATGACACCCGATGAGCTGCCGGCATCTCTGCTTCCAGAATGAAGTGTCATTTCGACCGGAGGCGGCGTTTCTGCCGCCGAAGTGGAGAAATCCCCGCATTTGATCCCATCTTTCAATCCGATCTCTGAGCGATGAGTCATCTTCAACCTGTCAAGCCCCGCTGTTTCTCCAATAAGAGCCATAACTAACCCCGAATCAACCACTTAAACCTCCAAAAAAACCTCTCCAAAAACTGCAAATTTACCCTGCTCGATTTTCTACAATGTTCTTAGAGCCAAAAAGGGATAGGGTCCGGCACGAATCCGGACCCTATCCCTTTTATATTCAATATTTTGATGTCTAAGCTATTTAGAATCTATATTTTGCGTCAGTGGTCCAAAGCTAAGCTACATCGATTCAGGACTTTGCCTACTTTCCGTGGGAGGGGTACCCATGCAGCAGTGGACCCACGGAGTTTGAGAAGTTGTAGTTTCCGCGACGGTCTCCATCGATCGTCCAGAACATTGCGCCGATCATCTCCGGATAGCCGTCCGGCTTCTGCAACTTGTAGGTCGTGCCTGCCGGGGCCTTGCCGGTAATGATGAAGTCCATCGCCTGGTTGACCTCCGACTCGCTCGCGTCGCCCACCAGGAATCCGACTGCGACCTGATTGGCTGGCAGCGGTGGGAAGAAGTGGTTCGGATCGCCGCCTACGTTGAAGCCGTGCAGCAGCAGCTCCGTCATCGCGGCGTGATAGTCCACGTTGCCTGCCTGGTAGATCTCGCCATCGAGTCCCTGCAGCGGAGGTGTGTTGTAGTCCTGCACGTCGATGAACGTGAGAATGTCCTTGATGGCATACGTGATTGGCAGGTACGAACCGAACTGCCCACCATAGCTCGGGTAGCCGGCAGGAATCTGCGTTCCCTCTGGAACCAGCGAGATCATGAACTTCGAGCCGAAGTGGTCGTGCAGCTTCCGTAGCGCTTCAATCAGGTTCACGATCGAAGGTGTGGTGGGATGTTTGAAGTCCGTGTCGCCTGGATCGATGGAGAGTGACGGGCTCTCGAAGTCGATATCGATGCCGTCGAAACCGTACTCCTCCACGATCTTCGTGACCGAAGCGATGAAGTTCGGCACCCGTGCTGGATTCGCCAGCGTGAAGTGCTGTCCACCGCCGCCGAGCGAGATCATCACCTTCTTGCCTTTGCCCTGCAGATACTTCACATCGGCCTTGAAGGTTGCGTCATCCATGCCTGTCGGCGGATGGAAGCGCATTGTCCCCTCAGGAGCTTCCTTGTCCGGAATCGCAAAGGCGACGAGGATGTAGTCCCACTGTGGCGAGACATCGCGCAGCGGAAACGTTGAGTTGGCGCTGCCGTACCCGGCCCAATAGCCGATCAGCTTGTGACCGTTGTCTCCGCCCTTCAGGGCTGCCGGTTCTACCGTGGGTTTCGCCGGCCCAGGGAAATTACCGCCTGCACGGCGCGTCGGGCAAGGCTTCGCTGCTTCCGACAGCACCGTTGCATCAGGAAAGCTGAAGGTCGAGCCCAGGGTTTCGGAAGAGCCGATGTACCACTGCAACAGTGCGGCGTTCTGCACGTGATACGTTGCTCCCGAAGCAGAGACTACAGACGGCTTCGAAGACGGGAAATTGTTCTTCAGGTTCGTGTCGGTTGGTTGCAGCAGGAAGTATGTCGTGCCCATACGCGTTCCGCCGCACCGACCTGCATCGCCCGGCTTCATCGCCGCTGGACGCAACCAGCTGACCACATTGCCCGGGACCGAAGCAGGGCTCAGGTGTTGATCGTACTGCTCATGTTGATAGAGCGGATCGAACAACGGATCGTTCAGGAACTCTGCCAGTTGCTGTGTGATCGGCTGAACATCTTTGTCTTCGACGATTGTAGGAGCGTTGTGCAGATAGCTGGCCAGCACAAACGAGTTGCCGGTTGCGCGGTCGACGCCATGCGTCCCCCACCCGCAGCACACCGTCGCATCGCCCATCGCGTAGAAGGTGGTGTTGTGCGTTACTGCCAGGACGAACTTTCCGTCCTGCTTTGGCACCTGCTTGAAGATCTCCTTCTGGAGAAACTCCAAATCGACCACTGCAACTTCAGAGGAGGTCTTCTTCGAGGTCAGCACGTAGCCGTAGCCAGCGGGAATCGTTACCGTCACTGGCTTAACCTCTGGCTTGCCCAGCAGGGTGTGCCAGTTCGTGGCCTTGGGGAAGGTGGAGCGCAGCAGAGCGTCGCCGTACTGTGTCGTGCCCGCTACGCCGAAGGAGGACTTCGAGAAGACCGGCGACTTCAACAGACGCGGAACGTCGCTCGTGGCGTCCATCGCGAAGGGTTTGCCAGCAACCTTCTTCGACTCGAACGAGAGCGTCACCGGAACCACGACCGTCGGAATGGTGGTGGTCGTTCCCTGGGCCGGATCGTGGCCGACCAACGTGTAGGTCTTACCACCGGACTCATGCGTAAAGGTAGGAACCGTTCCCTGCGCCATGCCGAAGCGCAGAGTCATCATCAGAACAGCCGAAAGACAGACGAATTTGAATCGCATAGCCACTTCACCGATCTCCCTGAAAAGAGTGCAAACAGAATTCAATATTCAGGATACGTCTGGCATCAGGCAGATGGCCTATTCGTGGATTTAGCGCGGAAGAACGTGACCGGTGGCCAGATCGCATCCTTACGGTAAAAAGGCCTCGTGGATGCGCATCCACGAGGCCACGGGCTATGAAGCTTCCGTATTAGAACTCGACCCTGGCGTGGAACTGTGCCAGACGAGGATTGGTTAACAGCTTGGTCGCATTTCCAAAGTTATTTGGGCTACCAATACTGGAGGAAACGGATTGCGCGTCAAAACGCACGCTATTTGTAACGTTGAACAGTTCAATTCCAGCCTTGACCTTCAAACGTTCAGTCAAGGAAAACGCCTTCTCCAAACCGGCGTCCTCCTGGAAGAATCCATCGCCACGAAGCGGATTTCTGGTTCCGGAGCCTCCCGGCAGAGTGAAATCAAATGCTGCGAGGACCGCTGCAGGATTGGCAAACTGCTGTTGCAGCTTTCCGCGCCCGCCGGGGATTTTTCCGATCTGTGTCGCAAAGCCCTGGATATCGTAGTTTGTCGGATAGTTGCTTCCGTTGTTGACGCCGAAGGGAAGTCCACTGGTCCAGCGAACGATTCCTGTTGTCTGCCAGCCGCCGATCAGCATATCGGTAAGCCGGCCGACCGAGAAAGCAAACCGCTGTCCTCGGCCAAACGGTAATTTCCAAATGTAGTTGGCATTGATTTGATGCCTTAGATCGAAGTCCGAGGGCCCATAGAGCTGGTTCGGGTTCCATGTGTTGAAGATCTGAGCATTATTGATGCCTCCCGACGATCCAAGCCTCTCCGCTTGTGAGGTTGAGTCCAGCGATTTGGAGTAGGTGTAGTTAAAATCAGCCTGTAAACCCAATCCGACCTGCTGCCGATACGTTGCCTGCAGAGCGTTATAGTTCGAATTGCCAATCGATCTCCACGCGTAGAGCGCTGAGAATTGATCGTGGTAGAAACGGTTCGACGGATACGCCCCGTCCGGATTGATTCCGGCTTCAGTTGCCGCATCCGCCATATCCAGGGCATAGAGTGCGTTGGCTTCGTTGTAGATGTTCTGCTGATAGAGCTGGTAGATGTTTTGTGTGGCCGTAAAGCCGGGACCAAACCCGATGTCCTTCCCATTCAGCGCACCGAACAGTTGTTGCCAGTAAGCGATGGGTTGAACCGTCGAGACATCCACTCCGTTGGCGTCGTTAGCGCGCGCCATCTTCGACATCTCGGCTGCTGCCGCAAAGTAAGTGGTTCCCGCGGCTGCCAGGTTCGTCGGCATGGCTACATCTTCCTGCTCCAGCAGGCGATGAGCGAAGCGTCCAACGTACGTTAGTTCCAGTGAAGCTTTGTTATGAATCTGTCGCGAGATTGAAAAGTCTACGACATGAGCATAGGGAGTCTTGACTGCGGAGTCCTGCGACCAATAGATCGCTCCGCTGGTAGGGCCGCTTTGTACGGGAATGCCAGGGAAACCGATCTTCGGCGGAGCTGGCAGCAGGCTTTGGGGAACGTTGTTGACCCCGGTGAATCGTGGCGCATCTCCAATCTTTAAAGCGCCGGCGCTGGTTTGCAGTGTTGTCGCAAGGCCGAACGATCCCTCGTTGACGAAGTTGTCCACAATTGCCGCACCGAAGTGGTCGAACACTAGCGAATATCCTGCGCGGATGCTGCTCTGTCCGTTCCCCAGAATCTTGTTCCAGACTCCTGACGAAGGATTCGGAGAAAAGGCGAGCGCGAACCGTGGACTGAAGTTTGTTTTCTCTGGCGTCCAATAGTCCGGTTTTCCGTTGTAACGGCCGTTCAGCGGGAAGCCAAGTTCTCCGGCTCCGCTGACGGACTGCCCGATGGCAGCCAGTTGACCGCTCTGATTGACATAATCGGTCAATGAAAAATTCCCTGGTGCGCAGGCGTCATTCACGATCCGGCATACGCCGACTTGCGTTCCGGAGGTCTCGGCGGGGACCTGCAGATAGGAGTACCTCAATCCAAAGGTCAGTGTCAGGGTGCTGAGCGCCTTCCAGCTGTCCTGCGCATAAAACTCATACTCGTTCCAGCGGTAGTCGCGAGCGACGGGAGCGCCTACGGGAAGCGTCGATCCGTCCTTCGTTGTGTTGTAGGTAACGTTTCCTACATTGATGATTCCTGCGATGCCCATCAGGCTGCCGTTGTAATTACCCCAGTATTTGCTGGAGACAGCAGGAAGACTAAAGGCTCCCGGATCGAAGGGGCCACCTCCCCCAGCAATCTTTGCTGGATTCAGGTACTGATAGGTCCCTGTGGCATTCGAATAGGAGAGCGCGTTGCTCGATGTACGCGTCTCGATGAAGCGGATGTTCGTGCCGAACGCCAGGTTGTGGTTATGCTTCGTCCAGGTGAGATTGTCGACCAGGTTATACACCGGAGCGATCGTCGAATTGGATGAGGTTGTTGGGATGAGCGAAGTAATACTCTGCAAAGTCACATAGGGTCCAGACAGAAGACCTTTATTGCTGTATCCCTGGCGGGTAAGACCAAAGGCGAGATTGTTCACGAGGCTATTGCTCAGCAGTTCGGTATAGCCAGCGGCGAACCCCTTGCTGTTTGTCAGCAGAGTATTTGAGCCGGGTTGTCCCGGAAACTTCGGGCCGTCAGGCTCGGTGTCGTTCTGCATGTTTCCGCGCCAGAAGAGCGTGTGCTTTCCATTGCCTTTGATGTCCCAATCGAGGCGCCCGGTATAGGCGTTATAGCTGCGCTTGGTGACATACGAAAAGCTGTACCCTTCGTTGTTTAGCTTGTCGCCTACAGTCGGGTTGTTTGCTGCAGGATATGTCTTCAGTAGATCCAGGACTGCGGAATTGACTCCAATCCCCTGGGGGTCCATAGCTTTCAGATCGGCAGGGGACAGGGTATAGACCATGAGGTTCCCTTCCGGATGACAACGTGCATCGGAGCTATCTGCGCAGACGTACTTCAGGTTGCCTTGGCGGAAGCTATCCGTTGGAACGGTTGTGCCATTCGAAGTGAAGCCTTGCGTATCGCGACGACCCTCATAGTTCAGGAAGAAGAATGCTTTCTGTTGCTTGATCGGACCGCCAACAGAGGCACCAAAAACGTTGCGGATCAACTTTAGAGGAACATTGGGTTGTCCATTGTTCAGCTGCGTTTGCTTGTTGAAGAAGTCATTTGCGTGAAAGAGGTTGTTGCGGTTGTAGGCATAGACCGAACCGTGAAAGGCGTTGCTTCCGCTGCGGGTTACGAGTGCGACCTGAGCGCCAGAGGAGCGGCCATCCTGCGCATTCGGATTGCTGGTCGTGACGCGGAACTCGCCGACCGCATCCTGCGATACGCGCAACACACTGGTAAACGCATAGCCATTGTTGATGTCGTTGACGTCAATGCCGTCGAGAGTAATGTTGGATTGATCTGAGCGCCCACCATTGATTGCTCCGCTTCGAGAGTCGCTGCCATTGTTTCCGTTCGAGGTCGTACCTGTGTTGTTGTCTGTACGACCTATGAACGTGATGCCCGGTTGCAGGCTCAGCAGATCGGGAACATTTCGCGCTTCGCTCGGCAGATTGACGATCTGTTGCTGAGTAAAGGCAATGCCCAGCGTTGCGTCCGTCGTGTTCAACATCGGCTGAATGTCGGCGCTTACGGTTACATCGGACGAGACCGAAGCCACGCTCAAAACGACGTTGATCGTCGCGGGCTGGCTCACCAGAAGCTCGATGCCAGTTCTCTTCTGTGTGGCAAACCCCTGCGAGGTAACGGTCAATTCGTAACGACCTGGAGCCAGGAGTGAAAACTGGTATTCGCCGCTGTTATTGGTTTTCCCGGATCGAGATAATCCAGTCGTGGTGCGGGTAAGTTTGATGTCCGCTCCGGGAATGACTGCGCCAGCAGCATCGGTTACGCGCCCGCCCAGGGAGGTGCTTGCCTGGGACCAGGCAAACGGGGTGAAAAGGAAGAGCAACCAAACGAGAGAAATTCGCAAAGTGTACTTCAGAGTCATACGGACGAACCCTTTCTTGAACAGACGGGAGTTCAGGAATAGGCATGGCCGTTCCTGAGAATGCATTCCACCAACTTTGATTTCGTGAGTTACCGGTAACTTTGAGTCAGCAAAATTATTACCCGAAATGTGCCTGGGGATATCAGTATTTTTTTAATCGTTTATGATTTTTTTGCATAACCGTCGAATCGACGACCTTTACTTCCTGGATAATCCACTGAACGAAGGCTGCTGCAAGGGGTGAGGAGGCCTTCGCCTCGGGCAGCACTACGTAATAAGAGTTTGCACTCCGAAGGGGGTGTGCAAAGAGGGGGATCAGTTTGCCGGAAGCCAGCTCCTCTTCGATGAGGAGCTTTGGCAAAAGCGCCACTCCCAACCCACAGATTGCCGCTTGCGCGATCATCCCGAATTGCTCAAATCGAGGACCTCGAAGTGGATGTGAATTCTCGATTCCCATGATTTTGAACCATTCCGCCCACGCCTCGGTACGGGTGGATTGATGTAGCAAAACCGTGCGAGCCAAATCGGCAGGTTTCTTGATGCGCTGTGCCGTTTCGAACGTTGGACTACAAACCGGAACGGTATCTTCATCCATAAGGTGGTAGGCCACGGTACCCGGCCAATTTGTCGATCCATAGTGAATTGCAGCGTCAAAAGGCTCAACATCAAAATCGAACTGCTCAGACCGCGCCGAAAAATTTACCGTAACGTCGGGATGTTGTCGTAGAAAACCCGGCAGTCGTGGGACTAGCCACCGGGTTCCAAACGTTGGAAGAACGGCCAGGTTGAGCAGGCTGGCACTTCCTCCACACGCCATGATCCGGCTGGTAGAACCCTTCAGGTCGATCAGGACCCTGATTACGTCTTTGAGATAGAGTTTTCCAGCATCGGTGATGACCATCCGTTGGCGCACTCGTTCAAACAACGCAACATCTAACAATTGTTCGAGCTGGTGGATCTGACGGCTCACGGCGCTCTGCGTGAGGTTTAACTCGATCGATGCGCGAGAGACACTCCCATGTCTCGCCACACTCTCAAAAGACTGCAGGCAGGCAATCGATGGAAGCGAGGTCATGTCTCCCCTCCTCAAGGCAATCATGCTTAAGACGCATGAAGTGTTGAAAGCATAGCATTTTACATTTCGATAAAACGAAGCGATAACTGGTTGCAGATAGTGATTTACCGCGATCGAAAAGGTGGAGAAATGATGCAACCTGTGCATGGCGGAACTTTACAAACGATTCTTGATCGATCCATTGGCTCTGAACGGACAGCGCGACTATTTCAAGTTCTCGTGATTGATCTCGCGCTCATGGAGGATTCAGCACAGCGAGCTTCAAGAGCAATTCTTGCGCAGGCTCTGAATATGCTCCTCTTCGAGGACCTATTGGAACGCGTTCCTGCAGCCAAAACCTATGTGGAGCACTGCCTTAGTCACGGCAAAACCGTTATGCACGATCACGGAGCGGTTCGTACGATCGCCATGTCAGGTATGGGAGATCTTCCTGCAGGAGAAGAGTCGATCGCCCGGATCCTGCGCCCACTTGGTTATGCTCTTAACGGGGTTTATCCATTAGAACGGTTGCGCATGACAGGACGTTCCTATGCTCAGGTCGACTTTCCGGAAGAGATTGCTCAGTTTTTCATCAGCGAACTTCATCCCGAACGCTTTTCTGCGGAGTTTCAGGCTGCTCTGAAACACATTGTGACGACATCAACCAATCCGCTGACTCCTGAAGCGAAGGGCCTTTTAGAAGAGCTGGAATCTTCGCACTCATTGAACGTAGATCAGGCTGTCGTACTTCTGCCCGTGCTCGTCTCCTGCTTCGGACGTCAGCATAAGGAAGTTACGCTTGCTGACTATGAAATACTCCTGGCGGAATCGGCTGAGGCGGCATGGATCTCAACCGAGGGGAATGCATTCAATCATGCTACAGATCGCGTTGAAGATGTCGATCAGTTGGCGTCCGAACAGAAGGCTTTAGGACAACCGATGAAGGCTGTCGTTGAAACCTCGCAATCTGGCCGAGTGCGCCAGACGGCATTCCGTGCAGCACAGGTATCCAGAACATTTCGGATGTCCGACGGAAGCCCCCTGGAGAAGGAGGTTCCCGGATCTTTTCTTGAATTTATTACTCGTCTTCCACTTCCTGAAGAAGGCGCAGGGAAAAGGCGGTTAGACTTGAGCTTCGATAGTTCCAATGCACAGGCTATTTTCAAGATGACTTCGGCTGCAAAGTCATAACTTATTGATCACATCGCAAAAAGCTGCGAGGGAGAGTCTCTCGCGACTGATATGTAGATTACAGTGGATAAACTCCCAACTCACGCAGGCCGCCACCGCGCTGGGGCTGGATCATTCCTCCGCTGGTGCGTACGGTAAGAACCCCGCCGTTGATGACAGCAACGTGATCGATGTAGGTCATAGTTGTCGACGGAAAACGCCTGATTTGATGTGAACGAGCAAGATTACCGGTGGGGATGATTTTCTGAAGACCCGTGGACTATTTCTATCCTCGGCGCCGTTTCGTAGACTCGCCAGAATCCCGGTAGATTTCAATCGCTTATGGGCTTGGCAACAGTTATTGCAACGTCATATTGAACGTTGTCGACGCCGTGATCGACAAGTTCACTGAATCGGTGCCTGTCAGCTTGAATGTGTAACTCATAGGCTGTGTCTGCGGAGGAGTGGGATTGTTATTGTTACCACCCGTTCCGCTACTTCCACTGCCTCCGCATCCCGTCAGTCCTGCGCTCAGAAACAGCGCCACTGTTATCACCCCCAACAGGCTCATGAATCTTCTCCGCCGCTTCATTCCTAGCGTTCCAAAGATCACAAGTCCCGCGTATATTGTGCCTGCTGGCAGGTCTCGTCTTTGCGTATGATCTGCTCCAATACTTGCTTGTGTAGCCTGCACGGCAATCCGAGCCTGTGGCTGAACATTGCTGCACGCCGACCCCATGCCCATCTTCAGCTGCGTCGTGACCGTACCGTTTACTAGCAATGGGGTAATCCAATAGCATCCCGAAAGCTGTGGCGCACCCGGCGATGCAGCTGTTGCGCTCAGCGACCAGACGACTCTGCCGTTGTATCCACCGGTCGGAGTCACTGTAACCTGCGTCAGCGCTGTGGAGTTATTGGCGACTGAGATGTTTGGCACGCTCAGCGTCATCGAGCCGGTTGCACTGATGCTTCCCACTGTTAGCGAGAGAGCGCGTGCCACCGGTGCATGGGTCGCATCGCCGGAATAAGTTACGGTAAGCACATGCGATCCAGCAGTGGTTGGCGCAGTGACAGCATAAGACGCTGTGTATGAGTTGGCTCCACTGCTCGTCGATGGAATCTGCAAAGCCGTAGGAGAGATTGCTCCGTCAAAAGAGATCGTGATAGTACCCGCGTAATTCCCCGCATTCGTGTTGCTGTTTACAGGCTGCAGGGTGATCGATACAGGAACCTGCTGGCCAGGCGTCGCCGAATAAGACAGTCCGCCACTAATACCTGCAGCAATGGCAGTCAGTCTCATGCTGGTAGCCACCAGACTCGCTGATGGACCTAATGGCCAGACAGCAGACAGAGCGTTGAAGTCCACGCTTCCCAGACCTGTTACCGGGTCGTACCCTACCCCTGCCATATAGCTCGATTGCCCTGCCGAGGAACACATGCTTGCCCCGGCGGTACATGCATTTGTTCCCATGGTGATGTCATGGAATGCCGAGGCATACGTTGTCGCATTACTCGCCAGGTTGTAAAGTGTCGGATTAATGTTTCCCAATCCAGTCGCGTTCTTCGACTGATTGAGGATTGCGAGATAACCAGCGAAGATTGGTGCTGCGAAACTCGTTCCTCCGGCAGTCGTGTACGATCCATTACTGCCTTTGAGTCCATTGTTGCAACTGGACGACTGCCCTGATTCTGCCACGAGAAATGGATCGCTCGTACATAGAATGAATCCCGGACTTTTAGAGGACGACTGAAACGAGACATCTGGTAGAAGGCGGTTTGAACCCGATGGAATGCCTGGAACGCCACTTTGCCAGTTTGGTCGGGGGTAGTAGCTGCTGATTCCTCCTCCTCCGGCAGAGATTCTGCTCGTTGTTCCTTCGTTCCAGGCGACCTCTGGCACATAAGTGAGTAATGAACCCGTCAGGTCTAGGCTTCCAGCGCTCTGCCAATAAGTCCCCGCGTTCGCCCCAAAGGTTCCTGGCGCCATCTGGGTTCCCCCTATTGCCGTCACATAAGGGCTGCTTGCCGGAAAGCTGACAGAAAGAGCCTGCTGTTGAGCCGTAGTTGCTGCGCTATATCGTGCGCACTCGGTAGATCCGCTATCGCCGCTGGAGGCGACCAGAGTTTGGCCTTGCGCTGCCGCTTCCGCGAACAGCGAATTCGCTTGGAGCAAGGTGCTTTGACTCAATGCAAGCTCGCACGATCCATAACTGATGCTTACTATAGGCGCAATGTTTTCTGTAATGGCATATGCAAGCGAGTCGAAGACGTTGAAGTTCTGGTTTGATCCGACATACACCAGGAAGATATCTGCTTTTGGGGCAATTCCTGAGGCGTACTCGATGTCAATCTCCGATTCCCCTTGATCTCCCCATGAGACTGCATTCACCCCTGAGCCCGGAACCAGGACTGGCGTTACGTTTACCCCCAAACCCAGGCTCCCAAAGAAGTTGGTTAACTGCACCGACCCAAGGTTCACATACGATTGCCCTACCACGGCTATTCTCTGGCCATCGCCATACCAGTTCTTCTGATAGAGCGGAGTCAGGTTGTACATCGTCGCAATATCTTTTGGCGTCAGGAAGTGTTGTTGCCCGGAAGCTGAAGTTAAATTGGGCTGCACAGTGTCCCGTGTGATTACGTAAGCCTTTGGCCGAAAGTCCGATAGATGGAGCACTGCCGCTGTCATAGGGGCAAGCTGAGCTGGCAGGCTCAAGTCATTCGCGGGAGCGAAGTGCATCTCTTCATCCACGCGATACTTCCGCAATTCCGCTCCGAATGCCGCTTGCGCCTGCGCCGCTGTACCCGAAAACGTAATCCGGTCGCGGCTTCGCGCCACGCTTTCTACGTGAAACCCTTGTGCTGTCAGCCATGCCTCGGTTGCGGCAAGGTCCTGATCGGCTACTCCAAACCGCCCCGCAAATTCATCCGGCGTCAGCCATCGGTGATACAGCGGCGATGCCGGGTCCTGCTGCGCTATCAGCAAGCTCTGCAGCGCAGCCTCTTGCTCCTCCGACCGTTGAAAGACCAACGTCATGCCCGGCACCTGAGTCGTTGGAGCCAGAGCGCCCGCATCCCGCGCATCCTCTGCGAGTGGCGTGCGCGAATGAGCCAACGTTATCCGTTCCGACTTGTCGATTGGACCGCGCAGCCTAGCTACAGGCCGCTGCCCGAATCCAGATATCTCAAGAACCAAAACCAAAGCAAAGAAAGACACAAAACGGCAGAACAACTTCACAAGGGCCCCCAAAGAGACACATGTATCCTCCGAATCTCGAGGCATCCAGTGGTGGATATGTGCAAAAAAGTCTATCAAACGAGCAGTGGCTATTTTCCGATGCAGAAGCTGGAAAAGATCAGGTGCAGGATGTCATCGGCAGTAGTCGCACCCGTTAGGCGGTCCAAGGCAGAGAGCGCCTCGTAGAGATCCAGCAGGATCATTTCATGCGGAATGCTTGCACGAACTGCGGCGACTGCGTGTTCCAATGCGGCAAGCGTGTCCAGAACCGCTTGTCGTTGCCGCAGATTTGTAACCAGCGCCGTCTCCTGAGGGGGCGTACCCTTTGTGGCGATTTTAAGAATCGCCTGGCGAAGCTCCGCGATGCCTTCGCCAGTTGTGGCAGAGGTTCGCACGACGCGCGCTGAGGTTGGCAGAGGGATTTTGATCGCTCCAAGGTCACACTTATTTGCTGCCACCAGCATCGGTCTGTCAGCAATAGAGGCGATGGTCGCCGTGTCCTCGGGATGAATCTCGGAAGCACCGTCGACAACCATGAGTACAAGGTCAGCCTCGGCGATCGCCTCGCGCGATTTGGTGATTCCGATCGTTTCGGCCTCGTCGATCGCTTCGCGCAGACCGGCGGTATCGATGAGCTCGGCTGGAATTCCCTCCATCGAAACGCGCTCGGTCACCAGATCCCGTGTGGTTCCCGGGGTCGCCGTTACGATGGCGCGGTCGCGTTCGACCAGCCGGTTGAAGAGCGAAGATTTGCCGACGTTGGGACGTCCTACAATCGCGAGTCGTAGCCCATCATGTACCAGCCTGCCATAGCCGAAGCTACGTTCCAGCTCGCGCAGCGGAGATTCGATCAGCTGGAGCCGCGTGATAATTCCCTCTGCGGCCATGGTTTCAATATCGTCCTCGGCAAAGTCCACGCCTGCCTCAAGACCGGCGATCAGGCCGATGAGCCGCTCCTTGATGGGAGCGACTTTGCGCGATAGCGCGCCGCCTAACTGCTGGGCTGCGATGCGTGCCTGGTGCAGCGTTGAAGCATCAATCAGATCGCGTACTGCCTCTGCTTGAGTCAGATCCAGACGGCCTGAGAGGAATGCGCGCTCGGTAAACTCTCCCGGTTGAGCCAGCCGCGCACCCGCTTTTAACGATTGTTCCACCGCGTAGTTCAGCAACACCGGCGAGCCATGCATGGCTATCTCGACTACGTCCTCAGCGGTGTACGAATGCGGAGCGGCGAAGAAGGTGACAACGATCTCGTCCAACACATCGCCAGCTAAGTCGATCATGTGCCCAAACCGCGCTCTCCCAGCCTCCAAAGGCCGTGCCAGCTGGACCATGCTCTCGGCGATTGTCTGTGCGCGGCTGCCGGAGAGACGTACGATACCGATTCCGCCCCGACCGGGGGGAGTCGAGATGGCCACAATGGTGTCCTCGAAGAGGCGCCCTGGCGTGTCTGGAGTGTGCTGGTGCATAAGGAAAGTATGTCAGAGCGGAGGTTGATATTTACAAAGTAGTAGGCAGTGGTAGGACATCTTGCATAGAATGGCGACGTCGCCTTTTCCGACAAACCTGCTCAACCAAGATGAGGTCAAAGATGCGTTTGAATATTGTGCTTACTGGTTGTCTCCTACTTGGCGCCCTCCAGGCCGGCGCACAGGAAAGCTATTTTACTAACTGGCCGGCAGGGACCAGCCCGCAGGAAGTGGGCAAGCATCTGTCTGACCACTTTGTGGCCAGTCCGCATCAGTACACCAAGACGATTCACTACTCGGAGGTATGCACGTGGTATGGAGCACTCCGTTATGCCGAGCTGACGCATGACACTGCCCTTCGCGATCAGTTGATCAAGAAATTCGAGCCGCTGATGCCTGGTGGAGCCGAGGCTGAGCGTCGCCCTGTTCGTCATCACGTTGACGACTCCATCTTTGGCGTTGTGCCGCTGGAGATTGCGCGCGAAACCAAAGATGAGAAGTTCCTCAAGGAAGGCGTGTGGTGGGCTGACCGTCAATGGGAGAATCCGCAGCCCGATGGTCTTTCGGCCGAAACTCGTTACTGGATCGACGACATGTACATGCTCACCATGTTGCAGCTGGAGGCTTATCGCGCTACAGGAGATAAAAAATATCTCGATCGCGATGCCAAAGAGATGGTGGCTTATCTTGACAAGTTGCAGCAACCGAACGGTCTCTTCTATCACGCACCGGACGTGAAGTACTTCTGGGGGCGTGGAGATGGATGGGTTGCGGCTGGCATGGCCGAGATGCTGAGCGAGCTGCCAGAGAACCATCCCGATCGCGCCCGCATTATGAAGGGCTACAAGCTTATGATGTCCTCTCTGCTCAAGTACCAAGGCAAAGACGGCATGTGGCGTCAGTTGATCGACAAGGACGATGCATGGCCGGAGAGTTCCTCGTCAGCTATGTTCGCCTATGGCATGATCATGGGCGTCAAGCATGGCTGGCTCGATGCGAAGACCTATGGCCCGGCGGCTCGCAAGGCATGGATCGCTGTCGTGGGTTATGTCGATCAGAACTATGACGTGACCCAGGTATGTGAAGGTACAGGCAAGAAGGACTCGCTCGAGTACTACTACCAGCGCAAGCGCCGCACGGGAGACTTCCATGGCCAGGCGCCAGTGCTGTGGTCTGCTACGGCACTGTTGCAGGATGGTGTGAAGTAGGGCTGATTGTTTGTCAGATGATTCATGCCAATCAACACATACGCACTATGCAAATGGTCTTCTCTGCTTTGCTATCATTAACCCGAGGCAAAATAAGCAGCCTTGAGCAACCTCTCCGAGCCTTTGCAAGCTGCTGACAAAGTACTGGGAAGCTCTCGTGGAGAGGGTGAGAAGGCTGCCCCAGCCTAGCGGATTTTGCTTTCGAAACGGCGTGGATTCAAGAGTGTCATATCTTTCTAGCGCACATGGTTTTGTGGATTGGATCGAATGCGAACAAATGAGAATATTCTTGGTGCAGCCATATGGCTGCGGGTAATCTCATTCGCGCTGAGGTAAGATCATTCTAAAACACAGAATGATTGCGTTGTGTGATTTGCTGGGGGCTTGTTACAACACATCGAATGCTTTCACACTTTGCATGTTTCGAGGAGAGATTGGTTCATGGAAGGTAGACCTACATCTTTGGTAACTGGTGGTGCCGGATTTATCGGGTCGCACGTTGCCGACCATCTAGTCCAAATGGGACATGATGTCGTGGTGCTTGATGACTTAACAGGAGGCTTTCGTGAAAATGTGTCTTCGGCAAGTCAATTTGTTGAAGGTTCGATCCTCGATCACGATCTAATAGATCGTCTTTTCGAGAAGCATTCTTTTGACTACGTTTACCACATGGCGGCCTACGCGGCCGAAGGGTTGAGTCATTTCATCAAAAGATTCAATTACAACAACAACCTCATCGGCTCCGTAAACCTGATTAATGCCTCGATCAACCACAGCGTAAAGCGCTTCGTCTTTGCCTCATCGATTGCAGTCTATGGTGCGGGGCAGAGTCCAATGAGCGAGGATATGATGCCGGTGCCTGAAGATTCCTACGGAATTTCCAAGCTGGCCGTGGAACAGGAACTGCGTGTGAGCCATGACATGTTTGGTCTCGATTATGTTATTTTTCGGCCTCACAATGTATACGGAGAGCGGCAGAATATTGGCGACCGGTATCGCAATGTCGTTGGAATCTTTATGAACCAACTTCTCCGTGGTGAGCCCATGACGATTTTTGGGGACGGGACGCAGCAACGTGCATTCACGCACATTGATGATGTCGCACCGATCATCGCCGCATCCGTCGATTTCCCAGCAGCGCGCAACCAGATATTCAATGTTGGTGCCGACGTGCCGTATACCGTCAACGAACTTGCGGAAGTGGTTGCACAGGCAATGGGAAAGCCTTGCGATATCAACTATCTTGACGCTCGCAATGAAGTTAAGATTGCATTCTCCGATCACTCGAAGGCGGAACAGATGTTCGGTAAGCGCTCCAAGACTACATTGTTGGAAGGTGTGCGCTCCATGGCCGAATGGGTACGTGAGCATGGCGCTCGGGAAAGCAACATTTTCGAGGGAATCGAAGTGACCAGGAAAATGCCGGCAAGCTGGGCTAAGGTTGCTTCAGTTAAGGTTTGAAGCCAAGGGAGCTGATCCGATGGTTGATTGTTCCATCTCGATTCTGACGAAGAATGAAGGTCCAAATATCGGGCCTTGTCTAGAGGCGGTCTTTTCTCAGAAAGGCGTTGGCGAGTTCGAGGTTCTTTTAGTGGACTCCGGCTCAACCGATGACACTCTAAAGATCGCAAGCCAATTCCCTATTCGGATTGAGCAGATTCGCCCGGAAGAGTTTCACCACGCACGTACCCGAAACTTTGCCGCGAATCTGGGAACTGGCAGGATCATCGTAAACCTTTCGGGCGATGCGCTTCCTGCATCGGACTTCTGGCTTAAAGAACTGCTGGACAATTTCAACGATCCAGGCGTGGGGGCCGTCTACGGTCGTCAGCTGCCCAAGCCGGGCTCTCCGACAGAGCGGCATGATACATACGACAGGATTTACGGCGATAAGAAGATTGTGAAGGACCCGGCTCATCGCAATGAGGTGGGCTACCGGTTCTATCATTTTTCTGATGTTAATTCGGCGCTTCGTCGAAGCATGTGGGAGAAGATTCCCTATCCGGAAGAGTTCAAGACGTTTGAGGACTTAGCCATTGCCAAGCGCATTCTGGATGCTGGCTGGAAGATTGTGTACGAGCCTAATGCGCCGGTCTATCATTCACACCATTACACTTCGGCGCAGTTGGTCAAACGATATTTTGATATTGGCTACACACTCAAGCAATTGGGAATCTGGGAGGCTTCGGGGACCCGATCCTCCTTGCTGCAGGATTTGGGTAAATTGCTGTCAAAGCAGCTTGGCCATCGCAAGGCAGCGGATTCCGTCCGCCGGGCTCCTGGGGACGTGGGACGAAGTCTCGCCAAAAGCGCAGGGCTTCTCCTTGGACTCAATCAGCGGTTTCTGCCGATGGCCCTGAAGCGCCGCTTGAGCTCTTATCGGGTGTACGACACTCTGTAACTCCGCGACGATTCCATCCTCGGATTTAACGCTCAAGATCCTGATATACAGGCGCTATGCCGACAATCGAGTCTCTGCCAGCCGCGTTTTGTAGGTGCCACCTATTTGACGGAGGTTCGCTGAATTCAGATATCTTTCGGGGATTGTAGGGATTGTACTGGAGTGGCGTTGGTGTCCTTGGACGAATGATTGATGTGGCTCCGGGAATTCTCAGACATGCCGAAGCGAATTGGTGTGGGGCAAGAACCTGCGATGGCGTGGTTGTCGCGATTAGAGGCGGAGGCTCGATGCTGTACTTTGAGCTTCGTGATTATCGGCACAAACCGGAATTCCTGTGGGTTGAGGAGCAATGGAATGAGTTGTGGAAGTGTGCTCGAGCAGGATGAGAGTTAAAGGCTAAATACGGGATTCCTCCACCTCATTACCACCTACGATCCGAATGATATTACAGGGCGAATCTCCGATGCTGGTGCGGTAGTCTTGATAAGACGCTCATCGAGGAGCGATGGAGATGAGGGTTCAGGCGAACGGTGCCTGGCGTTCGGGAAGAGGAGATGATTCAGGCATGGAAACGAAGCAAAAAGATGCTGGCACACCGATTCTTGTGACTGGCGGCGCCGGATTTATTGGCTCGAACTTTGTGCTGGAATGGCTGGCCGCAGGTAAGGGTCCAGTGGTGAATCTCGATAAGCTAACGTATGCGGGCAATCACGAGAATCTGGTTACTGTGGAAGAGAGCCCGGCATACACTTTCATTCATGGCGACATCTGCGATGCTGCATTGGTTAAGGGGCTTCTGGAGAAGCACCGGCCGCGTGCGGTGGTTCACTTTGCGGCGGAGAGCCATGTGGACCGTTCCATTCATGGGCCAGAGGCGTTTCTGAGGACGAATATCGACGGTACCTTTACTCTGCTACAGGCGGCGCGGGCGTACTTCGGATCGCTAACGGGTGAGGAGCGAGACGGCTTCCGATTTTTGCATGTCTCGACCGATGAGGTTTACGGCACATTGGAACCGGAAGATCCGGCTTTTCATGAGGAGACACCGTATGCTCCAAACTCGCCTTATGCTGCTTCGAAGGCGGCGAGCGATCATCTTGTGCGGGCTTGGGTGCATACCTATGGGCTTCCGGCGATGATTACGAATTGTTCGAACAACTATGGGCCGTATCAGTTTCCGGAGAAGCTGATTCCGCTGATGATCGCGAATGCTCGTAAGGGCAAGCCTCTGCCGGTGTACGGTGATGGCCAGCAGGTGCGTGACTGGCTTTACGTGACAGATCATTGCCGTGCGCTGATGACGGTGCTGGAACGCGGCCAAGTGGGCGAGACCTACAATGTGGGCGGAGGAAATCAGCGCAGCAACCTTGAGGTGGTGACAACGCTTTGTGCATTACTGGATGAACTTTCGCCGGAGTCGCCACTCAAACCACATAAACAGCTGATCACGTACGTGGCAGACCGGCCAGGACATGATCGAAGATACGCGATCGATGCGCGGAAGCTCGAGGGTGAACTGGGGTGGAGAGCACAGGAGAGCTTTGAGACCGGCCTGCGCAAGACAGTGGAGTGGTATCTGGCGAATACAGCCTGGGTGGGGAGCGTGACCAGCGGAGCGTATCAGCAGTGGGTGAAACAGAACTATGGCACACGTGAAGGGATTGCTGCGGAGGAGACGCGATGAAGGGGATTATTCTCGCGGGCGGCTCGGGAACGCGGTTGCACCCTGTGACGCAGGCTGTTTCGAAGCAGTTGTTGCCGGTGTATGACAAACCGATGATCTATTACCCGCTTTCGGTGCTGCTGCTGGCAGGGATTCGCGAGATTCTGATCATCTCAACCCCACAGGACACCCCGCGATTTGAGCAGCTTCTGGGATCGGGAGAGCAGTGGGGGATTCACCTGGAGTATGCGGTTCAACCTTCTCCGGATGGACTGGCTCAGGCGTTTTTGATCGGCAAGAAATTTATCGCAGGAGAACCGTGTTGCCTAGCGTTGGGCGACAACATTTTCTACGGACACGACATGGTGAAGACGCTGCAATCAGCAGCAGCGAGCAAGAATGGTGCTACAGTGTTTGCCTATCCTGTGCTCGACCCAGAGCGCTATGGTGTGGTGGAGTTCGACGCGAATCGTAAGGCAATCTCGATTGAGGAGAAGCCTGCGAAACCGAAGTCTCGGTATGCGGTGACGGGAATCTACTTTTATGATTCGCAGGTAGTGGGGATTGCAGAGGGGCTGAAGCCCTCTCCGCGCGGCGAACTGGAGATTACGGATGTGAACCGTTGGTATCTGGAGCGCGGGCAACTGAAGACCGAAGTGCTGGGTCGCGGCATGGCATGGCTTGATACAGGTACACACGACTCGCTGCTCGAAGCGGCGACATTTATCCAGACAATCGAGAAGCGCCAGGGGTTGAAGGTGGCGTGCTTGGAGGAGATTGTTTATCGGTTGGGATATATCGATGAAACGCAGCTCAGCTCGTTGGCGAATGTGATGGGGAAGAGCAGCTATGGGCAATACCTGACGAGGCTGCTCTCGGAGCCGGTGTACTGAGGATGAGTGGACGGATTCTGCTGACAGGAGTGACGGGGCAGGTGGGGAGTGAGCTTGTCCGGATGCTGGCGCATCTGGGCGAGATTATTGCCCCTGGGCGAGTCGAATTGGATCTGGCGAATACAGCCTCACTACGTGAGAGGATTCGCGCAGTTCGCCCGAGGTGGATTGTGAATCCCGCGGCATATACCGCAGTAGACAAGGCAGAGAGTGAGCCAGAGCTGGCCTATGCGATTAACACTAAGGCTGTACAGGCAATAGGCGAGGAGGCTCGCGAGATCGGCGCGGGAGTGATTCACTTTTCGACCGATTATGTTTTTGCAGGCACCGGAACTGCGCCCTATGTAGAGACGGATACCACCGGGCCGGTAAGTGTCTATGGCGCGAGCAAGCTGGCAGGAGAGCAGGAGCTCGCCGCGACGGACGCAGGGTACATGATCTTTCGCACCAGCTGGGTCTATGGATCAACGGGGAAAAACTTTCTGCGGACGATTCTGAAGGCAGCACGCGAGCGAGACAGACTGCGAGTGGTGGCGGATCAGCACGGTGCTCCGACATGGAGCCGCGATCTGGCGCGGATGACGGCGCGGGTGATCGAGCGAGTGGAGAACCAGGCAGCGCAAAAGGGATGGGATAAGGCATTGCGGGAGTTCAGCGGAATCTATCATGCTGCGGGCACAGGAGAAACGACGTGGTTGGGATTTGCTGAGGAGGCGATCCGAAGAGAGCGAAAGCGTGATTCGGAAGCGAAGCTGGCTGAGTTGGATGCAATTTCGACGGCAGAGTATTCAACTCCAGCAAAACGACCCGCGAACTCGCGTCTGAATTGCGAAAAACTGGCGGAGAGATTTGGTTGGAAAATGATGGATTGGCGGGACTCCCTGGGCGAGGTGATGAAGGAGCTATGAGCGAGTTGCAGTTTGACCACATCGGCCTGGTGGTGAGTGATATGGCTGAGGGCAGGGAGTTCCTAGAAAGCATGTTTGGCCTCGACCGCTGGACAGAGGTCTTCGAGGACCCCGGTATTGGAGTTTATGTGCAGTTTGGGCGCACGGAAGAGGGGCCATGCTATGAGCTGATTGCTCCATTCGGAGAGGCCAGTCCGGTGGCAACGGCACTGAAGCGAGGGGTCAACATCCTGAACCATGTGGCTTATCTGACAGCTAACCTGGATAAAGATGCGAAGCGGTTGGAGGGGCAGGGCTCGATCATGGCGGGACCTCCGAAGCCTGCGGTGGCGTATGAGGGGGCGAGGGTCCAGTTCTGGATTACTCCGCAACGATTCATGGTGGAGCTGATTGAGGCTCCTGGACACCAGCACAGTTACAGGAAGCTTGGATGAGCAAAAAAGCACTGTTTCTGGATCGTGATGGAGTGGTAAATGTAGAGATCGGTTACCTGCATCGTATTGAGGATGTGAAGTTTATCCCGGGAATTTTTTCGCTGTGCAGAACCGCGATGCGGTTGGGATACCGGCTAGTGGTCGTGACCAACCAGGCAGGGATTGCGCGTGGGTTCTATACCGAAGCGGACTTTGAGCGGTTAATGTTCTGGATGAGAGGTGAGTTGCGCACCCAGGGGGTGGAATTGGACGCGGTTTATTACTGTCCGTATCACCCAGAACACGGCATTGGGAAGTTCAAGCGCGAGCATGAAGACCGGAAGCCTGGAATCGGCATGTTGAAGAGGGCAGAGCGAGAGTTTGGGGTTTCCCTGGCAGATAGTGTTCTGGTGGGGGATCGGTGTAGCGATATCGCGGCGGCGAATAAGGCCGAGCTGCTACAGGCATTCCTGGTCAGCGGGACCGAAGAGGCCCACTGTCAGGGTGACTACATCGAGATCCAGCAGCTCAGCGAGGTGGAGCAGTGGCTGACGGACAATTCAAGGTAAGTCGGCAGTAAGGAAAGTCCTACCTGCTGCATCCTTGTCGCTGACCGTAGGGGGAGTCCCGTCGAGGGTATCTAGGGGCCAGGTGATATTGAGGGTGGGGTCATTCCATAGGATGGATCGTTCGCCAGACGGAAAATAGGGATTCGTGGTCTTGTAAAGGACTTCTGCGGAGTCCGAGAGCACGAGAAAACCGTGGGCGAATCCCTCAGGAATCCAAAGAAGTTCGAGATTTCCAGCTTCGTTGCATGGCTTGAGGTGGAATCCTGCCCATTTGCCGAAGTCAGGGGAGTTACGACGGAGGTCTACGGCAATATCCCAGATGTGGCCGGAGAGGACACGGATAAGCTTTCCTTGGGGTTTACCGAGTTGGTAATGGAGTCCCCGGAGAACCCCTTTGAGGGAAAAAGACTGGTTATCCTGAACAAATTCAGAAGGAAGTCCTGCTTTAGAGAAGGAGGAAGTGTTGAAGACTTCTGTAAACCAGCCGCGACTATCGCCAAACCGACGGGGTTGAATTAACTTAACATCTTGCAGTGGTGTATCAAGGACCTGCATCTCACTAGTCTAGCCGATGAAAGAGCCGCATTAACCAGATGGTTAATTTAGAAAGTTTAGGCGGGCTATCCTAAAATAGATTGTAGTAGAACGAGATCCAGTGATTAGAATGAATGGGTTGTGACAGCTGAATAACTTTCCTACATCTGTCTGTTGGTTGCAATGTTTTGAAGGACATGAATATCCAGTTAGCTCGAAGGTCGGTCTACCATTCTGTGAACCAGATGGATACGAAATCGGAACCGATCATTGCAATCAATGAACGTACGAACAACCAGTATTCCGGGACCAGCGCACAGAAGCGAGGGTAGCGTTATACAGATACAGGATTTCAATGCAGGCTGAATTTCAATCTCCTGAGTCGCGGATGGCGGCTATCGAAGATAGCTATTCGTTTACGGAGACAGTCAGCAGGCCGGTATTCGATACCCATCCTCTTGACCGGATGCCCGCAGAACTATTCCGCTATCGCGTGGTCAAGCGGTTCTTCGATATCTTTATGATTCTTGTGGCATCTCCGATTGTTTTTCCTCTCATGGGGCTGGTTTCCTTATTGGTAATGATCAGCTCTCCAGGACCGATCTTCTATTCGCATCGCCGTATCCGTCGTCATGGTGCGTTTTTTTCCATGTGGAAGTTCCGAACGATGTGTGTGAATTCGGCCGAGGTTCTGGAAGAATATCTTTCTCAAAACCCAAAAGCTCGCGCAGAGTGGAACCGGGACCACAAATTGCGCCACGATCCTCGGATTACTCCGATCGGGTCTTTTTTAAGACGATACAGTGTCGATGAATTTCCTCAATTGTGGAATGTTTTGGCTGGTCATATGAGCCTGGTGGGGCCGCGCCCAATTGTGGCGGCTGAAGTTGAAAAATATGAAGATTCTTTTGAATGCTATTGCAGAGTAAGGCCTGGTCTCACTGGACTTTGGCAGGTTTCTGGTCGTAGTGAACTAACCTACGATGAGCGAGTCGCGCTGGATTGCGATTATGTCAATCATTGGTCATTGCGAAGAGATCTTAAGATCCTTTTAAAGACCTTCAAGGTCGTTTTGAAGCAAGACGGTGCGTACTAAAAAAAGACCTAGGGGAGTCGAGCGAGCCTTCAGAAGGTTGTTAATCGTCTCTGCGACGATTTAATTTCCTCTTGGTTTTCCTTCAAGCGGTGAACCTAAATTGGGGTTCTATGCTTCATTCAGGCTAAATCATATGGAACGGATGCGGGATGTCGTCAGAATGGGGTTGCGTGAGGGACTGAAGTCTTTTTCCCCTCTGGATAAGATTGTGATGGCTTGGCTTGCTGCGTGCGGTCCGATTCTGGCAGGGCGAGGTGCCGTCGTGGGGTACGACGAGGGAGTCGTCAGCGTAGAGGTCAGCGAGAAGGCATGGCTGGACGAGATGCGTAATATGAGCAGTCATTTGGAGATGGAGTTGGGCCGAATCGCTGGAATCAAGGTGACCAAGCTACACTTTATAGTGAAGAGATAAGAGGTCAACCGATGAGCGGGCAGGCTGAAGTCAAGATTGAGGATGTGCGGCGGGTGGCTGAACTGGCCAACCTGGAACTGACTCCAGAGGAAGAGCCGCGCATGCAGCGCGATCTGAATGCAATTTTGGGCTATATTGCCCAGCTGAATGAACTAGATACCAGCAAGATTCCACCGATGGCGCAGGTGGGCGAGGTGCTTGAAGAGGCCATTCGCCATGCTCATGGCGAGACGCTCCGACTAGATGCCGTGCAACCCTCAGTGGATCGCGCTGAGGTGATGGCTGCTGCCCCAGAGACGAACGGGCGATTCTTCAAGGTTCCTAAAGTGATTGAGCGATAGGTCTGGCACCGCCGGATGGGTTTGGGAGAGACAGGTTTTGACGGTAGATAATCTGACGAGTTTGGCCATCGATGAAGTGCGAAGCGCGATTGCTTCCGGCCGTACCACAGCCACCGCATTGGCGGAGGCGCACTACGAGCGGATTGCATCGGGAGATAAAGAAATTCACAGCTATCTTTCGCTAAGCCGTGAGCGGGCCTTGGCTCAGGCCGCGAAGATCGATGCGATGGCGCAACGCGGAGAAGTGTTGCCGCCTTTGGCGGGAGTTCCGGTGGGAATCAAAGATGTTCTAGCCATGCGAGGTGCGCCTGCTACGGCGGCGTCGCAGATCCTGAAGGGCTACCGACCTCCGTATGATGCGACCTCCGTGGAGCGGTTAGAAGCAGCCGGTGCCGTATTGTTGGGCAAGCTGAACTGTGACGAGTTTGCGATGGGAAGCTCGAACGAGAATTCCTCCTATGGGCTGGTGCGGAATCCAAGAGCACTGGATCGGGTTCCTGGAGGCTCGAGCGGCGGTTCGGCGGCAGCGGTTGCAGCTGGCTTTGCGGTGGCGACGCTTGGTACTGATACAGGTGGCTCTATCCGCCAACCGGCGGCGTTTTGCGGTGTAGTAGGGGTATTACCCACCTATGGCCGCGTAAGTCGCTATGGCCTGATCGCATTTGCGTCTTCTTTGGATCGCGTAGGACCGTTTACGAAGAATGTGAAAGACGCTGCTACGATGCTTGAAGTGCTGGCTGGAAAAGATGCGATGGATGCTACTTCATCTGACAAACCAGTTGATAACTATGTCGCTGCACTCGACCGCCCGGTAAAAGGGTTGCGGATCGGAGTTCCTGAAGAGTACTTCGGTGAGGGACTGGATTCGGAGATTCGTGCCGCTATCGAAAAGGCTTTGGGTACTTTGAAGGTAGTTGGATGCGAAGTGAAGAAGGTCAGTCTTCCCCACACGAAATATGCAGTTCCGACGTACTACGTGATTGCGACGGCTGAGGCTTCGTCAAACCTCTCGCGATTCGATGGTGTGCGATATGGGTTGCGCGACGCGGATGCGAGGTCGCTCGCGGATATGTTCCGCAAGACGCGTGATGCCGGGTTCGGTCCTGAGGTTAAGCGAAGAATTCTATTGGGGACTTACGCTTTAAGTGCCGGCTACTATGACGCCTATTACAAGAAGGCACAGCAGGTGCGAACACTGCTGACCCGAGACTTTCTGAAGGTGTTTCAGGAGGTTGACGCGCTGGTTGCCCCGGTCACGCCAACTCCCGCATTCAAGCTGGGGGAAAAAACGGACGATCCGATGAAGATGTATCTCGAGGACATCTACTCGGTCGCCGCCAGTCTGGCAGGTGTATGTGGCGTGAGTGTTCCTTGCGGAGAGACAAAAGGGGATCTGCCCATTGGGGTTCAGGTAATTGGCCGCCATTTCGACGAGGCGACCATGCTGCGGGTTGCAAAGGCAGTGGAGGACGGGCAATGTTCCGCGCAGTGAAAACTCTTTACAAGGGGTATAGGGAAAGCTGCATTTGGAAGTTTTTCGCTGTCCTAAGCGATCGATTTCAGTATGCTGGAGCAAGCGAATCGGCTCGAAACCGGTCCTGTTCACAAAGAAGCGAGCTGTGGATGCAAGAGGTCCTTGCAGTAGGAAATTGGTGAAGGACACAAAGTTTTTAGAGGGTTGAGGGGCGACGGCAGATGCGGTCTGGTGTAGTAAGTGGTGCCTTATTGAGTTTGGCAACTTTGCTGATGTATGGGACAGGGAGTGTTTCAGCGCAGTTGACATTGCCGATACTCACGCAGGGGCTAGGTGGAGGAAGTCAGCAAAGTTCCTGCAATCCTACAGATCCTAACTGTAGCAGCAGCAGCGATATGAATACACCGATACGTCCTTCGTCGACAAACGGACTGGGGAGATCGCAGGGGATCAGTTTGGATCAGTATGAACCGGGAGCCACACAGCTTCAGACCCAGCCGACACAGCGTGCTCAGCTTCAGGAGCCTAATCTCCCGTTGGATCCTCCGACCGAATTTCAGCAGATGGTAGCTAACTCCATCGGCAAGATGCTGCCTATTTACGGGGCAAAACTATTCCGTACCCCGCCGTCGACCTTTGCACCAGTGAATCAGGTTCCGGTAACTCCCGATTACGTGATTGGTCCGAACGATGAACTGCTAATTCAATCCTGGGGACAGGTTACGTTGAATAACCGCTTCGTCGTGGATCGCTCTGGCGGAATCTATATTCCTCAAGTTGGTAATATCCACGTGGCCGGTGTGCGCTTTGATCAGTTGCAGCCGTTTATTAAGGCGCAGATGGGCAGGGTTTTTCGTAACTTTGACCTGAGTGTCAATATGGGACAGCTACGCTCCATTCAGGTCTTTGTTGTCGGCCAGGCACGTCGGCCAGGTACGTGGACGTTGAGTTCTTTGAGCACGCTGGTGAATGCAATTTTTGCCTCCGGAGGCCCTGCACCACAAGGCAGTCTGCGGCATATTCAGCTACGGCGTGGCAAAGAGACGATCATTGATTTCGATTTGTACGATCTGATTCTGCATGGCGACAAGTCGAAAGACGTTCCACTGCTGCCTGGTGATGTGATTTATATCCCACCTGTAGGGCCGCAAGTGGCGGTTGCAGGTAGTGTTAATACGCCGGCTATTTATGAGCTGAAATCAAACGCGGACGGGACAGTTGAAGAGGCGTTGGAGTTGGCTGCAGGCCTGTCAAATGTTGCTTCTGGCGAAACGATGCGTCTGGAGCGTGTGGACGAACGCCGCCAACGTAGCATGATTGAGGTGCCGTTTACGACGGAAGGCAAAGCAACACATTTGCAAGATGGAGATTTGCTAGAAGTGGTAGCGGTTGCAGGCGCATATAAGGATGCGGTCACGCTACGTGGCAATGTTGCCAATCCAGGCCGTTACATGTGGAAACCGGGAATGCGGGTGAGGGACCTCATTCCTAGTAAGGAAGCTCTTATTACGCGCGATTATTGGCTAAAGCGCAGCCAGCTTGGCCAGCCTTCGATGACCTATGTGCCTACCTGTTTGCCTACGACACCATACGGAATCCCGGGACTGCGATATGGCATTCCAGTAGGAGATGAAGGGGATGATCCATATTGGCGCTATTCTTCGGTGAGGAGCCAGGGCTCCACGAGACTGCTTGGCTTGCCGATGACAGATTCCAGTGTGGATTCACGGAGCGTTACAGATCAACCCGCAAATCTCATCACGACGGGTGCGTCCACGATCGATGGTGTGACCGCAACAGACGGTGGTTTGGATTGCGGACGGGAACGGCAATCGACACTGCAGGGATATCTTCCCTTGTCGTCTACGGATACGACCCCCAATGGTCAACAATTATCGCCCTCTCAAAGTTCTGCTGGCCAGACCGCTGTGAGCAACAGAATGAGTTCAGCGAACGCCAGTGTAGGTGCGACAGTGAACAATGCTTCTGCAGGTCAGTTTCTGCCGAAGAATGATGTAAAGATGATTGAGCCGGATATCAACTGGGCTTATGCCGTCATCGAGAGACAGAGTCGTGAGAGCCTGACAACATCACTGCTTCCTTTTAATCTTGGCAAAGCCATCCTCGATGGGGACGATTCGCAGAATCTGGAACTTTTGCCCGGCGACGTCATTACGATCTTCTCAAAGGCAGATTTTCGCGTTCCGCAACAACAACAAACACGCTTTGTTCGGTTGGAAGGAGAATTTGTTTCCTCCGGTGTCTATAGCGTCAAACCCGGAGAAACATTGCGTCAGCTTGTTCGCCGAGCTGGTGGCTTTTCATCGGACGCCTATCTTTATGGAGCAGAATTTACACGCGAATCGACACGGCGAGTGCAACAGCAGCGCTTGAATGAATATGTCGATCAGATTGCTTTGCAGGTAAGCACCAATGCTACGAACAGTGCGAGTCGCGCGATCAGTTCAACGGATGCAACTGCGCTTGCTGCACAGCAGTCTCAGACGCAAAGTATTATTGCGAATTTACGTAATGCACGTGCCACTGGACGAATTGTGCTTGAAGTAGCTCCAGATACCAACAATGTTGATCAGTTACCTGACCTGCCCCTGGAGGATGGAGACAAATTCATTGTGCCTCGAGTGCCTTCAACCGTGAGTGTGGATGGAGCGGTCTATAACCAGAACTCGTTCCTGTACGATCCACATCGTCGGCTAGGTGACTATGTGCAACTGGCTGGAGGTGCTAATCGGGATGCTGATAAGAAGCGAGCTTTTGTAATTCGTGCTGGCGGTGAGGTGATCAGTAAGCAATACAGTTCGTCTTTGCGCGGACACGGATTCGATTCTGTACACCTTTACCCCGGGGATACAGTTGTAATTCCGTTGAATCTGGATAAAGGCAAAACGATCCGCACCGTAGTTGATATCGCACAGATCGTAGGTCAGTTCGGTATTGCGGTTGCTGCGATGAATACGGTGTTAGGAAAGTAGAATAGGCTACCAGATCGACAGAATAAGGAGCGTTCGTGTTGAACGTATACCTCCGTGAACCTGCAGGGGCCTCAATCAACAACATTCTGAGTTACAACTGATTTAGAATGTGCGAAAAATACTGGACACTACCCATTATTGTTGCGGTGCAGGTGAATAGCGAGAAGAAGATTCTTGCGATACGAAAAGAAGGACAAGATAGTGACGTAGCCGGCACCGCATGAGCTGGAATACAACTGCGGGGCTTATCTTTTTAGATGGCTAAGCCGGTCCGAGGTTCGCTCAACGAAGCGATTGCAGTATCCGATCTCGATGAATATTATTTTTAGATTCGATTCTATCTCGATCTAGCTGCTGGTCTTCTTCATAAACCTTCATTGCGGAAAGCCACCGGTAATATAGCATTTGAGCTAGTAAAAAGTATCCCGGCATTCCGGCCCGGTATCCTCTTCGAAACAGCAAACTATTAATAAGCATCTTTGCTGAGGAAAGGCATAAACCTGATATGCGGGGTACTGGCCGGTTTTCTGTGCTTTCCGTATCGGTATAGCGGTCCATGGCATGGAGGTAGGACTTCGCCGTGTTTGAAATGAAATGATGTACAAAGTGCTCTAAGGGAAGAGAACAGATACGGGCGCTCGGCATAACTCGACCAAACTGATGTATCTTGTTCCCATTGAAATCAATGGAATCCTTCTTAAAGATACGGTTCATGCGATCAGAAAAAAGGTTTTCGCAGAACCGGCCATAATAATAATTCTTCCTGGCGATATTGATAATGTCATATCGATCGGAGCTTACGGCGGAAACAATTGCTCCCATCGTTTTCGCCTCGACCATCTCATCAGAGAATCCCCAGTAGATCCATGGAGTTTTGACGGCGGCTTTAACCTTGGATGTCGTCGCCTCATCCTCGACCCAGCCTGCATTTTTATTGATCAATATGTCGCAGCCATACTGTGATGCGATCTCAAGCGTACGATCCGTGCTCTCGTTATCAACGATCAGCACCGGTCCATAGCGTATAAAATTGAGGATTACGCGTTCGATGCGGTTCTCTTCATTGAAGGTGAAGAGAACAAAAGTGATGTCCTGTGAAAGCTTAGACATAGGTTACCTCGCTGAAATCCTCTAAATTTCTATCTTATGAAATAAGAGATATAGACTATGCTTCCATTCGCAGGAAGAGATTGCTTGAATAGTTCATATCGAACTAAGAACCGGGCGATATCTTGCCGCCTTACATGTCGCGGAAAATTAGAAAGCTTTTGCGTGACCGGGAGAGGAGAGTTTAAAAAAGCATCCTCTAGTTGGGCGACAACACCTGACTCGGTTTTAGTGTGCTTTTCGGAATGATGACCTAGGGAGGATAGGGATCCTGAATCTTTCATGGGCGAACAGAATACCACACGTAGTAAATTAGCGACTTTTCATGGCAATGCACGGCAATTTAAGGCCAGGGATTTTGGGTCCCATTGCGTGTTCGATACGGCTCTCATTCATTGAATGAAGTTACAAAAGTTTGTAAAAGCTCAGATATAGGCTGCCTCGCTAGAAGCACTTCTCTTGGCCGTGAGGAATAGGATGACGCAAACAACCAACTGTGAAAATACAAGCGCTGCACCGAGCAAATAGTAGCTGTGCGGGCGCCATATCAGGCAAGCTGATATCCCCAGGCCTGCGGCCAGTAACCCTGCTATATTCGCCGCCACAAGATGAGAAGCTGTTTGCTTGATTGTGAAATAAGTTGAAGCTGCACCGATCAGAAGGTTGCCGGTCTCTATGAGGACCCCGAAGATCATGAGAATCGCGTACGGTTCAAATTGCTTCTTTGTAAGAACCAATAGCAACACCTTTCCAAACGCCAAATAGCCGAGGAGTACAACAAGGGATAGTAGAATCGCATACTTCAAGTATTGAAAGATATAACTTCCCTTGCTTGCATAGACTCGAGGTAGAAGCATCTGGGAAAATACAGTAGAAGACGCGTTCATCCCCATAAGACCAAGATTTGAGACAGCGGCATAAAGTCCGGCGATCTCAGGTAGTCCAAGCCAGACATAGATGATGCGGTAGCCCTGTAATTGAAGCCAGTTGCACAAGGCGGAAAAGGAGACCGGGCTCGATGTTTTAAGCAGAGACCTGAAATGCAGGTCCGTCGTTTCATCCCATGCAAACGGGACTCGAAGATAGAAGAAGACAGCAAGAAGCAAAACCTCTATCAGAAAGGCGATGATCGTCGACAGGACAAACGCATTGATATGAGAGGTGCCAAGGACAAGAAGCAGCAAAAAGCTAAGGACTTTAATTCCTGCTTCCAGAAATAGCATGGCGCCTGTGAACAAATTATGCCCGCGATTATTCAAATAGTTTCTGAGCGATGTGGAAAAATACAAAAAAGCAGCAAGACCGAAGATCAGGACCAAATCGAAGGGGCTGAGTTTCCCTGACATACAGATGGGTGTGCCAAGAATGGCAGCCAGTATGATCGCCAAAAGCAGGATTTTCTTGTTGAGAGAGATGATAGAGCCGAGCGGGAACAATTCATCTCGATACGAAGTGAGGACTGCTTGTTGGTAAAAATCCGCTGGAACCAAAATCAGGGCGTTAATGGCGTAAGACAAAGCGGTCAGGTAGAACGCATATCCAAGTTCTGTGACGGTCAAATAGTGAGTGTAGGATTTGACGTAAGCGAGTTGAAGTGCGATGGACAGTATCCGCAGAAATATAGAAAGATTCGTTTTCATCAAGTCCGGCTATGCGGTTTGCCTATTCTTGCTTTCCTCAAAAACTTCCCTGCTATCATTCAATACTGTCATGGCAGTTCCGTATTACTTCTTTTATCTATCATTGTCAATTATAGCTTCTGCGGTAGCTGCCTGGGGTGCGAAGGGTGCTTCAAGAGGTTTGTTTTGTCGCGGTTTTCTTAATCCCATTTAAAATCTAATTTGGGAGATTCGATGCGGTTCGTTAAAGAAACTGTGAAGACCTTGTTCTACCGACCTTTTGGAGTGAGCATAGGCGAGCGCTCTTATATTCGACGCCCTTATTCGATTGCTGGCCGTAAATATGTGCGGATCGGCAATCGAACCTCGATTCGAGGTGATCTACATATTGAGGCAATTACAAAATATGCTGGTATCACGTACAAGCCCACTATTGAAATTGGCGACAATGTATATATCGGCGGCCATGCATATCTGACAGCTGTGGATCGTATTTCGATCGGTGATGGCTGTGTTCTGAGTGAGTACGTGTATATTACCGATGAAATCCATGGGTTCGATCCCCAGGGGGGTCTTATCATGGAGCAGGCACTCGCTAGCAAAGGTCCGGTAACCATTGGACGAAACTGCTTTCTTGGCTTTCGCGTGGCAGTGATGCCAGGGGTTACATTGGGAGAGCACTGTGTCGTCGGTGCCAACTCGACCGTCACACGATCCTTTCCTGCCTACTCCATGCTCGGTGGCTCGCCGGCACGAATACTGAAACGCTACTCGCAAATTCATGGGAATTGGGAACGTCCAAGTGATGGATCACATTAGGTTTATGCTCTCTTCTAATGAGGTTCATTTTTATGAGAAAAGCCTACGCTTTAGGAACTGCTACAGTTGAAACAAGGTTCAGGTTCGCACCCGTTTCGCCGCAGCTAACGATGGGGGTAAGCGGTCTTTTTATATGGAACCTGTAGAAAAAATGGTGATATTAGTTTGAATATACTCATTACGGGTGGCGCCGGCTTCATTGGAACGCGTCTTGCGCGTGCGTTGTTGCATGACGGATATTCTGTCACGCTGTTGGATAACTTCAGTCCTCAAATTCATGGCAGCAACGTCGAACTCCCTACGGACCTTAGAGACAACGTGCACCTGGTACGCGGGGATGTCCGCGATGCAGCGATGTGGGCCTCTACGTTGCCCGGTCATCAGGCAATCGTCAATCTAGCGGCTGAAACCGGCACTGGGCAGTCGATGTATGAAGTTGCAAAGTATGAGCAAGTAAATCTAGCGGGAACGGCACTTCTATACGATCTACTGGCTAAAAACGCGGGCTATGGTGTTGAGCGGATCGTAGTTGCCTCCTCTCGCGCGATCTATGGTGAAGGCGCCTATCACTGTAGGGAACATGGGCTCGTCTATCCGCAACCGCGTACCAGCGCGGATAAGAAGAACGGGTTCTTCGAACCCGTATGTCCGGTTTGTGGTGGGGTATGCTTCTCTGTTCCGACGCCGGAGGACGCGCCGACTCAGCCTTCATCGTTTTATGGGCTTACCAAGCAAGTGCAGGAGCAGATGACAATTCTGTTTGGCCAGGTGCTTGGCATCCCATCCTTCGCTCTGCGCTATCAGAATGTGTATGGCCCTGGGCAATCACTAAAAAATCCGTATACGGGTATCCTCGCAATTTTTTCCAATCTGGCGCGTGCAGGTGCCGATATTAATATCTTCGAAGATGGCGAAGAGAGTCGCGATTTTGTCTATATCGATGATGTTGTGCGTGCGACGGTAGCTTGTATCAGTAGTTCAGCGACGAGTTCACAGGCAATCAATGTCGGATCGAACGAACGGACTACGGTCATGCAAGTCGCGCAAGCAGTGAACGGCTACTTCGGTAATAAGTCGAAGGTCCAAGTCAGCGGCGCATTTCGCGAAGGAGACGTCCGTCATGGGATGGCGGATTTGGAACGGGCCAAATCGTTGCTTGCCTATGAACCAGAGGTCATGTTCAAGGAAGGGCTCAGCCATTTCCTAGCCTGGGCAAAGGAAAATGAACCCGAACTCAGCGGCTATGAACGTTCCCTTGAGGAGATGAAGCAGCGGGGGCTCCTGCATGTCGGCTAAGTATGTAGACGAGCGGCTTTCCCTACCGGTCCAATACACTCCAGGCAAGATTGGTGTTGTTACGGTGCTTTTCAATAGTGAAGGAGTACTCGAAGACTTTTTTGATTCTCTCGAGGGACAACATTACACTTCCTTTGTCGTCTACTGCGTCGATAATGCTTCTTCCGACAACTCTGCCGACCAGTGTCGTGCTCGTGGCGAGCGATATGTCGTAATTGAAAACCAAGAAAATGTAGGTGTTGCAGCGGGCAACAATATCGGGACGCGCAGGGCCATCGCCGACGGATGTGAGTTTGTGATGTATCTGAACAACGATGTTGTGTTCGGGCCCGAACTTTTCGATCAACTGGTAGAAGGGCTCAGCTTATACAAGTGCTCGATGACGACACCGATTATGTACTACCATGACCGTCCGAATATGATCTGGGCGGCAGGCGGTTACTTTCAACCGTGGTTCGGTTATCGCTGCCTCCATTATGGAGACGGAGACCACGATCGCGGTCAGTATGACTTACCGAGGCAGGTCAAGTACACGCCGACTTGTTGTGTTCTGGTCCGACGCGATCTCTTCTCGACCATAGGCATCATGGATGAGCGCTACTTCGCATACTGGGACGACACGGATTTCATGTTGCGGGCCCATCAGTTTGGCGAGATTCTTTACCTGCTGCCGTACGCGAAGCTATGGCATAAGGTCAGCAGCTCAACAGGAATAAATTCTCCCTTTCGCACACGATATGTGCATCGAAACCATGCCCTCTATGGGCATAAGCATTTGCCGCCGTCCATAGCGTATCTTATTTCTTTTATTTACTGTACCGGATATCTACTTCTATCACTGGTTCGCCGAATCTCTCTCTCGAATGCAACGGACCGAATCAAATACTGGCGCGAAGGTATTCGCGCCAGCCGATATCTCTAACAAGGCTTGATTTGGTAAGTCCTTGGGTTATTGGAGAGCTTGACCAAGTTTTCCCCATGATGTGCGTGGCCATGAAGCCTGTTCCATTGAGCTTTCAACTTTTCGGCCACTAGAGCGGGGTCTACGCCATTGAGGCAATAGATTTCAGGCTGGCTGCAAACCGCCTTCCTGCAAGGCTGACAGGGAAATCGTTTTTCGTAAATTGCTTCGACATAGCCTCGAAGATCGATAATGTCGGCGGGGTTTGTGTACCCAAAGACAGCAATGGAAGGTATTTCTAGAACTTGAGCGAAATGCATGTTGCCGCTGTCCATGATAAACAGGGTGCTGGCAGACGCAAGTGTCTGAATTGATTCGAGGATCGTGCCAGTGATGTAGCTGACCGGACGGTCTAAAGGCATCGTCTTCTTGACTATTGCGAGGTCATCAGGAAGACCGAGCAACGCAATTCTCCACGAACGAGGTAGGTTGCTCACTAGTATTCCATATTTGTCGAGTGGCCATTTCCTGTTCTTTGCATTAGCTCCCGGATGAATGACCAGATCGTAAAGCGGGCTTTCCTTACGCCGGGCACTGATCTCCGGTATGAAGCTGATTTTTGGCGGTCGTTCCGATAGAGCCTCACCGTAAAAAAGACGGTATGCGTTCCATTCCCGTTGTTGCAGAGAAAGTTGGCGATCTACGGGCAATCGTCGATGAAAAAGCAGCGAAAGCCGCTCGGTATCGGCACCAACTAATCGCGCATCTCTCCAGATTAGAGACTGGATCGTTCGGAGAACTAAAGGGATTTTCCAACTTGAGTCTGCTGCTGGCGCATGCGGAGAGATCCAGACCATCTCTGGCGTAATACGGCGCATTTCGGTGAGGAACTGCTTCCACTCGGCAAGCCCTCCGGAATCGGGAATCGAGTGCAAGTGTAGGTTGTTCTGGTGCGGAGAAAAATCGATGAGATTGCAGAAATCGTGAAGCGTCGGACTTGGGAAGAGCAAGAGGTGGACGGATTTGTCTTTTCGCAGCTCCGACAGAATGACAGGCGCTGCACATAGCAGATCACCCATTCCTTTGAAGGTGCCAAAGACGATACTTGTTCTAGGAGATGTCATTCTAAAAAGAATCTCGAGATGAAAATCTCAAGACTATTAATCTTAACTGGTAACGTACATAAGTAGTGCCAAATGCGGAAACTTTCCACATTACATCGCCGGTTTTAATGCTCTCCATACGATACGCTGATCTTTACCCACTGGGCCACTTACAATCGAGAACTGCAATCCAGATGAAGAGAACATGTCGATGGCATCAAGCCCAAAATCCCAGAATGCAAGAATTCCAGCTGGATTTAAAGGATCGCTATGATATTCAGGTTCAGTCAAATGTCTAATTTGATTATCGACGATTTCCGCTCGTTTGCGAGTCATTGGGCGTGTCGGAATAGTAAAAATATGGCTGCCACCGGGACGAAGCACCCGATAGCTCTCTTGGAATGCGACTTCAAGAGCGGGAACATGTTCAAGAACATCACTAGAGATAATGAGATCGAGGCTACAGTCGGGATAGGTAAGATTAGTGATGTCTTCACAGCGAATGCCATCTCTATGCATTGAGCCACGCTCTTCGTTGGGGAGTAAAAACTTCGCTGATAAACCTTTCGCTTGGGATAACAACATACTCAATGGTGAACGAGAGTCAAGCTCTAAGACAGTCATATCTTCAAGAGATTTGGACAAGGAACGTATAAATCTGGCAAGCATCTCGTAGCGGAGATTGCCCCGACAGCGTAGACATACTTTTCGTTCTTCTCCCTCACTGAGAGCGACGATGATAGACAGCCTGTCGCAGCACAAACATTTTCATAATTTGGTTTGTGGTAAGTACTTCCATCCGCCACGGACGACTCTCAATTTTTCTTGATGTTCATGAGCATTTCGAAGAATGCTATGTGTCCCGTCTCTTTTCAGACTCTATAGGTGCCCCGTTGCATTTCAAGGGATCGTCTCAGTAAAGAGAGGCATGCAATCGTTGCCAAAATTATGCCAGGATAGACTGCAAGCTTGACGCTAAAAAATCCCGCGCCTGAAGGAGACAGGTCCGCGGATAATGCGCACCCGCAATATAAGAGACAATCCTCCGGCAAAAAAGATCGCTTCTGGCAGGTAATTTCCGCTGCCAGCCGTAATGATCGCAACTCCAGCTAGATAGAGAACGACAACAAACGTACCGGGACTTGGCCATTGTCGCAAATGAAATAACGCGCTCGACATAATCCATGCAGTACATCCAGAAAAGAAACATAGAAAGACAATCGATATCGGGCCAAAGTCCGCATACTGAAGTCCAATATCAAATGCAGGTGCACCCTCGCCAGCCCGATATGCCGCGGGTGCGTACGTTTTGGCAAGAAAAAAGGGGCCGAAATCTTTTGGTTTATCTGGCATCAGCGCTCTGGGAATTCGCGAATAAACTTCATTCTCGAGCGTGAGCCGACCGTAATATCGTTCCCCTTGTTGGTCGTCTATGACAAGCATCGAATTCCTCACATAGTCGGCATAGGACATTACAGAGTTGGCAAGGTCGACGATATCTCCCGCTGTCGAGAAAAGCGCAAAGGAGCCGATGACAAGAGCCGCGACTCCCGACAAAGAGACAATCGCGGCAAAAGCGCTGATGGTTTTTCGGCCCACATAAACGCGATAAAGCATCCAGATAAGGGCATAAGTTAGGATAATGCCCTTGCTTCCATGCCAATAAGCCAGAGCCGCGCAAATCCCATAAAATGAGAGCGCGCTACAGACGGTTTTATGTTTTTGAAAGAGATACGTTACGAATGCAAGGGCCGTTACGGTTGTTGATCCGAAGAACCAGAGTCCATAGCCGGTGCGTGTTAACGCATAGATCCGACGTGGATCGCCGAGATAGGCTCTGAACTCAATCAAGATAGGCAGGTAGAGCAAGAATCCCAGCAGCAACAATATCCATGGCCATAGCCCTACGTCTTGGGTCGAATGTAATGGAGGTCTAAGCTTAAAGGGTTTAACGAAGGTGTATACGAGGGCGGCAGTTAGAAAAGATAACGCGTAAGTCGTGTATGAAAAGAAATACGCATAGTGGCTTCCACTAGGATTTATAAAATATAGGTAAGCAAATTGAAATATATACCTTCCCCCCAACGTAAAAAAGAAAGCTGGGGTAGCCCAGTTGATCCAGCTGCGATCCTTCCACACGATCAATAGATACGAACCGCATAAAACCATGAGAGAAACGATCATGGTTATCGCTTCGAAAGCTTTTCCGTCTAGCAAAGCGAAGTTCCTTTATGCAGAAGAAGTGTAGGAGTGCCGTTGATTCAACCGAGGCATTTGGTCCGTGCTTAATTTTTGCCTAGGCTAAGTTCGCGTCGTAGCTGTTCAAGTCGCACAGCTTGCCCAGGGATTTGCCGCATTTCAGCCAACAAATGCTTTGTGAATGCCCATATTGTTGAAAGAAAAAAGCCAGCCAATCCAAGGCCTGCCGTAATCAAAACTCGAGATGGTCCTGATTTGCGTTCTGGAGCTTCAGCCGGGTCGACAACCTGAATCAGCGGGGCTGATTTTGCCTCATCCAAGCTTGCGGCTTCTCGCTGCTTGGCCAGCAATTCAAATAGAGACTCGTGATAGCGTACTTCACGTAACTTGCGCAAATATTCTAGGCCAACTGCTGGGACCTGGCCTCCAGGAATCTGTAAGTCGCCTGGAACCATGTGCTGCTGCTTATCCTCTAAAATCTCAAGCTGCGTCTTTAGAGAAGAGATCTCCTGTTGCAGCCGAATTACACTGGGGTTTTGGTCTGTTGCGTAAGTTTGGGCCACCCCGAGTTCCACTTGCCGAGCGGCAATTTCCGCTCGTGCAGAAGCAATATTACGGATGGTCATTTCTGCCTGCCCATTGAGCTGGATGAGGCCTGTTTTCTCCTGCGTTTCTTTCAAGCTGTCTTCTGCGGCGGTAAGAGCTTTTTTCTCTTCTGCAAGTTGTTGATCATAGAACAGACGTCGTTGAGAGGCCTGACCGACTGCAAGGTCCGAGTTCATCTTCTGTAATTCATCGACATAACCATTTGCCAGCGCTGCAGCTTGCTTTGGATCATGATCTTTTACGCGGATGTAGATGAGGTTGTTCTTTGCGGCTTCGAAGTCGGAATAGCCTCGTAGTACCCTACGAGCGTCGGTGCGCAGCTTTGTGTGATAAATGCTCTGCAAATGGAATCGATCGATCAGATCATCTGCGATCACGCGACTCTGCAGCATCCCGACATACATATCGCCTGGGTTCTTCAATCCCAGCTCAGAAGCTGCGCCTAAACTGCCCAGTGAGCCAAGCTGGCCCAGTAGCGTTCCGGCTACCGACTGCGCTTGTTGGGGAGGCATAATGACCGCAGTCGCAGTAAATACGGGCTTCAGGCAGAGGGATATCCCAAGACCAATAGCCAGAAATATAGTTGTCCACAATGCAATAAGACGCTTTGCTTGTAAGAGAGATAGAGCTAGATCAATCACGTCGATTCCAACGGCTTCTTCCAGGGAAGCTGTCTCAGCTGTTTTCGACTCTGTAGAGGGCGAATATTGCATTGTCATATCGTAAACATTTCCAGATACAGACAGGCAACTGCACCAGCCATATGGATCGTTTTGACAGTAGAGCTTGAAAGCTTCACGATTCGATTATGGATTGTATCAGTGCATATTGTTAGATGGCAGTTCTCTAAACAGAATACGTAGTAGCTCAGAGTTCAGCACTCTCTTTGCAGCAACGAGAATACCCTCAGTACTTACCCCTTGGTCTGAACGAAGCTGCTCCTGTGAACCGGACAGCCGTATAGGATCGCGTCCCAAGCGGATAGGATAAAAGGAAACAGCGGCTCGGATAGAGGTCAGAACCTCGGCGGTCATAGTGCCCAAGCCCCCGATGCCATGCTCTTCAATCGTGATGATTGCAGCTGTCTCGCTGGCTGCTTTCGCGATTGCGTCAACGTCCAGTGGTACCAGGCTTGGCATACTCAACAATCGGACGGAGCACCCAGCACTTTTGAGCTGTCTCGCAGCCTCGACGGCGAGGCCTAATACGCCACCAGTGCTCAGGATTGTCAGATCGTGACCGTCTTGCATCTGAATTGCGCGACCGAGGTGAAAGTCTATATCTTTTTTGTGCCAAATTGTCTCCCCTGCCTTACCTAGTCGAAGATAAGCGGGACCTGGAGTAGATGCAAGGGCCGCAGTTGCGGCACGTGTTTCTATTGGATCACCGGGGGCAACGATTGCCATATTCGGCATAGCACTCATAACAGCAAGGTCTTCGACTCCATGGTGGGTATAGCCGTGGCTACCATAGGCTAATCCTCCACCAACAGCAACTACTTTCACATCCAGCTTGTGATAACAGACATCATTACGAATTTGCTCCAGGCAACGCATGATGGGAAAGTTAGCAATGGAATATGTGAAGACGACCTTGCCCATGAGTGCAAGTCCAGCGGCGATACCGGTCATATTCTGCTCGGCAACACCTGCATTCAAATATCGCCCCGGAAATCTTGCGCTGAACGCTTCGAGAACTGAGTAGCCGAGATCGCCACAGACCAGCCATACACGCTCATCCCGTTCAGCGATGGCAATGAGTTCTTCAATAAAGGCGGTCCTCATCGTGTGGTCTCCAGCTCTTTGAGAGCGATCTCGATCTGTTCATTTGTAGGGCTCTTATAATGCCAGGCGAGTTGGTTTTCCATAAAACTTATCCCTTTACCCTTAACCGTGTGAGCGATGATGGCTGTGGGGCGGCTGTTCTCCAGGGGAAGAGAATGGAAGGTCTCGACAAGTTCCTCCATATCATGACCGTCCACTTCTTTGACACTCCAACGAAAGGCACGGAACTTATCGGCGAGCGGATCGAGATCCAATACATCTTTCACCGAACCAAAACTTTGAATTTTGTTGTAATCAATGATGACCACTAGGTTGTCGAGCTTGTGCTGTGGAGCAAATAAAATGGCTTCCCAGTTAGAGCCTTCATCCAGCTCGCCATCACTCAGTAAAACGAAGGTACGAAAGGGAAGATTTTCTCGTTTTGCAGCGAGCGCTATGCCACAGGCTACAGGAAGGCCGTGTCCTAATGAACCAGACGACAATTCTACGCCAGGAACTCCACTGGTAACATGACCAGTAAGGCGCGATCCGTTCTGGCAGTAGGAATCGAGTTCCGCTATTGGGAAGAAACCTCGTTCGGCGAGTGCGGCATATAAAATTGCTGCCCCATGGCCCTTGCTTAGAAAAAAACGATCGCGTCCTGGCGATGCAGGGAGTACTGGATCAATGCGGAGGGTGTTCCAGTAGAGGCAGGTAATCAAGTCCGCCATCGAAAGGCAGCTTCCAAGATGGGACGCTTTTGAGCGATGGATCATTTTCAATGTATGGATACGAAGAACGCGAGCACGGTCACGTAGACCCTGAATCAGACCAGCGGATTGTATAGGAACGATATTCTGGCTCATGACTATTTGTTGTGTTTCAGGCAATTCCTGCAAGCAAAGCGTTCTACCTGGTCTCCGAAAGTGGAATGCGTTTTCGCGTCCAGGCTATAGTTTGTGTAAGACCTTCTACGAGGCTTGTTTTGGGTTGCCAGGAAGTAGCCGCACAGAGATTGGAAATGTCGGCTTCGAGGAACATGACTTGGTCGGGGCGATAAGGAATCTCACCGAAACCGATGGAGAGGCATGGGTCGATCAAATCGCGAATCTTCTCCACGACGGTTCTTAGAGTGATCGCGCTGCCAGAGCCAAGATTGTAAATACCGCTTGTTTCTGTTTCGAGTACTGCGCAAAGGGCTTCAGCTACATCGTCCACGTAAATATAATCCCACATCTGTTCACCGAGTGTAAGCGCTGGACGGCGTCTAGCAAGAAATGCTTGGATAACGGAAGGGATCATGTGGCGCTCGTCATCTCCTGGACCGTAAGCCGAGAGCAGACGTAGCCAGACATGGCGCATTCCGCAAATCTCGGACATCTTGGCTGTGGTAAGTCCTGCAGCGAGCTTTGCTACCCCATACGCGGTTACCGGAGCTGTCGGAGTATCTTCGCGCAGGACGTGATCGACTCTTCCGTATTCAGCTTGAGAGCCTAGTCCAATCCAAATTCTGCATCCGGCTTTTTTTGCCGAGTTCCACAGTTCGAGCGTCGCGACGAGATTCGTCCGGATTTGATCCGGATCATTTCGAAACTCGGCTGTGACGCCGAACCAGGCGAGGTGAAAGACCGCGTCAAGTTTTCCTAGGTTAATTTCCTGCGGCAGGCTCTGAGTGCCAAAGTGCAACAAGTCACCGTACAAGAGGTCGAGTTGAGGAAGGTAGGGCTCCAGCAGTGTGAGGTCTGAGGAGTGTCTCACTAGGATAACGACATGGTGACCTCTTGCAAGCAGTTTCGGGACTAGTGCAGAGCCGACAAAGCCCGACGCTCCCGTTACAAGGCAACGCATTATTTTGTCTCCCAGATCACTTGCGGCAAGGTCAAAGTTAAAGTACCCTGAACTCATTAAGCGTCACAATGAAATGCGTCATCGTCTGAGCAATGAAGTCGAGCATTGGTTTCGTTAGACCGGGGTATATCCCGATCCAGAAGACGCGGTTCATTACAAAGTCGGTATTGGTAAGTGTTCCGACTACCCGGTACTCGTATCCTTTGTAGGCCGGCTGACGCAACAGGTTTCCTGCAAATAATAGCCTCGTGCCGATCTTGTGGGCCTCCAGCGCTCCAGTCAGCTGGTCCCGGGTAAAGGGAGCTTCTTCCTTGATACCGATGGGGAATCCAAACCAACTCGGATCTGAATTTTCACTGGCAGCCGGAAGCATGAGAAACTCCTCCAGAGGTTTCAGCGCGGCTTTCAGATAGGCGAAGTTTTCTTTGCGACGCTCGATGAAGTGAGGCAGCTTGGCGATTTGTGAGACACCCAGAGCTGCCTGCATATCCGTGGCTTTTAGATTGTAGCCAATATGAGAGTATGTGTATTTATGGTCGTATCCACAAGGTAATGCACCAAGTTGCCAATCGAACCGCTTTCCGCAGGTATTGTCTACTCCAGGCTCACACCAGCAGTCCCGTCCCCAATCGCGAAATGAGTCGATCAATACTTGCAAAAGGGGTTTGTTGGTCAACACTGCTCCACCCTCACCCATCGTGATGTGATGGGCTGGATAAAAGCTAACAGTGGCAATATCACCGAAGGTTCCCACGCTCTGGCCTCTGTAGGTTGATCCCAAGGCATCGCAGCAGTCTTCGATGAGCCACAGGTTATATTTATTGCAGAACGCGGTAATCGCATCGAGGTTGAAGACATTGCCAAGGGTATGAGCGATCATCACTGCTTTGGTCTTTGGGCTGTGCGCCTCTTCTAATCGGGTTACATCGATCTCGAGAGTTGGTAGTGTTACATCGAGAAAAACCGGGATCAGACGATTTTGCAGAATAGGATTGACCGTGGTCGGAAAGCCAGCGGCAACCGTGATTACCTCATCGCCGGGTTTCAGCCGTCGATCCCCAAGTTTCGGTGAGGTGAGCGCGCTTAGTGCCACCAGATTTGCAGAAGATCCGGAGTTCACGAGCGAGGCAAACCGGACCCCGAAAAAGCGTGCCAGCTTACGTTCGAAGTCCTTGGCGAATCGACCGGTTGTAAACCATCCGTCCAGCGCAGAGTCGACGACCGAACAAATGTCGTCCGGTCCAATCACCTTCCCTGATACGGGTACTACCGATGAGCCCGGGACAAAATCTTTCTGCGGAAACATCTCCGCGTGAAATTGTGCAGTTAATTCGAGAATCTGTTTTCGCAGCGCTGTTGCTTTTTCAATCATAACTGAAATTAAGACTATACCTAGCGATGCTTTCTCGGACAGCTTTTGAAGGAGTCAGAGGACTTACGGATATCTCATAAACAAGCGAGTATGATATCTCACAGAGATTAAATCCGAGGCAGAGTAAATGAAAGCGGTTATCCTTGCCGGCGGTCTCGGCACCCGTATCAGTGAAGAGACGTCGGTTCGTCCCAAGCCGATGGTTGAGATCGGCGGACTCCCTATCCTGTGGCATATCCTCAAACTGTACTCGACTCATGGGATCAATGATTTCATCATTTGCTGCGGCTACAAGGGCTATGTGATCAAGGAGTATTTTGCTAACTACTTCCTGCACACTTCGAACGTGACCTTCGATATGAAGGACAATAAGATGACGGTTCATGGCTCCTTGGCTGAGCCATGGCGTGTCACACTGGTTGATACGGGGGATGCAACAGGAACAGGTGGGCGATTGAAGCGTATTGCGCCCTACGTGGGAGGCGAAGACGCCTTCTGCATGACCTATGGCGATGGGGTCTCCGACGTTGATATTGCGACCTCTATCTCGTTTCATCGCTCTCACGGTAAGATCGCTACACTTACGAGCATCCAGCCAGTAGCCCGGTTCGGCTCTCTAGGTTTTGTCGGCACCGAAGTGCACTCTTTTCACGAGAAGCTAGGGGATGAGGGTGGTTGGGTTAATGGCGGTTTCTTCGTCCTGTCGCCCAAGGTTTTTTCCTACATCACTGATGACAGGCAAATGTTCGAGCGAGAACCGATCGAGTCGTTAGTTGCCGATAGGGAGGTCCACGCTTTCTTCCATCGGGGTTTCTGGCAGCCTATGGATACAGTTCGCGATAAACAATACCTCGAAGAGCTATGGAGCTCCGGGAAGGCGCCGTGGAAGACTTGGTGAACGATAATAATGTGTTTCTACATCGCGAGCAGCGCCCAGCAGACAAGCCGGATCTAAATTCCGCATGGCGTGGGCGACGCGTGTTTCTCACTGGCCATACTGGATTCAAGGGTGGATGGCTAGGCCTGTGGCTGGCGCGGCTCGGTGCGAATGTCCGAGGCTATGCGCTGGAACCCAGCACGGAAACGAACCTCTTTACGGTAGCCAGAGTCAGCTCTGTGGTCGAGGACGTTCGAGGCGATATTCGTGATGCTGCAAAGCTTGATGCGGCTATGCGCGAGTTCGCTCCTGACGTTGTCTTCCACCTCGCCGCCCAACCCCTTGTTCGTTATTCCTACGAAGATCCCATCGGCACTTTCGAAACCAACGTCATCGGGACGGCCCGTGTGCTGGATAGTGTTCGTCGCACGTCGAGCGTTCGTGCGGTCGTGTCCGTGACAACTGATAAATGCTATGAAAATAAGGAATGGGTGTGGTCCTACCGTGAAACCGACCCGTTGGGAGGATACGATCCCTACAGCAGCAGTAAAGCTTGCGCAGAGATTGTCAGCGCAGCCTATAGGCAGTCGTATTTTCCCACCGGTAGGCTAGGAAAGCCACATGGTCATCAAGTAGCTATTGCGACTGCTCGCGCTGGTAATGTTATTGGCGGAGGCGACTGGTCTCCCGACCGTCTTATCCCCGATCTGGTTAACGGATTCATCTCAGGTAAACCAGCCCTGATCCGCAGTCCGCATTCTATTCGTCCATGGCAACACGTTCTCGAGCCACTTCATGGCTATATCTGTCTCGCGGAGCAACTGCTAACAGGTGATCCGCAATACGCGACGGCTTACAACTTCGGTCCAATCGAAGACGATGCCCGGCCTGTCTCTTGGATAGCGGAGCGGATGGCAGGATTATGGGGAGGAGGCGCATCTTGGGTATTGGACGAGGAACCGAGCCCGCATGAAGCTGGATATCTAAAATTAGACGCCAGTCGCGCACGCGCAGAACTGGGTTGGGTTCCTCTCCTTCGCCTCGATGGCGCGCTTGATTTTCTTGTGCAGTGGTATCGAGCATGGCAGTCTGGAGCGGATATGCACAACTTTACCTTGGGCCAGATCGAAAACTATATGCCTCTTCTAGCTGGGGCTCCTGGAACCTCTTGGATCGTATGAGAGGGTTGCTGGATATCGGCTGGGCAGTATGGAGCTTTGTTGGGCTTGTTGAACCGGCAATGGAGCAGGAAAGTAACTTATGAACTTTATCCAGTAACTATTTCTGGATCGAGAAGTTAGGGTTCCATGTGAGCTGAAACCAGCCACTGGTGTTGTGCTGTGAACCCGCCATATACGATGGGATAAGAAACCGTTCGTGTTGCAGGAAAAGCTGAGCTGTCCAATGGCGATTGATAGCTAAGGAACCATTAATAAAACCATCTGTAATGGTTCCTCCTGCTGGCAGAAAGCCATTTGCAATTTTGTTCTGACGATATCCTGCCTCAACTCGGGTTCTGGAAGAGAACCAATAACCGCTGCGAGCCTCAATAGCGCGACCATCTCGTCCCACCGCATTTCCCAGTAGAAAGCCTTTGTTAGTATTGCTATCGAGATACTGGTTATTCATAAAGAAATGCTGCCCTCCAAAGTCACGAACGAGCCCTTGAGAGCTAGCTGCTTCGACGCGTAAATCCACGTGTGGAAGCCATGGAAGCCTCGCAAAATAAATTCCAGGATTCCAAGCGGCACGCCGGGGTGCGGAGATGGGGTTGGGATCGTCGTCAGAGTAAGCATCGGCGTACAGAGTGACGATTTTGCCTAGAAATGGCGGTTTGTATCGGAAGTCAAAGTTGCTCTTGCGGTCACCGGGATCCAGACGGTCTCCATAGGGAGCAGCTCCATTGCCAACATAGCTTCCTGTTGAGTTGAAGCTAAAGATGTTGTCTTTAAAACTGTGGAAGGTAATGGGATGTCCGACCCCCCAGAAAACGGACCAGCGAGTGAAACTCATTTCCAAGTTGTCGCCAAAATTAAACGATACTTTTTGGCCGTTGTACCAGGGCCGTGCAGGATAAGAGTGACCGGAGAGTTTGCCAAGAACAATATCAAATCGATAGGTTCCCCATGATGGGACGAGAGGAAGCGGGTGTGGGCGCGCGGCGACAAAACGCAAGCTGTAAGTTGGTTCTGAGTTATTTGAGAAGGAAAGTGGGCCCATTGTTGTTGGCCCCCAATACAATTGTTGTTTCCCGAAAGAGAGTGCGTTACCGGAAAAGGCGTAGCCTGCATACATCTCAATGGGGCGCTGTCGTTCATAGGCAGCCCTTGCAACTGGAGGCTGAATGTAGGGATCGTCGCTTTGGATGCGATCCAATTGGTTGATCAAAGCTGTTCTTTCCGCAGATTGCTCCGAAACTCCAGGGCTATGTTGGTACTCCTCGCGGGTGTAGAAGAAGAGGCGGCCGTAGTGGGCACGGATTGAGAAACCAGCAATGGCATTTGAGCCGCGACCCTGCGGACGGCCAAAGTCGTTCCACCAGGTCTGGCCGAAGTGAAAGCTATCATTGAGCGCGGGGCCGGCGATCGTTCCATAGCGTGCGTAAACGGATTCAAGTGCGACTTCCTGGTAGGAAGTCGATTCGTTTGCGAGTTCGCGGTCGAGGTCGGTCATCAATCGCTGAGCTTCTGCAACAAGCCTCGGACTTGAGCTGTCGATACGGTCGGAGATCTCCTGGGCTTGGCGTAGCTGTCGGAGGCACTCCTGTCGCGTCCAGGGGCGGATGGCTGCGTTCTGCGTCGGGATTAGGCCGAGAGCGGCGAGTCGCTCGAGCGCGGGGTAGATCCAGCTGTCCATCGGCACGTTGGTGGAGCCGATGGTGTCTGGATCTGCATCGAAGAGCGCTGGAGGCCGGTGCTGGATGGGGTCAGGAGGCAGGCCGAACTGTGGTGGTGGTGGTGGAGTGGGAAGAGAAAGCGGGGTAGAGCCTGGTTGCGGATTGATGTGAGCGACGTAGTTCTTCGGCAGCGGCGGGGAATCGTAGGGATTGAGGTTGTAGTTATGGTGCGCTTTATAGACGTACTGGCCGATCAACCAGCCTGCTACGCTGCCGACGAGAACGTCGGAGGGAAAGTGCTGCTCGGCGAGAACACGGCTGACACTGACAGTGCTTGCCAGACCGTACACCGCGGTTCGCGATAACCAGCCGGGGTATTCAGAGCCGAGAACTGAGGCCATGGACCAGGCCATGACCGCATGGTTCGAAGGGAAGGAGCCGTCGTTCCAGGCGGAGCTGAAGAACTTGCCCTGCGCATTGTTGGTCAGCGGACGATCGCGGCGGAAGGTGAATTTCAGGACTTCGCTAACGGCGAGTGAGTTGGCAAGAGCCTCTCCAGTGAGGAGTGCTGTCTCATGAGCCTGTGGAGCGTGGTTGAAGAGGCTCCATAGATACATGGAAGCGGGCGCGGCGGCTATGCCGACAAGCGCTCCGTTGGAGAGCGTGTCGGCTTTGTTCCGTGAATCGTCGTTCATGTCGATCAGGTGCGTCATGGTGTGGTGATCGCTTCCCATCAACATTCCGGTGGCGGCCCCGAAGGGGGCAAGCCAGATTCCATCGCTGGGTTTGAGGCGTAGCGGGCTGGTCCAGATGGCTTTCTGATCGTTCAGCAGGCGCTTGGGCGTTCCGGCGAGAGTAATGTCTTCGGGCTCGGTGGAGCGGGAGTTCGGATGAATCTCGCTCGGGAGCGGAGGGTTCTGCGGTTGGGGCGCGTCGGGAAGCTCGGAAGAACCGAAGGCGGCGTGAGGTGCGGCGTTCTGAGAGAGGCAGGGTTGAAGGGGGAGTGCAAGGAAAACTGCAGACAACAACGGCGGCCAGAGCTTCTTCAGGGTCACATCCATGGCAGTGATTTGGAGGTTGCTGAAATCACGCGACCCCTGAGAGGAGGCTACCATAGCCGGGCCAGTCGGATGGGTGCCTGAGACGGTTCGCTCTGGGGTACCCCTCCCCCCAGCATTTTGATGCAAAATCTTGGATTCAAATAGTTTAGATTCGGACCTCTGTGAAGCGACACCCGGCATGACCGGGCTCCCCCTCACGCTTTGGAGCTGCTTTAAAGCGATGGCAATTTCCGTTGGTGTTTCTTTCAACCTGTTTTAAGTATAGAGAATGGACAGGGGTGATCCTGCAAATGCAAGTTATTGATTCCTAACGCGTTGACAGATTTGTTGCTTGACAGCGCAAAAGAGGCTCTTTGGAACAGGTGTTCCACAATCACTCAGAATTTATAGATCGAAGAGAGCATGAATCGTAATAAAAAGAAATAAATGCTTGTCAAACGAATCAGAAAGAGTCAATATAGCAAACCATCAACCAGTAATGAGTTGAACATACGCCCTAAAAAGCACATTAGGAGGTCTCCCCCTATGCCTCTCCTCTCTTTTGCGAATGGAAGGTCATTTTCGTTCTACCGCCCTTCGAAGAGCAGTCCACTACTTTTACATTTCGTTTTTCTACTTATTGTTAGCTGTTGTTCCAGTTTGACAGCTCAGACCCTGAACGCAACTTTACGTGGAACGGCTGAGGACAATACCGGTGCCGTTGTGGCTGGAGTAGAGGTCACTCTTCTGGAACCGGCTACCGGGCAGACAGTGCGGCGCGCTACGACGACTGTGAGCGGAGACTTCGAATTCAACGAACTGAAGCCTGGCACTTATGAGTTGCGCGGTACCGCGAAAGGCTTTAGAGCGTTTGTAGCGAAAAACATTGTTCTGGATAGCGGACAGGTTCGGCGTCTGGATATGCAGTTCGCTCTGGGACAAGCTGAGGAGGAGGTGACGGTATCGGCGGGAGCGGCCGTTATCACTACAGAGTCCTCGACGATTGCCGACCTGTTTACGGCGAAACAGCACGAACAGTCGCCACAGGTCACGGTATATCCGAGCACATGGTATCAGCTGACGACGCTGGCAGGTGTGCAGGGCGGCAAGTATCCTCCGGTCGCCAACGGCGAGCAGCAGTCTCAACAGTCCCAGACGTTCGATGGTATTCCGAATGACCTGAATGGAATCCAGAACAACAATGCCAATTTCTATGAACAGGTGGCGGCGACGCTGTTCAATGCACCAGCGGAAAGCGCAGTTCCAGTGCAGTTGAGCTCGGTCACGAAACGTGGAGCCAATGCCTTTCACGGGAAGGCCACGTACAGGATCTACAGTTCGGCGCTGAATGCGCAGGGTTATTTTGATACGCAGAAGACGCCTTATCTGCAGCATGAGTGGGACCTTGAGGCATCGGGCCCGATCTGGAAAGACCACACCTTCTTTTATGGCGGATGGTTTGCGCAGCGCATTCCTCTGGGCACGTCTTACCGAACGAGCGTTCCGACCACGGCATGGCGGAATGGCGTGTTCTCGTCGACGATTATTGATCCCACAACGGGACTGCCGTTTCCGAACAATACGATTCCGGCGAATCGCATCAGTTCGGTTTCAGCAGCGATACAGAACACCTACTACCCCTCTCCGAATGTTGCGACCAATGAACCCGTCAACAACTACTCGTATCAGTTTCCATTCAACAGTGATCTGTATCGCGGAGACTGGCCGATTGTGCGTGTCGACCATAATTTGACGAAGAACAACTCCGTGTTCGTCCGCTGGCAGTTGCGACAGACTCCTTATGTTTTGAGTGCCAACGGCATCCCTGGGATCTTCTGGACGCGAAATCGAAAACACAGCCAGTGGGCTGCCGGCGACACACATATCTTTTCTCCGACGATTGTGAACAACTTCCGGTTCGGATACTCGACAGACAACATCGTGGATGGTGATTCTCAGGGCGGGCAGACTCCGTTTGATGGAAGCAAGGTGCTGACCGCCGTTGGGCTTCAGGGCGCGAATCCAAGCAACCTGACAGGGCAAGGTTTTCCGACGATCAACATTACAGGTCTTACTTCCCTGTCAAACGTATCTGGAGGCACCAAGGGGGATAATCATATCCTTACGCTGAACGATGCCGTCGATTGGCAGCGAGGGAAACATTCATGGAAGTTCGGCGGGAGCTTCATGCACTACCGTAATTTCTACGGAGTGGTTCCGAACTACGGAACGTTTGCCTTCGACGGATCCATTACAGGCAAAGGTCTCAACCCAACTGCCGATAATGCCTATGCAGACTTTCTGCTCGGGTTGCCGCAAAATAGTCAACGCGTTAATCCTCTTGGAAACCGCGAGATGACACTCAATGAGTATGGCATTTACGCGGAAGACTCCTTCAAGGTGACCCGCAAACTGACGCTAAACTACGGTGTGCGTTGGGATCTGTACGGCACACCCTCTGCCGGAGACCACCTGGCCTATAACTGGGACCCGTCAACAGGCAATGTCATTGTTGATTCAAAGGGCATCGGAAAAGTAAGCCCATTGTATCCATCAAACATCACCGTAGTGCCGGGCCAGGTGCAGGCCATTATGGACAAGAGCAACATTGCTCCCCGCATTGGCGCAGCATATTCGATCACCGATCATTCAGTTATTCGCGGAGGTTATGGCATCTATACCTCCCGCTTTGATGACGGCAGCGGCAACTTTAACAACTTCCTACCCATCAATCCGCAACTAGGCTCCACGGGACCGTTTGCGATCAGCGAGAGCTATCAGAACGCAATCACTAACGGGGCTCCGCTACTTTCCTTTCCGAATCCCTATCCTTCGAGCACCGCGAGCTCAAAAGCTCCGGGCCAGAGCGTGAATGGATATGAGCGCGGCATCAGCCATGGACGGATTCATCAGTTCAGCGTGAGTTATGAGCACGAGATTGCGCGAATTGGCCTTCGCGCTTCCTATCTCGGGTCACGCAGCACGGGGTTGAACTACAGCGTGAATGTAGATCTCCCGCGGCCGGGGACGATTCCTTTCAGCTCAACAGGGACAGACCCAAAAGGGAATCCCTGTAATCCACCAAATCAACAACCCATTTGCATCACAAGACCATTTCCACAGTTTACTTCTGCCAAGATGCTCAAGTTTGATGGAGGAGCGCACTATGATGCTTTACAACTGGCAGCTAATCGCAGAACGGGCGATCTGACCTTCAGCGGTAGCTACTCATACACACACAGCACAGTGAACTATCTCGACACGGAGAATCCGTACGATGTGTTGAGCCACTGGACCAATGATGGCGTGACCCGTCGGCACTACTCTTCAGTCAGCATGGTGTGGGCATTGCCGTTCGGAAAAAACAAGCGTTATCTGACCAATAGCGGAGACATGGTGAATCGTGCCGTTGGAGGATGGTCGACCAGTGTAGCAACCTATCTTGCCTCTGGTTTGTGGTTCTCACCTAAATTCGATGGTGTCGATTCATCGAATACGGGAACTGTTGGAGGTCTGCCGGACAAGATAGGCGATCCAACCAGCGTTCCTGGTGGCAAGAATAAAAACAACTGGTTCAATATGGCGGCGTTTGCAGTTCCGCAGCCGGGGCACTTTGGAAATGCGTTGCCGAACAGTCTGGAAGGGCAACGTCTGTACCAGACACACGTTTCTCTCTCGAAGTCGACTGCAATTACAGAGAGAGTGCACTTCAACTTTGTGATGCAGGTATCGAACCTGTTCAATCATCCGCAGTTCCTGAATCCGAGTGGAGATATTTCAACACAAAGTGGAAATCAATTTACGAGTCAGTATGGAACGTTTGATTCTCTGGAGAGTGGGCAGGTACGGCAGATCACCTTTTTGGGAGGGTTCACCTTCTAATCGTTGTTTGCGTCTGAGGCGTCAAGAAAACGCACCCACATCTTCCATGCAGAAGTTCGCTCTGCATGGAAGAATGTTGGTGTGAGGTATAGCAGATGACGTCAGAAGAGCAGGCGCGTTTGAAGCAGCAGGCAGCGGAGCGGGCGTTAGGGCTGGTGGAATCGGGCATGACGGTGGGGCTGGGTTCCGGCTCGACTGCGACGCTGTGGATCAAGCTGCTGGGCGAGAAGGTTCGCAAGGGTGAACTGAAGATCCGCGCAATTGCCAGTTCGGAAGACAGCGAGAAGCTGGGCCGAAGCTACGGGATTCCATTTACAAATTTTGATGAGACGAAGGAACTGGACCTAACAGTGGATGGGGCCGACGAAGTTGCGCCGGGACTGGCACTGATCAAAGGCGGCGGAGGCAAGCTGCTGCGGGAGAAGATTGTGGCCAGCGCGTCGAAGCGATTCGTGGTGGTGGCGGATGGATCAAAGCAGGTGGAGAAGCTGGGGAAATTTCCGTTGCCGGTCGAAGTGATTCCGATGGCTGAGCCGTTGGTGAATGAGGCGTTGCGGAAGCTTGGGTTTACGCCGAAGGTGCGGGTGAATCCGGATGGGTCGCAGTACATCACAGATGAAGGGAATCTGATTCTGGATTGTTCCGGCGTGCTGATGGACGATCCTACTGTGATCGGTGCCAAGCTGGATTCGATTGTGGGCGTCGTAGAACACGGGCTCTTTCTGGGGATGGCGAATTTGGCGCTGATCGCAGAAGAGGGTGGGGTTGTGGAGCGGACGCGCTAGAGCTTGTATCGATCTGTAGTGTCATCCTGCTCAGGGCAGGCTCTCCCGCGGCCCTTTCGGGCCGCTTCGCTCAGGATGACACTCAGAGAAAATCTAGTGATTATTTGGGTTGAGTTGCTTTGGGCTGGGTCGCAGGCGCGGGCTGGCTGGATTGCGGTGCAGGCGCCGGGGTAGAGGAGAGCTCCTGCATCTTATGCGCGAAATCTTCGTTGGCCTTCTGGATCTGCGGCTGTACAGTGGTCATCTGCTCATTGACCAACTGCATGGTCTTGGTCATCAGCTGTGGCGACTTGGAGATGAACGCCTGGCCGGAGGGTGAGCGGTAGAAGTTGAGGATGCCATCGAGCTCGCTGTCTGTATAGGTCTCCGTGTAGATGGTGGTGACCTGCGATTTGACTTTATCCCAGGAGACAGCGTCCTGGGTGATCTTCTGGATCTGTGCGATGTAGTCGTCGACAGCCTTCTGCTGATCGGGAGTGTAGGGGTGTCGCGCATTCTGCTGAGCTGCGGCCTGCTTCATCCGGGCGGTCATCTGCGTGCTCATCTGCGTCATGAGCTGATCGAGCTTGGTGATGCGGATGAGCTCCTCAACCTTGGCGTTCTTGGCAGAGTCATTGCCTGATGCGGTGGAGGAAGCGGTTTGCGCGCCCGAAAAGAGAGGAAGCGAGACCAGGAGTAAGAAGAGGGAGAGACGTTTCATTTGGAGACCTCGTTGGATGAGTCGAGCGGTTTGCGCGCGAAGTAATAAAGGGAGTAGGCGAGCGCGGCGAACATGAGAACGCTGACCCAGTCGTGGTGAAGGATGTTGTGATCGCTGAACCGAGGGATGGTGCGGTCGGTTGCGGATTCGTAGAGCTTGGTGGCGACTCCGAGGAGGCCGACGATACCGCCTGCAGCGATGAGTCCGGAGGCGAAGAGAGAGCCGGAGGAGATTTCGGACTCAGCTTCGGGATCGCGCAGGCAGAAGCTTCTGTCCGGCAGGCCGGTGGCGGTGTCGAGATGGGCCGGGTTGGCGGGATTGAAGTCCGGGTGTTGAGCGAGCCAGGCATCGCGGTCGCGATTCCAGAGATCGAGCGAGGCTTGAAGCTCTGCTTCGGCGTTGCGCTCGTGGTGCTTCTGGACGGCGCGGTCGACCATCCAGCGTATGACTCCGCCGACGAAGATGGCGAGCGTAGTACCGATGGAGAGATAGGCTCCGACGGCAAGGGTGAGGGAGCGGATGCCGAGCAGCTCAACCATAATGACCAGCGCGACACCGAGCAGGACGAGCGACCAGGGGAGCTTGCGGCTGAGAATTCCATTGATGACAGTGGCCATCAAACGACCCTGTGGCGCGGCGGCCTTTTCACTGCCAATACCCTGGACCCACTGGATCTCGATCTGGTGAGTTGAAGGGCTATAGAGGTATTTTCCGTCGGCGAGAACGGAGGAGCCTATGGAGTTGAGGAGAATGTAACTGCGTGCGCCGGTTCGTTCAGAGTGATTGGACGAGGAAGTGTCGGTAAGAGTGATATGGTCGCGGGTGAAGTTACCCTGGTTCTGCACGCCGTCGGGAAGGTGGGAGAGGTCGATTGCGATGGGCTGAGACATTGACTGGAAGGATTCCAGTCCCTTGTTCATTGCGTTCAGCGTGGTGCCGATGGAGAACACGGAGATAATGACGCCGATCATGATGGCGATCTGCTGTTTCCAGGGTGTGGCCCCGATGAGGTAGCCGGTTTTGAGGTCCTGCGCGGTATCACCTGCGTTGGAGGCGGCGATGCAAACGATGCCTCCAACTGTGATGGCGAGGGCTCCGAAGGCAGGAGCAGTCCAGCCTTTAACAAGGAAGATCGCGGCGGTGGCCATGAGGGTAGCGATGGTCATTCCGGAGACAGGCGAGGCGCTTGAGCCGACAATCCCTACGATGCGTGCTGAGACTGTGACGAAGAGGAATCCGAAGACAACGACCAGCAAAGAGGCGGCGAGATTGGCGAGGGCTCCGACCTGCGCTCCGGGGACAGGTTTGAATTGAAGGAAGATCCAGAGCAGAAGGACGAGAAGGACGGAGCCTCCGATGACGACCGACCAGGGGAGATCGCGCTCAGTCCTAGCCGGACGGGCGGAAGCTTCGCGTGGCTGTCCGGAAGAATCCGTATCGGATTTTCTCCCAATGGAGCGGAAGCCCTCGGCGAGGGCGGCGAGGATGGTGGGGGCGGTGCGGAGCAGAGTGATGAGTCCGCTGCAGGCGACGGCACCGGCGCCCATAGGGCGGACATAGGTGATCCAGAGTTCGGAGGGACTCATGTCGCGGATGAGCATGGTGCCGGGGTAGAGCGGCGTGGAGAGATGCGATCCGAAGAAGTAGATGGCCGGCATGAGGACGAGCCAGGAGAAGACTCCGCCGGCGAGCATGACGGCGGCAACGCGCGCGCCGATGATATAGCCGACGCCGAGATATTCGCTGGTGACGTCGGCTCGGATGGCTCCGCCTTTGAGGAGATGTTGTTCTCCGAGATCGGGAGAGTAGTTGGGGGTGGAGGGGAAGAGCCCGAAGAGGTTGTCGTTCTGGAAGAGGGTGTAGAGGCTGCCGAGCCCGAGTCCGAGGAAGACGCGGGAGGCGAAGGAGCCGCCGCGCTCTCCTGCCATGAGGACGTCGGCGCAGGCCGTGCCTTCGGGATAGGTGAGAGAGCCGTGCTCTTCGACGATGAGTTGTCGACGGAGCGGAATCATGAAGAGGACGCCGAGCCAGCCTCCGAAGAGTGCGAGGGCGAAGATGCGCGAGGATTCGAGATCGAAACCGAGGAAGATGAGCGCCGGGAGGGTGAAGATGACTCCCGAGGCGATGGACTGGCCGGCGTTGCCGGTCGTCTGGACGATGTTGTTTTCGAGGATGGAAACATCGCGCAGGCGAAAAGCCTTCGCTAATGCGCGGAGGATGGAGATAGAGAGGACGGAGATTGGAATGCTGGCCGCAACGGTCAATCCAGCCTTGAGTCCGACGTAGACGGTGACGGCTCCGAAGATGATTCCGAAGAAGGCTCCTAGCAAAAGGGCACGGACGGTGAACTCAGGGCGTGACTCCGTGGCCGGGACGAAGGGACTGAAGGTGGGGCGGGTAGTGGTGGTGGCCATCGCTCAGTTAATTCTTTCTTTGCACATCAAGTGTTGGGATAACCCAGACGGGAGTGTAACAGCGGTAGAGGTGGTTTGCGACGACTGGATTGTACTTGTCGTGATCCCACCCTCCCCCTCCTCGATATTCGTGCAAAGTATTCAAAATATTATGGTTAGGTCCGTACTTCTTATTTGCTCCCTGTATAAAGTATTGAAAATACAGTGATTGCATTGGGGCCTATCTGCAAAGTATTCGATCTCCATCGGTTAGATGGTTGGATGGCACGAAAGAGAAAGCCCGGGATTGGCCCGGGCTTTCTCTTTCAGCTCTATTTCTATTGTAGCGATTCAGAGGGTATGAATCCGCAATCCGCAGTGAATGGGTTAGTGGCTTGGTTTGTTGGAGTTGGCGGTATTTATGGCTTGGAGAGGGCTTGACAGCTGTTGGTGATGAAGTGAAATACAGGGATTCTTCGTCGCTCCGCTCCTCAGAATGACGAGGTGGGGGTGGTTAGGCTTTGCTCGACAGAAATCTGAGAATGACCTCAGCGGCTGAAGCCGCTTTTCCAGTTGATCGCATACGGCATGGCTAAAGCCATGCCCTTAACAAGACGTTCGAGCTTCGCTCGAATGATCCCACAGTCTGGCGATCAAGCCGCCAGATATGGGGCACCCGCTTGACATCTCAATTTCGGCTCGACGAGGTAAGAGCGAAATGCAGGCCCCTTCCAGGGCAGGCCCTTCGACTCGCCTGCGACTCCGCTCAGGGATGACAGTTGTTCAGGTGATGTTTATTGAAGGATATGGATGGTGTGGAGCCAGGTTTCCACCAGAGTGGGCCATGTGGTTGCGGGGTATTTCGTTCTTCGGAGACCGAAGGCGTGGCCTCCTTCTGCATAGGAGTGGAACTCCACGGGGACGTTCGCCTTCAAGAGCGCGGCGTAGTAGCTTACGGCGTCCCAGATGCTGTCGATGTTATCGTTCTCGTTTTGCAGCAGGAACGTCGGCGGAGTCTGGGCGGTGATGTGGTTCGCAATGTCGGGATTCAGCTCGATGGTTCCTTTCTTAGCGTGAAGATGGCCGGGATATAAGGCCACGGCGAAGTCGGGGCGGCAGCTTACTTTGTCGACAGCATCGACCTCTTTATAGATCCGCTTATCGAAGTGAACGCTGGTTGCCGTGACGAGATGGCCGCCTGCAGAGAACCCCAGGACTCCGATTTTGTGGGGATCAATGTTCCACTCGGAGGCGCGCGAACGGACGAGACTGATGGTTCGTTGCGCGTCTTCCAGAGCAATGGAGGATTGACGCCAGGTTTTCCATTCCGGAACAGATGTAGGCGCAGGTACACGGTACTTCAGGAGGACGCAGGTGATTCCCTTTGTAGTCAGCCAGTCGCAGACTTCGGAGCCCTCAAGATCGATGGCGAGGATTTCGTATCCTCCGCCGGGAAAAACGATGATGGCTGCTCCAGTGTTTTTGCCTTTGGGGGAGTACACGGTCATGGTGGGGAGTGCGACGTGCTCGACCGAGGTCCACGGTTTGCCTGCGACGAATGATTCGGGGCCAGTGATTTTCATGGTTTCTGGTGTGGTGGCAGGCTGAGCATCGGGAATTGATCCGGACCAGATGGGGATTTGTGTATGACCAGGGGAGGGCTGCCACACATTTTGCGCATGGAGCACTCCTGATGCGAAGAGGACGCAAGCGACGAGCAGATTCTTCCTCATGAAGACCGCCTATTCAGTTGGGATATACGGAGCCAGAACGGAGTGGTCGTCTGGTAAGGCACAGTCTAGTGGCGATCTTCGCGGTGGATTTCTGTGGATTCCGGATGAACCTAAGAGGTAACGAGTAAGCTCTCGTTCGCGGGAGAGTATTCCCTGATTCCGAGAGCTCTTGATGAGCTCCGGCATATCGACGTGAATTCCTGTTGTCTTAATAGTCGTAATCCGATATAGTCGAAAACCGACATAAGATCGTCGGAGAGCAAACGTGATGCTTGAGCTCAAAAGTCTTTACAAATACTTCCGAGGGATTCCGGCGATCGAAGATGTCTCCTTCAGCGTGGCGGCTGGTGAGATCGTTGGATTTCTGGGCCCAAACGGAGCTGGCAAATCAACCACCGTTAAGATCGTCACCGGAATGTTGCGACCGGATGCCGGACACGTCTTTTATGAAGGTCACGATATCCGCAATGACATGGTGGCCTTCCGTCGCGTAATCGGCTATGTGCCAGAGGAGGCCCATCTCTACGGCTACATGTCGGGGCTCGAATATCTGCAATTTGTTGGCAGGCTCCGTGGCTTCACGGAAGCGTTGATCGAAGCCAAGGCCACAAGCCTGCTCAAGCTTCTCCATCTCGAATCGTCACAACATTCACCGATTTCCAGCTACTCCAAAGGGATGCGTCAACGAGTACTGATTGCTGCTGCTCTTCTGCACGATCCGCAGTTACTGATTTTTGACGAGCCTCTTTCCGGACTCGATGTGATTTCCGCACGTCTTCTCAAAGACCTGATGGAGCTTCTTGCGGCACAAGGGAAAGCCGTTCTGTATATCTCGCACGTGCTGGAAGTGGTGGAACAGGTTTGCCAACGAGTTGTGGTGATTGGAAGAGGCAAGATTCTGGCCGATGCACCGCCTTCCGAGTTGACGCGACTGATGAGTCTCCCCAATCTCGAAAGCGTTTTTACGCAGTTGGTTCGGCAGCAAGATACTACAGCCGTTGCTCGGCGGATCGTCGAGGTTATGCGCAATGGCCATGCGTAAATTCATCCAGCGTCTGTTGATGTCGGAGCGAGAGGTTCTCCCTTTACAAGCACAGGCTAGCCTCGGACCGATGCGCGAGCCGGAGCGGAGCCAGTTTGCGCATCTGCTCCGTCACTTCCTTGAGCGATTTTTCAATCCCGAAACTGCGTCTCCGGATGGAGATGCCAAAGCTCGCCTCGTTCAGGTTGCAGCGGCGGTGGGGCTTCCGGGATTTGTGGTTGCGATTTACTTGTGGCCGGTCTACCACCAATTCATCCCTTCTCTCCAAAACCATCGGGTTCCGGGTCCGCCGTCCTATTGGCTTCAGGTGAATCACCACTTCTTCTTTGTGGTCTATTCCTTCGTGGTCATGGGCATCATAACGGTCTTCGAATGGGACCTCTTTTTCCCTGATCTGCTGGACATCCTGGTTCTTAAAACTCTGCCGGTAACGGACCGCAGAACGTTTCTGGCTCGCGTGACTGCGATTGTGATTCTTCTTGGCGGCTTCTTGTTCGATGCCAATGTATTTGCGACGCTCGTATTGCCATCGGCGATCGATCCCCCTAACTGGCTGCGCTTTATGGCAGGTCATATTTTGGCGTGTGGCGGAAGTGGATTGTTTGCCGCCGGTTCAATCCTGGCTGTGGAGTGCGTTATGCTCTCCGTTCTGGGAGAGCGATATTTCCGTCGCGTCTCATTGTTCCTGCAGTGCTTCCTGATTTCAGCACTGCTCGTAATTTTGTTATTGTTTCCGGTGTTCTCGGGTGTTGTACCCCATCTATTGCAATCGGGCAGTTGGTACGTCCGCTGCATTCCTCCGCTTTGGTTCCTCGGCATTTATCAGCGTCTGATGGAAGGACCGGCCGCGCTGCCGATCTACGGTCAGCTTGCACGAATCGGTTCTTTCGCTACGCTCGTTGTATTCGCGATTGCGGTTGCAACCTATCCGCTTGCCTATCTTCGGAAGACACGCCAGCTTGTTGAAGGCTCCGCTTCGCATCGGGGACGGAAAGGGGCTTTTGGGGCTATAGCACGCATCCTCCATGCCACGATTGTTCGTAACCCTGAACAGCGCGCTATTTTTCATTACATTACGCAAACCATATTTCGTGTTCCACGTTACCGTATCTATCTTGTTCTTTATGGGGGAGTGGGCTTATCTATTGTCGTTGCCAGTGTTCTGCGCTTTTCGATTGCAAATGAGCAGATTCACATGGTGGTTTCTACTGACGGTTTGCGTGCTTCGGTCGGCATCGTAGCCTTCTGGGCAATTACGGGTCTACATCTGGCCTTCCTTTCGCCAGGCAACCATCAGGGGAGTTGGATCTTCCATCATGTACATGGAAGGCCGCCGGAAATTGGCGCAGCACTGGAACAACTAAGCGCTGCCAAAATCTGGGCGTTTCTCTTTGTGGCCCTCCTGACTGGCAGCGCGCTCCTCATGACTTATGGCATCGCTCCACAAAATTTTCAAACGTGGCGTGTGGTTACTGCTCAAGTCCTTGTTGCTATCGGTTTCTGTCTGTTGTTGACAGATCTCTTTTTTCTCCATGTCACGACAATTGCCTTTACAGGTGAACCAACCGCTGAATCACCAAGTTTGGCGATGACGGTTGCAAAGTATTTCACTTTCTTTCCGATCGTTGTATGGCTTTCGGTTTCGTTGGGGCCGTGGATCGAGAATCGTGGCTGGCACTATATTGCGATTTTGGCTGGCCTTTTCGTGGCGCACCGGCTGATCGAGCTGCGCCACTATGAAGTCGTTCGTTACCATTGCCAGTATTTTGACCCGAACAATCGCGAGAATCTGTTTCTCCTGCAACTTGACCTACGTGAGTATGGGGTTGGTTCAAGGCTCGGAAAAATCCAGCAATAGAAGATGGCCCCAGGCCATCAGTGACAATCTGAACCGATGTTTTCCGGATACATCTTAGAAGTCATAAGAGATCAATCTTCACAGGGGCGATCACCGCAGGTAACTTCCAGAAGAGGATTTGAGGTTAGGTTTTGATTGACTTTCAAAGGAGCGAAGATCACAAAGCTCGCGGCGGCCAGAATCCAAACACCAATTCCTCCATACAACATGACAAGCCCAAAACCATGCACGAGCGCAGTATGAACAATCGATCCAGATGGATCGAAGGAAGACAGTTCTGGAAAACCTTGTTTGAGGGAAGCAAAGTTTCCAGCCGCGATCTTTTCTGCGAGCGAACGTAATCGTGAGGAGTCCAGAGATTGAGGAAGTGTGCTCTTCAGATAAGACAACACGCCTTCGACCAGGATGAATCCCATCAAAGCAATGTTGATGGCCAGAGTGATCAAACGTGCGCTCATGTCGATCCCCGATGCCATTCCCGCGCGAGTGCTGGGAACCGAGCCCGTGGTTGTATTTGTTACGGGGGTATTGGTCATGCCGAGTCCGATGCCAGCCAGCAAACAGCCAGGGAGCATGGTAAGTCGGCTTGGGTGAGGCAAGTTGCTACCAAACTTCATCAAGATGAAGCCCAGTCCAATGGTGAACATGCCTGCGGGAATTACGACTCCGGGTCGATATTTATGTGCAAGCCGCTCCGCTACCGGGGGAACAATCAGTGTGGGCAATGTGTAGGCCAGTAGCGACAATCCAGCAGCAACGCTGCCATAACCCAGAGCGCTTTGGAAAAAGATCGGCAGATAGATCATGAATGGCCAGAAGCTAAAGTTCATACCCATTGAGCCAAGAAGAGCGCCGGAAAAATTGCGAATCCTGAAGACAGAGAAATCAAACATAGGGTGAGGATTTCTCTTTTCGACGAAGAGAAAGACGAGGAAACTAACAGCAGAAGCAACGATGATGCCGATCGCGGCGGGACTGTTGAAGCCGAGATCGGGACCCTGCGTAATGAAGTACGCCAATCCAAAGACTGCCAGCGAAAGCGTGACGATGCCCGCTGTGTCCAGTTTTTCTGCATGCGGATCGCGCGATTCCTGAACGCCACTGAAAACAAGAATCAAGGTGATGGCCGAAAGAACGACGTGGACCAGGAAGACCCATTGCCAGTTGGATACGGCGATAATCATGCCGCCGATGATAGGTCCGAACCCGAGCCCAATCCCGAAAATGATGCCCCATGCACCGAAGGCTTTGACCCGCTCCTTACCTTCCTGAAATTGGTGAGAGAGCACGGCCACCTGGCAGATCAACATGGTTCCGCCACCCATTCCCTGGAGGAACCGACTCATGATCAGCATAGAAGCACTCTGGGCCAAGCCGCAGAGTAGAGATGTGATGCCGAACGCGGCGATACCGATGATGAAGATGCGCCGCCGTCCAAACCGGTCAGCCAGCGTTCCTGTTGCCATCAGAACGGTCGTGCAGGCAATGGTGTAGGCATTCATAATCCATTGCATGCCTTTGAAATCGCTGTGCAGGACTGTTTCAAGAGTTGGCAGGATCACGGGAACACTGGAGATTTCCAGACCGAACATCAGCGATGCCAAGCAAACAGCAGCCAGAGCGACGGTATTCTTGCGAGCAGGGGACAGCGTCATTCGCTCATCTTAGGCAGCTTTTCTCTATGACGGAAATGATCTTAATTTGTGTCATTTATGAGCAACGATCATCTATTAAATGGTTATGGATTTTGATTAGGGATGGCTATGGATTTTGATCCGGGACTCTTGCGCGCCTTTGTTGCAGTTAAAGAAGTTGGCGGATTCACACGAGCAGGTCAGCGGTTGAATCTCACGCAATCTGCCATCAGCCATCAAATTCGACGCCTGGAAGAACAGGTAGGCCGACAGTTGCTGCATCGCACGACGCGGCACCTCACATTAACCGAGGATGGCGAGGAATTTCTTCGTCATGCTGTGCAGATACTATCTTCGCTGGATGCATTGGCGCAGCGCTTTCAGCCTTCGCCCGTTACGGGTGTTGTGCGCTTCGGTGTGCCGGAGAGTTTTATGGGCGATCGGCTGCCGCCGCTGCTGTGCCAGTTTGCTCGCGCATTTCCTTCTGTTCGTCTCGACGTCAGTGTTACGACTTATCTCGATCTGCGCACCATGATCGAAGCCGATGAGCTGGACCTTGCAGTGGTGCTAGCCACGACAGACAAAAAGAACGAGTTGGTATTGCGTCGAACGCAGTTTGTATGGGTGGCCGCGGAAACCTTTGAAACCTCATCTGGCTCACTTCCTCTCGCGCTCGCTCCTGCACAATGCGTAAACCGGCAGGTTGGTCTTCGGGCTTTAGCAGAGACGTCTGTTGAATGGCATGTCGTCTTCACTTCGCCCAGTCAACAAGGTCTACGCGCGGCAGTGCTCGCAGGACTTGGTGTTACGGTACTGACACGCGAGGATGTTGAGCCGGGCATGAAGATTGTCGATGGCCAATATGGTTTGCCACCTCTGCCAAAGGTCAATTTTGCTCTGGTCTGGGGCCAGAGCGGACAGACATTGGCCGCCCGAGAGTTCGCCCAAATGATTCTGAATATGCCGCCAACACCTCGCTTGCCGACTCTCAAGAGTCGCATTGAGAACGGAAAAGGAACTACAGCAAAAGCGACGAACCAGATCAACCGTGGTTCAGTCCAATAGCAATCATCGCTTGCGGGAGCAGATATCTGCTCCCGCGCGTTTTTATACGATTTCCTTCCGGCGGCGCCAGAGAGCAGCCATGCCCGACAGGCCCGTTCCAAACAGAAAGAGCGTACCTGGTTCGGGTACAGGCGATGCAGTGACATCCACGGCATAAGCCAGCCCATCTATATTGTTCGGGCTGAAAGGAACACTGTTAAAAGAGTCGTTGAGCTGGTAGCCGCCCAATTGACCATCACTCCACAAGTCGACGGTGTACCCTCCTGCCACGTTGAAGGCCATTCCGTAGACGTCAAAGTAACCGCCATAAAACGCCAGTGCGTCAGTACACACGGCTGGCGAGTCCGCATCCGGCCAGAAAAGGTTGTCGTAGGAAAATCCGGCGCTGGTGAAGGCAGGAGCACCGAAGGTGTTTGGCGCCGCAGGAGGGGAGAGGTTGAATGTAGGCGGGGGAGCAAAATTTAATCCTGTGATCGCCCCCGAAATGTTGTTCGCCGCATCGGAGAATGTCCCTGTGATTCCCGTTACCGTCGATGCGCCGAGAGGACCGGTGTTGGAGACCGTGATGAGTCCCGAGGCATCGATGCCGGTTGTATTGTTTATCGAAAAGTAATAGACGGTATCCGCTCTAGCGCCCTGTGTCAGCCCCAGGGTGGTGATCAGCGCAATCGCCGTGAGCAAAATTGTGCGATATGGCTTGGCAAGAAAGACATGGTTTTTCATAAGTTGAGACCTTTCAGGGACCTCTTTTGAGGTCGGAGACTTTACTGCGGGTGCAGCCTAGCACTCAGGGGTTGCGAGTTTCCCGCAACCTTTCGTGGTGTTTTCGTGAGGTTTTTATGAAGGAGGCTACGAAGCAGATTCCATTCGCTGATGCGATCCGAAACTTTCTTGATCGGGGATATAATTGGCACGCTCTTCCTGCCATGGGGCATGGTTGGCGCTGTGGCTCGACTATGGATTCCGCTGCAGAGCAGCGGTTATCGGCGAAGGTACGCTGATGATCTACCGCTTCGGAGACTTCGAGCTTCGCGAAGAAGATTTCTCTCTCATCCACAATGGATCGCGTGTTGCGCTTGAGCCCAAAACTCTTTTGGTTCTGCTCCATCTGGTTAAACACGCGGGGCATCTGGTCGAGAAAAGCAGCCTACTGGACACCGTATGGGCAAATACCTTTGTAGAAGAGAACACCTTAGCGCGGGCCATTACCGTCTTACGTCATGAACTCGGCGATAGTCCACGGGATCCCAAGTTTATCCAGACGATTCCGACCCGTGGCTATCGTTTTATCGCCGCTGTGGAGGCGCAGGCGGCCCTCTCCTCGTCCGTACCGCCAGTAGCAGATACCTTTATGCAGCCTGCTACTACCGCGAGTACCTCATCGAACCCGCAGCCGATACGCAGGTGGCTGCCAGAGATGGTTGCTATCGCCGTGCTTTTTGTCCTCATCGCTACGGCGTTCATGTTTTTCTGGCCGTGGCATAGAACGAATGCCGTTGTGCGCCCCGCATTGATCTCGATAGCCGTGCTTCCTATACAGAATCGTACCGGGGAACCGTCGCTGGATTATGTTTCGGATGGAATGACGCAGAACACCATCCAGGCTTTGGCAGGTATTTCCGGCTTGCGCGTTATTGGAAGCACGACGGCCTTCCACTTTCGAGATACCACCCAGGATGCGCAGAGCATCGGACATACGCTGGGAGTCAATGCGGTCCTGGTGGGGCGGCTGCAACGAAACCAGGACAGACTGGTCCTGAATATGGAGTTGAACCAGACGAGTGACAACACAATTCTTCTGAGCCATCAGTACTTATCCGATCTCGCGAACCTTCGCGATGTACAGGCCGACCTTCTTCACGATACTTTGCAGGCGCTTTCATTTGATACTGCGAGGCTCGGTGGCCAATCTCCACTTCGTCCACACACGGACAATCCGGGAGCGTACGAGGAGAACCTTCGTGGAGAGGCGCTTATCCGGACTGATTCCCATCAGGCATTCCGTGAGGCGATTGGACATTTCCAGAACGCCACACAGATGGATTCTCAGTTCGATCGCGCATGGTCCGATCTCGCTGCGGCCCATCTCTTTTTGGGAATCTATTATGAGTCGCCTCTCGATCACATGCCGATTGCGCGGCGTGCAGCTCAGAGGGCGCTTGAACTTAACCCTTCTCTGCCGGAAGCTCACGGCTCATTGGGTGTGATCGATCTGCTTTACGACTGGGACTCTGCCAGCGCTGCTTCTGAGCTCGAAAAGGAAGGAGCTTTGCGTTCAGCAATGAGTCTCCTTGCCTGTTCTGTTCATCTACGCGAACAAGCCGGGCAGGCTCGTAGCGCAGAAGAGGAAGTACGCCGTCTGTTATCGTACGATCCTCAGTCAGAGATGCTGATTTCGGAGTTGGGATGCGCAGCTTACTACGAGCATCACTTCGATGATGCAGTCCGCTCCTACCGCTCCGCGATAGAACTCGCTCCCAGCTCACCGTTACCTTATCTCGGGCTGGGGCGATCCTTGACGGAACTCGGACACGATCAGGAGGCGGTAGAAGTGCTGGACTCTTTTGCAAAACGCAATGGATTCGCTCCACCAATTCTTCTTGCCGAATCGGGCTATACGTGTGCTGTTTCAGGCCATCCGGATGCTGCTATGCAGCGTATGCATGCACTCGAAAAACAGGCGAAATCCATGTATGTGGACCCCTATCTGTTCGCACTGATCTATCACGGACTCCACGACCACGATCAGACGATCTTCTGGCTCAAGAAAGCGGCTGCCGTCCATTCTGCGCTTCTGTTCTCCGTTCTCAGTGATCCGATGTGGCAGAATGCCCAAGCAGATCCTCAGTTTATGGCCATCGTCGAAACGATGAAGTCCAAAAGCAATTGAACCAGCAGGCAAAGGGCGCGCGAGTGTTCTGATTTACAGCGCCATTGCTTCGGAATGTTGCTCAGGATGACACATTAAATTTTTTTTCAATTCATATATACAGCGTATAGGTTTAAGTATACAGTGTATACGTGGATGACAAGAGCACAACTTCGCAGCAGATTTACCAATCTGCGCTTCATATTCTTGAGGCTGAGGGACCCCAGGCTGTAAGTATGCGTCGCGTGGCCAAAGAAGCCGGCATCACCGCCATGGCCATCTACCACCACTTTCCCAGCCGCGAGGCTCTTCTGGACGCAGTAGTGCAATCTGAGTTCGAGAAGCTCGTTGAATTCTTTGGCCGGTCGAATGGAAAGCGTAGTTTTGAAGCGGCGATGATTCACATCATGGATGGGTATATCGATTATGCCCTCGCCCATCCGCGCATCTTCGACTACGTTTTCGCGGCTCCTCGCCAAGGAGCCCGGCGTTTTCCTGACGACTTCCGCGCGCGGAAATCGCCGACCCTGAATCTTACGTTCGACGTCGTTTCTTCTTGGATCAAGCTCGGCAAGCTCAAGCGCGATGATGCCTGGGAGATCTCGATGGAACTCTGGGCGCTCGCTCACGGCTACCTCGCGCTTTGGAGAGGAGGCCGATTCGATTTGCCGGAAGACGAATTTCGCAAGCTCGTTCACCGTTCCGTTCGGAGGTTGTTGTATGGATTGGCACGCTAATTCTCTACGCCGTGCAACAGTGATTTTAGGTGCGACTGTGTTGACGGCAGGCGCGTTCTTTTTGTCGTTCGGGTTTCATCGCGTTTGGTGGCTGGTGTGGCTCGCGCCGCTTCCTGTGCTTCTGGTGGCTCCGAGGCTGCGCATTTGGCAGACATTCACCATTGCTCTGGTTGCACGCGCGCTCGGGACACTCAACGTCTGGAACTATCTGTACCACGTCGTTCAATTCCCGCTCTGGCTCGTATTGGTCACGGTTCTGGTTCCGGCAGCTTTGTTCGCTTTAGCGGTAGTGTTCTATCGCGGGCTGCTGCGGAACGATCATCCATGGCTCGCCACGGTTGCATTTCCTGTGACTATCGTGGCGGGGGAGTATCTTTTCAGCCTTTCCCAAGGCACGTTTTTCAATACCGGTTACACACAATTGGAGAACCTTCCTGTTCTCCAACTTGCGGCGATTGCAGGCCTTTGGGGAATCAGTTTCAGCGTCAACCTGTTTTCGTCCGGGACGGCTGCACTCGCTTCCGTGCCATCCAAAGAACGCGTTCGTATCGCTGTTACTCTCGCTGTTTTTTATGTCGGTATTTTTTCCTACGGTGCGATGCGCCTATACACTACGCCTCAAGACTCACAATCAGTTCTTGTTGGGCTAGTTGAAACTCACGCCGGACCGAATATCTTTCCTGCGGACGCCCAACCCACGATGGCCCTGATGCAGGAGTATGCCGCTCAGGTTGAGCCGCTCGCTGCTCAAGGTGCACGGTTCATCGTATTCCCTGAGATGTCAGCACTGGTTCCCGACTCTACTTTGTCCCAGGTCGACGAACTCTTTCAGCGTGCAGCGCGCGCCGCGAATGTGCAGATTCTTCTCGGCGTGCTTCACATTACCAATCACGCGGGCTACAACGAAGGCCGACTTTATTCCTCGACAGGCGAGATCGAGACGGTCTATCGCAAACATCACCTGGTTCCCACGTGGGAGAGCCGCAGCACGCCGGGTACTGAGTTATCGGTGCTTCCTCAGCCAGTGGGAAGAATCGGTATCGAAATTTGCAGGGATATGGACTATCCCGAGTTGGCTCGCCGCTATGGGAAGCAGCAAGTAGGACTCGTCCTGGTACCTGCCTGGGACCAAGGAGTGAACGTCGATGCCGCCTGGCACGGACACCTGTCTTTGATGCGAGGTGTAGAAAACGGCTTCACCATGGTGCGCGATGCGAAGGATGGCCTCCTTACAGTCAGCGATGATCGCGGCCGCATTCTTGACGAAAAGCCAACCCGTTCCGACGGAGCTTTGGTCACTATGCTGGCCACCGTTCCGGTGCATCATGATTCCACCCTCTATCAGAAATGGGGAGACTGGTTCGCGTGGGTGGACCTTATCGCATTGGTTGCGTTGCTTGCGTTCTGCGTGGCCAACCTGAAGCAATCGGCTACAGTCGCCGGATGAGTGCTAGATGTAGAGGTATCGCTGCGGCTTCTGGAATGAGCGATCGCGTCCTGATCCTCTGAATAAATAAAGGCGCCCGGTCAATTGAGCGTATTCTCGCGAAAGCACACATCGAGGTTGACTTGCTACCAAGAAGTCAATTTGCCGAACGTTGTGTTTTGTCTGTTAGCATGCCAGCCATGAATAAACTCTCCCCATTTCTCTGGTTCGACGACAATGCAGAAGAAGCCGCTGAATTTTACCTGAGCATATTTCCACATGCGCGCAAGGTTGGTGAGCTGCGTTCTAAAGGAGTTGGTCCCTGGCCCGTGGGTAAGATTGCTACGATCACGATCGAGCTTGAAGGGCAGGAGATGGTTTTCATGAACGGTGGTCCTGCGCATCCGCTTACTCCAGCGATCTCGTTTTTCATACGCTGCGACACGCAGGAAGAGATCGACGACTACTGGGACAAGTTGATGGCAGGTGGCGGGAAACCCATGGCCTGCAGTTGGCTTACCGATCGTTTCGGTTTGTGCTGGCAGATCGTTCCGCGCAATATCGAGGAACTGATCAACCACCCAAAGGCTATGGAAGCCATGATGGGAATGATCAAGCTGGATCTGCATGCGCTTGAAGCGGCTGCGCGCGACTGACAGGCTTAATCTGCAAACAGATGAACATGGAAGCCAGGCAGCATTGGAGGAGTCCATGGAAGACGAAGAGAAACGAATACGTGAAGCTCTGAATGCGCACTGGCAGGCATCAGCAGTCGGCGATGCAAGCGCGGAACACGACATCTACGATAATGATGTCATTTGTGACTATCCCCAGTCGGGCGAGCGAATCCTCGGACGAAGTAATTTGCAGGCTTTGCGGAGCCATCATCCCGGCAAGCCGTCAGGTTTTAATGTCAAAAGGATTTTTGGGAAAGATGACCTCTGGATCACGGAATACAGAATCACCTACCAGGGGAAGCCTGCATACACTGTGAGCATTATGGAGTTCTGCAACGGTAAGGTCGTGCATGAGACGCAGTATTTCGCGGATCCCTTCGAGGCACCGGCCTGGCGAAGCCAATGGGTTCAGCCGATCGCATGATGCCGGGTTTATGGTTCGAGCACTGGTTTATGTTCCAGTATCGGTAGCCGACCTTTCTGTGCCAATTCCATTTTCGGTTCGTGCGCCCCTTGATGGCTGGTCTACACTACCAATGACGGCTCTCCGTCAGACCTTCTCTGGCTCGATGGGGAACGCCTGAGGACTACCATGCAGCAGTCCCTGCCTACCGGAGTTCCTGCTCTCGCTGTTCCCCACTTCTATGTCATCGGCCGTCAGCCGCTCCGACCCGGTGCCATCCTGCTCGCGATTGTTGTGGCTTTCGTTGCGCTCTCTTCGGTCCTCTATGCTTTGAGTCACACCGGACACGTGCATCTCGTCTCCGACAGCTCCGGTGTTGCGCGTTCGGCGGGCGCTACCTCGGGAGCGGATCAGAGAGACGAGGATGACGATCCCAACCAGATTGATACCATCGTTCTCGGTGATCCTGCCGATGCTCCAGTACCAGCGCGCAAGGGCGATCACGTTAGTCCTGTTCATCCTTTTGTGATCGTTCACCTGCCGCGCTTTGGCGAGCAGGTCGGGCTGATTCCTGATACTCCCTCTGGTCACCTGCTCTATAACTGGCTTGCTGCTTTCAATCAGGCAAGCTATCCCGCGCTTGGGAACGCTTTACCGAATGTCGCGCTCGCCTCCGCGACTGCTGCACAGATGGAGCTTCGGCAACAGACCGGGGGGTTTACTCTACTCTCGGCGAAAGAGGTCCAGCCTGGGGTGCTGGTCTTCCGGCTCCGCGATCAGACTCCGGCGGCGACTGAGGTCCTGGGCACGCTGCAGGTGATTCCAAACTCGAATCCTGCTGCTATCGCGAGCTTCAGCCTACGTGCAGTTCCCTCACCTCACAGGGCTGTTGGGAATCCATGACAATTTGAAATGTCCAGGGATTCTTCGCCGCTGCGCGACTCAGAATGGCGCGGCGTAAGAGAATGCTGCTGCCACGACAAACTGCAAATCCTTCCCATTCGACTCGCTCAGGGCAGGCTCTGCGACATTGCTTGGCAATGCCTCCGCTCAGGATGACACTTCGTTGGTAGCCTTTGAGCCGAAGAGGGTGTGGCGTAGCAACACGGCGATTGCGCAGGCCATCAGGAAGAACATTGGGCCGGTGAAGAGGAAGCGGTCGAGGGCCCAGCGGTTGTCGAAGAGAGCTGGCGTCTGAGCGTTGAGGGTTCCGAAGAATCGGGCAGTGCGGCCTACGGTGTTGTTGCTTCCAATGACGCTGGCGTTGCGTGATTGCCAGGTAAAGAAGCGGATCAGGAAGGCGATGGTGACGGGAAGCCACGCTAGGTAGATTGCCGGGATGGAATCTTGCTCTACGACTCGGGAGAGGCCGGGTGCGATCTCGATAACAGCTTTTCGGAGACGACCGAAGGGGATGAGGCCGAGGATGAATCCGGAGACAGCAAAGATAGGAAGGAAGTAGTTGAGGAGAAAAACTGCCTGGTTAAGGTTGGACCAGTGCATTTTGGTCGCGACTGCCCAGGTGGGAAGGACGAAGATCCAGGCGAACTTGATGGCAAGTGTGGCGACGAGGATGTATAGAAAGAGGCACTTGGCGCACCAGGTGACGATACGAGACATGGTTCAAGGTGTAGCACAGTTGCCGGCGAGGTGGATATTCCTGTTATTCGGTGCGAAGAACAGGTTTGATGTCTATGACGGGTGTGCCGTCGATCGCTTCGAGCGGGCCTACTTTTAGCCCATCTTTTTTGTTGATCTCAAAGACAGTGACTTTGTGCATTCCGATCGGGTTGGGGCGATCGGGCGAGCGTGTAGCGAAGACTCCGGTGAGCGGATTGGCAGCGTTGTTGCGCGGATGGGTTTTGAGCGTTGCACGGTCGGCAAGATGGAGCCAGGTGAAAACGAGGATTTCTGCGCCGGTGCTTAAACCGTCGATCGCTTCAATAAACTCTGATGAAATTTGCAACCAGGCATTTGGGGAGCCCTCGTTCCCTTGTCGTGGAGCGTTGCGGCGATCGGTTAGCTCAGACCGGACAACTCCAATGGGGTGAATTGCATAGGTATCGGATTGAATCACAAGGTTGTCTCGCTCGTTGTCGCGGTTAGCAGGTTGATCTAACAGATTAGGAGGGTATATGGAGAGATGCACCCCCATGGGGAGTGGCGCTCGCAGGCAAGACCGAATTATACTGCGCTTAGCAAACACAGAAATTGTTCTGTGACAGGCGAGTGAGGTGCGTCTTCAGCCAACGCTGGATAGACAATTCGCTCGGGAGTGCTCAAGGAGCTCCGCCGGGAGGACCGCCGGGCGGGGTGGAGGAATGGCGCGCTGTGTCCCGCGTGCTGAAGAGTCCGGGTCCAATAGTTCGGGCAGTATTCGATGATCTGGTAACAACCTTCTTTCCAGCCGATTGCAGGGTCTGTGGGGGACCGCTGACGAGCGCTGGGCGTTCTCCTTTATGCGATGCATGTGTGAACGATCTGCGCGAGCAGACAGGGGCGTTGTGTTCCTGCTGCGGTGAGGCGCTCGATCTGGATGGTCTCCGATTCACGCAACAGTTTGAGAACAATAACGTCTTGTGCACGCCTTGCAGGATGGTTCCTCCGGAGTTTGAGCGGGCTGCTGCATGGGGTGTTTATAGCGATGGGATGCGTGAGGCGATCCATCTACTGAAGTACGAGAGAGTAGAGGGAGCTGCGAAGCCGCTGGGTGAGTTGCTGGCCCGGGTAATCGAGACGATGTATACGGCAGGAATGGGACGCGATCTCGCAGTAGTCGCAGTGCCGCTGTCTGCGACCAAGCAGCGGAGACGTGGGTACAACCAATCGGTGCTGCTGGCCGATGAAGCGATGCGGAAGCTGAGACGCCGCGAAGAGTGGCAGTTGAAGATTGCGCATGAAGCGATGATTCGAGTGCGCGAGACGGAGAGCCAGTTTGGATTGAGTACCCATGCGCGCAGAAGGAATCTGCGTGGGGCCTTCGAGGTGATCGATCCTGCGGTTGTGAACGGGCGAGAGATTTTGCTGATCGATGACATTTACACGACTGGAGCGACGGCGCGGGAGTGTGCGCGGGTGCTTCGCAGGGCTGGAGCCACAAAGGTATGGGTAGCGACGGTGGCTCGGGCTCAGAGAGAGATGGTTGCAAGTTGGGATAGAGGAGCGGAGGCAGCTGCTGGGTGGAATTTAGACCGGCAGATACGAAGGATGGATTGACCGGAGGGCAGGACGATGCAATCGAGTAAGTTTCGCAAGCAAGGGATGATCGGGAAGCGGCACGCGGGACATGTGGCGATCAAGACCGGACGCGTGCTGACCGGGGTGGAGGTGCGGGCGGGGGTCTTTCGCCAGCCGGCGATGCAGACTCCCGTGCTGGTGCTGAATGCATCGTATGAGCCGATCAATATCTGCGGAGCGCGACGGGCGCTGGTGCTGGTTCTGAAGGGAGTCGCGCGCACCGAAGAAGAGCAGGGACAGATGCTGCATGCGGCGCGAGTACAGGTCCCAATGCCGAGCGTGATTCGCTTGCTGGAGTACAGGAGGATTCCGCATCAGACTCGAGCGCTCTCGCGAAAGAACATTCTGCTGCGCGATCGCAACTGCTGCCAGTACTGCGAGACAGTCCTGACCGCTGCGGAGTTGACGCTGGACCATGTGATTCCTCGGTCACGAGGCGGTACTTCTACGTGGGAGAACCTGGTGGCCTGCTGCCATGATTGCAACCGCAGGAAGGGCAATTCGATGTTGCATGAGTTGACGGACATGAAGCTGAAGCGCGAGCCGCGACCGTTTTCGCTGCATACTTCGCGACACATTATGCGCATGATCGGAAGTGCGGATGCTGCGTGGCGGAAGTATCTCTACTTCGAGCACACGGAGCCGGCAGCGTAGGTCAGAGCGCTGTTCAGCGGGATTTCGGCATCAGTAGAGTGATGTTCCCGTAGACAACCTGCGGGGTGTAGTGTGCATGGATGTAGTTATCCAGCGCGGTGACTCCGCTGGAGTATTGGCTCTGGTTGGGTTCGATGGTGTTGTCCCAGGTGGAGTTGAGGACGATGACAGGCGGATCAAGACGCTGCATGGAGTCGATGATCTGGTTCTGGATGGGGCGCGTGGTCTGGACGCCGGGGTGGAGATCGTACCAGCGGGTAATGGACCGGCGCGCGGAGAGGAAGTAGAGGCGGACATCGTTCCAGAAGATGCGATCATGGCGTCCGTCGCCAACGTAGATAGGCTGGTCCGGGGAGCTGCGGCGATCGATCGCTGTGACAGCCTGGGCGACCGTGGGCTCAATGAGGATGCAGCGGGCACGGCTCAGCTCGGCCGATGGATGGCAGCGGTGATAGAAGGAGTCGGGTGCGTTTGGGTGAACGGTGTCGTGGAGGTTGAGCCGGGCGAAGCCGACGAGATGCGAAAGTACCGGCAGCGTGCAGAGTGCGAGATAGGCAGAGGTGATGTAGAGCGAAACCGTGATGCGCCGGTCGAGTTGCGAGAGATGTCCGAAGAGGACGGCCAGCACAGTGAGGCAGACGATGATGCTCTGAATCATTTGGACTGGACCTACGCGAATGAGCCCTTTAACGAAGAAGAGCGAGGCCAGGAGAAACAGCAGAGAGAAAGTCTGACGCTGCCACGTTGTGGGAAAGATGCGGGACTGCCGTGAGGTGAGCAGGCAAAGCAGTGCCGTAATCATCAGCAGGATAGGGAAGAAGACGATCAGGGATTCAACGGCGATTCGCCCATCCCACGAGAAAGGATGATGGAGCTGTTGCAGAGTTTCTGCAGAGAGAAATGGCAGACTTCGGACCTTGGGATAGATCACTCCGGGAACATAGAAGAGATCGTAGAAGAGGTTCTGAAAACCTGCATGCCATAGGATGACGCCATAAACCGGCCCGGCGACAAGGACGACACCCGTGAGATAGATCAGGAGTTGTTTCCCGAGTATGGCGAGAAGTTCGCGAGGGGGCGTTCCAGTGCGGCTCTGTACGATGATCCAGATCATCATCAATAGTTCGGCAAAGCAGATGTAAAAGCCAGAGTCGTGACGAAAGATCGTTGCGACGCTTACAAATAAGCCTGCCCAGAAGAGAGGATGCATAGAGTCGCGGGATTGAAGAAAACGGCTGAAGAAGATGCAGCTGATGAGTGAAGCCAGCATCGCAGGATAGACCGGAAAGTTATAAGCCGGGTAATAAATACAGGCGAGCCAGATGATGACAGCTGCAAAGGCAGCGAAGGCCCATCGTGCAGGTGTGAGCAGACGAGCCAGCACGAAGCAGGCGCAGGCAATCCCGGCGCGGATGATTGCGTCATAAAAACGCCCGGTAAGGATGCTGGTTCCAAAGATTTTGAAGAATCCTGCGAGGAGATAAAACTGCGCTGGACCATACATGGTCCAAAAATCCCGATACGGAAGGTCGCTGTGAAGAACCCGGTCAGCTCCGTAGAGTGAAAGGAACTCATCGTAAGGACCACAGGTTCGTTTGAAGGCGATGACCTGGATGAGAAGTGCCAACAAAAAGAGTCCACAGAGCGTTATTGCGTTCTGGAACGCGGGAGAGCGGTTTTGAACGACAGAAGGGCTGCTGGTTGTAGACGTTGCGATCAAACAGGAAGCTCCATGGTGTGCGAAGGGCCTGGCACATGCTTAGGTGCAGATTCGGGCTCAGGGATAGCACGGGCCATGGCGCGGCCAAGACGTACGCTTTCAGCAATGCCACGATCCTCTGGATAGTAGTAGCAAGTGTCGGCGATCTGTAATCCCGCGATGGGAGTTTGAACTGGAGGAATCTTCGAGGCGAATCCGGGTTCGCATATGGGTTGTCCATAGCGAAGACGGGCGACATGTGTACCGAGGATGTCAGCGGAGGTGAGGTTGGGATTGAGTCTCTGGAGACAACCGAAGCTTTCAGTCAGGAGACGTTCTTCTGGCCAGGAGAACTTTTCGTTAGTAGTGGGCATGTAATAGGGAACATAGACGATGGAGTTGTCGAGATCGCGGCGCAGGTTGGAGAGCTCAACGACCCCTGGAATCGTGAGGTTAGGGACGGAGACGTTGACCCAGAAGTGCGAGGTGGCGGGTCGACGCAGCTTGAAGACAACACAAATGACTCCGATGTTCTGGATCGCGCGATAACGCTGCTTCCAATCCTCGGGTAAATCGGGGACCATGTCGGCGATATAAGGCGTCGGCATCGTGGAGATAACGAAATCGCCAGAAAAACTGCGTTCAGGGGTATCAATGCCGGTGACTCGATTGTTCTGTGTGGTGACACGCTGTACAGGGGATCTGAGGTGAAGCTTTCCGCCTGCGGATTCAAAAGAGCGCACGAGAGCGTCGATCAGAGTTTGGGAGCCTCCCTCGATGTAGCCGAGTTGCTCCTGCATGATGCTGGAACGTGAACGACCGATACGGCGGATGCGCGTCCAAATCCAGGCGGCGGAGATGTTGTCGGCGTATTCGTAGAACTTGAACTCCAGAAGTGTCTTCCAGAAACGTCGATAGGCGTCTTCTCCGCACCAACGGATGATCCACTCCTTGGCGGACGTATTCTCAAGCTCTGGCCATTGATCGCGGCGAGTACTGATGAAGGCGAGCAGCCCATAACGCAGTTTGGAGATGAGGGGTGCGTTGGGAAGGCGGAGCAAGGCAAGCGGGTTTCCCCAGGGATGAAGCTGTCCATCGGTATAGAACCCCATGGTGGTGGTTTGCCAACGGAGGCTGTCCTCCAGCCCGAGCTCGCGAAGGAGGTCGAAAGTTGGGTAGTCTGTGCGGCAGACGAAGTGGTAGAAGCGTTCGATGGAATCGCCATCGAAGTTGAAGTGTGCGGCCATGCCTCCGGGTTCTGGAGCAGCCTCCACCAGGTCGACCTCATGGCCGTCGCGAATCGCCTGCCAAGCTGCAGCAAGGCCCATGACACCAGCACCAATCACAAGGACTTTCGCCATAACGAAACCTTTGTTCCAAGGTAGTAAAGTGCCCACTTACGGAAATCGAACAATTCTGGAGGCCGGAATCAAGTGGTGTCGTCAAAAACTCTTCTAGGGGAGGACTGCCAGGTGCTTGATGGATGCCAATATGACCAGTCTGGAGTTGGATGCAAATCAGGGAATTACGGTTTGCCTTGCAGGTTGCGATTTATGATGGTGCAGGTTATTGAATTGCTTAACAAATCGGTCTGTGGAGGATGAATGCAAACCAATAAACGAAAACAATGGAGCGCAATTCTTTTTGGTATCGCTGTAGTTGTTCTGGTGTGGCATTCGAAGACTCCCACGGAGGCCGATGCGGTAATGGCCGCTTCAAAGCTGGCAGCAGCAGGCTCGGGAATTCCGGGCGCGGCAGGCGCAGCGGGATCAAGCTCTGGTCCGCACATTGCTGGTTGCCCGATTTTTCCTGCGGACAATGTGTGGAATACGCCGATCGATGCTCTGAAGAAGGACAAGCACTCCGATGACTATATTCAGCGGATGGGACCGGCGCTGGTGATTCATCCCAACTTTGGATCTGAGCCTACGAACGGCATTCCAATCACGATTACCAAGTCAAATCGTGCGCGGATTCCGATTACGTTTACCTATGGAGATGAGAGCGATCCCGGACACTATCCCACTCCGGAGGGTGCACTTGTCGAGGGAGGATGGAACTCACCTGAGGACTCAGACCGGCACGTGATTATGGTGGATGAAGGGCGTTGCGTGTTGACCGAACTGGGTGGCGTGGTGAAACAGAAAGACGGAAGCTGGGGTGCGGGAGCAGGCATCAAGATGGATCTGACCAGCAATGCGCTGCGCGCCCCGGATAAAACTTCGACGGACGCGGCGGGGTTGCCGGTAATTGCGGGTCTGTTGCGATACGACGAGGTTGCTTCCGGGGAAGTCAAGCACGCGATCCGGTTTACGACGCCGAAGACGCAGAGAGCCTATGTGTGGCCGGCACGACACTTCGCTTCACGGCTTACTGACCCAAGCTATCCTCCAATGGGGCAGCGGTTCCGCTTGCGGGCCGATTTTGATATCTCCGGCTTCTCCAAGGAGAACCAGGTCATCCTGAAGGGATTGAAGAAGTACGGCATGATCCTGTCGGACAATGGCGGACCGTGGTTTATTATCGGCGAGCCGGACAAGCGATGGAGCGACAGCGACCTGGCTAAACTGAAGAGCATCAAAGGCGAGAACTTTGAGGCAGTCGATGAGTCTGACTGGCAGATGCTGGCCGATTCAGGGCGCGTAGACCCGGTTGCTTTGCGCTAAATCAAACGAAGGTGGTGGGAGAGAACGATGGCATACACCGAGAGTTATACGTGTGACGTCTGCGGTAACGCGAAAGAATCGGATGGATGGTGGCTGGCCTGGATCGATTGTTTTCCGGGCCGCTCTCCGGAGGAAGATCAGCCGCTGATCAAATTGACGCGATGGCAGTCGTACCATGCACATTCGGATGGCGTGAAGCACCTGTGCGGAGCACGGTGCGCAGGAACCCTGATGGATCGGTGGATGATGGAGCAGCATGCCGATCCTGACGCACACTGCGCGACGTAGAAAAGCCGGCCAGTCTGCGATGACATGTTGCGGGACAGTCGCAGGCTAGTCTTTATTAATTTAGTGAATAAAAAGTTATCTCTGACTTGACAGGAATGTATTGTCCAGTTATTTAACTAATAAGTTAATTAACTTTAAGGTTAAATAATTGGACAACTCTCTTGATCGAGCGTTTGCAGCCCTGGCGGATCCAACGCGGCGAGCCATTCTGGCGAAACTGACGCTGGGAGAGACTTCTGTGACGGAGCTGGCCGAGCCGTTCGAGATGAGTCTGCCTGCGATCTCGCGACACCTGAAAGTGCTTGAGAAGGCGAAGCTGATTTCACGGGGTCGCGATGCGCAGTGGAGACCTTGCCGGATCGAACCGCAGGGATTGAAAGAGATTGCCGAATGGATGGAACATTACCGTCGCTTCTGGTCCGAGAGCCTGGACCGGATGGAACTTTACGTCGCCAAACTGCAAGCGGCGGAGAAGACAAAGAAGAGAACGAACCGGAAGCAATAGCTTGTGAACTCAAAAATTGATTGAGGAGTCGAAGATGAGCAGTGCCGGTCTTTCGAAATTGCGGTTAGAGCAAATGCATCAAGTGTTGTCCGGACACATCGAGCGCCAGGAAATGCCTGGATTGGTTGCGCTGGTGAGCCACGGTGATGAGGTTCATGTGGAGGAGCTTGGGACGCTGGCGTTCGACACCAAAGGTGTTCAGTGATTTCTGGACATTGGCCTATGCAGCGATGGAATAAAGAGAAGTCGCGAATTGAATTACGAAAGGACGAGAGTATGGCAGTGGAGAAGGTTATAGATATGACAGATCGAGAGATTTCGGATACGCGAATCGTGGATGCCACGCGGGAGCTGTTATGGACGATATGGACGGAACCTGAGCATGTTATTCAGTGGTGGGGGCCGGAAGGTTTTACCAACACAACCGAGAAGATGGATGTGCGAGCGGGCGGGGAGTGGAACCATGTGATGCATGGTCCGGATGGCACGGACTACATCAACAGAATTGTCTATCGCGAGGTGGTTAAACCGGAGAAGCTGGTATTCGATCACATCTCGGTTCCATATCACCGCACAACGGTTGTGTTTGAGGATATCGGTGGCGGGAAGACGAAGCTGAGCTTCCACATGATCTTCGATACGACGGAGGAGAAGCGTTATGTCGCAGAGAAGTTCAAGGCGGAAAGCGGCTTGAAGCAGACGCTGAATCGTATGGAAGAATACCTGGCTAGACAGTAGCCCACCCCCCAGGGGGTGATTCGCGTAAGAAGCCTGGTTTCAGCATTTTATGAAATTTGAACAAGGTAAAATATAGAAACCAAGCGGTTTAACCCTAAAAATATAGATTCCAAAAGAGTTATCCCCCGTGTTGGTAACGGGGGATAACTCTTTTGTCTTTCGAGCTGTTTTAAGAGTAGCAGGTGGGATGGGGTGATTTTGCAGATTTTTGTGACTCTATCTTGTTTGGATTGAAGTATTTGTAATTTTTGGGGGCTTGACAGGTTTTTCGCTCCAGTCAGGCGGCTTCGTCGTCGAACCTGGAGCACCCGTGCAATCGTGCGATGAACACAGGGACTCTTCCCTTTCGATTCGCTCAAGGTCAGGTATTTGGGGAGAGAAGCAGGTTCCTCGACTCCGCTGCGCTATGCCTGGAATGGCACCTCTAGAGATTCCACATGACACCCTCATGAATATGAAACATGTGGATAGACATAGGACAGATGTGAGATGCCGGTGCTCCCCAAGGAATGAGAAGATGCATTAGAAACACTTCACAGGAGAAGGAAACGATGAAGAAGCTGTATTCACTGATGCAAAAGCGCGGTCTTATTCTGGCCGGGGTTATCGCGGTCTGTGCTTCGGGCAGTGCGTTTGCCCAGAACAAGGCCATCGACTTTAAGCCGGGCAATCCTTTTAGTGATGGAGTCGTTGCGGGCAATACGCTTTATGTTGCCGGTCAGCAGGGTCCGGATGCGAATGGGAAGGTCACCGGAACCGACATCACTGTGCAGACGCGCAACGCGATTGCTGCGGTGAAGAAGGTGGTGGAGAAGGCCGGCTTCAAGATGTCGGATATCGTCTCTGTGACGGTGTATGTGACGGACCTGAACGATGTGAAGAAGATGAACGAGGTCTACATCAAGGATATGCCGGACCCGAAGCCAGCCCGCGCGACAGTGCAGGTTGCAGGTCTGATCGGCGGAGCCCGGATCGAGATCGCCGCAATTGCTGTGAAGCACTAAGCAATCGCTCTGGTGTAGAAAAAGCCCTCCTCGCGGAGGGCTTTCTGCTTGTAAATGTGAAGAGGAGGTGGCGAACTAGCCTTGCGATTCGCCCTCTTCTTTCTTGCCGAGAAAGTTTTCGAGCGCACCCTTAATGGCGTCAGTACCCTCGAAGCCTGCAACCGCTGCGGCACCTTCCTCGAGGATATTTGCGTTCGGGTTCAGCTTCTTTACGCCTTCAATGGCGGCTACAGCACCTGCAACTTTTTCTGCTTCGTCCATCAAACCCATGGAATGTCTCCTTCCGAATTGACTGAACCGTACCCTGACCTGAGGGTAGGGGGAGAATCATAAATGAACATTGCTGGATTTGAATATGAGGCTGCCCTGGCGATGGTCTACGTCTGCCTATCCTGCTGAATCAGTTCGTAGTAGCGGGATTCGGGTGCGGCGCAGGAATGACAGAGGATGCGGCCTTTGGGATCGATAGCGTTGCGGTCGTAGTTGATCCCTTCGCCGCAGAGAGCGCAGGCGATGCGAGCGGATTTGTAGCCCGGCATTTCGCGGGGATGGATGGGGACGCGGACCCACTGCTCGTGAAAGAGTTCAGCATCGGGAAGCTCGCGATAGGCGAGCATCTGTTGCTGGTTCTTGTTTTCGATCTGTGGGTAAAGCTCGCGGGCACGTTGCTTGGAGGACTCGAGCGCCGAGATGCGGATGCCTTTGTAAGCGGGAGTTCCATCGGATTGCGGCGCGAGTTGGTGGTTGAGGTCGACGAAAGTCGCAGCCATCTTTCCCCAGTCGCGGAACTTGAGAGCGCGTTTGCCGAGACGGCATCCGGTGACGACGGCAATGGCGTCGGTGGCGCAGCGGTCGATTTCGACGAAGGTGACGAGGCGTTTGCGGTCGGTGGTGCGGGGTTCGACGATGCCGAGGCGCTGACAGCCGAGCATAGCTAGGCGGACGCCGAGGATCTGTCCGGCGCAGAGATGGCCGTGGGCGAGTTCGGCCTGGCGCATGAGATCGTCGAAGGATTCCATGAAGAGATGATACGGGGGATGCGATATTGTTGCAGGGGGCCGCTGAAGTAAGAAAACAGCCGTACGTGGAGGGAATCGTGGGCGTCTTATGGAAGCACTTTGCGCTGGGATTCAGCGCCCTGTTACCGTTGGTGAATCCGCTGGGATCGGCGCTGGTGTTTCTGGGAATTGTGGGGCTGCAGCCAGCTTCGGTGTACCGTTCGCTGGCTCGTCAGATTGCGGTGAACATGGTGCTGTTCTTCGCGGTGATTGAGCTGATCGGATCGTACCTGCTGTCGTTCTTCGGAATCTCACTGCCGATTGTGCAGCTTGCGGGAGGCGTGGTGGTGGCAGCGATCGGTTGGGGAGTGTTGAACCAGCCCGATGCCGAAGATGCGAAACGGACAGCAAGTATTCAGATCGCATCCACGGAAGACGATGCGCAGCAGCGATGGGGAGCGAAGACGTTTTATCCCCTGATGTTTCCGATCACAGCGGGTCCAGGATGTCTTGTCGTCATGCTGACGTTGAGCGCGCACACGATGGAGGGAGACAGCCTGACTGAAACTGTGCTCGCGCGCATTGGGTTGCTGCTGGCAGTCGTGTTGTTGAGTGTGTTGGTCTATGTCTGCTATGCATCGGCTCCTAAGCTTGCGTCGAAGATCTCTCCTGCAACAACTCATGGAATTCTGCGTGTGATCGCATTCATCCTGCTATGCATCGGAGTGCAGATCGCATGGAAGGGGTTGGAGTCGTTGATCAAGCCACTGCTGATGCTGCGGAGTTAAAGGCCTCTATGAGGCAGGAGCGATCGTCACAACGACCTTGCCGTGGCCGGAACGATGAGAGGAAGAGTTGGAGTAGATTTCCGCAGCCTGAGAGAACGGAACGGCGGCATCGACGAAGGTGACGAGTTTGCTGGTATCGATGAGTGCGGCGATCTCCATGAGCTGGCGCTGGTGCGGTTTGACGATGAAGAAGGCGTGTTGAATGCGTGGGTCCTGAGAGGATTCCTTGTCGGAACTGATGGTGACAGCAAAGCGGCCGGGTTTCAGGAGAGGGAAGGAACGGAGAAGAGCATCGCCGCCTACGGTATCGAAGACGATGTCGACGGGCTGAGAGATGGCATCTTCGAAGCGGGTGGTGTGATAGTCGATGACCTCGTCGGCTCCAAGGCGGCGGACGAGGTCGAAGTTGTGCGCAGAGGCGGTAGCGATGACGTGGGCTCCGTGGAGGTGCGCGATCTGCACGGCGAAGATCCCAACCGCTCCTGCGCCTCCGTGGATGAGGACGCGATCGCCGGGATGAAGGTGACCGTGCTCGAAGAGTCCCTGCCATGCGGTAAGGGCGCTGATGGGAATGGTCGCGGCCTGAATCGGTGTGAGTGTGAGAGGGGCAGGAGCGATGGAAGAGGCCTCGGTGAGGCAGTACTCTGCGAGCGCACCGGCGGCGAACCAGTCATTCATGCCAAAGACAGCCTGGTCGAGGGTGAAATCATGGGTGCCTTCACCGAGAGCAGCGACGGTCCCGGAAAATTCATGGCAGGGGATGGCACCCGTGCGCGGCTGGCCGGATGAAGTGTGCGTTGTGGGATACCAATCGAGCTCGGTCGGAGTGATGGCGGTAGCAGAGATGCGGACAAGAACCTGTCCGGGACCGGGCTGAGGTGCGGGGACGGTGGTTTCAATCAACCGGGGCGAGGCGTTGGAATCTGCAAGGCGCAAGGCTTTCATGAAAGGCTCCAATGCTGGCAAGATGCAACGAGGCTGATGTTATTTACGCAGAGCGCGACGAATCTTTTGATCGGTGTTGTATTGGCTAAGAGCGTACACGGCCCAGATGGTTGCCGGAATCCAACCAAGAAGGGTGACCTGCAGAACAAGACAGATCATTCCGGCGAAGGGTCGCCCGATGGTAAAGAAGGTAAGCCAGGGAAGTAGAAACGCAATGATGAGTCTCACGATAAGCCTCTCTTCAGAGGAAGTGTCTTATTTTGTTTTAGATGCTCGACAGGGCGCAAGGTTACTGAAAGTGAAAAGACCCTGCTCGCGCTGTTAGATTCAGTTTCTTACTGTCTTCGTTGTCTTTTGATGTTTGTACCATCAATGACGATACTTCGCCTTACGGTTGATGCGACAGATTGCGATTGAAGGTTTTGTGTTGGTAGCTTTGCGGGAGCGATTGGTGTGGGTTTGGTCATCGATCCGCTGGAGGCGTTACGGGCGGAGTAGTCCGGCTTAGTTTGAGGTGTGTGAACGAACCGCAGGTCCTTCGACTTCGTAGTTCGCAGAGAAACGCGCACCACTCCGTTCAGGATGACAATTTTAGGTGAATCCGCAATTAAGGTAAGTCGATGGACACAGCTTTTGGCCAGCCGTCAATTGCTGTCATCGTTGTCCCCCTCTTCGATGATGGAGGAGGTCCCGACGACATCGTAGGTCGTGGCCTGTCCCCCGGTGGGCTGGATGGTGACGCGCAGGGGGAGGCGCTCCCATTTTGCGGACTGGCAGACAGGAATGAAATGGTTGGGCTCGGGCCAGCGGCCAATCGCTTTTTGTACTACAGGACGGCGAGCTCCAAGTTGGGCGACAACGACGTAGAGATTTCCGCCTCTGGTCGTGGTATTGGTGCCACAGTAGGCAGCATAGTCGCGGAACCATATGGCATCGGAGACCAGAGGATCGAAGTTCGGAAGATGCAGAGCGGTGATGTGGCCGGTGACGCGGTCAACCGTGATCCAGGGACCGGGTTGCCAGATCCAGCGCGGGGCAGAGTCTGAAGGCAGAGCATCGTTGATGCGTAGAGCCCGCCGGATCGCAAAGGTTCGATCGGTGATGTCGTGCGTTTCGCCGGTTGTCCACTCTTTTTGACGGCCATCGATGATGAGGGGGCGAACTTTGATGGTGGAAGTCTGGTCGAGTTTTTCTTCCGGGGTGGCATCGGGCTGGGTGTAGGAGACGCGACGCGCTGCTCCCAGGGCCACGGTGTGGATCTTTGGGCCAGCAGAAAATGCAGGCGTGGACAGGAAGACAGGGATCAGGCAGAGAAATCGCGCAGGGAATCTCAAGTGCATTTCCAGTAAGAAAGGATATAAAGCAGAAATCCAGTGAAAATATGTACGGCAGCGTTCAGAGAAAGTGGGGACATGGTATCCAAATTGGGTTTGGATGTGGAGAGATGTGCCTGCCACTTTCGTGGAAGGTGGAACAAAAGGGGTTACAGAGGGAAGAAAATTCATCGGAAAGGGAAAGAGCTTCCCGAGAGTGTTGAAGGAGATTCAAAAACTGTGGAATTCCCTGTGAATGTTGGTTAATTCGCAGTGTGCCGCGGAGTAGTATCGTTGACAACAGGGTGCGTCGCAAGATGTGTACCCAGATGGAGCCCGTAGAGGGGTCATCTCCAGCAGTGAGGAAAGGAATAGAGACAGATATGTGGAAACCGAATCAGCCGGGAAGCAATAGCCCCTCCACCCCAGAACCGTCGCGGCCGACTCCGCCATCGCCGAGCTACGAGGCTCCGCGTGCGGCAGCACCCAGCACGACCAATGCCGCTCCTGGAACGGGCGAACAGGCGACGATCGGCAAATCGCTGGTTGTTAAGGGCGAGGTAACAGGTTCTGAGTCACTGTACATCGACGGCAAGGTGGAAGGAGCGATCAACCTTCCGGGCAACCGCGTTACCGTAGGGCGGAATGGCCAGGTGGCGGCGAACATTGTCGCTCGCGAAGTCGTGGTGCTGGGCAAGGTGCGTGGCAACTGCCAGGCCAGCGACCGCGTGGATATCCGCAGCGAAGGTTCGCTGACAGGCGACGTGATTGCTGCGCGCATCTCCATTGAAGATGGTGCTTTCTTCAAGGGCGGCATCGATATCCGCAAGCCCGGCGGCACCGATCTGAAGGGCGGAACCGCGCAGGCCGCGTCGACGACAGAGCCAGCAGCAGTCCAGGCCTAAATTGTTTGTTTGAAAAAGTGGCTCCCTGCGCGGGAGCCACTTTTGTGTTTAAAGGTTTCGCGCGATGGTAAAGATGATGGCAACTGCAAATGCTGAGTAGAGGATCGTCTGCGGAATCCGCGGGCATTGGAGCGGCTTGCGCGCAAAGATGATCCAGCCGGCGATTACAGGAAGGCTGAGCGTAGTGAGCGCATTGAAACGGAGAGCTTCCAGCAGATGCCCGCGAAGAAGTGCGGCGATTGCGCGCGTGGTTCCGCAGCCAGGGCAGAGAATGCCGAGGTAGTGATGAATGGGGCACTGCGGATAGAGGAACGCATACTGTTCGGGCGGGAAGCGCAGAAGTAGTATGACGATAAGAGACGCGGAGATGATTACGGCGGCGAATAAAAGACTGGAGCGGCTGTCCTGATCGGAAGTCTTCACTCCGGGTGCCGGAATATTAATCCTCCGTGCAGCTGTATCCATGACGATTTAGAACCCGCTGCGATAACGAAGTGCCTGTTTCATGGCATTGATGCGATTGAAGTGGTACTGGAAGTAGAGCCCGCCAAAGAAGAAGGTCATGATCGGACCGAGGCGAAGTCCGACGGGGTCTGCGCTGTTGTAGTGACGCTCCAGTGAATCGCGCATAGAGAAACGGTAGAGGATCACCAGAACAAAGACTGCGATGCTGATGAGGGCGGAGAGCAACGAGGGGTGACGATGGCCAGTGTGCAGCATCATCATATTCGCTCGCATGGAGACGCCTCCATTGAGGAACGACAGAATTGCGTAGCCAATAAAGTACGGGAAAGCCTTTGTTTGTGGTTCGATGCGCTTCATCCAGAGCACCTGGACGAAGTCCCAGATCACGGAGAAGAGGCCGCAGGTAAAGATCGTAAACAGTAGGACCAGCACCCAGTGAAGATTAGGGGGATCGGGATAGGGCGAGACTGCATAGCCGCCGGGCTGCTCATACGCGGCGACAGGAGGGACATACGCAGGCGGGACGGGCGCTCCGGGAAAGGGCGTGCCTGCGGTTGCCGGGTTGAGAATCTGTGCGACGGGAATCCAGTCGGCCATCTCGTCGGATTTCGCAAGGTCGGTGAGGAGGATGTTGCCAGTCGTGACGTATCGCTGCAGGTCCTCAAGAGTATAAGGACCGTAGGTCTGGCCAGCGCGAGAGATCATGTAGGGCATGAGGTGACTCCTGGTATCTGCAAGACAGATGAGAACACGGCAGAGCCGTCAAAACAAATACTTTCGGCGAGTTCCGTTAATGATTGAGGTGGGCAATGAGGGCAGCCGGAAAATCGCGGCACGTGCCGTATGAAGCATCGTTCGAGCTTCTTTTGGAGCTATGGTCCAGGCGATAAACGAAGTCGGCGGAAAAGAGTGTCAGGATTCCTTTGCCTCACGCCACATAAAGCGATTATTGAGCCCGAAGATTGCTTCTTGTGCAATCACGTTGAATCCTTCGGACTCATAAAGCCGCACGTTTTTGTCGACTTCGGCTTCGAGGTAAGCAGGGACATGGTCCTGGTCGGCCTTCTCGAGAAACGCACGCAGTAAGGCTCTTCCGATGCCGCGTCCTTGAAATGCTGGAAGGATGCCGAGAGGGCCGATATGCCAATGGGGCTTCTGCGGATCGTACTTTACCCAGGTGCCGATAAGCTCCATCGCTTTGGGCATGGAGGTCCCCAGGGCCTGATACATGGCTGGCCCTGTACTTTTCTGTTCAGCAGCGTCCATTTGGCAATGGGGCCACTGTGCAGCGTTGAGGACTCCAGCGATCTGCCCGGAGATCTCTGCGACCAGCACATAGCTGTATCGCCGGCCCAGCTTGGCGAAGTTCGCTATCGCGTGCATTGCGTGTTGCGCCTTTGCGGTATCGCCGTTGGTGATCGCTCCCATATTCGGGTTATCGGCAAAGGCCAAGCTAATGACGTTGCAGGCTGCTTCCAGCTCGCCCGCAAGCATCGGGCGGATGGTGATGCTCTCCATCGTTTTCTCTCTGCTCATCTCCTACTTCGATACACCAACCAACAGTTCGATTCAAGGAGAGGTTTTCCTCAACGGAAGGTTTATTTGACTCCCTTCGAGGGGTCCCACGATCCCTGTTCCTTCCGGACGAAGACGATCTGCCCGATGTGGTAGGCGTTGTGGGTTCCAACGTGGGCGATGAGCGAGGCGTTTTTTGCGATGGTTGCGTCATCGGCTGCTTCGACGGCCTTCTCCCAGTCGGTCATGACCTGGTCGAATTGCTTGACGAGATCATTCCACTGCTTTGGGGTGAAGTTATTGAAGGTCTCGTCGTTGTTTCCATTGAACTGAGCGGTCTTCTCGCCTTTGAAATCCATGAGAGCGCGCTTATCCCAGAAAACGAGGTGATAAGTAAGCTGGCCGACAGAGTGGTTGCCTTTGCCGTCGGTCCATTTCGCCTGCTCGGCGGTGAGGCCGTGGATGGCGGTATTGCCGGAGGCGAACCAATCCTGGGAGTTGTGGGTGGTGCGAAGCTGCTCTAACAGGACGCCTTTGAGGGTTGTCGGTGGCTTTGGCGCAGGCGACTGTGCTGCGGCGGCGAATGTGAAAAGACAGATCGCAAAGCTGAAGACGATTTTCATGCAGGGGAGCCTCCTCGGAAGAACGAATGCGCCTGCTAGTGTAGGAGTTTGATAGGAATTCGGGAAATATAGCGTGGTCGTTTTCGCTAAATATTGTGACGAACGGCGCAGGTACCGAGAAGGGCACTAGATGTACTGATGTTCACAGAAAAATCCTCCAGGAAGAGTGCCATGCTTTGCGCATGACCCGGTTGAACTCTTCTACGCGCTTCCATTTTTTATCCGTACTGTTTATGTTTGCCGTTCTGCTGGCGGGGAAGGCAGTGGCTCAGAATCCCGAATGGACAGAGCCGTTTCCTCCGCATCGCATTGCAGACAATCTCTATTACGTGGGGAGCAAGGACCTGGCCTCGTACCTTGTGGTCACACCAGAGGGCAATATCCTGATCAACAGCAACCTTGAAAGTTCGGTGCCGCAGATCAAGGCGAGCGTTGAGAAGCTCGGGTTCAAGTTCAGCGACACAAAGATCCTACTAATTAGCCATGCACACTTCGATCACGACGCTGGAAGCGCCACGATCAAGCGGTTGACGGGCGCGAAATACATGGTGATGGACGCCGACGTTCCTGTGGTGGAGGACGGGGGAAAGAGCGACTTTGCCTATGGCCGGGATAAGCGCAATTGGTACAAGCCTGCGAAGGTCGATCGAGTTTTGCATGATGGTGATGAAGTCCGTCTGGGTGGGGCCATTCTGGTGGCACACAAAACATCCGGACATACAAAGGGGTGTACGACCTGGACGATGCGGGTAAACGATAACGGGAAGACAGAAGATGTGGTGATCGTCGGGAGCACCACCGTAAATCCCGGATACAGGCTGGCGAAGAATCCAAGCTATCCCGGTATTACGGCGGACTATGAGAAGACCTTTCAGACCCTTAAATCCTTGCACTGCGATATTTTCCTGGGAGCCCATGGCAGCTATTACGGGTTGGAGGAGAAGTATGCGCGCCTCAAAAAGGGCGACCATGAGGCATTTGTCGATCCAGCCGGATATACGGCGTTTATTGCTGACCGGGAAAGGGTTTTCCGCCAGGAACTAGCTCGGCAGTTGCGATAACGAGACAGGCAGCAGATTTTTTGCAGAAAGTTATCGTTTCCGCTTGCCAACCGTTCTCTGGAGGGCCTATAGTTACCGCTAACTAAGTGCTGCGCCCGGAGGAATAGAAGATGGCCGTCACAACAGTCGCACCGAATGCTCCCCTTGGAAAAGACATGGAGGAGTGGGACGAGTTTTTGCAGGGCCGCTACCAGGAAGGCAAGAGCCAGGAGGAGTTTCGCCAGTACGACGAGAAGGCGAACCCCGGAGTAGCGGAGTTCTACCGGCTGAACCACCATCACCAGACCTTTGACTACGTGATGGGGAAGGAAAAGGAGTACTTCAGTCTGAAGAAAGGCAAGAAGTCGATCTGGGAGGCGGCCGAGTTTTTGAACACGCTGGTCGACGACAGCGATCCTGATACAGATCTTACCCAGATTGAGCATCTGCTCCAGACCTCGGAGGCAATTCGCAAGGATGGCCATCCTCGCTGGTTTGTACTGACGGGCTTTGTCCACGATCTCGGCAAGGTGCTATGCCTGTACGGCGAGCCTCAGTGGGGCGTGGTGGGAGATACCTTCCCGGTGGGCTGCGCATACTCGGACCAGATTGTGTTTCCGGAGTACTTCAAGGCGAACCCGGATTACAACAACTCGAAGTACAACACGAAGTATGGCATCTACGAACCCAATTGCGGTCTGGACAACGTACATATGTCGTTCGGCCACGATGGGTACATCTATGAAGTGATGAAGCCGTACCTGCCGGACTCGTCGCTGGCAATGCTGCGGTATCACTCGTTCTATGCCTGGCACCGTCATGGAGCTTACGAGCACCTGATGAACGAGAAGGACAAGGAGAGCTTGCACTGGGTCAACCAGTTCAATCCGTATGACCTCTACTCCAAGGGGCATACCAAGCCAAATATGAAGGAGTTGAAGCCTTACTACGACGACCTGTTCGCGGAGTTCTTCCCCGAAAAGATCGACTGGTAAGCGCTGCGCGTCCGTCTACAGTCTCAAAACGGTATCCTGAGAGTCCCGGGTATTTGTTGAAGCCCGGGACTTTTTGCGTTTGAGAGAAGAGTTACCGCTTATTTACCGGAGATTTACAAAGAACCGGCATGATGGATTCATACGCTTTTTTCGGCTATTGCGAGCTCTGTTCAGGTGGTCAGCGTTTCCGCTAAATGATTTTTATTTTCAAGATAAACACTTTATTCAAATCTATTTACCATGTGCATTCCGATAATCCAAGTTATCGGTAACGTAAAGTATTTTCATTGACAGCGATCCAACGCAGTCAGTAGTGTTTTGCCGGAACCTCAAAAAACAGAGCTGTCGCTTTGGGAATAACAGAGACAGACACAGACATAGCTAATGGTTCGGCAAAAAACCTAACCGACGGGAACAACAGGTGATGCAAGAGAGGCACATCATGACGACACAGATCGAAGAACTTCGATTCCCTCCCAGGAATCTTCAACAACCAATCCAACGGATACTCGGCTTTAAGACAAAGGCGCTATTAACTTTGATCGCCGCAGTATGGTTCGTGCTCGGTGGAACCGCAGCGTGGGCGCAGTTTGAATCGGCCTCGGTGCTTGGTTATGTCAAGGACAGCTCCGGAGCGGCCGTTCCCAGCAGCAACGTCACCCTAACGAACGCTTCAACCGGAATCCAGCAGACCAAGGCGACGGACTCCGAAGGAAAGTTTGAGTTTGCCAGCGTTCAGCCGGGCAACTACCAGATCACCGCTGAGGCCCAAGGCTTCAGCCGTGCCGTGACAGAGACCTTCTCGGTATTGACCAATGCCCGTCAGCGCGTCGACGTAAC